>JAFYFC010000009.1 GCA_017543905.1 Clostridia bacterium
ATCGCGTCCTCGCACCGTACGAGGTCAACTTGCCTGCTGGCAAGTTGATCCCGCTATGCGGGACGCTTTGGCTCAAATAGAATTTGAGACAAAGCGCCTTGCCGCCGCTGCGGAATGAATTTGGAGGGGCAAGCCCCTCCAAGCCACCCCTTGGGCTTGTGCGCTTCGCTTAAGCCCAGGGGGTTGCGCAATCAAAGGCTTCCCTTTGAGGGGCGCGAAGCGCGGTTTGGTAGTGAATGACAGGCAAGTGGACTGTCAGAGCCGAACCGTGACCGAGCCCGCAGGCGAGAAGGCATGGCTGCGCCCCTCCAAGCCTCCCTCCGGGCTTTAGTACCTGCTAAAGCCCCTTTTTTGTATTATAAAACAATATGCGCTGCATTTTAACGTGCGGCGTGGTATTATTATAACCTATTCTACACTTCAGGAGACGTAGCGGCTTGAAACGGTTCAAGGGCGAACTCATACTGCTCGTAACGGCTGTCATTTGGGGCACCTCGTTCGTGGCGCAGTCGCTGGGCTCGGACAGGGTGCAGGTGTTTACGTACAGCGGCGTGCGCAATCTGATCGGCGCGCTCACGCTGTTTATCGCCGTTATGCTCATGGGGCGCAGGCGCAAAGCGCCGGACAGGGCCGAGCGCCGGCTGCTTCTGCGCGGCGGCGCGTTGTGCGGCGCGCTGCTGTTCGTGGCGATGAACGCGCAGCAGTACGCTATCGCGCTGCCCGGCGCGGGCGGTGAAAAGGCGCTGATAGGCAAGGTCGCGTTCCTGACCGCGCTGTATATAGTGCTGGTGCCGGTGCTGGGGCTGTTTTTCGGCAGAAAAACGAGCCTGCGCGTGTGGATATGCGTGCTGACAGCAACCTCGGGCGCGTATCTGCTTACTGTGAAGGGCGGCATGGGCAAGGTATCTCTGGGCGACGCGTTCGCGCTGCTGTGCTCCGTTATGTACGCGTTTCAGATAATCGCGGTGGACGCCTACGCGCCGAAGGTGGACTGCATACGCCTGTCGATGTATCAGTTCGCGGTATGCGGCGCGCTGTCCATGATCTGCGCGTTCATATTCGAGCAGCCCACGCTCGGGGCGGTGTACAGCGCGAAATGGCCGCTGCTGTACTCCGGCGTAATGTCCAGCGGCGTCGCGTACACCCTTCAGATGGTAGGGCAGAAGCATACCCGTCCGCAGATAGCCTCGCTTATAATGAGCCTTGAAAGCGTGTTCAGCGCCCTGAGCGGCTACGTGTTTTTGGGTCAGAGCATGACGTCTGTCGAGCTTGCGGGCTGCGCGCTCATGTTCGCCGCGGTCGTGCTCACGCAGCTTCCGCTGCCTGAGCGCGCAAGCAAAAACGCATGAAACGCTTTATACCGGGCGAAAGCACGCGCTTTATACTGCCCGTGATCGCGGAAAACCTGTTTACCGCGGCGGTCAGCCTCGTGTATTCGTCAGTTACCGGCGCGATAAGCGCGTCCGCGCTCGCGGCGGTGGGCGTGGGCAATCAGGCGCTTAACCTCGTAGCTACGCTGTTTGCGATGCTTAGCACGGGCTCTGCGATAATCACGGCGCGCCGCACGGGCGAGGGCGACGCGGCGGGCGCGTCCCGCACGGTGGAGCAGACGCTGTTTTTGGCGCCCGTGCTCTCCGTGATCGCGCTGCTTACGCTGCTTGCGTCGAGCACGCCTGCGATGAAGCTGCTTATGCCTGGCGCGGAGGGGACGTTTCTGCGCGAGGGCACGGTGTATTTCCGCACGCTGCTGCTGTCTTTGCCCGCGCTGGTGATCTCAAACGCCTGCGCGGGCGTGCTGCGCGCCTCGGGCGATTCCAAAAACGCGCTTGTGGGCACAGTGATAACCAATGTAGTGCAGCTGGCGCTGCTTAGCGCATTCACCTCGAAAAAGCCGGAAATGGGCGTGCTCGCGCCCGGGCTCGCCACGCTTTTGTGCCGCTGCGCGGGCGGGGCGTACCTGCTGTGGGCGGTGCTCAGACAGCACAGAAGCTTTCGCGTAAGCCTGAGACGCGCGCTCACGCCCGACAGGGCGGAAATCCGGCATATCCTGTCGGTGGGGCTGCCCGCCTGCCTCGATTCCTTCGCGGTGCAGCTGTGCTACGTGGTGGTCAATTCGCTGCTGGTCAGTCTGGGCAAGCTCGAAGCGGGCATAGTGAACGTGCTGAACGCGGTTTTGATATTCACGGGCGTAACGCAGGGCATGGGCAGCGCGATAAGCATGACGCTGGTCGGGCAGAGCGTGGGCGCGGGTGATATAAAACGCGCGCGGAAACGTATGCACAGGATACTGCTCGCAAGCGAGCTCGTCGCCTTCGCGCTGTGCGTGCCGACCCTTGTCATACCCGACGTATGCGCGGGCTTTTTCACGAAGGACGCGGATATACTGCGCGGCGCGTCGGAGTTTATGTGGATAATGTTTCCGTACTGCTTCGCAGCGGTGGGTGTAAACGTGTGCGAGCCCAGCGCGCGGGCGGGCGGCAGCATGCTGTTTACCATGGCGGAAACGGTATTGTGCGTATGGCTTATCCGCCTGCCGCTCACGTACCTTTTATGCATAGTGCTGGGCAAGGGCGTGAAGGGTATCTACTGGGCCAATATAAGCGCGCTGTCCGTGCGCTTCGCGCTGAGCTTTGCAAAGATACACACCAAGAATTGGGGAACTGGTAAACTATAAAACGCGCTGCTTGCGCTGCGCTTCGATCGAAATGAAGCTTCGCTTCATTTTGATCGGTTTGGTTTTCTGCAGTTGAATAAGGTTCTTGGATAAAACGCCAGGCGACAGAAGGAAGTCCAACAGGATAACAGTTTTTGCTGAAAATCCTGCGGGATTTTCCGGGCGCAAGGCGCACCGCCTCAAATCGCAGATTTGAGCCGATGCGTCCCGCCGAAGGCGGGATTGATTTGCCAATGGCAAATCAACCTCAAACCGCAATGAAGCGATTATTTGCTCCGGTCGTCTTCGCTGCGCTTCGCTCGACTTCGCAAAAATCGCGTCCTCGCGCCGTACGAGGTCAACTTGCCTGCCGGCAAGTTGATCCCGCTATGCGGGACGCTTTGGCTCAAATAGAATTTGAGACAAAGCGCCTTGCCGCCGCTGCGGATTAAAATTGGAGGGGTTTGCGACCCCTCCAAGCCTCCCCGGGGCTTTTGTATTCATGCAACAGCCCCTGTTTTGACGATGGAAATCTTTTTATTTTAATAAGCTCTCTCCGCTCTCCGGGTCGAACAGGTGCATCGCCTTGCTCTTGAAGCCGAAGCTTATGTCGTTGCCGGCGCTGAGCTTTTCGAGGGTTTCCTCAGGCATCTCCAGCGTGGGCAGGCGCAGTATCACGTTTTCGATACCCGCCGCCTGTACGTGCAGGTGCACCTCGCTGCCCATCATCTCGTTTACGGTGATGCGCGCGGGAATGAGGCTTTCGTCCTCCGCGCTGCCCAGATACACGTGCTCGGGGCGTACGCCCAGCTTGATGTCCATGGACTGCACGTCCTTTGCTCTCAGAAGCGCGCACTTCGCGCCGTCCAGCTCGAATATGTGACCGTCGAGGTTCACCCTGTACGCTCCGGCGGCGTCTTTTTCAAGCTTCGCGGAGAATATGTTCATCTGGGGCGAGCCGATGAAGCCCGCGACGAACAGGTTCGCGGGAGTGTCGAACACCTCGCTCGGCGTGCCTACCTGCTGGATGTAGCCGTCCTTCATTATAACGATGCGGTCGCCCAGCGTCATCGCCTCGGTCTGGTCGTGGGTGACGTAAATGAACGTGGTGTCCAGACGCTTTCTGAGCAGTATGATCTCCGCGCGCATCTGATTTCTGAGCTTGGCGTCGAGGTTCGAAAGCGGCTCGTCCATCAGGAACACGTGCGCGTTTCTTACTATCGCGCGGCCGATGGCGACTCTCTGCCTCTGTCCGCCGGAGAGCGCGCGGGGCTTGCGCATAAGGTAATCCGTTATGCCCAGTATTTCCGCGGCGTTCGTGACGCGCGCGTATACCTCCTCCTCCGGCAGCTTTTTGAGCCGCAGTGAGAAGGCGATGTTGTCGTACACCGTCATGTGCGGATACAATGCGTAGTTCTGGAACACCATCGCGATATCGCGGTCCTTGGGCTGCAGGTCGTTTACCACCCTGCCGCCTATTTCCAGCGTGCCCTCGCTTATATCCTCGAGGCCTGCGATCATGCGCAGGGTCGTGGATTTGCCGCAGCCGGAGGGGCCTACGAACACCACGAATTCCTTGTCCTTTATCTCCAGATCGAAATCGTGCACCGCCACGACGTTGTTGTCGTATATCTTCTTTACGCCGGTAAGTTTGACGCTTGCCATAGCTTTAACTCCTTTCCGCAGGGCTTATCCCTTTACGGCGCCGCCCGTGACGCCCTCCACGTAATATCTCTGCAGGCACATGAACAGAATCGTTACCGGCAGCGCGACCAGCACGCCGCCCGCGCAGAACTTGGTGTAGTTCTTGGATATCTGATCCTTACTGAGCCAGTCGTACATACCGACGGCTGCGTTATTGCCGGTCGGCTCGCCGAAGGAAATATACCTCGCGAATACGTAATCGCCCCACGGCGCCATGAATCCGACGAGTATGGTGTATATGACTATTGGCTTTGCAAGCGGCAGGATTATCTTCAGCAGTATCTGCAGCCTCGTGGCGCCGTCCACGCGCGCGGCTTCGTCAAGCGATTTGGAAATGGTGTCGAAGAAGCCCTTGCTGACGTAGTAGCCCATGCCGGAGGAGGCGATGTATACGAGTATGAGACCGGGCACCGCGTTTTTCTGAGTAAGACCGAGGTCGCTGAGCACGCGGTAAAGTATGATCATCGTGAGCATGCCCGGAAACAGGCCGAGTATCATCATGAACTTCATTATTCCCTTGCGCATCTTGAAGCGGAAGCGCGAGAGAGTGTAGCTCATGCACAGCACGATGATCGTCTGCAGCGCCGCCGTGAACAGCGCGCAGATCAGCGTGTTCAGATACCAGCGCGGGAAATTGGTGTCCAGAAGGCTTTTGTAGTTGCCGGTGCCCCACTGCTTGGGTATTACGTAGCCCACCTCGGTGGTTGATTCCATCCTGAAGGACTGCAGCACTATGCACACGAACGGCACCAGCCAGATCACCGATATGATTATCAGTATGGCGTAGACGATTATGTTGCTGCGCCGGCGCGAGGCCGCCAGCCCCAGGCTCTGCTTTGAGGAGACGCGGATATCTTCGTTCATCATTGGAAGTCCTCCTCATTCTTGATAGACGGCAGCCTGCTGTACACGATCAGCGTGATGACCGCGACCACCACGAACACCATGATGCCTATGACGGAGGCCATGTAGTACTGCGACTCCGCGCCCGTGGTTATCTTAAACAGCCACGTGATAAGCAGGTCCGTATGTCCCACAGTGCCCGCCGCGCCCGAGGCAGCCGCGTTGGTGGGCGCGCCGCCTGTCAGCAGGTAGATTACGTTAAAGTTGTTCATATTGCCCGTAAAGCTCGTAAGCAGGTACGGGCCGGTCACGAACAGCATGTAGGGCAGGGTTATCTTGCTGTACTGCTGCCAGCCGCTCGCGCCGTCTATGCGCGCGGATTCGTACAGATCCTGCGGTATGTTCATCAGTATGCCCGTAACTATCAGCACGACGTAGGGTATGCCTATCCAGATGTTTATGACTATGACCATTATGCGCGCCCACGTGGGGTCCTCCCAGAAGGGCAGCGCCTTTGAGATAATGCCCAGATCCATCAGGAAGCCGTTCACTATGCCGTTTTTGGCGAACATATGCGATACGTACAACAGGGATATGTACTGCGGAATGGCGATGGTGAGCACGAGTATCGTGCGCCAGCCCTTCTTGAAGCGTATGCCCTTTTTGTTTATCGCCATCGCGGTAAACATTCCCAGGAAGTAGTTGGTAAACGTGGCGAAAAACGCCCATATGAGCGTCCACAGCAGCACCTCGCCGAACGTCGCCGCGTAGGACTGCACGCTGCCGCCGCTTCCGGACTGCCAGGACAGCAGGGTATTGAAGTTGTCGAGCCCTACCCAGTGGAAGAGGTTGTTGGTGTAGCCGTTGTGCGCGCCGTCGTAGTTGGTGAAGGCGACCAGCACCATGAACACGATAGGCATTACCGTGAACACGATTATGCCGGTCATGGGCAGCGCCAGCAGCGTCCTGTGGAAGTTGTCGTCCACCAGCGAGCGCAGATCGTCCTTGCCGCTTTTGAGCTTTTTACCGGAGGCGAGTATCTGCTCGCTGATCTTGTTCTGGCGGATATTCACGCGCCACGTGTATATGAACGCGATTATAAAGAATATCGTCAGCACGCCGTAAAGCAGTATGCGGAACGAGTTGTCCTGCGGGATCTTAGTGGTCTGGTTTACGAACATGCCGGGCAGCACCTCGACCTTGGTGATCTGGTCGATGGGGCCCTGCTTGCCCAGCGAGGGCAAGAGCGACAGCTGCTTGCCGCCGAAGAATATCATGTACAGTATGAACACGACCTCAAACAGCGCAAACATCACGCCGCGCAGTATCTGTCCGTTTTTGAACGAGCCCCAGCCCATCAGTATATAGGACAGGCGCGTGTGCATGCTGCCGTTTTTGAACGTGAGCACGATGTCCGCGAGCTCGTGCGCCACTGCCTTGCAGGCCTTGACTATGCCCTTGCCTATACCGGCGAAAAGGTGGCCGATTGCGTCGGTTATATTGCAGAAACGGCTGATCGTCCTGTATAAAAGCTTTTCGGTGCGCGAAAGCTTAAGATAATGCAGCGGATCGTCGAAGTCCTGCCGCGCGGCCCTCGGAAACAGACGGATAGCCTGCCTGAACGTGACCGGGAAGGTCTGCGCGGAGGGCCAGCTCACCAGCGACATTATCAGCGTCGCGGGCAGTGCGAGCACAAGCGTTATCACTGTGCCGATCGCGCCGAAAAAGTACCTGAAACCCAGCCTGAGCACACCCAGCGGCCCGCGGGCTCCGGATGAATTTTCGCTTACCTGTTTCATTTACACTTCTCCTTAAAACACAGCCGGAGCCGGCTTAGCCGGCCCCGACCGCGCCGATTGATTTATCAGTCGGTGCAAAAGCGTTATTCGGCAGCTTCGAGAGTGATCTCGCCGGTAGACTCGTTGAACACGATGTAGTAGGTACCCGCGGTCTCTACCTTGTAGTTGTCCGCCGGGAACGCGTTGTCCCAGGACAGACCCTGACGTACCTTGAATTCCACGCCCTCGGCGAGGTCGTAGGCCTGTTCGGTCTTCCAGTCGGAGGTGTTGACCTTGACGAGCTTGAGGTCGTCGGTCCAGGTGGACTTGCCTTCGGAGTAATCGGTGAAGAAGAAGCCTTCAGCCTCGTTGTACATGCCGATCACGGTCCAGCCGTGCTTCACTTCGTCGGAAAGGGTGAACAGCGCGGCGATCTTGTTCTGGTAGTTGTCCAGAGCGGCCTGCAGACCCGCCTCGTCCGTGGCGGCCTTCACGTCGTCGCCGATGACCTTGGCGATATCCCACCAGGAGCCGTGGATGTTGCCCTGAGGAATGGAGTAAGCAGACTGAGCGAGCAGCGCGGCGAGACCCGGGTTCTTCTGAACGTCCTCAGAGCTCTGCGCTTCGATGTTGGAGGGACCCCAGGAAACTGCGTTAAAGCGGCCCATCTGGCACTCGTAGCCGGTCAGGTACTGCGCGAGGAACTGCAGCGCGATCGCCTTGAGGGGATCGACCTGGGGCTTTACGCCCATCAGCTTGCAGCCGTTGAAGGAGCCCAGGTGATAGCTTACGCCGTCCACCTCGAAGGAGGGCAGATCGGCGACGCCCATGTTGTCGCCCAGCAGGCTCTGAACGTTCTCGTATTCCCAGATACCGGTCACGACTACGGCCGCGTTGGAGGCGAAGGCGGAGCCGGAGGAGGAGGAAAGATGGAAGTCGCTGTCGACCAGCTTCTTCATGCCCTTCACCGCGATAAGGCCGGCGGGGGAGTTGAAGGTGTCGTGCACCTCGATGAATTCGCCGTCGTCGTCGGTAAACCATTCGGATACGCAGCCGGTGGCGAAGAAGAAGGACGCAAGATACCATGCGGAGGTATTCATTTCAAAGGCGAAATACTTCTGCGCCGCTTCGCAGTCCGCGATCAGCGCTTCCAGAGAGTCGACGTCCTCTTCGGGGATGACGCTCTTGTCGTAGTACATATAGTAGCCGTTGTCCGCGGTGAGCGGGAAGGCGTACAGCGTATCGCCGCTCTTTGCAGCCGCGACGACGCCCTTGGCGTTCTCGGCTTCGACCGCAGCGCTCACGAGGTCGTTAAGCTCGCTCAGCGCGCCGGCCTGCACGAGACGCGCGAACTGATCCTGCGCGAAGCAGAACAGGTCGCCGCCGGCTTCGACGTCGGTGATCATCAGCGTGGCGGCGTCCGCTTCGCTCACGGGCGCGACGCTCGCGTTGATCACGATGCCGTAGGGGTTGGTGGCGTTGAACTGCTCGATCTGCGCTTTGGTCAGATCAACGATGTTCTCCGCTACCCACACAGTAGCGTCATAGGTGCCCGCGATGCCGGAGGCGCTGCCTACGGACAGGGCGGCCAGCGACATTATCGCCGCCAGCAAAATGGCCAGGAACTTTTTCATAAAAAGACTTCCTTTCTGAATTATCGGGCAAGCCCGATTTAATTACGCGTATATTTTACCGCAAATATAATTATTTGTCAATAAGCCATAAGTAAATCGATAAATATACAGCTCTTTTTAAGCCGGATGAGCCGAAAATTCATCTCGCGTTACGGGCAGCGCTGCGATCGCGGGTTGCTTTTTTGGCGTAAAAATGGTATTATAAGCGCATAAACAAATACTGCAAAGGAGCAAGTGAAGATGGAGCTTAAAAAATATCCCCTTTCCGAGCACGCGCTGGAGGGCGCGCTGATCTATATCGCGGACGCGGGCGACCGGGACGTGCTGGTGTGCGAGGGCAAGGCGTACTTTCCCCGCAGGATAAACGAGCTTGACCACGAAACGGCGAACACGCTGCGCAGGCTGTTCCCGTTCACCGCGCCGGTCAGAGTGCTGGGAAACAGGCGCAGCGTGGGCGTGGGCGACCGGCTCGGCATAGCGGGTCCAGGCCATATACGGGTGTTTGAGAAATACGACGCTCTGCCGGTGCTCGCGCAGCAGTCCATAAGGGAACTGAACCTTACGAACCGCACCTACGAGGACGTGCTGGACTCCTCCACCTTCGCGGTATTCCGCGAAAATTTCACCCGCGGCTTCGGCGCGGACGGAGACCACCTCAAAAAGGAAGAGGACATCGAATACGCGCTCTCGCTGGGCTTTACGATGCTTACGCTCGATCTGTCCGAGCACATCCACGCGGACGCCTCCGGCAAATATTCGCAGGATATCGACGCGCTGTACGAGGGCAAGACCTTCGACGTAGAGGGCCATAAGATAGCCTTCGAAACAGGCGAGCTCGCGCGCGTACGCGGCGTATACGGCGAGGCGCTGGATTTCGCGTGCGCGCTGTACGACAAGTATATAAAAAGCGGCGAACACGACTGCGACGTGGAAATTTCGATAGACGAGACCGATACGCCCACCAAGCCCTCGGAGCATTACTTCGTGGCGGCGGAGCTCAAGCGCCGCGGCGTAGAGGTGCGCACGATCGCCCCGCGCTTCATAGGCGAATTCCAGAAAGGCATAGACTATATCGGCGATCCCGCGAAATTCGACGAGGAGATGGCGGTGCACGCCGCCATCGCCCGTCACTTCGGCCACAAGGTGAGCGTGCATTCGGGCTCCGACAAGTTTTCGGTGTTCCCCTCGGTGGGCGCGCAGACCCGCCAGACCTACCACGTCAAGACCGCCGGCACCAACTGGCTGGAGGCGATGCGCATAGTGGCGGAGCACGAGCCCGCGCTGTACCGCGAGATACACCTGTTCGCGCTGGAGTCGTTTGACGAGGCGCGCAAGTACTATCACGTGACCACCGACATAAGCGCGATACCGGACGTAAAAACGCTTGCGGACGCGCAGCTTCCCGCGCTGTTCGAGGACGACAACGCCCGCCAGCTTATACATATAACCTACGGGCTTATACTTAACGCGAAAAACGCGGATGGCAGCGACCGCTTCCGCACGCGCCTGTACGCGTTCTGGCGCGCGCACGCGCAGGAGTACGCCGCGGCGCTCGAAAAGCATATAGGCAAGCATCTGGAGCTGCTGGGCTGCCCGAAGAGATAATACAGACGACCGCGCCGCGCCCCTCACACGCGGCGCGGCTTCACGGCGGCGCAGTTTTGCGCCGGAACGGGATACGGAGCATATGGAAGACAGACTTACACGCCTTATAAACCATCGCCGCGCGCTGCACGAGATACCGGAAACCTGCTACGACCTGCCCGAAACGCAGGAATACGTGCTGCGCGCGCTCAAAACCACGCGCGCGGAGGTGAGCGCCGTTTCGCCCTCGGGCGTGCTGGCGTATTTCGATATGGGCGCGTGCTCGACCGTCGCCTTCCGCTCGGACATGGACGCGCTGCCCGTGCAGGAGACCAGCGGCGTGCCCTTCGTTTCGCGCCATGCGGGCAAGACGCACGCCTGCGGGCACGACGCGCATATGGCGATGCAGCTTGCTTTGGCGGAGGAGATATCGCGCACGCCCACGCGCAGAAACGTGCTTATTATCCTTCAGCCCGCCGAGGAAAGCGGAAACGGCGCAGAGCTGATGATCGGCACGGGCGCGCTGGACAAATACGGCGTGAGCGAGATATACGCCTGCCACGTGGAGCCCTCGCTTAAGTCCGGCGTGATCGCGAGCCGTCCGGGCGAGTTCATGGCGCGCGCCAGCGAGGTGCACGTGACGGTTAGGGGCAAAAGCTCCCACATCGCCGAGCCGCAAAACGGCGTCGACGCGCTGATGGCGGGGCTCAGGTTCGTGCGCGAAACCGACATATGCGTCCGCGAGCGTTACGCGAACGTGCGGCATCTGTACGGCTACGGCAGCTTCTCAAGCGGCCGCGCGAACAACGTGATATCAAACGAAACGCACATCGCGGGCACGCTGCGCGCGTACGACGACGCGGTGTTCGAGAGCATACGGCAGGACGTACTGCGCATAGCGGAGGGTATCGGGCGCGATACGGGCGCGCGCTTCGAGGTGGAAATAAACAAGGGTTATCCGCCGCTTATAAACTCGCCCGAATGCTACGAGCGCATAAAAGCCGCGGCGCAGGGGCTCGAGTTCGAATATCTGCCCGAGCCGCATCTGATCGCGGAGGATTTTGCGTGTTATCTGAGATATCGTCCGGGGCTTATGTTCAATCTCGGCATAAACACAAATACGCCCCTGCACGATCCCGCCTTCCGTTTCGACGAAAGCGCGCTCGTGCAGGGCACGCAGATGTTTTTGAATCTTGCCAATATCGACTGAGACAGAGCTTGCAAAGGCGCTCAGTCGCGCCTTCTTCCGATTATGCTCAGTACGCGCAGGAACAGGTTTATTATGTCCAGATACAGGTTTGCGGCTACGGACACGGCGTTGTTTAATGTGCTCGCGCACACGTTGCAGCGCGCCCAGTCGAAGCCTATGAACAGCGAAAACAGACCCGCCGCAAGATAGGAGGTAAGCAGGCCGCCGCTCCTTCCGAACAGCGAGAGTATAAGGCCGCCTATCACCAGTATGCCCAGCCCCGCCATGAGCGCGCGTCCCATGCTCAGAAACACCGCGGGGTACAGCGTGCCCAGCAGCGCGAACACGAACGTCACCGCAGCGGTAAATATGATCGCCGTGCTTATTACGGACGCGTCGTAGCCCGGCAGCAGCAGACACAATACCACCCCTATCGGCAGCACGATAAGATTGTAGCCGATAAAGCTCACGATGGGCGAGCGCGCGTTTACCATAAAGCTGCCCGCGAGCGCGCACACGAAATAGCCTATCAGTATGGCCGTGCTGCCGCCCCGCGCCGCGTAGGATATAACGGCGCCGCTCCACAAAGTGACGATCAGATAGTTCAGCAAAAAGCCCCACAGCAGCATGCCCGCGATTATCATATTGTACGCGCGGCGGCTGATCTCGACGTCGCCCTCACGCAGCACGCGGCGTTCCGCCAGAGCCTGACGAGTGTTGCCTATAGTCATAAAAAACACCTCCGAAAACACAAAAGCTGACTGTAAAACGCAGAGGGGCCGCAGCCCCTCTGAAGTTTTTTATCCGCAGTAAGGGCCCTGCCCGGCTGCGAAAACGGTTTTAAGCAGATTATACTGCCGATACTTAAGGGATTCCTTAAATTATGCCGCGACGCGCGAGCAGGTTTTTGAGTATGGCGGGCTTAAATATGTTTACAAGACCGCACGCGCACACTATCGCACTCAGATACCACGCAAAGGCGAGATGCACGTACTCCGACATGTCGCAGGAGAGGTCGCCGATAAACCCGAGCATCAGCGCGAGTGCGATCAGCGCGTAAAACGCGATGTGCAGATATCTGTTCAGCGCGTTTTTGCCCAGTGCGGCGAGCGAGGGGATAAAGCGCGTCGCGTCCACGAACAGCGTGGCTATATACAGCGCCAATACCACCAGATCGATTATAAGCAGCACCTTCGCCGCCACCATCCAGCCGCTCACTTCGCTCAGAGGCTGGCTCTGAACGCCCATGGAGATGTCGAAGCCGCCGCTCATCTTTACGCCCTTCATGCTGCTGTCGTACAGACCCATGTTCATCTTCATGTCGAGGCAGAGCTTGTTGATGCCCGAGAAGGGACCGAAGCGCGAGGTGATCTCAAGCGATTCGCCGTCGCCGAGCCTGCCCAGCCCGTTCAGCCCGAGACTATTCAAAAACGCGCCGCCATTCTCACCGGCGTTGAACGTATACCACGGGCACAGCATAAGTATGAACATAAGCAGCACCAGTCCGAAGCCTATAAGCCTTCTGACCGAAAAGCGCATGCCGCCGACAGTAAGCCCTTCCTTGTTGATCGGTATGCGCACTCTGCGCGCGCGGGGAGTAGATTCGGGAGTCTGAGTATCCATAGCGTTTCCTCCTAAAACAGATAAGTATAATAAGGTAATATAATTGTACCACCTCGCCGCCGCTTTGTCAATCGTTCCGCATTTGCAAAACGAAAAAAATGGGCTGCCGCGCGCAGCAAGGCAACCCAAGGGGAGGCCGGAAAAACGTGAAGTTCAGTCTTCGGTATTTGTTATATCGCTTTCCCCAATATCAACTCCGTGGGCTGTTCGTAACCCGGGAAGGGCAGGTTCAGCTCTCCGCAGTCCCTGTAGCCGATCGCCCGGTAAAAGTGCTGGGCTTCCTCGTTCTCCTGCGTGGAGGTCATCGCCAGTCCGTAGCCTCGGGCCTTCATGTCCTTTTCCCAATGCTCCATCAGCAAACGCCCATAGCCCCTGCGCCGCGCGCCCTCTTTCACGTATAAAAACGTGCAGAAGGGTATGCTGTCCCAAAACAGGGAATAGCGGAGAATGGCCGTAGGGCGACCATCCGCCGCCAGTACATAGCCCATCCTGTCCCGCACCTTACGGGCGAATTCTTCCCTTATCAGATGCCGGTCCAGCGTAAACCAGAAGGCGCGGTCTGCTTCCGTCACAGGATGGATGGCGATACTCATATTCCATGATCCCCTTCGTTCAGGACGCTTCCCGTGCAGATAAATTCAAGCAGCGTTATACCTCCGCGCCCTGATGCACCGCTATCGTTTCGCCGCCGCGCAGGCGGGATTCCTCTGCGGCGATGCCGATCAGGTGGCTCTCCAGCGATTCCTCAAGGGAGGACACCTCCGGGATTTTTCCGGTAAGCATGTCGTACAGGCCGCACACGATGCCGACGTCGCCGCCGCCGTGGCCGCTGCCGCTCGTGTCGAGAGAGGAAAGCGCGATGTCCTCGGGCGTTTCGACGCCGTAGCGCTTGATGCGCAGGTAGTCTTCGGTTTCGTTCAGTATGATTTCGCCCAGCGCGCCGTGCAGGGTAAGCAGCCTTCCGCCGTTTCCGGTAAAGGCGTTCATGTCCAAAATGGCGGTCACGCCGTTTTCAAAGCGCATAAGGCACTGCTGATTGTCCACCACGTCGTTGTCGCAGAAGTAGACGCAGCGGCCGTAGGGGCCGGTCTGTATGGCTTCCCAGGCGGCTTCGGGGGTCAGCTTTTTCGGGCGCACGATTATGGCGGAAAAAACGTAATCCGGCCGGTTCTTCATGCGGTCGATGTACAGGCGCTTGGCGGAGTAGGGGCAGGTGTCCATGTATTTGCACTGTGTGCAGCGCTTCGCCGCGCCCTCGGGGGCGTTTTCGGCCTTGAACCAGCGCAGGCTGCCCACGGAAGAGACGCTTACGCAGCGCGCTCCGGCGTAATGCTGGATAAGGTCCAGATCGTGACAGCTTTTGGCAAGTATCATGGGTGTGCTGTCCTCGCTGCGTCTCCAGTTTCCGCGCACGAAGGAGTGGGCGAAGTGCCCGTACCACACCTGCTCGACTGCGTTTATGGAAATCAGCTGCCCTATCGTGCCGCTTTGCAGCAGCTCGTCCGCCTTGACGAACGCCGGCGCGTAGCGCAGCACGTGGCCGACGAACACCCGCCTGCCGCTTTCGCGCTGAGCCCGAAGCAAGCGCACGCATTCCTCGCGGGAGGAGGAGATGGGCTTTTCCACCATGATGTCGTAGCCCAGCGCCAGCCCCTTCAGCGTCATGCGCACGTGATCCTGATCCTGCGTGCCGATCACCAAAAGCTCCGCGCGCCTTGCTTCAAAAAACGCGTCCTCGCTCAAAAAGCAGCTCTCCTCGGGCAGACCCAGCGCTTCGCGGGCGTTTGCCAGCATGGCGGGATTGATGTCGCAAACGGCGACCACGCGAAAGCGGTCGCTGAATCTCGTCTGCATCGGCTTTGCGTAGGCGCCCAGTCCGCGGCCTCCGCAACCGATCACGGCGACAGTGATGATTTTGTCCATTATGCAGTCCTCCATCGGTAGGTATACCGACATTATACCATAAAGCGCGCGGCTTGTACATTCCTGGCGAAAATTTAGTTATTAAGGGCAGCTGCGCAAAATATAAAAAACGCCTGACAAGACGCTGTGTCCTGTCAGGCATTTTTTTAAGTCTGCTTTTTGCCGCCAAATCGGTTTTATCCCTTTACTGAGCCTGCGGTGACGCCGTCCATCAGGTATCTGTTGAAGAATAGGAACAGCAGGAACACAGGTATCAGCGACAGCGAGCTCATAGCGAACATCGGGCCGAAGTTCGTGCCCTGCGCGTCCGCAAAGCCCTTGATCGCCAGCGAAACCGTGTACAGCGCGGGCTTCGACAGATAAAGCAGCGGCCCCATGTAGTCGTCCCAGATCCAGTAAAACGAGATGACGACGGTAGTGATTATGCTGGGGCCCAGCAGCGGCAGCACGATGCGGGAAAATATGGTGTATTTGTTGCAGCCGTCTATCATCGCGGCCTCGTCCAGCTCCTTGGGCAGCCCGCGGATAAACTGCATCATCATATAGATGAAAAACGGCCAGCCCAGGAATTTGGGCAGTATCAGCGGCACGAAGGTGCCCACGAAGCCGAGGCGGGTCCAGATGATATACTGCGGTATCATCAGCACCTGTCCGGGCAGCAGCATGGTCATTATCATCGCCGTGAACCAGAATTTGCGCCCCTTGAAGTTGATGCGGGCAAACGCGTAGGACACCATCGCCGAGGAGATCACCGTACCCAGCGTGCCGAGCACGGACACGATGGCGGAGTTTTTGAAGAACGTGGCGAAGGACAGGCTTCCGCTGCCGCGCCAGCCGTCGGGATAGTTCTGCCATATCCATTTGGTGGGGAACAGCGGCGCTTCGCTGCCCAGTATCTCGCTTTTCAGCTTGAAGGAGGACAGTATCATCCAGATCACTGGATAGATCATCAGCAGTCCGAAGGCTATAACGAACAGATGGTATATCGTGTTTCTTATAATGCGTCTTGATCTCATGCGCCTGCCACCTCAGTTCTCGTAATACGTCCAGTGCGAGGACGTTTTGAATATGAGGCCGGTGATCGCGGCCATGATGATAAGCATTATCCAGCTCTGCGCGCAGGCGTAGCCCATGTGCTGATAGGCAAAGCCTTCCTTGAAGATGTTGAGCGCGATGTAGTTGGTGGCGTAGTTGGGACCGCCGTCCGTGATTATCTGCGCCTGCGTGAAGGTCATAAAGCCGCTTATAAGCTGCATTATCAGGTTAAACAGTATGATAGGCGAAAGGCAGGGCAGCGTTATGGAGAAAAACCGCCGCACGACGTTCGCGCCGTCGATCTCGGAGGCCTCGTAATAGTCCTTCGGTATCTGCTTGAGGCCGGAGGCGAATATCAGCATGGAGGAGCCGAACTGCCAGGCGTTGCACAGCACCAGCGGCAGAAACGCCCACGTCGTGGAGCCGAAGAAATTGAAGCTTTCCGCGCCGAAGGTCCTTATAAGGTTGACCACCGGGCCGCGGCTGCCGAAAAGCTGCTTCCACACCAGCGCCACCGCGACCGAGCCGCCGATAAGAGACGGGATGTAATATACCGCCCTGTAAAAGCCCTGCGCACGGGTGGGCTTGGTAAGCAGCATCGCGATAAGCAGCGCGAAAACGAGCTTAAGCGGCACGCCTATCACGACGTACTGGAGCGTAACCAGCAGGGAATTGCCGAAGGTCGCGTCGTGCATCAGCTCGTAGAAGTTTTCTATGCCGAACCAGGTCGGCACCGAGCCTATCCAGTAATTGCAGAAGGAGTAATAAAACGAAAGAGCCATCGGGATGATGGTCATCAGCAGAAAGCTGATTATGAACGGTATCGCGAACAGATACCCGACGGTGTTGTCGCTGTTCAGAAATCCGCCTGCGGATTTTCCGAATCTACGCTTCGTGGCCTGCATGGAGCATGCCTCCTTATCGTCATTAAAAGGGGCACCCCAAAACAGCGTTTCAGGGTGCCCAAGCATTGTCAGGCTAAGTTTTTATCAGTTTTCGAACTTCGCCCAGATCTCCTGAGCCTCGGCCCAGAACAGCTCTGCGGCTTCCTCTGCGCTGGCGAACTTGCCTTCGGCCAGACCCTGGAAATAGGTCTTCTTGAGCACGTCGGAGATTTCCTCGTTCGCGGCGGGCTCGGCGGGGCTGGTGTTCGCGGCATCCGGGAAGGAGCCGATCAGGTCGATGATGGTGTAGACCTTGCTGGTCACTTCGTCAGCGTCCTCCTTGAGGGCGGCCAGTACGTCGGAGTTGATGGAAACGCCGCGCTCGCAGTTGAGGATCTTGTTGGCTTCGACGCTGTTGATGAAATAGTTGATGAAGTTGGCGGCCATTTCCTTCTTCTGGGAGCCGTTCCACATGCTCATCTGCTGGCTGGAACGTACTACCATGCCGCTCTGTCCGTCCTCGCTTACGCGCGGGATGGTGGCGAGCTCGAGGGTGATGCCGTTCTCGGCGGCTACGTTGCTGAGCGCCTGGAACTGGTTGGAGGACAGCATGACCATCGCGGCGTCGCCGTAGGCGATCCAGTCAGCTTCGATGTTGCTGCCGATCTCGTTCTGAATGCCGTAGTCGGCGATGGCGCCCTCCTGCTGCAGGGTGGTGAGCAGGTCGAACAGGTAGGCCAGAGGCTCGGTGTCACCGTCAAAAGCGAAGCCGGTGCCGTCCATGGAGTAGAAGTTGTAGCCTTCCTTCCACTGGGTGAATACGGAGTAGGCCAGAGAGTTGTACTCGAGGGTGGTGATGGCGGGCTTGCCGGTCACTTCGTGAATGGCGCGGGCTGCGTCCGCGAAGTCCTCCCACGTCCAGGTGGCGGTGGGATACGCTACGCCGGCCTGATCGAACAGGGCGGGATTGTAGGCGAAGCAGCGGGCGTTGGTGCCGTTGGACATGCCGGTCACGTCGCCGTTGGCCTGATTGACGGTGGTGGCGATCATCGCGGGGCCGATGGCCGTGGTGTCGATGATGCCTTCGTCGATGTACTCGTTCAGGGGCTCGATGGTGTTGTAATAGGTCAGCCAGTTGTTGCCCATCTGGAATACGTCGGTGAGGGTGCCTGCAGCCATCTTGGCCTGGAACTGGGTCCAGTAAGTGCCGCCGTCATACCACTCGAACTCGACCTTGGCGCCGGTGTGCTCTTCCCACAGGTGGATGACCTTTTCAGTCATTTCCGCGCGGGTGTTGGAGCCCCACCACATGATGGACAGGGTCTCGCCGCTGTAGTCGGGGAACACGTAGCCTTCGGCGTTTACGTTGTTCCAGCCTTCGGCTTCGCCTTCCGCCATGGCGGGGATCGCCAGGCAGGTCAGCATAAGAGACGCGATAAGCAGTGCGACAAGTATTCTCTTCATTAGAGAAATCCTCCTTGAAAATTTTTACAGACGTCAATCTGTAATGATAACGTTAAACATTATAATCAAAATTGTTCGAATGTCAAGCATTATTTGTTAATTATATACAATTGTCAGGTTTTGGGGGCTGCTTGCGCAGCCCCTCGATTGAAATGAAGCGTTGCTTCATTTCAATCGGGAGGGATTGGTGTAGCGGAATAAGGTGCTGGGATTAAATGTGCGGCGTTTGGCAAGCGCTGCAGCAGGTTTTGCATTGTTTGCTGAAAATCCTGCGGGATTTTCCGGGCGCAAAAACTGAGCGGAAGCGATTATTTGCTCCGGTCGTCTTCGCTTCGCTCCGCTCGACTTCGCAAAAATCGCGTCCTCGCACCGTACGAGGTCAACTTGCCTGCTGGCAAGTTGATCCCGCTATGCGGGACGCTTTGGCTCAAATAGAATTTGAGACAAAGCGCCTTGCCGCCGCTGCGGAATGAAGTTGGAGGGGCCAGCCCCTCCAAGCCACCCCTTGGGCTTATGCGCTTCGCTGAAGCCCGCGGGTTTAGAACTTTCGCAACAGCTCCGCCTGTTTGGCTCGTTGGCTCAGCCCATCGGCACCGTACGGGTCACCTCGTAGTATAAGGGAGTGTATCCCGCCGGCGAAAATGCGGAGAGCGCGGTCAGCGTTTCCTCGTCGGTTACCTTGCTTAGGTACATCCTTGCGCCGACCGACGCATAGGGGAAGGCCACCGGATTCATGCCGTACATGGCCATAAGCTCGGAGCCGCCGTCTATGTTAAGCGTGGTCTGGTTGGGGCTAAGTCCCAATTGTACGTAATAGGTTTCCTCGAGCTTTACCATGCCGTATACGAAAAACGCTATGTTCGGCGTGCCGTCCGCGTTTACCGAGGCGATCGCGTAGAAGCCGGAATAGCTGTTGATCGCGTCCATAAGCTCGTCGCCGCTAATGCCGTCGAAGTAGTATACCGTGGACGCCGAGGATACGGCGTCGCTCTCCTGCCCGGCGAGCGCGGGGCAGACGAGCAGCAGCAGTGACAGAAATACGGAAAGCGCTTTTTTCATGATTCACATCTCCTTATATAGATTTTCCGCGATTGCGCGCTGTCGCGGCGCGCGCCTTGCGCAGGATAAACGTATATTACGCCTGAAAGCTTTCGTTTACCACTTCTTTTGCTACCCTGCCGTGCTCAAGCACTATCATCCGCTGCGCCGCTTCGCCCACCTCGGGGTCGTGCGTAACGACGATCAGCGTGGTGCCCTCGCGGTGCAGTTGCCTGAACAGGTCGAGGACTATATTTTCGTTGGCTTCGTCGAGGTTGCCCGTGGGCTCGTCTGCCAGTATCAGCTCCGGATGGTTTATAAGCGCCCGCGCCACGCACACTCTTTGCTGCTCGCCGCCGGAAAGCTGGCTGGGCAGATGGCGGGCGCGCTGCTTAAGACCTACCCTGTCCAGCGCCTCCAGGGCCTCGCTTTCGTCGGGCATGGAGTGATAATACTGGCTTACCATCACGTTTTCCACGGCGGTCAGATAGCTCACCATATGGAACTGCTGGAAGATCAGGCCGATCTTGTCGCGGCGTATTTCCGTAAGCTTTTTGCCGGACTCCCTGGAAATGTCCATCCCGTCCAGCAGCACCTGGCCGCTCGTGGGCTTGTCCATGCAGCCTATTATGTTCATCATAGTGGATTTGCCGGAGCCGGAGGGGCCCATTATCGCGATCCACTCGCCTTTTTCGACCGTCAGGCTCACGTCGTCGAGCGCCTTGAGCTCGCCGTATATTTTCGACACATGCTTTATTTCGAGCAGACTCATTGTATTATTCTCCTTTCAGCACCAGCGCGGGGTCTATAGCCACCGCCCGCTTTACGGGTATCAGGCAGCTGAGCGCGGACACCAGCATGGACACGATTATCGTCGCGGGGACCAGCGCGAAATTGAACTGCAGGTCGGAACCGAACACCTGCCGGCTCACTACGAGCGCGAACACGTAGCCAAGCAGCGCTCCGATAGCGCCGCCCAGCAGCCCGAGGAACAGACCCTCGCCCAGAAATTCGGCGCGTATCGAGTTGTCGGAGGCGCCCAGCGCCTTTCTCAGACCGATTTCTTTTCTGCGCTCGCTGACCACGGCGGTCATCGTGGTGGATACGCTGATCATCGTGAGCACCAGCACCACCAGCGTTACGAGGAATACCAGCGCCTGCAGCTTGCCCAGTACGCTCGCCTCTGACTTGGTCACGCGCTTTACGAGGCGGCATTCAAGCCCCGTGTTTTCGCTTATTTCGTTTGCCAGCGCGTTCAGCTCCTCGCTGCTGCCCGCCACGCTCAGTTCCACCACGTCGAAGCGGTCCTTTTCGTTTGTGATAGCCTCCATATCCCTTAACGAAATATAGATGTAATCCTCCTCCTCGCCGCCGGTTTCGAGTATGCCGGATACGGTAAAGCTCATCGCGGCGCGCTCGGTATTGGTTATCTGCTGCGTGTCGGTCTGCGTGCCGACCGGAAGCGCCGCGTTCACCGCGTCCACCACGGCCTTGGAGCTCGCGGTCGCGCCGCTCACCGCGTCTATGTATTCGTCCGGATCGTTTTCGCTCGTGCTGAGCGTGAGGGGGAGCTGCTTGCCTGTGAACTGATCTGTAAAGCTCTCGGCGTGCGCGATTCCGTACGTGTCGGTAAAGCTTGACGTGGTCATGCCCGCGACGCGGAAGGGCGTCTGGCGGCTCAGATCCATCGCGACGGTTTTGATCGTGCCGTCGGAATTCAGTATCACGGTCACGCTGACCTCCGCGTCGTAGTAGCCGGGCGCGCTGCCCTGCAGCTCGGTCTGCGTTTCCTCTATCTCCACGAGCTCGGTCCTGTCGTAGGCTATGCGCACGCTGCCGCCCAGCTTCGCGCCTATAGTGGAGGCTGCGTTTTTGCCGACCAGCGCCTCTCTCTGCGCCTCGGGGTATCTGCCCTCGACCGCGAAGTAAGGACTGGTTTTCTGAACGTTTTCAAACGAGGTGCCCGCGGTCATGAACCTGAGCTGGCTGGAATACTTGCCCTCGCCCGTCTGATTGCCCATGAACTCGGTGTAAACGTAGCGGTAGGGCGACGCGCCCTGCAGCTTTTCTTCGCTGATCAGGGAAAGCGCCGCGTCCACGCTTTGCTGATTAAGCACGGTGTTCTCGCCCGGCATCAGCAGCATATTTGCGCCGTACGAGCGAAACGAGGCCGCCATCTGGCGCGGGACGTCCACGTATACCGTCACGAGACCTGCCAGTATAGTCGCGCCCACCGCCACGGACAAAAGCGCTGTCAGCATGCGGCTTTTGCGCCTTAGAAGCGAGGCGGTGATCATTTTTAAGAACATTCTGCGTTTTGACATACCTTCGCCTCCTCTCTAAGCCTTGCTGCCGTGCAGCACCACCGCGGGGTCCGTACGCAGTATCATGCGTATCGCGGGCAGGCTGCCCGCAACGGTCACGAGGCTGATTGCCGCCGCCACGATAGGTATGACTATGGGCTTTACGTCGATGGAAGCGCCGAATACACGCCGCCCGATGAATTCGGCGAAGCCCAGTCCCAGGAAATACCCTGCGATCATGCCAAACAGCGCGGTTATGAGTATCTCAGCCATTATTATGCCGGTGATCGCCTTGTCCTTCGCGCCGATCGCCTTAAGCAGGCCTATCTCCTGCGCGCGCTCCATGACGCTCGCCGTGACCAAGTTGCTTATGCCCAGCGCGACGCCTACCAGGGACAGCGCGGTTATCATTATCATAAGCAGCTCGGTTTTTTCGAGTATCGCGCCCTCGCCCTCGGCTACCTGCCTTACCGCGCTGGCGGTGGAATTCGTCATGACCTCGGTTATCTGATAACAGATGGCGCTGACGTAAGCCGTGCAGTACCACTGATCCCACTCCTTGGCGCTGAGACCGCCGGGATTGCGCGCCGCGCGCAGGGACAGCTCGTTGTCCGGCTCGGTGATCGCGCTCACCTCCACCGTGCCCACGCTGCCCTCCAGTCCGCTCAGTGTCTGCGCGAGGTCGAGCGGCAGCCATATCTGTCCGTCCGCGTCCTCGCCGCTGTCGAACACCGCGCGCACCGTGACGGTTTTAGACGTCTGCGCGCCGCTTATCTTAAGGGTATCGCCCGCTGCGAGCCCAAGCTCGGATGCGAGCTCCTTACCGAGCATGACCTGCGTCTGCGCGTCCGGCTCGCTTTCGTCTATCCACTCGCCCTCGAGTATGTCCCACCACGAGCGCAGCTCCTTTACGCCCGCGTCCAGCTCCTCGCCCGTCGCGAGCGAAAGATGATGGTTGAACCACGTGCCCACGAGCGGAACGCTGCGCCCGTCCTCAAGCTCTGCGCTCACGTTCAGGAAAGGCGCGAAATTCCTGATCTGGAACGTCCAGAAAATTTCCTTTATTTTGCCCAGCTCGTCCTCTTTCAGCCAGCTTTGCCTGAGCGCAGTGCCGCTTTCGTCCTGTATGGAATACATGTCGTTAAGCAGCGTGGAATCGTTGGGCTTTACCACGATGTTCGCGCCGAAGGCCTTCATTTCCTCCTGCACCTTGTCGCGCACGTCCAGCATGACGTTTATCATGGAGGTGGACAGAGACGCCCCCAGCGCGATAGTGAGCGCGATCAGCAGCATTTTGCTCTTCTGCCTGAGCAGCGCGCCCTTTATCATACGAAACAGCAAGCGTATCTCCTCCTTATCTGTTTTTGAAACGGCTTTCGGCGGCGTTCAGATCGTCCATCTGTATGATGATATTGCCTTCGTCCACCCGGAAGCTTAACGGTACGGGATTGCAGCCGCCGGGAAGGCCTATCGTGTTCGTGTTCATGACCACGTCGCATTTTACGCACACCACGGTGTCGCCCCGCTGTATATATCCCGCGGGGCCGCACACGTCGCAGGCGTTCAGGCCCACGCCGTAAGCGCCCGAGCCGGGCTTTCGCACCACCAGCCAGCGCACCTCCACGTTGTTTTTGGTCTTTATGCTGAACGTGTGCAGGTTGTAGTCGTTTACCTGCTCTATCGGTATGAGCACCTCCGAGCCGTCCTCGCTTATCATATAGCTTTCCGGCTCCGGCTCGGCCTCCTTGCGGTTGTCCAGAGCGAAGACCGTGGTAAGGTTGAAGGCGGCTATCGCGAGGCACACCGCGACCACGGCGACCTGGCGGCGGTTGTGCCGGCGGTTCGCCCTGAGGCGGCGGTGCTGCGCGGGATTGGAAAATTTGCCGCGCTTTTTAAGGCTCTTTACGAACAGTACCGTCAGAGGGATCAAAATCACGATACTGATCAGAAGCATGAACTGCTTGGTGTTGTTGCCCACGTTCATGGCAAAGCTCTGCTCCCATTTGTCGTAGGAGGAGCCCGCTTCCGGGACGGTGAACCAGCCCGGTCTGAATTTATACAGTACCCTTTGCACGCGCCGCCCTGTTTCGGGGTCGATCACGCGCAGCGAGCTTTTCTGGCGCCACGCGCGCAGTATCTGCCCGCCGTAATTGAGCATGAGCGTGACCAGTGTAAGCCCGCTCGTAACGCCCAAAAGCAGGTGCGTGCCGTTAAAGGCCGGCTCGCTGTCTGCATTAAGCCAGAGCGCCCCGTCGGTTTCGAGCCGCACGAGACAGCGGTATAAAAAGCGTACGTATACTGTAAACAATATAAGCGCCAGCGCCCAGCCCGCGAGCCGCAGCATGAAACCGGCGGAGATTATCCCTTCGCCGGCGGTCTCGAATTCGGCGGGCGCCCAGATTACTTTCCAGGCCTTGTAAAACAGAAGATCCGCGCTCACCACCGCGCTCAGCGCCGAGACGGCCGTCTTGCCCCATACAGGCGCGCGTCTGCGGCAGAACAGCGCCAGCGTTACCAGCATAAGCGCCATCGCGGCGAAGCCGATATAGAAGGTGTACAGATTGATCTCCACGTCGAAGGTGGACATGAACGCGTGTCTTACCGCTCTGTAGGCAGCTGCCGCAAGCCCGGCGAGCGTGCCGGAAAGCTGGATGTAAAAGCCTCTCTTGCCAAGCAGCGTTTTGCACAGCGCGAAAAACAGCGTTATTGCGGTCACGGGGATGAAGAGGTTGAACGTGACCTCGTATATGTAATGCAGCACGGCAGCTACCTCCGCGTTAGGTGATAGGAAAACAGCGAAGATGTATCGCTTTATAGAACAGTCTGACGGCAGGTATTTCTGCCGGCTAACTTATTTGTTCACTCCAGCATAAATGCCGGAACGCGGTTCCCCCGCGGAACACGTGCCGGCAAAAACTGAAGATAGGGCAGAGCGCCGCGCGCGCTTAAGGCGCGCGGCAGGTCTTAGCTTACCACTCCTGTACGTAGTACTCCCAGCCCTCGAAGATGACCTCGATGGGGCTCTCCCAGAAGCGGCCGGAAACGCCGGTCTCGGCGTCTACGTGCAGCAGGTAGCCGTTCTCAGCGGGGCTGTGAATGGTGAGAACCAGGCTGTACAGGCCGTCCTTGTCGAGCTTGATGTTGGCGCCGTAGTGCGGGCCGTCGGAGGCGGCCATGGGCATGAAGGTACCCTCGGCCATTACGTTGCCTTCACCGTCGATCACCTTGTAGTCGATGGTCAGGTAGGGGATCCAGTCGCCTACGCCGTAGCCGAGCTGGTTTTCGTTGGCGGATATATCAGCTTCGATGTGGATGTTGGCTTCCTCGACGCTCAGGCCGGCGGAAGCGGCGGGCTCCATAACGACGGGCTGGAAATAAACAGCGGCGATGTGGATGATCTCGTCGGGTCCGACATCCTGCTCTTCGCCGATGGGGAACTCTTCAAAACCGATTTCGTCTTCGGCCAGAGCCGAGACCGCGAACGCCATAACGAGGCACATAACGATTGCTAAGAACTTTTTCATGGGATTTCCTCCTTTTATTCTCAATGGGGAGTACCGAAAACCATTCGGCATATTTATCATCAGGCGGGTGCAAAGCGGGGTTATGCGCCCGCCGGTGACAGCGTGATTATTCGGCTGCTCCGGACGCAGCCTGCTTTTTGAGGACGGCGAGCTTCTGACGGTAGTGCGCCATCATGAACGTGACGAGCAGTATTACCGACAGTATGAGCTGCGGCACGAGGGTTTCGAGGTAGGGGTATATGCCCAGCACCTGCACCACGTCGTTTTCGGGTACGCCGGTTACTCTGAGCGTGCATTCGAACAGCCCGCCTTCGCTGAGCTCCTTTATGCCGCTGCCGAGGAAGGCCACGCACATGACCGCCATGAGTATCGACGTAGCGGTGAAGAACAGCTTGATCGGCAGCTTTATACTCAGCTTCGTTATCGCGAGGTACACGCCCACCAGCACGACGCAGCCCACGCCGAAGCCGGCCAGCACCATGCCCACGCTGCCCTCCTCGCCGCTCATCATCGGCTGGTAGAACAGTACGACCTCCGCGCCCTCGCGGAACACGGACAAAAAGGCGGTGAACGCCAGCGTGAAGGCGGAGCGCTTCTCCACGCCCGAGCGGACCTTGTCGTTTATGTAGCCCGTCCAGGCGGCGGCCTCGCTCTTCGAGATCATCCAGTTGCTCACGTAGAACAGTACGCATACGGCGATCAGCGCGGTTACGCCCTCGATGATCTCCTGCGCCATGCCGGCCTGCGTGAAGGCTTTTTTAAGGAAGTACAGCGCGGCTGCGGCGGCGAAGCTTGCGACGATACCGAGCACCGCGCCTAAATAGACCTGCTTGAGCGCCTTTGCGTTGTCGCTTTTTACCAGATAAGCGATTATCGCGGCGATCACCAGTATCGCCTCCAGCCCTTCGCGCACGATTATGCCGAATGAGCCGAGCGCGGTCAGCCAGTTCGCCTGCTTTTCCTGCGCCGCGTCGTCCGAACGGCTCAGTATGCCGGTCAGATCGCTCACCTCGGCGTTTATGCCCTCGAGCGCCTGTGAAAGCGTCTGGCCGAGCGCGCCGTAATCGAGGCTTTCGCCCTCAGACGGAGTTACGAGCTTTATCGCCGCGTCAAACGCCGCGTCCACGCTTGCGGCGCGGTCTTCTCCCGCGTCCGCGCTTGCACGCTCGCGCACGCCGCCGTCAAGCCAGACGTTTTTGTACGCCGCGTTCAGGCTTCTGGAAAGCAGACCGTCGGCGTCCTCTGATGCGGCCGCGCTCAGAGCTATCTCGCTCAGGCGGGATATGTCCTCAGCCGCGTCCGCCCACGAGGTATAGCTTTTGCCGTTTTCGACGTTTTCAACACAGGCGATATCGTCCAGCCGCTGCGCGCGCTTTTTAAGCCCGTTTAACAGCTTGCGTTCCGTATTGGAGTAGGGAGTTTTCTGAAGCTTGGCTGCGGTGATCAGATCGTGCAGTCCGGTAAAATTATCTTCGATATAGCGCCAGGAATCGTAGCCGAAGGCGTCGTATATGCCGGCTGCGAGACCGGAATCCCAGTATACGGTGAAATACGCGTTGTCGAGCGTCTCCGCGGCGTCCCCGAAGGTCTTGCCCCGGTATTCCTTGCCGACCGTGGTCAGCAGATCCTCGATCGTTTCGTACGCCTCGGTCCAGCTCGCGTATCTGGGGCCCTCGTTTTCTCCGCTGTACTGGCTCCAGGGATCGTAGGTAAGCTGTACCCCGTTTTGCCAGTAGGTCGTCACGGTCTGAGGCTCGCCGTCCTTGAGCGCGAGCTTGTTTGCGTCCTCGCGGAGCATGGCCTTGAGCTTGTTGAGCTCGCCCTTTACCGCGCTCTTCGTCGCCTCGTCAAGCTCGGTCTTTTTGACCGCGGCCTTGCAGGTGGTGAATTCGAGCTCCACCGCGTTTTTGCGCGGTCCGGAAACGTAGGTCATCGTCTGGCGCTCGAAGCCCGTGACCTCGTATACCTTGAAATACGCGTTGTTGACGGAATCGAACGCCGCCGAATTGTCGCCCGCCAGATACTGCTCGAACGCGGTATCGAGATACAGATCGATCCGGTCCGCGCTGGAGCCCCAGCGGTTGCCCTCGGTATACTTGAACGCCTCGTCCGCCCAGGCTGCGCCTGTCAGCAGCATGAGCGCAAGCAGCAATGCGATCAGACGGGATATGCTTTTCATAATGTTCGTTCTTCTCCAATATATTCGCTGAAGCAGCAGAATTTTTCTTCTTCGAGACCGCTCAGAAGCACCAGCGCCGCGTTGTAGGCGTGTTCGTGCTTCACGATCGCGCCGTCCAGCTTCGGGATCAGCGCGTCTATGCGGCGGTTCATTTTTTCGGCCAGAGCGTTTCCCTCGCTGGTCAGACTGGCTTCGCCGTAGTATTCCTTTTCGATCAGACCCATGTCCTTCAAGCCCCTGAGCAGCCGGTGCACGGAGGGCTTGCTGAGCTTTAAGCTTTTACTCAGACTGACCGACGCCACGCCCGGCGTTTTTTCGGACAGGTGCTTTATTTCCATCAGGCAGCACAGCTGTGAGCAGGTCATGTTTCACCTCGTTAGGCACAGCTTACAAACATGCATATATTAGCATTGACTAACTCGATTGTCAACCGTTTTTCATCATGTTAGCGGGAGATAACATTCAGCGGCTCAGCATGCCGCCGTTCATGGTCAGCTGCTCGTCTGCGAAACGGCCGGCCTCGTCCTCGTGCGTCACGATAAGCACGCAGGCGCCGTCGTCTGCGTATCTGCGCAGCAGGGACAAAACCAGGAGGGTGTTTTCGTCGTCTAACCCCGCCGTGGGCTCGTCCGCAAGTATTACGCCGGGGCGCGTGAGCAGGGCTCTGGCGACAGACATGCGCCGCAGCTCCCCGCCGGAGAGCGCGCTGGGCTTTTCGTCCTTCACAGACCCAAGCCCCAGCTGCCCGAGCAGAGACGCCGCTGTTTCGTACGGAGGAGCGCATTTGCTGTAAAGTACAGAGGGGAGCAGCGTGTTTTCCAGTACGCTTAGACTGTTCAGGGCCGTATTGCCCTGCGGGATAAGACCGAGACTTGCGTTTCTGAGCCTCGAAAGCGCGCCGTCGCTCAGCGCGTAAATGTCCGTACCGTCAAGACAGACACTGCCGGCGCTGGGGGTGAGCAGCCCCGCCAGCATGTTAAGCAGCGTGCTTTTTCCGCTGCCGGAGCGTCCGCTTACGACTGTCAGGCGTCCGGACGACAGCTCTATATCCAAAGGCTGCACTGCGGTAAAGAAATTGCTGGTTTTGCCGGCTCTGGGGAAGTCCTTTTTGATTCCGCTCGCCGTAAGCTTCATTTTATTCGCCCTCCTTCAGAAGCAGAGCCGCGTCCGTCCGGCTGATTATGCCAAGCGCGGCAAGGGAGCTGCACGCGGCGGCGAGCACTGCCGGAAGCAGCGCGGCAAGCGCCGTGAGCAGCATTTTTCCAAGCGGCGGCAGCACGAAGGTAACGTTCATACGCCCGGCTATGAGACCGCCGAAGGCGCACAGCAGGACGCCGGATACGATTATGCCGATAAGTCCGCCTGCAAGATTTGCCGCCAGCGCTTCCGTGACCGCGATGCGGGACAGTATGCGCCTGTCCGCGCCCATCGCCCTGAGCGCGGCGAATTCTTTTTTGCGCTCGTTTATCATGAACGCGAAGAACAATACCGCCATGAACAGTCCCGGCAGCCAGAACGCGAGCATGAGCGCCTTAACCGCGGAGGATACGTGTCTGAGTCCGTCCGCTATGCCGGAGAGCATACCCGCTGCCGTGACCGCGCTCACTCCGCCTATGCGGGCGCGTATCTCGCTGGCCACGCTTTCCGCGTCATAGCCCTCCTTTACGCGTACCAGCACGGACGAAACCGACCTGTCGCCGTCAAAATCGGCGTATTTGAACAGCCCCATACTGCGGCAGGCGTCTATCAGCGCACGGCAGGTGTCGAAATTCATGTATACGGCGCTGTCCAGCGCGGAGCCGGTGGGCGCGAACTGACCTATCACGCTGCACTCGCTGTCGTAAAAGCGGATAACGGCGTTGTCTGCGCTCGGCCAGCTGACGCTGCTGCCTATTATTACGTCCATAAGCCCCATTTCGCGCGTCGTGCCTGTGTCGGCGATCCACGGCTGCACGGTAAAATCCGTGGCGGGATCGAAGGCGATCAGCTGCAGCCGCGCCGAGCAGCAGCCGGCCTTTGCCGAGGCGAGGAACAGCTGGGGCGAGGCCGCTGCCACGCCCTCGATACTGCGTATCTGCTCCAGCACGTCTGAGTCCATGTAAAAATAGCCGGGCTCGGCCTTGATCAGCGCCGTCTGCGCGTCGAATTCGTTTTTCGCGCTTTCGGGCGTTACCATTATGTCCGCGCCGAGACGCGCTCTCACGGTTTCAAGCCCGCCGCGCACGGCTCCGGTCAATAGCAGCCCGCCGAATACTGCCGCGGACGTCAGCGCCGCAAACAGTATTATCGCAGCGCTGCGCGAGGCATACCCTCTTAGGTTGCGAAGGGGCAGCTTTCTGACAGAGAGCACGGCGCATTCCTCCTTTATTATATGTCTGATTATATGTTCAGCAGCAGTGCGTTTTCGGTCTTTGCGGCGCGGCGGACGGCGAAAAAGGCGGCTGCGCAGCCGGCAGTCACGCTCACGCATACGCTGGCGAGAGCGCCTGAGGCCAGCGCCGAAAGGCTTAAATCCGTAGACGGCAGCGCACAGAGCACGCACGCGCCGAGCGCCGTGCCGACTATAGCTCCCGCGCCGTAAACGAGCAGCGCCTCAAGCAGCATTTCCCGCCTCACGAGAGCGCGGGACGCGCCGATCAGGCGCCACACCTGCATTTCGCGCCTGCGCTCCTTCGTCATGGCGTTTTCCGCAATCACGAGCGCCGTCAGCAGCATCGTCCAGATCGCCGCCGTCGCCGCCTGCGTAAGGCGCAGGCTTTCCTGCATGCTCTGCGCGGCCCCGCTGAGCGACTCGTCGCTGCGCACTGCCTTTACCTTGCGTATATATTTATTGATCCAGTTCGTCACGCTGTCCAGAGCGCTTTTGTCGTCTACGCGAAGCAGCGCCACGGAATAATCCTTTTCCGCGTCGACGCCCGCGTAGGCGCTTATGCCGGCCTCGGCGGCTGCGCTTATCAGGCTGTTAAACGTCTGCGTATCCGTAAACACCATACTGTCCAGCGCGGAGTCTGTGCGCGTCAGGCGCGCATCTATTGGCCAGCTTTTGCCGAAGAGCGAGACTTCCGACCTGCCCTCACACACGTCGCACCCCGCGATCACGCTGCCCGGGCGCAGCACGTCGGCGCTGCCGCCGCTCAGCCACGGGGAAACGGCGAAGTCCGTCTGCGGCTCGAAGCCCGCGATCCACGTCGCCTGTTCGGAGGCGGCGTCCCGCATATATATCTGATAGGAAACGGCGCTTACGCCCTCGCACTCGATGAGGCCCTTGAGACTCGAGCGGGGCTTGCGCACGTCCACCGGCGTGCCCTGCATTACGAGGCTGCCAGCTGAAAGCCGGCTCATCGCGGCGGACGGATACACGAGTATGTCCGCGCCGAGCCGCGCCTGTGCAAGCTCGGCCTCCTGGCGGGCGGCACGCGAAAACGCTGTGCCCGTAAATATGCAGGCGGCCTGCGCGGCGGCCAGAAGCAGCAGAATAAGCGCGCGCAGGGGATGAGCGCGAAGGCTCTTTACCGCTATGCGGCGCAGCCTCAGGCCGTGCTTCATGTGCGCCCGCCCTGCCCTGAAACGCGCGCGGACGCTGCCGCCGCGGGGTGCCTCATGCATTTCATTTTGCTTTTGCGGCGCTTAAAAGCCCCGGTACGCAGCTCACGGCGATCAGTACGGCCATGACCCGCGCAAACGGCTGAAGCGCGGTATAGCAGCTGTGCGTTTTGAGCATGCACATGGGCAGCAGAGTGCCCGGCAGCAGAAAGACCGCCGCGCAAAGCGCGACAGCGGCGCAGTTCAGAATGATACGTACCGTTTTGCCGCGGACGAGCCCCTGCAGCACCAGCAGCGCCGTCAGGACGGCGGCTGAGAGCGTCACGGCGTCCTGCGCGCGGCGGCAGCGCATCCAGCTGCCGTCGGGCAGCGCGCCGCACGCGCTGAAAACGCTGACTGAGCCGAGCGCGAGCAGCAGAGCGAGCGTTGCGGGCAAAAACGTCAAAAAGTATTTCTTCATATCGTGTGACCTCGCAGTCGTTTCGTAGGTACGCTTGTGTTAGCTAAAGCTAATCGCGCTATATATTAGCCTGCGCTAACAATTTTGTCAATACGTTTTCGAATGTTATTATATGCAAACTTTTTGCGGCTCTCCGGCGAAACGCGCCCGATAGGAGACAGGAAGTTTGCCGTGCTTAATCGCCGTATCGCGCATGCGGAGCGTTTGCGGACTGTCCGTTACTGCGGAACAAAGAGACCGCAGACGGATCAGCGGGAAGCCCCGGCTCCGGACGGCTTCGCGTGTGCGTTCGTCAGTCCCGTTTCCGGTATCCCCTGAAGCACAGCCCGGCGAAAACCGCGCAGAGCGCGGCTCCCGGCAGCATAAGTACGGGATATACGCCGTTTGACCCGCTTATCAAACCGACTACGGCGGTCGGCACGCCCGCGATACCGCCCAGCGTCAGCGCGCCGAAGCCCCGGTACAGACGCTTTTTCGTCAGCACGCGGTCAAGCCCCGCGACGCGCTCGCTTATCAGTTCGGCGACGCCGGTCAGCATAAACAGCGCGGGAAGCGCGGCCAGCACGGAGAAGGCGTTAAAGCCCTGCTTAAGGCAGAGTACCGTGCACACCGTCCATACTATCCAGCCTGCGTTTCCGGGCAGGTCGTAGGCCATCCAGCGGGCGGTGGAAAGCTTCGTTTCGTACAGCTCGTTCATTTTGCGGTGTCCTCAGCCCAGCGTTACGTCGAGTATCATCATAAGCACGAAGCCCAGCGCGAATGACACCGTGCCGACGTTCGAATGCTTTCCCTCTGACATTTCGGGGATCAGCTCCTCCACCACCACGTACATCATCGCTCCGGCGGCGAAGGCGAGAAAATAAGGCAGCACCGGCGTGAGCAGTTCCGCTGCCAGCAGCGTTATAAGAGCGGCGACAGGCTCCACGACCCCGGACAGCACGCCCATCAGAAAGGTTTTGCCCCTGCGCATGCCCTCCGCGAGCAGCGGCATGGACACGATCGCGCCCTCCGGAAAATTCTGGATCGCGATGCCGATCGCGAGCGCCAGCGCGCCCGCGGCGGTTATGCCGCTTTCGTGCGTCAGAAAGCCCGCGTACACCACGCCCACCGCCATGCCCTCGGGTATATTGTGCAGCGTCACGGCCAGTATCAGCTTGGTGGTGCGCCTGATGCGGCTGGGCGGCCCCTCGTGCTGCCTGTCCATGTGCATGTGCGGGGTCACTACGTCCAGCGCCAGCAGAAAGCCCACGCCTGCGAGGAAGCCTACGGACGCCGGGACGAACGAAAGCGCGCCCATATCCGCGCTGTTCTCAAGCGCCGGCTGCAGAAGGCTCCAAAACGAGGCCGCCACCATGACGCCCGCCGCGAAGCCCGTGAGCGCCTTCTGCGTGCCGGAGGAAAGCTGCTTTTTAAGAAGGTACACCATGCCCGCTCCGAGGCTTGTGCCCAGAAAGGGTATAAGCAGACCTGCCGCTGTATTAAAGCTCATACGCGCCTCTCCTTTCGCTTCTTAAAAGCGCCGTGTCCGACACCGCCCTTCGCGCCCTGGCGGAGCTCTTCGTCAATCTGCGCGGGCGGTATCGATACGGCGTTTGTAATCAGTTTGCATGGACAGCCCTTACTGCTTTTTCGCAAGCACGGTTATCCAGGGCTTTGACGGGTGGCGGTCGCACGTCACGACCGAAAACCCTGCCGCGCGCAGTGCGGCTTCGATTTCCTCCGCCGTAAAGCAGCGCATGCCGTCGATGATTTTTTCAAATTTCTTGCCGGAGGCGTCCAAACCGTCAGACTCGTTGCAGATCATGAAATACCCGCCCGGCCTGAGCACCCTTGCGGCCTCCGCGAAGCAGTTTTCCAGTCCCGGCCAGAAGTAGACGGTTTCAAAAGCGGTAGCCAGATCGAAGCAGGAGTCTGGAAGCGCCAGGGCCGATACGTTTCCCTGCTGTACGCGGCAGCGTCCGCTTTCGACGGCGGTTTTGTTGTACACACGCGCCTTTTCCACGGACAGCTCGGAATAATCGATCGCCGTCACATGCGCCTGCGGGTATTTTTTAAGCAGCTCTCCGGCGTTGCGCCCGCCGCCGCAGCCCAGATCCACAACTGCTTCAGGCGTCAGCGGCGGCAAATGCGCAAAGCCCCAGTCGGCCAACTGCGAATGCCCCGAATTCATGCTGTTTAGCATCAGCTTTCCGAGGAAGCCTTCCGGCTTTCTGGTCTGGCTTACGAATCTCCTGAACAGTCCCATCGTCTCAAACCTCTCTCACGATTCAAATATTTCAGCGCCCTGAAGCGTTAAGCGTATCCCGCCGGGCGTCCGGCTGCGGTTTCCGAACGGCGCGCCGCTTTTATTGCGATTGCGTTAGCACTGGCTAACATATCCGCAAAAAATAAAGTCCTCACGTTTGGCGGACGATGCTGCGCTCGAAGCGTTCAAGTTAGCCATAGCTTACAATCCGCATTATACGCCCTTCCTCTCAAAAAGCAAGCGATTTTTTTGTAAAACGCTTCCGCCGCAGACAGGGGACGCTGCCGCACGGGATTATCCTGTTTTTATGCGAGCGGGTACGGCGCAGCGGCGCGTGCGGAAACCTTGTTTACACGGGCGGCGCGGGGCAGCTTATTTATGGTGAACAGCTTGATGAAAGCGGCGACGTCGTTTATAATAATACGCGTATGCATTCGTCGGCTGCGCGTTGCAAAGTAAACGTTTGCGTAAGCGGGAAACATTCGTTATAATACAGGCATTAAGCCGGGATTGCGCTTTTGCGCTTTTATGCTTACAATACGGGCGTAAACAGCTTAAATCCGCCCGTGTACGGTTTGGAACGGAGGGAGGTGCGTCAAGCGTGGGAATGAAACGCGCGTGCATGCTCGCGCTATTGCTCGCGCTGTGCGCGCTGCTTTGCGCCGCAGGGGAAACGCTGTCTGAGCGCGTCACCTATGCCGACTGCCTCCTTATGTATGCGGACGCGCCGGCGCCCGATCTGCGCGCGGACGCTCTGCCGCTTGGCGATACGCAGGAGCTGGACGGCGAGCGCGCGCTGATCGCACGCGAGGGCGAGACGGTCTCGTTTTTGCTTCCTGTCGAGAGTGCGGGGCTGTATCAGATCGGCGTCCGCTGCTATCCCCTTGAGGACAAGGGGCTGAATATCGAATTTTCGCTCGCCGTGGACGGAAAGCTGCCCTTTGCCGAGGCGGAGTACAACACGCTCAGCCGCATCTGGGCGGACAACGCCGCGCCGGGCAGTCTGCGCGACGCCGCGGGCAACGACATAATCCCCGGCCAGCACGAGGAGCCGGAGTGGTACGACACCTATATAGAGGACCATACGGGCACGTACTCGGGCGCCTACCGCTTTTATCTGACGCGGGGCGAGCACACCGTAACGCTCAAAGCGCGCCGCGAGATACTGGCTGTGTGCGCGCTGTGGGCGGAAAATCCGCCGGAGCCGCCCGCCTACGCGGACGTGCTTGCCGCCTACGCGCGCGCGGGCTATACCGCGGCGAAGGCGGGCACCGTCATGATCGAGGCGGAGCAAGCCGCCCGCAGATCGGACGCGGTGCTCTACGCCCGCACGGACCGCTCCTCGCCCCTCACCACGCCCTACAGCACGATGGAAACGCGCCTTAATACGATAGGCGGCGGCAGCTGGAATACGCAGGGACAGTGGATAGAGTGGGAGTTCGACGCGCCGGCAGACGGCCTGTACCGTATCGCGCTGCGCGCAAGGCAGGACCTTATAAGCGGCTCCTTCACCACGCGCAGACTGTATATAGACGGCGCTCTGCCCTTCAGGGAGGCGGGCGACCTGCGCGTGAATTACGACACGGGCTGGCAGAATATCGAATTGCCCTACGACGTATACCTGAGCGCGGGCAGACATACCTTGCGCATGGAGGCGACCATAGGCGCGCTCAGCGATATAGTGTCGCAGATAGACGCGGGCGTGTACGAGCTGAACGAGGCCTACCGCCGCATAGTGATGCTCACGGGCACCTCGCCGGATACCTACCGCGATTACAAGCTGGACGTGAACATACCCGAGGTGTTCGGGGTCTTCGAAAAAAACGCTTCTCGCCTCAGGCAGTGCGACGAAATGCTGCTTTCGCTCACGGGCAAGCGCGGCAGCATGAACGGCATACTGCAGACCCTCGCAAAGCAGCTGGAGGAGTTCTGCGAAAAGCCGGAAACCGTGCCAAAGCGCCTCTCCTCCTACAAAAGCAACGTAGGCTCGCTGGGCTCGTGGCTGATACAGATAAAGCAGCTGCCCCTTGAAATCGACAAAATATACGTCATGGGCGGCGAAGCGGGGGAATTGCAAAACGCGGAGGCGGGCTTTTTCCGGCAGGTGGGGCACGAGCTTTCGCTGTTTTATTCCTCCTTCGCGGTGGACTATTCCGTGATCGGAACGCTTGAAAACGACAAAAAGGCCCGCGTGACCGAGGTATGGGTATCGGCCGGCCGCGATCAGGCCAATATAATAAAGCAGCTTATCGACAATTACTTTACTCCCGCAACCGGCATTTCCGTAAACCTGAAGCTCGTGCAGGGGCAGCTTATGAACGCTACCGCGGCGGGCGCGGGGCCGGACGTGGCGCTGCAGCTCGGAAACGCCGAGCCTGTGAATTACGCGGTGCGCGGCGCGGCGTACGATCTTACGCAGTTTCCCGATTACGATGAGGTCGCCTCGCGCTTCCGCGCCAGCGCGCTGACGCCCTACCGCCTGGAGGGCGGCGTTTACGCCCTGCCGGAGACGCAGACCTTTTCCGTTATGTTCTGCCGCACGGACGTGCTGGACGAACTGGGACTGGAGGCGCCCGAGACCTGGGAGGAGCTGTTCCACGTGGTTGGACGCCTGCAGCGCAAAAACATGACCGTGGGCATTCAGCCGCCCAACAGCGCGGCGGGCTCCTACAACGCGCTGTCCACGATGGCGATGCTTCTGTATCAGCGCGGCGGGGAAATGTATCTGGACGGCAGCAAGCGCAGCGGGCTGTCCTCGCTGGAGGCGCGCGAGGCGTTTTCGATGTGGGTGTCGCTGTACATAGACTACGAGCTGCCCGTAAAATACGACGCGCTTACCCGCTTCCGCAGCGGCGAGATGCCCGTGCTCATAGAGGATTTCACGTTTTACAATCTTTTGCAGGTGGCCGCGCCGGAAATACGCGGCATGTGGAGCTTCACGCGCGTGCCGGGCACGACGCGAGAGGACGGTAGCGTTGATCACAGCGTATCCGGCACGGGCATATGCTGCATGCTTATGAGCGCGGCGAAGGACAAGGACGCCGCGTGGGAATTCATGAAATGGTGGACGAGCGCCGAGGTGCAGACGCGCTACGGCCGTGACATCGAAAACCAGCTGGGCGTATCCGCGCGCTATCCCTCCGCGAACGTGGACGCGTTTGCGAACATGCCCTGGTCCGCGTCGGAGCTTGCGCTTCTGAACGCGCAGTGGCCGACGGTCAGAGGGATACCGGAGGTGCCGGGCGGCTACTTTACCGCGCGCCATCTGAACAACGCCTTCCGGCGCGTCATAAACTACAAAGAGGACCCCGGCGAGACGCTTATGGACTACGTAAAGAACATAGACGCGGAGATAAGCATAAAGCGCCGGGAATTCGGGCTGGAGGTGTACGATGACGCGCGCTGAAAAGCCTTTAATGAAGCGGCTTAAAAAGGACTGCGTATCGTACATGATGATGGCGCCGTATCTTACGCTGTTTATCGTGTTTACGGTGATACCGGTCGTGTACGCGATCTGGCTGTCGTTTACCAGCTTCAATCTGTTTCAGCCGCCCCGCTTTCTGTTTTTGGACAATTACCGCACGCTGTTTCTGCACGACGAGGTGTTTTTAAAGGCGGTCAGAAACACGCTGGTGTTCGCGGCGATCACGGGACCTGTGAGCTACGCGGCGTGCTTCATGCTGGCGTGGATGATCACGGATTTCAGCCGCGGCCCGCGCGCGATACTAACCACCATCATTTACGTGCCCTCGATATCCGGCGCGGTGTTCATGATATGGTCTATAATGTTTTCCTCGGACAGCTACGGCTATATAAATACGGTGCTGACCCGGCTGGGGCTTTTGAACGACCCCGTGATGTGGCTGGAGGATACCCGCTACGTGCTGGCGGTGGTAATAATCGTGAGTCTGTGGCTGAGCCTCGGCACGAGCTTTCTGTCCTTCATCGCGGGCCTTCAGAACGTCGACCGCACGCTGTACGAGGCGGGCGCGGTGGACGGCGTCACCAACCGCTGGCAGGAGCTGTGGTATATAACCCTGCCCAGCATGCGCCCGCAGCTTATGTTCGGCGCGGTGATGCAGATAACTGCGGCCTTCGGCACGGGCGACGTAAGCGCGCGTCTGGCGGGTCTGCCCTCGGTCGACTATGCGGCGCATACGATAGTTAACCACATAACTGATTACGGCTATACGCGCTTTGAAATGGGCTACGCCAGCGCGATCGCCGTGATACTGTTTATAATGATGGTGGGCTCCAACAAGCTCGTGCAGAGGATGCTCAGAAAGGTGGGCTCGTAATGGCGAAAAAGCTCCACCGCCGCACCACCGCGCGCGTCAACCGTTCCCGGGGCGGAAATATTGCCTCGCTCGCATTTTTGCTGATATTGTGCTCGTTTATGCTTCTGCCCATGGTGTTCGTGGTTTCAAACGCGTTTAAGCCGCTGGACGAGCTGTTCATATACCCGCCGAAGCTGCTCGTAAACAAGCCCACGCTCGACAACTTCGCGTCGATGATGAAGCTGATGAGCCAGTCGTGGGTGCCCTTCAGCCGCTACCTGTTCAATACGGTGTTTCTGACCGCGGCGGGCACGCTGGGGCATCTGGTTTTCGCTTCGCTGGCGGCGTATCCGCTCGCGCGGCACAATTTCGCGGGCAGAAACCTTATATTCGGCTGCATAGTGCTTTCGCTGATGTTCTCCTCCTCCGTCACGCAGATACCTTCGTATATCATCATTACCAAAATCGGTCTGCTGGACAGCCACCTCGCCACGCTCCTGCCCGCGCTGCAGTATTCGTTGGGGCTGTATCTGATAAAGCAGTTTATGGAAACCATACCGGACTCGGTAATAGAGGCCGCGCGCATAGACGGCGCGAGCGAGTGGCGCATCTGGGCGAAGATCGCCATGCCCATGGTGAAGCCCGCGTGGCTCACGCTGATCATACTTATGATACAGCAGCTCTGGAACGCCATTTCGCCCTACACCTTCAGCGAGGAGCTTAAAACGCTGCCCCAGGCGCTCAACCAGATACTTTCGGGCGGCATCGCGCGTACGGGCGTTTCGGCGGCGGTTTCCCTGTTCATGCTCTCGGTGCCGTTTATAACCTTCGTCGTGTCGCAGAGCCAGATAATAGAAACCATGAACTCCTCGGGCATCAAGGACTGAAGGGAGGCGCGCGTATGAAAAAAGGCTTCCTGATAACCGCGCTGTGCTGCATGCTGGCGCTATTAAGTGCGCTTCCGGCGCTTGCGGTGAACCCGCGCCAAAACGCTTACGAGACGTATAACTATTCGTTCGAAAACAATTCGGAGCTCGCCGCTGCCGCCGCGTACGTGCCCACGCGCATAATACGCGCCCGGGACATGGGGCTTGACAGCCTGCGCACGCTCTCGGACATATATATAGACGAGGACAGAAATGTCGTTTTCCTTGCCGACAGCGACAACGGCCGCGTCGTGCGCACGGATCTGGACTTTGGAACCGCCTTCATAATAGACTCCGCGGCGGGACAGCCCTTCGCGCAGCCCCGCGGCGTTTACGCCTCGGACGGCTGTCTGTACGTGGCCGATACCGGCAACCGCCGCGTGGCGAAGCTTACCTACGACGGGGAGACGCTGGCGGTCTGGGGCAGACCCGATTCTCCGCAGTTTTCTTCGGGCGTGGAGTTTAAGCCGCAGAAGCTGACGGTGAGCGCGCAGGGCGAGATCAGCATAGTCTGCGAGGGCATATACGAGGGACTGGTCGTCATAGATCAGAGCGGCGCGTTTCAGGGCTATTCGGGCACGATACCCGTGAAGCCCTCGCTGTGGCAGCTGTTTTGGCGGCTGCTGTCCACGCGCGAGCAGCTGGCGGCGATGGCCTCCTTCCTGCCCATCACGTATACTAACGTGGACATGGACGATACGGGCTTCGTGCTGGCGGTGTCGCAGGCGGATCAGAGCACTATGCCCAATTCCGTGCAGCGCCTTAACCCCGGCGGAAACGACGTGCTGGTCAATACCTCCGGTCAGAACATGGTGGGCGACATGGGAAACCTCTACGACGGCAGGGCCACGGGCTCGTCGGTATTCAGCGACGTGGCCGCGCTGCCGGGAGGACTGTTCGCGTGCGTGGATTCGCGCCGCAGCAAGATATTTATGTACGATTCGACCGGAGACATGCTCTTCGCCTTCGGCGGACTGGGCAGTCAGGACGGCAACGTGACCGTGCCCTCGGCGGTGGATTCCAAGGGCTTTACGCTCTACGTCGCGGATTCCTCCAAGGGGCAGATAACGGTGTTCGAGCCCACCGCCTACGGGCAGTGCCTGATAAACGGCATAATCGCCTACGCCGCCAACGATTACGAGGCGAGCAAGGCGTATTACTCTGAGGCCTTCCGCTACAATACCAACTGCGAGCTGGCGTATCTGGGGATAGGGCGCTCGCAAATGCGCGAGGGCAATTACAAAGACGCGATGGCCTCCTTCAGGCTGGCTGCGAACCGCCTGTACTATTCGCGGGCGCTGGAAAAATACCGCGCCGAGGTGTTCGACAGAAGCTTCGGCTACATATTCGGCGCGGCGGCGCTGGTACTGACGTTTTTGGTCATGAGGCCGCTTATAAAACGCGTGAGGGGGCGCGCGCTGCCCGAAGCATACGCGCCGGCGTCCCGGTCCAAGCCCGCACGCGGGGTGGACGGTCTGCTTCAGAGCGTCGATTTTTCGTTTTACTGCGCGCTGCATCCGTTCAAGGGCTTTCACGAGCTGCGTCACGAAGCTCAGGGCAGCATAGCGGGCGGCAGCGTCATACTGGCGCTGTACACGCTTTTGTCGATAATGCGCACGACGCTTTCGGGCTTTCTGTTCGGCGGCTCCGCGGACCACAATCCCCTTATGACCGCGCTCACCGTGCTTGCGCCGGTTGCGCTGTTCGTGCTCGCCAACTGGTGCATAACCACGCTTATGGAGGGCGAGGGGCGCATGCGCGACATATACAAGGGCGTGTGCTACGCGCTGATGCCCGTCGCGCTGGGGCAGGTGCTGCTTATGGTGCTTTCGAACGTGCTCACGCTCGAGGAGGCCGGCATATACAACGTAATAAACTACGGCCTGGGCATATACACGGTGTTTCTGCTGCTGGTCGGCAACATGAGCGCGCACGGCTTCAGCATGGGACGCACGGTCGGCGCGGCGCTCGTGACCGCGATAGCGATGGCGGTTATCGTGTTTATCGGCTATCTGTTTTTTAACCTTCTGTTCGAGGTGGCGGGCTTTATAAGCCAGCTGTATCAGGAGTTCGTATTCCGCGTGTGACGAAGGGAGGGAGCGTAAAGGGTGAAGAGCTATCATAAGCGTTTGCTTATCACAGCGGCCGTGCTGGCCGCGCTGGCCGTGTTTTCCGGCGTGTTCATAACGGGCACGTTTAACGTGGACGCGACGGCGCTGAACATAAGCCCTGTGGGTCCGGCGCAGAGCGCGGACAGGTCCGTGCGTTCCTTCGGCCCTCTGCCGGACAAGGCCGAGCTCGATTCAGACGGCTACGACACGCAGCTTTCCCCGGAGTTCGAGCTGGCGCTTGAGGACGGCCTGAGCGAACTGTACTTTAACGAAAAAACGGGCGAGACTGCACTTAAGCAGCTTTCCACCGGGCATATCTGGTATTCGAACCCGCAGGACAGAGACAGCGAGACGCAGGTCGAGGGCACGACCCGCCTGCGCATAGGCGCGCAGGTCACGCTTAGCTACTATACCTCTCAGGGCGTATACGGGCTTATGGACAGCTATAACGACTGCGTCGCTTACAAATCCATGAGCTGGGAAAAGCAGGACGGGGAGCTCGTCGTGTCCTACCGGCTGGGCAAAACCGTGGTGACGCTGGCAGACGTGCCGCAGCAGATCAGCGTGGCGCGGCTGGACGGCTTCCTTGCCGCGCTTGACGACAAGGACAGAGAGGATTTTCTGAAAAACTACCGCATCGCCTCCATAACGGGACAAAGCGGCACCTACGCCGAAAAGCTGGCGGAAAAATACCCGAACGTCGTAAACGAGGACATCTATTACCTTACCAAGGACTCTACGCGCATACTGACGAAGATACGCACGTGGCTTGACGAATGCGGCTATACCGACGAGGACCTCGAATACGACAACAAAATAAACCAGGTGGTGACGGAATTAACGAGCCGCGCGCATTTCGCCTTCAGCCTGAGCTACAGACTGGACGGCGGCGCGCTGCTGGTCACGCTCAGGGGCGATTCGCTGGAATACGAGAAAACCATACCGCCCGGCGAGATACGCCTTATGGAGTACTTCGGCGCGGGCGGAAAAGACGAAATGGGCTACATGCTGCTGCCGGACGGCTCGGGCACGCTCATGTATTACAACAACGGCCGCGCGAACGAAACGCCGTTTTCCATGCGCCTGTACGGAAACGACACGGTCAGCGATACCGAAAGCGCCTACGTAGCGGACAAAAAAGCGTCCCTGCCGGTCTTCGGCATCAAAAACGGACGTGCGGCGCTGCTTGCCACGATAGAGCAGGGCGCGTCTTTGGTGACGCTTAACGCGCGCGTCAGCGGCATGCAGAATTCGTACAATACCGTATACCCGTCGGTGCTGCTCACGGCGATGGACCGCATGAGCATATCCGATTCACAGCAGATATACTTCGAGGACGCGCCGTACCGGGGCGACGTGACCGTGCGCTATCAGCCGCTTTCCGAGGCCGATAACGATTATATGGGCATGGCGCGCGCGTACCGGCAGCGTCTGCTGGACGCGGGCGTGCTCGGCGAAAGCGCCGCGCCCGTCTACCCGCTCGCGGCGGACGTCGTATGCGCGGCGCCGGTAAAAAAGGTGGTACTGGGTCTGCCGGTCAAAACGCTGGAGGCGATGACGGATTATTCGCAGATACAGAGCATCGCTTCCGCGCTGCCCGCTGAGGGAAGCGCCGTGTGGCTGCGCCTTGAGGGCTGGCAGAAGGGCGGGCTCAATCAGAGCGCGCTCAAGGGGCTTGCGCCCGAAAGCGCGCTGGGCGGCAAAGCGGGCTTTAACGCGCTGCTTTCACGCGCAGCTGAAGAGGGCTGGACGCTGCTGCCCGAGGTCTGGCTGCAGACCGCCTTTGGCAGCTCGGGCTTTACCGCCTCGCACGACTGCGTGCGCGATTTGTGCCGGGATACAGCCGTTCGCTACGAATACGACTACGTGAGCCGTTACCGCCGCTACGGCACGGACGCGATATGGCAGCTGAACGCCCGCCGCGCAGGCGAGGGCGCGCGGAAATATCTCGCGGACGCTGCGGGATACCGTCTCTCCGCCACCGCTGTAGCGGACACGGGAGTGCAGCTCTGGTCCGACTTTGCGCGCAAGCAGCCCATGAACCGGGAAAAAATGCTGTCCGCCGCGCAGGATACGCTCGGAGAGCTAAGTAACGGTCTTAAGCTCGCGTTCGCAAATCCCAACCTTTACGCGCTTGCGTACGCCGCGTACATATACGATCTGCCGACCTCGGACAGCGCCTTCAGAGTAACTGACGAGAGTGTGCCCTTTTATCAGGCGGTGATACGCGGCAGCGCCGATTACGTATGCGAGGCGCTCAATTACGCGGACGATTACCGCACGGCGTACCTGCAGGCGGTGGAATACGGGTCGGGCCTTCAGTACACGCTCACGTGGCAGAGCACGGCGCTGCTTAAAAACGCGCAGCACAGCTATATAAACAAAGGCCGCTTTTCGGACTGGCAGGAAACGATAGACGCGGATTACGCGCACGCAGCCGATGTGCTTGCTCCGCTTGCCGGCGTATGCATGACAGGGCACGAGCGGCTGGACACGGACCTGTATCAGACCCTGTACGCAGACGGCACGCGCGTTATAGTCAACTACGGCACTAAGGACAGAGTGATAGACGGAACGGTGATCCCGGCGCGGGATTTCGCCGCCTTAAGGACGGGTGACAGACGATGAGGAGACGGGCGCAGAACAACCTGCCGTTTAAACCAAAGCGCAGACGGCTTATGTCCCTTGCGCGCAAAAAGGCACGCTGGGGCTATCTGTTCGTGCTGCCGCTGTGCTGCGGACTCATATTCATGTTCGGCGTGCCGGCGGCGCGCTCGGCGGTGTTCGCCTTCTCGAAGGTGAACATCGGCGCTTCGGGCTATACGACCGTACCCTGCGGCTTCGACAACTTCCGCGACGCGCTGTTCGTGAACACGAGCTTCCGCGAAAAGGCGGTCATCTCGGCGCTCAACATGCTTTTGAACCTGCCGCTGATCACGGTGTTTTCGTTTTTCGCGGCTAGCCTGCTCAATCAGAAATTCCGCTGCCGCTGGCTGGTCAGGACGATATTTTTCCTGCCGCTGGTGCTGTCCGCGCCGGCGCTTATGAATTTCGAGGCGGGCGACGCGCTGAGGAGCATGATGGGCGCGTCGGGCAACTTCAAGCAGAGCCAGTCGCTTACGGGGCTGGAATCGGTGAACCTCGCGAATCTGCTTATCAGCTCGGGCGTGCTGCCTCAGACGGTAGCCTCGTACCTTGCGGGCGCCGCCGACAGGATATACGATATAGTGATACTTTCGGGCGTTCAGATGCTCATATTCCTGACGGCGCTGCAGTCGATACCGCCCACGATGTACGAGGTCGCGGCGATAGAGGGCGCGTCCGCCTGGGAAAGCTACTGGCGCATCACCTTCCCGATGACCTGCCCGATGATAATGACCTCGATGATATTTACCATTATAGATTCCTTTACCGCGAGCACCAACAAAACGCTCGAAATCATACGCAATACCGCCTTCAACAGCTTCAACCACGGTCTGAGCGCGGCGATGGCGTGGATATACACGCTGCTCATACTGCTGGTGCTGGGGCTGGTGGTCATGATAATGCGAAGGGTGGTGAAACGCTATGAGGGCTGACGCGAATAAGCGCTTTAAGCGCAGGCGGAGAATTTCGTTCAGGCCGGGCAGCTGGCTGTGGAAGCTGTTCCGCGCGGGCATAATCGTGGGCATTTCCTACATAATCCTCTACCCGCTGCTTATAAAGCTCGCCGTCGCGCTGATGCCGGAAGCCGACATGTACGACATGACCGTGAAGTGGATACCCAGAAGGCCCACTCTGGCCAGCTTTAAAGAGGTTTTGCAGCTGATAGACTATCCCGCGTACCTGCTTACGACCTTAGGCGTGAGCAGCGCGGCGGCGCTCGTTCAGGTGGCGGCGTGCACGCTTGCGGCGTACGGGCTGGCGCGCTTCAGCTTCAGAGGGCGGAGTTTGTTGTTCTTTCTGGTGATACTTACGCTGGTTTTGCCCCAGCAGACCTATATGACCACCACCTACATGCAGTACAGGTATTTTAACCTATACGGGCTGTTAGGCATATTTGGCTATAAGGGCGCGTCGCTCATAAACACCCCGTGGCCGCTGCTGCTTATGTCTTTCGGCTGTCAGGCCGCGAAAAACGGGCTGTTCATATACGTGCTCAGGCAGTTTCTGAAGCGGCTGCCGGTAGAACTGGAGGAGGCGGCGTGGGTGGACGGCGCCGGGGTCGGAACGATATTTTACAGGATAATGCTGCCCAACGCGGGGCCCGCGCTGGTCACGGTGTCGGTGCTCTCCTTCGTGTGGACGTGGAACGATTTGTACACGGCCAGCACCTATATGCCGGCGATGAAGCTGTTTTCGACGCTGCTTAACAACCTTACCTTCCAGATCACGCGCGCGGAGGGCGGCTCCTCCGTGATAGACACGGTGCACGTATCCATGTACACGAACGCCGGCGCATTGCTTATAATCGCCCCGCTGATCGTAATGTTCATAATCGCGCAGCGCTTCTTCGTGCAGGGCGTGGAGCGCACGGGCCTCACGGGTATGTAAAGAAAAAGCGCATCAGGAAACATTTATTATAATTCATGCATCATACGCGCTTGCAATAAGCACGAATAAATGTTAAATTATGAGTGACAACACTGCGGCTCAGTCCGCGTTTCAGAACAAAAGGGAGGAATCGACATGAAGAGGCTTTTGTCCGTTATTCTTGCGCTCGTACTGCTTACGGCGCTGTTTTCCTGCGCCGAAACGCCGGACGAGGTGATTTACATCTACGGCGGCGCGTCGGACCCCAACCGCGCGAAGCTCAAGAAGATGGGTCAGCAGAGCTGGTATCCCATGTACTCGACGCAGATAAACGCGGGCGAGGAGATAGACATAAATACATTTAAGGAGTGCATGCTGACCGAGACGGGCCTGTGGAAGCCCGCCGAGGAGGTCGTGATAACGTCCTTCGTGCCGGGCAGCGACGACGAGATAACCTTCCGCGGCGCGTGGTTCAACATCCGCAAGGACGGCTTCGCCGCGGGCGACACGGGCTTCAGCGCGGCGCTCAAATGGGTGTGCGAATACGACGGCACCTACGACGTGCACGTCGCCTTCTCCGGCGGCACCTCCGCCGGCGGGCCGGAGGAGCCGTATTATCAGGCGGACGGCGCGTATATACCCGCGGCGGACGGCGTATACATGAGCATGTTCATACTGGACGAAATGATGTTCTGCGTGGACAGCTACTCTCTGCCGGCGCACCGCATCGAGCAGACCGAGTACGACTACAACGAGATCGAAATGAAAGCGGGCGACACCGTCTGGCTGGTGGCGGACACCAAAGAAAACGGCGGCTGGGACGATCCGTGGTGGTATCTGCGCATCGTGCGCACGGGCGACTGAGCCCGCGTGCGCAGGGCGATTCAAGCTTAGGAGGAAACAAAAATGAATAATCGCAGCATCGCCGCGCTTTTGCTGGCCGCGCTCATACTGCTTTCGTCCTGCGTCTGCGGCGCAGACGAACAGGAAAATAACTGGGATCTGGGCGGCCGCGACGTGGTCATAGCGCACTGGTTCGATGGTAGCCCCAAGGAGTCCAGCCCCGTATACCTCGAGCAGACGGCGCTGATCGAGCACATAAACCAGAAATACAACTGCAATCTGAAATTCGTATATACCGGCGACTGGCATTCGTATATGTCCGTGGTCAACGTGAGTCTGGTCTCCGGCGACAAGATCGCCGACGCCTTCTGGGCGGGCTTCGGCACCGCCGTGCCCAACTGGGCCTCGCGCGGGCTGATCGTGCCGCTGGACGAATACTTCGATTTTGACGACGAAATGTGGAATCAGAAGGCCAACGACGAGTGGCTCTATAACGGGCAGCATTACTGCATCACGGACTGGGACGACGCGCTGGGGCACGTGATACTGTTCAACAAGCGCATCTGCGCCGAAAACGGGATAACCGACGAGTATCTGTACGATTTGCAGGCAAACGGGGAATGGACGTGGGACAAGCTGCGCGAGCTTGCGATAAAGTGCACGCACGACACCGACAACGACGGCGCGACAGACGTGTTCGGCTTCGGTTCCTACGGCACCTGTCCCACCTGCCCGGAGCCCTTCGTGTACGCAAACGGCGCCGTGCCGGTCACGAAGGACGAAAGCTTTCACTATAAGTACAATCTGGACGATCCCCGCGTGATAGAAGCGATCCAGTTCTGCTACGATCTGTACTGGACGGATCAGGTGTGCTACATGGGCTCCATGGACTGGGGCTCCTGGGAGGGCCTGTGGCGCATGGGCAGGACCGCGTTTTACTCCGTGGCGTCGTGGAACATGCGCGATTACTTCGAGGACCTCGAGGACGACGAGATCGGCATACTGCTCATTCCCAAAGGGCCTTCCGCCGACGATTACGTGAACGCGCAGAGCATGCCCTCCGGTATCTGCATCCAGCCGATGGTAGAGGACAAGGACGCGATCGCCGCGATCGTAAGCGAGTGGTACGCGCCTTACGACTGGCGCCTGCCCAATACGCAGGCCGACCAGTGGGAAAACGTCGTGTTCGACGACGAATCACTGGAAACGATAGATATGATAGACGGACGCACGGTCTCGCTTCTGGGCGAGGCGTCCACCTATTTCCGCGACGAGGTGCTGTGGAACGACTGGGGCATAAAGGCCGGCATCAGCCCGCGCACCTACGTGGAGACGATGAAGGCGGCCTGTCAGGCTTCGTTCGACGAGCTCTGGAGCACGCAGGAAGCCGCCAAATGAGCTGAAACCGCAATGGCAAGGCAGTCCTCGCGCAGAAAGGGCGACGCGCTCAACAATTCCACATTTCTGAATTACGCCACGTTCAACGAAAGCAATGTGGACCTTACGCTGATGGAATGCGGCTACGAGAAGTGTGACCCGAACCATTTTTGGGAGGGCGCGAAGAGCTTTCACATAATCCATGTGATACTCTCGGGCAGGGGCACGCTCGAAACGGGCGGCAGGCGCTTCGAGCTGGGCGCGGGGCAGGGCTTTTATCTGCAGGCGGGACAGCAGGCGCTGTATACCGCCGACGAGGACGAGCCCTGGGAATACCGCTGGGTGGGCTTTCTCGGCACACACGGTGTGCCCGCGCTGAGCGCGACGGTGCTGCCGAAGAGCACAGTGTTCACGTCCCGCGACATCGGGCTGTACGACCGCCGCTTCGCGCAGATATACCTGTATTCGGCGCAGGGCACGCAGGAGGGCAAGTACCGCGCGCTGGGGCAATTGTACACGCTGTTTGCGGATTTGCTTAGCGAATTCAGGGACAAGACTACGCGGCAGGACAGCTCGATCGCGGACGAGTACGTCGACAAGGCCGTGCGCTTCATACGCAACAGCTACGATAAACCGCTGAGCATCGAAATGCTCTGCCGTCACATAAGCGTCACGCGCAGCTATCTGTACAAGCTCTTCGTGCGCAGGTTCGGCATATCGCCTACGGAATACCTTATCAAATACCGCCTCGAGCGGGCGCGCGAGCTTGCGCAGGGCGGGTTTTACACGGTGGAAAGCCTTGCGGAGGCCGCCGGCTTCAATTCTCACGCGTATTTTACCAAATGCTTCCGGAAGATGTACGGCTGTACGCCGAGGGACTATATAAGGCAGCTGCATAAGGGGGAGGATTCGTGAAACGGCGTTTTCTGCTTATGCTTTACGCGGCGCTGCTCGTTTTGCTGGGAGGCCTGTGCATGGCGGCTGAGGAAAACATACAGGCGTATCCGGTGCCGGAGGGCACGCCCCGTCAGGCGGTGTGGTTCCGCGTATACGCGGGAAGCAAAGAGGCGGGCGTATATTCGGACTACAACATGGAGTTCGACGAGGTCAACTTCGCGTATTTCAATTTCCGCGCAGGCACGCAGGTAACAGTCAAAATCGAGGTGCTGTTCGATTTCAGGAGCGTTAACGTCCTGCCCGCGCGGCGCGGCGAAGCTATGCGCGTGGAGGGGCAAACCGTTTACCTCGACTGCGCCGAGCCCGGCGCGGATTACAGCTTCGTATTCGATAACGATTACCAGTACATCACGCTGCACCTGTTCACAAGCCCAATAGACGAAGACGAGGACAAATACGAAAACGACTTTAATACCCTGTACTTCGGACCGGGATATCACGACCTGAGCGCGGGACAGTTAAATCTCAGAAGCGGACAGACGCTGTACGTGGCGCCGGGCGCGGTGCTGAACGGCCCGGTCGTGGCGGAGCGCGTGCACGACGTATCCATACGCGGCAGCGGCGTGATAATGATGGACAAGCCGAACGCCGTAAATCCGCAGTACGGCAACATAGTGATAACGCTGAACAACGCGAAAAACGTGTATATCGGCGGCGTGATCGCGCACGCGCACCGCGCCCAGAACTGGACGACGCACGTGTATTATTCCCAAAACGTGACCATAGAAAACTACCGCGTGGTGAGCACCCGCTACGCCTCGGTGGACGCGCTGGATATAAGCAACAGCTCGAACGTCGAGATCACAGGCTGCTTTCTGCGCTCCTGCGACGACTGCATAACGATAAAGGGGCTCTCCTCGGCCTCGTCGCCCTCGCTCGCACCGCCGAACGAGCATATACACGTAAGAAACTGCCGGCTCTGGAACGACTGCAACAACGCCATGGTCATAGGAGAGGAGAGCATGGCCGCGTATTACGACGATATTTCCTTTAAGGACATTGACGTTTTGTATTCCTACGACGACCGCGACAATCACGGACGGCTGGAGGAAAGGGCGGTCATGTCCATAGTTACTCTGCACGGCACGTACATACGCAATATCACATGGGAGGACGTCCGCGTGAACGACTGCCAGAGGCTGGTGTGCTTTACCTTTCTGGACAGCTTCTGGTTCGGCAGCATACGGGGCGATCAGAGCTTCCCGGGCGGTATCGAAAACGTGCTGCTCAAAAATATAGACTGCGTCAGCGCAAACGACGGCGCGCCCGCAAACCAGATACTCATGCGCGGCTGGAGTAAAGACAAGCAGATAAAGGACGTAAGGTTCGAAAACTTCCGCGTGAACGGACAAAGGCTTACGGGCCTTATGAATCCGCTGTTTCGAATAAACGAATTCATTTCGAACATCAGCTTCGCGTAAGTCAGGAGAGGGATATGGGTCGGACGAATTACCGCTTGGGCGGCATAGAGGTCATATGCAGCGAGAAAGAGGGGCTTGAGTCGCTGTGCCTGGTTCCCGAAGGCATGGCGGATGCAGCCGCGCCCGCGAAGACCGAAAGCACGAGCGCTCTGGCGCAGCTGCACGAGCGCGGAGCGAGCCACCGCGGCCCCTATACCCGCGGGCTTACGATGCTTTTGTCCGAGACCTCATATTCGATGCGGCTTGCCGGACGCAGGCAGGAGGGCGGGAAGCTTTATACGCTGCTTTCCGACGGCAGAGGGCTTATGTACGAGCAGACGCTGCTTACTCAGGGCAGGGCGCTGCGCTGCATTAGCGCCGTGCGGAACGCCTCCGACAAACCCGTCACGCTGGATCACGCGGCGAGCTTCTGCATATCCGGCATCACGCCCTTCGAGGAGGGCGCTGCGCCGGACTGTCTGAGGCTGCACCGCTTCACGTCGTTTTGGTCCTGCGAGGGCAGGCACGAATGCCAGAGCCTGGAGGAATTGAATTTCGAGCCCACATGGTCCAAATGGGGCGTCAAAAGCCTGCGCATAGGGCAGGTGGGCAGCATGCCCGTGCGGGGGTATTTTCCCACGATGGCGATAGAGGATACCCGCCGCGGCGTCACGTGGGCGGCGAGTCTGGGCTGGGCGGGCAGCTGGAGCATGGAGCTTCTGCGCCAAAGGGACGACGCGGCGCTGTGCGGCGGACTGGGGGGCTTCGAGGACGCGCATTGGCGAAAAACGCTCGAGCCCGGCGAAACGCTCACGCTGCCTGAGGCCGTGCTCACGGTCGTGCGCGGCGGCATAGACGAGGCCTGCGACGCGCTGCTGGACGCGCAGAGGGCAAGCTATAAGCCCGCAAACCGGGCGGAGGCCGAGCTCATGCCCCTTTACAACGAATATCTGGATACCTGGGGCAAGCCCACCGAAGAGAGCGTGCGCGCGGAGCTCAAGGCGCTGAAGGGCATGGAGCTGGGCTATTTCGTGATAGACGCCGGCTGGTTCGGTGTGGACAGAAGCTGGGACGTATCCACCGGGGACTGGCAGGTGCGCGAAAGCGCGTTTCCCGAGGGGCTCAAAGCCGTCGCGGAGGAAATACGCGCGCAGGGCATGATACCCGGCATATGGTTTGAAGCCGAGGTGGCGAACGACAAAAGCGAGGTGCTGAAGCGCCGTCCCGAAATGTTCATACACGAGGGCGGCAGGCTCGTGATCGAAACGAACCGCGCGTTTCTGAACCTTACCCGCGAGGACGCGCAGGTGTACCTGCGCGCAAAGGTCACCGATTTTCTTAAGGACAACCGTTTCGGCTACGTCAAGATAGACTACAACAACACCTACGGTCCCGGCTTTGACGGCTTCGAATCCATGGGCGAGGCGCTCAGGCAGAATACGCTCGGCGTATACCGCTTTTTCGAGGACATGCGCAAATGCATACCGGGTCTTGCGATAGAGTGCTGCGCCTCGGGCGGTCACAGACTGGAAATGAGCATGCTCGAGCGCTGCGCGATGGCGTCCTTCTCGGACGCGCACGAGATACCGGAAATCCCGCTGATCGCGGCGGATCTGCACCGTCTGGTCCTGCCGCGCCAAAGCCAGATCTGGGCGGGCGTACGCGCGGAGGACAGCCTGCAGCGTATCACCTGGTCTATGTGCGCGGGCACGCTGGGACGGCTGTGCCTGTCGGGTCAGGTCGCGCGCCTGAGCGAAGAGCAGTTATCGGAGGTCAGGCGCGGGCTTGCGTTTTACGGCAGGGTCAGGGGCATAATCGCGGAGGGCGCGACGCGCGTATACCGCCGCGGAGTCACCGCCTACGCACGCGCCCGCGGCTGGCAGGCGGTCGTGCGCGAAGGCAGGGAGGGCATACTCGTCACGGCGCACGCGTTTAACGACTGCGGCGAAAGCTATACGCTGCCGGCAGACTTTGGCGCCTGTGAGGTAACCGAAACGTATACCTCCGAGGGCTGCGGCGCGGAAATAGCAGGCGGGCGTCTCACGCTCAGCGTAAGCGGCGCCATGTGCGGGATCTGCGTGCTTTTGAAGCGTAAACGAAACTGAATTCAATTGCGCTTGCGCAATGAATAATAATTAGGAGGACGAAACCATGAAAAAACTCGCATTGATACTGGCGCTGGCACTGGCGCTGAGCCTTGTGTGCGTGCACGCTGAGGAAGCGGCTGCTCCCGCGCTGCTGGCGTACTTCACCTTCGACGACGCCGAAAACCTGGGCGCGGACGCCTCAGGCAACGGCAACGATCTGGTCAAGGCGATCAACCCCGACGGCATTCAGGCGGTCGAGGGCGTAAAGGGCGGCGCGGCCTACTTCGGCGGCACGTCCGGTCTGCTCGCCAAGGACGACGCCAACAACGACTTCATGGACACCTACGAGGGCAAAGCGTTCACAGTGAGCTTCTGGGCCAAGGTGGACATAGAGAACGCGCGCACGGGCAATTCCCGCGCGGTCGACCACGGCATAAACGGCAGCGATTTCGGCTTCACCGTGCTGGTCAACAAGAACGTGGCCGAGGACGGCACGGTGACCCTGTTCAGCATCTCCAAGGTAGGCGGCTCCGACTGGTGGTCCAGCGCGTCCAACGTGAGCGGCGATCCCGCCGAGTGGCATCAGTACACGATGGTGTACGATCCCGAGGCGAACTTAGTGGTCACCTTCGTGGACGGCGAGCGCATCAAGGAGGTCTATGCGGACGAAGACGAGCGCATCGCCTGCGACTTCACCTTCTGCGTAGGCGGCGACTGGGCGCAGTGGGATTGGTTCAACGGCGGCAACCACGAGGTCACGGCGGAGGGCTTCATCGGCGCGATAGACGAGGTGAAGATATTCGCGGGCGCGGTTTACGACTTCGATATAATCAACGGTTAAACAAACGACGGGCGGTCGGGCGTGTCCCGACCGCTTTTGTATGGGTAGTATGAAAAGAGTAATCGTCAAACGGCTTGCCGCGCTGGCTTTGGCGTGCGCGCTTGCGCCCTGCGTGAGCGCTGCGGCGGAGCTTAGCGCGAAAGCGGCGGACACGTACGTGATACCCACGCTGCGCGTGGACTTTGCTGACAAAACGGGCATTCCACTGTTCAAGCGGCAGAACCTGTTCGCGCCCTCGCATTCCTTCGGGGGCGAGATGGCCACCGAATTCGTGCGCGACACGTCTCTGCTCAGGGCGCTCGACGCGGAAAGCCTGCGGGTCGACCTGTTTATGGGCAACGGCGGCATAGGCGCGGGGCTCGGCGCGGGCAGCGCGCAGGACATGACTGCGTCCTTCATGACGACCGACGCGATCTTCCGCCAGCTTTACAAAAACGGCACGCTCCCGTATGTCGTATACTTCGCCACGCCCTACGCGCTGTTTGACCGCAGCGCCGCGCGCAGCAATTTCTGGCGGTATCCGCCTGCGGATTACGAGGCCTGGGGCAGGCTCTGCGAGGAGATCGCCGCGCATTACCGCGCTTTGGGCTGGCCCTTCGCCGCGCACGAAATCTGGAACGAGCCGGACTGGTACGACAACGCGGCGGGCGCGATGGCGTTTTTCGCCGGAAGCTGGGAGGAGTATATCCGCATATACGAATATGCGTCGAAAGGCATACGGCGCGGCGACCCGTACGCGGCGGTGGGCGGTCTTTCGCTGGCGACCTTTTCTAAGGCCTACGGGGACGGCAGGGTGAACGCGTTTTTGGACGCGGTCACGGAAAAGGCGCTGCCGCTGGATTTCATATCCTACCACTGCTACGATAACGCAGATTACCGCCGTTACACGCAGGAGGCAAACAGCGCATTGGCGGCTTACGGCGATACTTTTGCTGAAACAGGACTGCATCTGAACGAATTTAACGTGGGTCTGTCCGCGTCCGTGACCGCCACGGAAAAATGCGTCGCGCCCATGCTGGACGCTATCTGCTACTTCGTGGAAACGCCGCAGATAACCTCCGTCAACTGGGCATGCTTCCGGGCTGCCTCCGAGACGAACGTGCAGCTGATCGACAGCCGTGCGGGCAAGCGCTTCGCGGCGTATCACGTGCTGGAATTCTATAACGATATGCCCGTGGACCGCGTGCGTCTGGACGCGGCGGACGGAATAAGGGGTCTCGCGTCCGCAGACGGCGCGTGCTGCGCGGCGCTTCTTTACAACCGCACATGGAGGCAGCGCTCCTTTACCCTCGAGCTTAGCGGCGTTCCGTTTGGCAGCGTAGACGTTACGGTATATGGCATAGACCGCGAGCATTCCAATTACGGCGTGAACGGCGGAGACGACGCGGCGGCAGTGATATACCGCGCGGAGGGGCTGAGCGGATCTGAGCTCAGGCTTAAGTGCGAGCTGCCCAGCGGGGCGGCGATGTACGTAAAGCTGACGCCCGCAGACGCGCAGGAGGAACGCACGCCGCCTTCTCAGCTTACAGACGGCAGGGCGCTTCAGGGCGGCACAGCGACGGTGCTCAGACGGGAGTACCTGTTTGAAAACCGCGCAAGCACCATGTTTTCGGAATTCGATTTAGCTTCGTTCACGGCGTGGGCGGGCATGGGCGACGCAGACGAGGGTTTGAGCCGGGGCAGCGTCTATCTTGCAAACGTGACTGATACGCTTTACGCTTATCCGGAGCTTACACGTTCCTGCGGCGTGCTGCCGAACTGCTTTCTCACGGCGTGCTATCTGGATATGCAGGGCGAGATACTCGCCGAGCAGAGCTTTTCTGCCCGGGACGGCACGCTGACGCCCGGAGAAACGCTTTATCTGCGCGCGCCGGATGGCTTCGACGGGGTGCTCAGGCTGACCTACGGCATAGAATCCGCCGGTGCGGATCAGACGCTTAAAATCAGATTCCGCGGAGAATAATGCATATGAAAACGCTGATAATTCCCCCGTTTCCGGAGGGTCTGGGCAAAGCCGGGGACGCGGAAAAATTAAGAAAACAGGGCGACGAGCCTCACGCCGCGTGCGAAGAGGGCGTGCGCCTGTCGCCGTGCTGGCGCGTGTTCGCGGACGGACAGGAGGTGCCGGTATACGTTACCCCTGTCACGCGCGGAGGGCCGCATTCCTTTGCGTGCCTGCGCTGGGCGGGCGACGAAAAGCTGTTAATAGAGGCCGAGTCCGACAGGGAGATAACCTCGGCAGAGGTATTGCCGGAATCCTACGCTATAAAGGCGGAGCATTCCCGGCGGCGCGTGCGCTTCGAAACAGCGCGCACGGGGCACGTGACGCTGCTGGTAAACGGCGGCATAGAGAAGCCGCTCACGCTGAGCATACTGCCCGTTCGCGAGGAAAAAACGCCCGCGCAGGTCAGGGGGCTGTACTTCGGGCCGGGAGTGCATTCCATAAACGTGTTCGACTTTGACGACGGCGATACGATATATCTGGCGGACGGCGCCGTCGTGACCGCGCTGCCCCCGCCGCCCGACGAAAAGCCCACGCGGGAATGCGATTGGGCGAAGCAGCGCAATTACCGCACCTGCATCTGCGCGGAGGGGAAAAAGCATCTGCGCATAGAGGGAGGGGGCATACTCGACTTTTCGCTGCTTGCGTGGCACGAAAGAAGCCCGGTAGCCTTCAGAAACTGCGAGGACGTGTGCGTCAGGGACGCCGCGCTCGTGAACGCGCCCGCCTGGAACCTGTGCTTCAGCGGCTGCAGTAACGTCGCCGCCGAGTTCGTGCGCATATTCGGCTACAGGGAAAACAGCGACGGCATAGACATAGTCAGCACCGAGCAGGCGCGCGTGGACGACTGCTTCCTGCGCACGGGCGACGACGCCGTGGTGGTAAAGGCGATGCTGCTGCCGCCGCGCGTGGGCGGACGGGACATACGCTGCCGGAGATGCGTGGTGTGGAACGACAAGGTGCGCTGTCTGGGCATCGCCGCGGAATCGCGAAACGACATAAGCGACGTATATTTCGGCGACTGCGACGTGATACGCTCCTATGCCGACTGGACGCTCGAATTGGGCGCGCTGGTCGTATACATTTCGGACAAGGCGCACGTATCGAACGTGGTATTCGAGGACATCCGCATAGAGCACGAGGTCCATCTCGCCACGCACGTGATGGTCACTAAGGACTTCTGGTCGCGCGACGAGGCCGCGGGCTCGATAAGCGGCGTCACGTTCAGAAACATAAAAGTGAAGCCCGCCGTAGGCAGCCGTCTTGCGGGCTACGACGCGGAGCATACGGTGGAGCGCGTCACGTATGAAAACTATAGCGTGGCCGGCCGCCGCGCGCGCACGCCTGAGGAGGCAATGCTTGAAATCTGCGCGCACGTAAAGGATACCGCCGTCATATAAGCCGTCTGCGCGGCGCTCGTTTATCGCGCGCGGAGATGGCTTTCTTCAGTTTTAATACTCTTTTCGATTGACTTTTGTGAGCGCCTGCTGTATACTTGACGCGAAAACAGAATATGCAGTTCGGGTGTCCGGGGGCGTTCGCCGCCCGGATGAAAAGGGAAGCCGGTGAGAATCCGGCGCAACAGCCATTACTGTATTTGGCGCAAGGTCTGCGCAGACGCCATTGAGCTGTGCTCGAGAAGGCGCGCAGGCTGCGGGTAAGGCCGAGCCATAAGTCAGGAGACCTGCCTGAGCTGCACTGAGCATTGATTTCTTGGGCAAGGGAGAAGGACAGTGCAAAGCCTGAGCCGGCAGCGCGCCGGTTACGGTTCGTTTGCGTGTCCCATTCCGTACGGAATTGGGATTTTTCTTTGGCTTGCCCGGAAAAATAAAGCTTTGGAGGCATCCAATGAAACGTTTACCCGCAGCGCTCATTCTCGTTCTCGCGCTTCTTCTGACCTGTCTGCCGGCCTTCGCCGAAGACACCGGTCTCACCGTCACCGATTCGCTCAAGCTCGAATACGCTACGCAGTTCAGCGTCGACTTCTGTGAAGGCGGCTACAGCCTGATCACGATCAAAAACGACGGCGCGCGCTTTCTGACTGTTCCTGACGGCGCAGCTGTTCCCGCGAACCTGCCGGAGGACATAGTTCCGCTGCAGCTGTCGCTTTCTAACCTGCTGATTTCCTCTACGCCCACCGTGTCGCTGATAAACGCCATCGGCGCGTTGGACGCGGTCGCGACCACCACTCAGGAGTACGACGGCTGGTATATCGACGAGGTGAAGGCCGCGATGGACGCGGGCAAGCTCGCCTATATCGGCAGCTACAAGGCGCTGGATTTCGAGGCGCTCACCGTGAACAAGCCTCCGTTCTCGGTGTTTTCCACGATGCTCGACAGCGTGCCTGAGGTGGCGGAAAAGCTGACGGAGCTGGGCATTCCCTATATGCGCGACTGCTCCACCTACGAAAGCCATCCTCTGGGACGCATGGAGTGGATAAAGCTCTACGGCGTGCTGCTGGGCCGCGAGGAGGAGGCTCAGGCGCATTTCGACGCGCAGAAGGCGCTGATCGAATCCATACCCGACGAGTCCACCGGCAAAACCGTGGCGATGTTCTACATCACCTCCAAGGGCGATCTCTACACCCGCCGCGCGGGCGACTATATGGTCAAAATGCTCGAGCTTGCGGGCGGCGTTTACGCGATGCCCGATTTAGAGCCTGACGTAAGCGGCACCAGGAAGATAGAGGCGGAGCAGTTCTTTATGGACGCGTGGGATTCCGACTATATCGTATACATCTGGTCTATGGGCGGAAAGCCCGCCACGATGGAGGACTTTATCGCGCGCAGTCCGGTGCTGGCGGACTTCAAGGCCGTCAAGCAGGGCAACGTCTGGTTCACCACTCCCGACTATTTCCAGATCTCGGACACGCTGGGCGCGATGATACTCGACTTCAACAAAATGCTCACGAACGACGATCCTTCGGTTACGGAGTTCACGTATCTGTTTAAGCTTCCATGACGAAAAAGCTGACCGCCCTGCGCGCAGGACTCGTATTTGTCCTTCTGACGCTTGCGCTTATCGTGCTGCTGGTATTAAACGTGAATATCGGCTCGCAGCCGATATCCCCGCTTGAGGTGCTGCGCATCGTGCTAAGCGGCGGGCCTGACGGCTCGCCGGAAAGCGTCATCATATGGAAAATACGCATGCCGCGCCTGCTTACGGCGCTGGTGCTGGGCGGCGCGCTGTCCGTTTCGGGCTTTCTGCTGCAGACGTTTTTCAGAAATCCCATCGCGGGGCCTTACGTGCTGGGCATCTCCTCGGGCGCGAAGCTGCTCGTGGGTCTGGTCATGATCTACGGGCTGAGGTTTTTCCCCAGCGTGCCCTTCTGGGCGCAGATGGCGGCAGCGTTTGCGGGCTCGATGCTCGTGACGGCGCTTGTGCTGCTGTTTTCGCAGCGCGTCAGAAGCATGACTACGCTGCTGGTCGTGGGCATCATGATCGGCAGCGTCTGTAACGCGATCACGGATTTTTTCGTGACGTTCGCAGACGATGCGAAGGTCGCGAACCTGCACGAGTGGACGCTGGGCAAATTCGGCGCGGTCAAGTGGGACGATTTAAACGTGATATCGCTGGTCGTGCTCGTCGCCTTCGCTCTGTCCTTTCTGCTGTCCAAGCCGATCTCGGCGTATCGGCTGGGCGAAAACTACGCGCGCAGCATGGGCGTAAACGTAAAGCTGTTCCGCGTGGCGCTGATCGGGCTGTCCAGCGTGCTGTCCGCCTGCGTAACGGCGCTCTCGGGGCCTATCTCGTTCGTGGGAGTGGCGGTGCCGCATATGACGAAGCTGTTTTTCGGCACGTCCAGGCCTTCGCTGATAATCCCCGGCTCGTTTTTGCTGGGCGGCGCGTTCTGCATGGGCTGCGATCTGATCGCGCGCACCGCGTTCGCGCCGACAGAGCTCGCGATCAGCACCGTGACGGCGGTATTCGGCGCGCCGGTAGTGATTGCGCTTATGATAAGCAGGCAAAGGAGGCGGACGGATGGCTGATAAGCCGGTGTTCGCCGCGGAAAAGCTGTGCGTCGGCTATCGCGGCAAAGCGCTGATCAGCGGCATAGACTTAAGCCTCGGGCGCGGACAGATACTCGCGCTCATCGGGCCGAACGGCGCGGGCAAGTCCACCATATTAAAAACGGTGACGGGACAACTGCCCGCGATCTCAGGCAAAACGCTCATAGAGGGGCGCGCGCTTACGCAGTGGCCGCGCGCAGAGCTGGCAAGAAAGCTGGCCGTGGTGCTCACGGAGCGCGTGCAACCGGAAATGATGACCTGCTTCGAGGTCGCCGCGATGGGGCGCTATCCGTATACGGGGCGCTTCGGCGCGCTCTCGTCAAAGGACAAAGACGTCGTATGGGACACGCTCAGGCGCGTGCAGGCGGACGACATAGCCGACCGGGATTTCGGTCAGATCAGCGACGGTCAGAGACAGCGCATACTGCTTGCGCGCGCGCTCTGCCAGCAGCCGGAGGTGCTCGTGCTGGACGAGCCCACTTCGTTTTTGGACATACACAACAAGATCGAGCTGCTCGACATACTGCTCGAAACCGCGCGCGTAAAGCGCACCGCCGTAATACTTTCGCTGCATGAAATCGACCTTGCCGAAAAGGTGGCCGATCTCGTCATGTGCGTAAAGGGAGAGCGCGCCGAAGCGCCGGGCAGAGCGGACGAGGTGTTCACTGACGCGCATATAAAGGAGCTTTACGGGCTTGATCGCGGCAGCTATCTGGTGAGCCGGGGCAGCGTGGAGCTGGTAAAGCCGGAGGGCAGGCCGCGCGTGTTCGTGCTGGGCGGCGCGGGCAGCGGGCTCAGGCTTTACCGGGAGCTGCAGAAAAAGCGCATACCCTTCTGCGCGGGCATACTCTGTAAAAACGACATGGAATACGAGGTCGCTCGCGCCCTCGCGCAAACGGTCGTCAGCGCAGGCGCGTTCGAGACCGCGGACGAGGAAACGAAGCGCCGCGCGCTCAAGCTCATGCGCGAATGCGGCGCGGTGCTCGCCGCGGACAGAAGCGGCAATAAGCTGAACGCCGGACTGCTCGAGGCCGCTAGACAGCACAAACTGAAAATCCTGTTCTCCGCAGGAGAACTGGAAGAATAAACAACAGGAGGAACGAACCATGAAACGTTTGCTGTCACTTATACTTGCGCTCGTGCTCGCGTGCGGCTGCGTCTGCGCCTGGGCTTAGGAAGAGGACGAAGAGAATTACGAGACCGGCGACGCGAGTCTCGATCTCGTGCGCAACGAGGACGAAATCGGCGAGAAGGAGCTGCTCGTGGTCTCCTTCGGCACCAGCTTCAACGACAGCCGCAGGCTGACGATAGGCGGCATCGAGGCGGCCATAGACGAAGCGGTCGAGGATTACGCTGTGCGCCGCGCGTTCACCGCGCAGATCATAATCGATCACGTCGAGAGGCGCGACGGCATCCACATAGACAACGTCGAGGAAGCGCTCGACCGTGCCGTCGCAAACGGCGTGAAGCTGCTTGTCGTGCAGCCCACGCACCTCATGCACGGCTTTGAATACGACGAGCTTATAGAGCTGCTCGCCGGCTATGCCGATGCGTTCGAGCAGATCGTTGTCGTGGAGCCGCTGCTCACCAGCGACGAGGATTTCGACCGTGTAGCGGACATCATGATCGACCTCGTGAAGGATTATGACGACGGCAAGACCGCCCTCGTGTACATGGGACACGGCACCGAGCACGAGTACAACAGGATTTATGCGCAGATGCAGGACGTGCTTGGCGCGAAGGACGCCGCGAATTACTATATCGGCACCGTGGAGGCCGAGCCCTCCATCGACACCGTGCTTGAGGCGATCACGGACAAGGGCTACACCCGCGTGGTGCTCAGGGACATGATGGTAGTGTGCGGCGACCATGCCAACAACGACATGGCGGGCGACGAGGAGGATTCGTGGAAATCCGTATTCACCGCGGCAGGCTACGAGGTCGTGTGCGTGATGGAGGGTCTCGGACAGGTGCCCGCGATCCAGCAGATATACGTCGAGCACGCGCTGGCGGCGATTGCGCAGACCGCAGAATAAACGAGAGTTAATCTCTGGGCTGCCTGCGCAGACCCGGCCTTCCGCTTTGGATAAGAATCAGAAAAGCTGACGAGTGCAAAGCTCCGTTCGGGCTTTGCGCCCCGTCGGCAGCCCGCTTTCGGACCCGATTAAAACCGATAAGGACACATGCATGAAAAGAATCGTTTGCGTTATACTGTGCGCAGCGCTGCTTATCTGCGCGCAGACGTTTGCCGAAGACGCGCCGATCGGCTCCGTCGCCACGCAGGACGAAATGACGGACGTGATCGATATGAACCTTGACGGCGCCGCGCCCGTTACCGCGGACATGCTGAACGACGGAGAGTATTTTGCATTGGTGGATTCGTCCTCCGCAATGTTCAAAACCGTCGGCTGCGCGCTTACCGTGCAGGACGGGAGCATGACGGCGCGGCTATACATGAAAAGCAGGGCGTACAGCTATATATACGCGGGGACGGCGCAGGAGGCCGCCTCTACGCCTGCAGGCCGCCTGATACCGCTTTCAGAGGACGAAAACGGGCTGTATTTCGAGCTGCCGCTCAGCGCGCTGGACAGCGCGTATACCTGCGCCGCGCTCAGCCACAGAAAACAGGCGTGGTATCCGCGCACGCTCGTTTTCAGATCCGATTCGCTGCCCCTTGACGCGTTCAAGGCGGAATACCTGACTACGCCCGCTGCGCTCGCGCTGGCGGACGGCGTGTACGAGTGCGCCGCAGTGCTTGAGGGCAAGGGCAAACGGGCGTCGTGTCGCCGGCAGATATTACGTTTATAAACGGTATCTGCACGGCGCGCCTCGTGTTTACCACGTCCAAGATTGACTATATTCTTTTAAACGACGAAAAATATCTGCCCGTCTCCGCCGAAGGAGGCGCGGCGTTCGATATACCGGTCGAAGTATTCGACCGGAAAATCGCCCTGACCGTCGACTCGACGGCCATCAAGCCCGCGTCAGAGGTTCAATACAGTCTTACGTTCTTCTCTGACACGCTTGTGCCCGCCGCAGGTGAACGCGGCGGCGAATGAAGCGCGTTTGCCTGCCTGAGGGAGGACATACAGTGAAAAAACTCATACTTCTGCTTCTGATCCCGGCGCTGCTTATGACGTACGCCGCGCTTCCCGCGCGCTGCGAGCTTTCGGACGGGGAATACGTGCCGGACGAATTCGTGTTCACAGGCGGCACAGGAAGGGTCAATATCTCCTGTCCCCGCATATTTGTAAAGGGCGGCAGCGTTTACGCCGAGAAACTTTTTTCGAGCGCGAACTATACGAACGTGCGGATAGGCGAAGCCGATTATGCTCCCGAATATACGGACGCGGGGGCGCGCTTCACCGTTCCGGCGCAGCTCAACCGGACGTTTTCGGTATTTGCGACTACCGTCGCGATGAGCAGTCCGCATGAAATAGAGTACCGCCTGTACATCGGGCTGGACAGCGGATATCCGGCGGGGCTGCGTCTGACGGGCGCGCTGCCGCTCATCTACGCGGAGGGCTTCAGCGTGGATTACTTCGAGGGCGGATACGCGCTGATCAGCGTAAAGCCCGGCGAAAGCTATCTGGTGGTGCCCGAGGGAATGGACGCGCCGGAGGGGCTTAACCCTTCGGTAACTGTGCTTAAAAAGCCGCTGCGCAGCATATATCTCGCCGCTACCTCGGCGATGTCGCTCTTCGACGCGATAGACGCGCTGGACAGCATACGCCTTTCCGGCACGCAGGAAAGCGGCTGGTACGTCGAAAACGCCGTAAACGCGATGAAAAACGGCGACATACTGTACGCGGGCAAGTACAGTGCTCCGGATTTCGAGCTGCTTTTGCGCGAAAAAAGCTGCCTCGCGATCGAATCGATGATGATACTGCACGCTCCGCAGGTGAGGGAGCTCATACAGCTGCTGGGCATACCGGTGTTCATAGACCGCTCCAGCAGCGAGCCGCACCCGCTGGGCCGAATGGAATGGATAAAGCTTTACGGGCTATTTACGGATCACGAGGCCGAAGCGGAGGACGCGTTCAAAAAGCAGGCTGCGTTCGTCGAAAAGCTTGGCGCCGTACACGACAGCGGAAAGACGGTCGCGTTTTTTTCGCTCAGGCCGGACGGCACCGTGACCGTGCGCGGCTCGCAGGACTACATCGTGCGTTCAATTGAACTGGCGGGAGGACGCTACGTATTCGATTCCATAAAGGGACAGGAAACCAACGCCTCGGTCAGCATATCGATGGAAGCGTTTTTTGCAGGCGCGGCGGACGCGGATTATTTAATATACAATTCGGCCATCGGGGAGCCGCTTGACAGCATAGACGCGCTCGTCTATGCGCAGCCGCTGCTTTCAGAGTTCAGGGCCGTAAAAACGGGCGGCGTGTTCTGTACGGCGCCGTCTCTGTATCAGTCCACGGACAAGATCGGCACGTTTATAGGCGATCTTGAAAAGCTGCTTTCGGGAGAAACCGAGGGCATGACGTTCTTGAATAAACTTGATTAAAGGTGTAAAATACGCTTATGAACAAGCTTTATGTGGTAGGAATAGGCCCCGGAAGCGCAGAGGATATGACGCTAAGAGCCGCAAGGGCGCTCGGGGACGCCGAGGTGATCGTGGGCTATCAGGTTTATAACGAGCTGGTAAAGCCCTGTTTCCGGATAAGGAATATATTCAGACTCCCATGCGCCGGGAGACGGAGCGCTGCCGGATGGCGATCGAAGCCGCTTTGTCAGGCAGGCGCACCGCGCTTATCTGTTCGGGCGACGCGGGCGTGTACGGCATGGCTTCACTGGCGCTGGAAATGAGCCAGGGCGTAAGCGGTTTAGAGGTCGGGATCGTTCCCGGAGTGACTGCGGCGCTCAGCGGCGCGGCGCTTTTAGGAGCGCCGCTGGGACACGACTTCGCGGTCATATCGCTTTCGGACGCGCTCACCCCCTGGGAGAAGATAGAAAAGCGGCTGCGCCTGAGCGCGCAGGCGGGACTGTGCATCGCGCTGTACAATCCCGCGAGCCGCAAACGCCCGGACTATCTGACGAAGGCGTGCGACATACTGCTGAAATGCCTGCCGCCCGAGACCGCCTGCGGCGTCGCGGCGAATATCGGACGGGAAAACCAGCGCGTAGAAACGTTCACGCTCGGGCAGCTCAGAAGCTATCCCGCCGATATGTTCACCACGGTGTTCGTCGGCACGGATACCACGCGCGTTCTGGACGGGCGTCTGGTCACGCCGCGCGGATACAGGGAAAACGGCGGAGAAAACAGAGATGAATAAGCTTACTGTTATAGGCGCGGGTCCCGGCGGCAGGGATATGCTGACCGCCGAAGCCGCGCAGGCGATAATAAACGCCGACGCAGTCTGGTGCGCCGCACGAAACGCCGATCTGGTTCCGGCGGATAAGCGTCGTGCGCTCATGCCCTTTGCAGGCGCGCTGGACGAAATGCAGTCCGCGCTGGACGCGGGTCTGAACGCGGCGGCGCTGCTCTCCGGCGATACGGGGCTGTACAGCATGCTGTCGCTGATCAAGCGGCGCGTGGGCGAGGAAAACGTGCGCGTGATCTGCGGCGTGAGCAGCGTACAGGCGTTGTGCGCGAGGCTCGCGCTGAGCTGGCAGGACTCGAAGATCGTTTCCGCTCACGGGCGCGGGCTCGCGGAAAGCGCGCTGTGCCATTACGCCCGCACGAATCCCAAAACGCTCGTGCTGCTGGACGGCGAACGCGATCCCAAATGGGTGCGTTCTTCGCTGTGCGAGGGCGGACTTGAAAAGCTTAAGCTGATAATCGGCGAAAGACTCGGCTACGACGACGAAACCGTATCGCCGTACGAGGACAGGCAGTACGACAGCCTGTGCGTCGCGCTTATTATAAACGAAGCGCCGGAAAGCGCGGCGCATCCGTTTGGCTTAAACGACGAAAGCTTTATTCGCGGCAAAACGCCCATGACCAAGCGCGAGATACGCGCGCAGGTGATTTCTGAAATGCGCCTGGCGCCGGACAGCGTCGTTTGGGACGTCGGCGCGGGCACGGGCAGCGTGTCGATAGAATGCGCGCTGCAGTGTCCTCTGGGCGAGGTATACGCGGTGGAACGCGACGCGGACGCGCTCGAGCTTATAAAACGGAACAAGGCGGCGTTTTGCGCGCTGAACGTGCATGTCGTGTCCGGCAGCGCGCCGCAGGCGCTTGCGGACCTGCCCGCGCCCACGCACGTATTTTTAGGCGGCACCGGCGGAGAAACGGAAGAAATACTGAGCGCGCTTGAGAGGCTTAATAAAACCCTGCGCGTCTGCGCGACGGCGGTCACTATGGAGAGCGCCTCGTTTTTTACAGAGGCGCTGTCGCGTTACGCAGGGTTTTCGGCAGTGCAGCTTCAGGTGTCGCGGCTCGAAAAGGTCGGGCGCTACAGCATGTTCCGCGCGCAGAATCCGGTGTTCGTATTCGCCGCGACGATGGAGGAAAGCAAATGATATATTTTATAGGAGCGGGGCCGGGCGCGCCCGACCTGATCACCGTGCGGGGCATGGAGCTTTTAAAGCGCGCCGAGCTGGTGGTTTATGCGGGCTCGCTGGTAAATCCCGAGCTGTTGAATTACTGCGCCGCGCAGTGCGTCAGGCTGAACAGCGCCTCGATGACGCTGGAGCAGGTGATTGCCGCGCTGACTGCGCGCCCTAAGGAGAGCACGGTCGTGCGCTTGCATACGGGCGATCCGTCGATTTACGGCGCGATACGCGAGCAGATGGACGCGCTGGATAAGCGGGGGTACGATTACGAGATCGTGCCGGGCGTAAGCTCGTTAAACGCCGCCGCCGCGGCACTAAGAGCCGAATACACGCTGCCGGGCGTCAGCCAGACGCTGATCGTGAGCCGCATGGCGGGAAAAACGCCGGTGCCCGAAAAGGAAAGCATAAGCTCCCTCGCCGCGCACGGGGCGAGCATGGCGCTGTTTCTGAGCGTGAGCATGCTGGACAGGCTCTGCGCGGAGCTGATCGCGGGCGGTTACGCCCCGGACACTCCGGCAGCGGTGGTTTATAAAGCCACCTGGCCGGATGAGGAGCTCGTGAGAGGCACGCTTGAAAGCCTGCCTCAAAGGGCCGCGCACATCGGACGCACGGCGCTGGTGCTGGTGGGCGGCTTTATGGGCGGCGAGTACGAAAGATCGCGCCTTTACGATCCCTCGTTTTCACATATGTTCCGGGAGGCGGACAAATGAATATCCGCGCGATAGCCTTTACAGACAAGGGGCAAAGCTGGGCAAAGACGCTGGGCATACAGGTGGAGCGCGGGATACCTGTAATGGAATGGACGAAAGCGCACTTTTACGAAGCTGACGCGCTTTTGTTTATCGGCGCGGCGGGCATCGCGGTGCGCGCGATAGCCCCGCTCGTAAAGGACAAGACGACCGATCCCGCAGTCGTCGTGATGGACGAGGCCGGAAAGCACGTGATACCGCTGCTCTCCGGTCACATAGGCGGTGCGAACGCGATAGCCGAAAGGATAGCCGCGCTTACGGGCGCGGAGGCAGTCGTGACCACGGCCACGGACGTGCGCGGCGTGCCCGCGATAGACAGCTGGGCGGTAAACAACGACGCCGCGATAGAAAACCCCGCCGCGATAAAGGCGGTATCCGCGCAGGCGCTTGACGGCAAAAGCGTGGGCGTCGCCATAACCGAAAGGGATATAAAGCCGCCCTTCGACGTTACGCTGTTTCTGCGCCCGCGCACGCTGGCGCTGGGAGCGGGCTGCAAAAAAGGCGCGGACGCATATGAGTTCGAGGATAACGCGCTTGAATTCCTGCGCGAAAACGGCGTATCGCTTTTGTCTGTAAAGGCGCTTGCGAGCATAGACGTAAAAAAAGAAGAAGCGGCGTTTACGCGCTTCTGCGACAAATACAATCTGCCGCTTGTCACATTTGACGCTTCGGCGCTCAGAGCCGTGCCGGGAACGTTCTCGCATTCCGACTTCGTCGAAAAGACGGTAGGCGTCGGAAACGTGTGCGAGCGCGCGGCGGTAAAGGCGTCGGGCGGCGTGCTGCTGGCGGGCAAAACCGTGTTCGCGGGCATGACCTTCGCTCTGGCGGGGGACAAAAACACATGACGCCTCTCAGGGAAGGCTTTACCACGGGCGCCTGCGCGGCCGCGTGCGCGCTGGCGTCCTGCCTGTGGCAGAGGGACGGCGAATGCCCGGGCAGAGTGGAGATAGCCGTGCCGGAGGGGCGCGTTTACACGCCGGAAATACACGCGCTCGGCCCCTGCAGGTGCGCGGTGTTCAAGGATTCCGGCGACGATCCGGACATAACGAACGGCGCGGAGGTCTGGGCGGAGGTATGCGTAAGCCCTGAGGACGGAGAGATAGTCTTCGCCGCGGGCGAGGGCGTGGGCAAGGTCACGCTGCCAGGGCTTAAGCTCCCCGTGGGCGAGGCTGCGATAAACCCCGTGCCGCGCCGCATGATAACGGAAGCGGTCAGGAGCGTGTTCGCGCATAACGCCGCGCGCGTCACCGTGGGGATCACAGGCGGGCGCGAAACGGCGAAAAAAACCTTCAACCCGCGTCTTGGCATAGAGGGCGGGCTGTCGATACTCGGCACCACCGGCGTAGTGCGCCCGATGAGCGAGGAAGCGCTCACGGACACGATACGCCTCGAAATGAACATGAGGCGCGCAAACGGCGCGCGTACGCTGGGACTCGTGTTCGGCAGTCAGGGCGAGACCGCGCTCAAAAAGCTGCGGCCCGGGCTTGACTGCGTACAGATAAGCAACTTCGTGGGCTTCGCGCTGGATACGGCGTGCGAGCTCGGCTTTGAACGCGTGCTGCTGGCGGGGCAGCCCGGCAAGCTCGCCAAGGTCGCGGGCGGCTGCATGCAGACGCACAGCAAATACGGCGACGGGCGGCGCGAGCCCGTGACGGCGCATCTGGCGCTGCTGGGCGCGCCAAGCGTGCTTCTTAAGGCCGTAATGGAAAGCGTCACGCTGGACGGCGTGATACCGCTCATTCAAGCGTCGGGCTGCGGCGAAGTGTGGACGCGCCTGTGCAGGGCGGCGTCCGGATACTGCCGCGCGCGGACGAAGGGCGCGCTTTTGGTGGATACGATGATGCTGGACGGGCAGGGCTGCCCGCTGGGCGAATATAAGGAGTGAATACGGACGTGAACAAGCTGCACGTTTATACCGGAGACGGAAAAGGCAAAACCACGGCGGCGATGGGTCTTGCGCTGCGCTCCGCGGGACACGGCAACAGAGTGCTGGCCGCCCAGTTCATGAAAAAGGGCAATTCGGGCGAGCTTAACGCGCTGCGCAGGTTTGAAAACGTGTGCGTGATGACGGCAAAGCCCATACAGGGCTTCACCTTCCGCATGAGCGAGGAGGAAAAGCAGGCAGCGCGCGGGGAGCAGACCGCCTTCGCGCTGGAGGTCATAGAAAAAATAAAACAGTGGAAGCCGCAAACGGTCATACTCGACGAAATGGGCATCGCGGCGTATCTCGGTCTTGCGGACGAGGACAGCTGCCGCGCGCTCGCGGAAGCGGCGCTCGAGTCGGGCGAAACCGTCGTAACGGGACGGAGCGTTCCCGCCTGGCTTACGGAAAAAGCGGATTATCTGAGCCGGATAACCGCCGAAAAGCACCCCTACATAACGGAAAAGCTGCCCGCGAGAAAGGGAGTAGAGTGGTAATATGCTGCCGATGGAAATCGAAAACAGGAGCATGGAAATCATAGAAGCCGAGCTGCAGGTGGAGCTGGACGAAGATATAAAGCCGATAGTCAAGCGGGTGATCCACGCGACGGCGGATTTTTCCTTTGCCGAAACGCTGCGCTTTACTCCCGACGCGGTCAGGCTTATGCGCGGCATGCTCACGCGCGGCGCGACAATCGTGACCGACACGAACATGGCGCTCGCGGGCATAAACAAAACCGCCTTAAACAGGCTCGGCGCCCGTGCGCTGTGCTTCGTGGCGGACGGGGACGTCGCGCTTGAAGCGAAAACGCGCGGCGTGACGCGCTCCTTCGTGAGCATGGAGCGCGCGCTTGGTATAGAGGGTCCGAAGCTGCTGGTATGCGGAAACGCGCCTACGTTCCTGCTTTCGCTGCTGGAAATAGCCCTGCGGCAGGGCAGACCTGCCGATACGGCGGTGATAGGCGTGCCCGTGGGCTTTGTGAACGTAGTGGAAGCCAAGCAGAAGCTTTGGGAAAGCGGGATACCCTGCATCGCGGCGATGGGACACAGGGGCGGAAGCAACGTGGCGGCGGCGATAGTGAACGCGCTCATGTACGGCATCGAGGGGGTGCGCGCGTGAGACTGCTCGTAGCGGGCACAGGCAGCGGCTGCGGAAAAACCACGTCCTCTATACTGCTGATGGCCTGCCTTAAGCGGCGGGGGATAGACGTCGCGCCGTACAAGGCAGGCCCCGATTATATCGACCCGGGCTTTCACAGGCGCGTGTGCGGCAGGGCCTCGTACAATCTGGATACGTGGCTGATGAGCGCCGAAGAGATAAAGCGCGTGCTCAGGACAGACGCGGACATAGCGCTGATCGAGGGCGTAATGGGTTATTACGACGGGCTGGACACGCGGGAGATGCGCTGCTCCACATGGGAGCTCGCCCGGATAACGCGCACGCCCGTTCTGCTGGTTGCGGACGCGTCCGGCGGCGCCGCGAGCGTGGCGGCGACGGTCAGGGGCTTTCAGACGCTCAAGCCGGACAGCGGCATAGCGGGAGTTATCGTAAACCGCGTATCCGGCGAGCGCCATTATTCGCTGATACGTCAGGCGATAAAGGATTATACGGGGCTCGACTGCGCGGGCTATCTTACGAAGCAGGCCGCGCTCGAGCTGCCCTCGCGCCATTTGGGGCTCGTGACCGCGCGGGAAACGCCGGATCTGCTTAAGCGCATAGACGCTGCCGCCGCAGAGGCGGAAAACACGCTGGATTTAGACGCGGTGCTCGCTCTGGCCGGGCAGGCTCCGGATATACCGGCGGAGGAAGCGGCCTGTGCGGGCGCTGAAAAGGATTACAGCGGCTATCGCATGGGCGTCGCGCTGGACGAGGCGTTCCACTTTTATTACGACGCGAACCTCGAGGCGTTAAAGCGCCTGGGGATGGAGCTCGTGTTTTTTTCGCCGCTCAGGGATGCGCGTCTGCCGGACGGGCTGGACGGTCTGTACATAGGCGGCGGGTATCCTGAGGTTTACGCCGAAACGCTCGAAAGCGGCGCGTCTATGCGCGCGAGCATAAAAACGGCGCTCGAACACGGGCTGCGCTGCTATGCGGAATGCGGCGGGCTCATGTATCTGGGCGAAAGCATAGACGGGCGCGAAATGTGCGGCGTCCTGCCGATAAAAAGCCGCATGACGCAGCGTCTGCAGCGCTTCGGCTACGTGACGGTGAACGACAGAACGGGACTGAGCTTTCCCGCGCACGAATTCCATCACGCGCAGGTCGAAGAGGCGGGCGACGCGGCGTGCGCTTACAGGGTCGTAAAGGCGTCCTCTCCCGACAGGGCGTGGGAGTGCGGGTATGAAAAATACAACACGCTGGCGGCGTTCGCGCACGTATATTTCGCGCACAGGCCGGATATAATCGCGAGGCTCTGGCCATGACGCACGGCGGAAACGTATGGCAGGGCGGACGTCCCTCGGACTGGCTCGACTTTTCGGCGAATCTGCGTCCCGAGGGCATGCCCGAGTGGGTAAAGGCGGCGCTTTCCCGCGCGGCGGAGAACGCGCGCTACTATCCGGACGCTGCGCTGCAGGCCGCCAGACGGGGGCTTGCGGCGTACGCGGGCGTAAGCGAGGACAAACTTCTGCCGACGCCCGGCGGGATCGCAGCGATAGACCTTGCGCTCAGTCTGAACACGGGCGCGGTGCTTTTGGACGATACGACCTTCGGCGAATACGCCGCGCGGGCAAAAGCGCATAATCGCCTCTGCGCGCAGGCGAAAAGCGCCCGCTGCAAAAGAGGCGATACGCGCGTTGTCTGCAATCCCAACAATCCTACGGGCGCGGCGTTAAGCCGTGAGGAAATCCTGCACGAGCACAGAAAAGCCGTAGGAAGCGGCGGCGAGCTCGTCGCGGACGAGGCGTTTATCGATTACTGCCCCGAATTCAGCGTGCGCGCCCATGTGAAGGAGGGACTCACGGTAGTGGGCTCGCTCACGAAAATACTGTGCGTTCCGGGCGTCAGGCTGGGCTACGTTTGCGCGGGCGCCGAGAGCATTTCCCGTATGGAAAAACTGGCGCTGCCCTGGCAGATAAACGCGTTCGCTTTTGAGATCGCATCTGAGCTGCCGGAGCATACGGACGAAATAAAGCGCGACGCGCTTTTAAATGCGCACAGGCGTGCAGAATTCGCTTTTCTGCTTGAGGAGATGGGCGTGCAAACTGCGCCCTCCCGCGCGAACTTTCTGCTGTGCGATTTCGGACGTGATATGCGCCCGGCGGCCGAGTACCTTAAATCGCGGCGCATACTCGTGCGGGAATGCGGTTCGTTCGGACTTGGAAATAATTTCCTGCGCCTCGCCGTCAGGACTGAGACAGAGAACAAATATCTTATTGAGGAACTGAAAAAATGCATGAGACCGTAATTTTCGGCGGCACGGCCGAGGGGCGCGAGCTGGCCGAAAAGCTTACAAACGACGGCGCGCAGCTTATAGTGTGCGTGACGAGCGAATACGCGCGCGCGCTGCTGCCGCCAAGTATAAACTGCCGCGTGGGCGTTCTGGACAGAGACGGCATGGCGGCTTTTTTGCGGGAAGTACAGCCCGAAAGGGTAATCGACTGCACTCATCCCTACGCCGTGCGGGCGACCGAAAACATAAGATACTGCTGCGCGCAGCTGAATTTGCCCTGCGAACGCACGTCTCGCCCGCCGAGCGATGGGGAGTGGCTTAAATACGTACAGCACGTAAATTGTGCTTCAGAGGCCGCAGAAGCGCTTCTTCATACCGAAGGCAATATCCTGCTGACCACCGGCAGCCACACGCTTAAAACCTATACGGACGCGGTCGATCCCGCCCGGATCTGGGCGCGCGTACTGCCAAACGCCGAGGCGCTCAGGCTGTGCGCGGAGGCGGGCGTGCTCCCCGCGCACATAATCGCGATGCAGGGGCCCTTCAGCGCGGCGTTAAACGCGGCGCTTTACGATCAGCTGCACATACGCGCGATGGTAAGCAAGGATTCCGGCGCGCAGGGCGGTGTGGCCGAAAAGGTCGTGCCCGCGCTCGAAAGAGACGTTCACGTTATACTTATCGACAGACCGAAGGAGTAAGAAATGCGCGGCAAATCACTTATGATACAGGGCACGGCCTCGTCCGTCGGAAAAAGCGTGCTGTGCGCGGCGTTTTTGCGTATACTTAAGCAGGACGGGCTGAAGGTCGCGCCGTTCAAGGCGCAGAATATGGCGCTCAATTCGTTCGTCACCCGCGACGGGCGCGAGATGGGGCGCGCGCAGGTGACGCAGGCGCAGGCCGCGGGTCTGGAGCCGGACGTGCGCATGAATCCGGTGCTGCTGAAGCCCACCGGCGACCGCCGCAGTCAGGTGATAGTGGACGGAAGAGCGATAGGCAGCATGACCGCGATGGAATACCATAAATATAAGCCTGAGCTGCGCCAGCGCATAAAGGCCACCTACGACGCGCTGGAAAGCGAGGTCGACTGCGTGGTCATCGAAGGCGCGGGCAGTCCCGCGGAGATAAACCTGCGCGAGGGCGACATAGTCAATATGTCGATGGCCGAGGCCGCAGACGCTCCGGTGCTGCTGGTGGGCGACATAAACTTAGGCGGCGTGTTCGCGTCGCTGCTGGGCACGGTTATGCTGCTTACGCCTGAGGAGCGTGCGCGGGTCAAGGGCGTAATAATAAACAAATTCCGCGGCGACGTAAAGATACTCGAGCCCGGGCTCAGGATGCTGGAGGAGCGCATAAATATACCGGTGCTGGGCGTGGTGCCGTGGATGGACGTGGAGCTTGAGGACGAGGACAGCGTGACCGAGCGCTTCCGCCGCGCGCAGGGCGAGGGCGATCTGGACGTGGCGGTGGTGCGGCTCAAGCACATCTCTAATTTTACGGATTTTCAGGCGCTCACGCTGCAGAAGGGCGTGCGCGTGCGCTACGCCGAAACGGCGGGCGAGCTCGAAAACGCGGATATAATCATACTGCCCGGCACCAAAAACACCATAGAGGACCTGATGGACATGCGGAACAGGGGCTTGGACGCGCCGATAATCCGCCACGCGCGCAGGGGCGGAACGGTGATAGGCGTCTGCGGCGGGTATCAGATGCTCGGCAACCGTCTGAGCGATCCGCTGCACGTGGAATCCCGCGTTCCGGAGGCGGCGGGACTGGGACTGCTGGACATGGAGGTCACGTTCGCGTCCGAAAAGCGGACACTGCAGTCCTCGGGAAAAGTCGACTGCGCGGGCGCGTGGCTTAGCGCTCTTAACGGGCTTATACTCGACGGCTACGAGATACACGCCGGACACAATACCTTCGGAAGCGGCTGCGTGCCGTGGCTCACGATAAGGAACGAAACCGACGGCGTCTGCAACGCGGAAGGCAACGTGATCGGCAGCTACCTGCACGGGCTGTTCGACGACGGTCAGTTTTTTGCCGCTCTGGCGCAGCGTGTGCGCGCTCAGAAGGGCGTCAGCGCGGACGCCGTCGCGGCGCTCACCATGGACGAATTCCGGGAAAGGGAATTCGACCGCATCGCGGACACAGTGCGCGCGAGCGTGGACATGGACGCGGTTTACAAAATCATACGCGGTGAGGTATAATATGCCCGACGTCATACTTGCGCTCGTCATAGGCTGCGCCATAGACCTCGTGCTGGGCGACCCGGAATGGCTGTACCATCCCGTGCGGCTGATCGGCAGGTTCATTTCCTTCGCGGAAAAAAAGCTGCGCGCGCGGGGCGGCGATCTGCGCAAAAGCGCCGTGGTGCTCACATCCTCGACCGTGCTGGTCACAGCGGGCGCGGCAGCTGCGCTCGTCCTGCTGGCGGGCGCTTTCGGACGCTGGCCGAGGCTCGTCTGCATGGCGCTTCTGGACTGGATGGGCGTCGCGGTGACCAGCATGGCGAAGGAGGCGCGCGGCGTGCAGCGCGCGCTTGCCAGGGGTCTCGAGGCGGGAAGAAAGCAGGTAAGCCGCATCGTGGGACGCGATACGCAAAGCCTGAGCGAAGAAGAAATAATAAAGGCGACGGTCGAGACCGTCGCGGAGAACACCACCGACGGTGTGATCTCGCCGCTTATATACGCGGCGCTGGGCGGACCGGTGCTTCTGTGGGCGTTCAAGGCCGCCAGCACGCTGGACTCCATGGTGGGCTATCTGGACGAAAAGTACAGGGACATCGGCTGGTCGAGCGCGAGATTGGACGACGTACTGAACTATATACCAGCCCGTGTCACGGCGCTTTTAATGTGCGCAGGCGCGCTGCTTACCGGGCTGGACGCGAAAAACGCGCTGCGCATAGTCAGGCGCGATCACGCCAATCATTTAAGCCCCAACTGCGCGTGGTCTGAGGCCGCCGCCGCGGGCAGCCTGCATATTCAGCTGGGCGGAACGCATACATATTTCGGCAAAACGGTGGTCAAGCCCACCATCGGCGACGACGACCGTCCGGCGCAGCGCGCGGACATAAGCAGGGTAAACCGGCTTTTGTACGCATCGAGCGCGCTCGCGCTCGGCGTGATAGCCGCAGCAGGTTTAATTTTATAATGAGGTCATTATGCTATCATACACGGTGAACCGTCCGGACGGACGCGCGATGGACTTGGCGAAGGCGCGCTGGGACGCGGTGGCGAAGCCTCTGCATTCGCTGGGCTGTTTAGAGGACGTCATTATCCGCGTCGCGGGCATCCAGCGCACGGCAGACGTGGCGCTCACGCCCCGCTGCGCGCTTATATTCTGCGCCGACCACGGCGTCGTGGCGCAGGGCGTTTCGCAGACGGAGCAGGGCGTGACCGCGCTCGTCGCCCGCGCGATAGCAAGGGGCACGTCGAACGTGAACCTGATGGCGTCCGTTTCGGATACGCCCGTATACGCGGTGGACGTGGGCATGGCGAGCGACGCAGACGAGCCCGCACTTATACGCAAAAAGACGCTGTACGGCACGCGCGATATGTCCGAGGGCCCCGCGATGACGAGGATAGATGCGGAGAACGCGATACAGGCGGGCATAGACGCCGTGCTCGAAATGCAGAAAAAGGGTCATAAGCTTATCGCGCTGGGCGAAATGGGCATCGGAAACACCACCGCGACCGCCGCGGTAAGCTGCGCGCTCCTGGGCATCACGGTGGACGCGGCGGTCGACAGGGGCGCGGGGCTCAGTGACGCGGGGCTCGTGCGCAAGCGCCGCGCGGTAGAGCGCGCGCTTAAAATCAACAAGCCGGACGCGCGCGATCCCGTAGACGTACTTTCAAAGGTCGGAGGGCTCGAGCTCTGCGCGCTGGCGGGCGCGTGTCTGGGCGGCATGAGCGCAGGCGTGCCCGTGGTCATCGACGGGGTGATCGTGGAGGCCGCCGCGCTGGCGGCGTACAGGCTGTCCCCCGCGTGCCGGGAGTATATGCTCGCTTCGCATATGGGGTGCGAGCTGCCCGCGCGCCTGATAATGGACGAGCTTAGGCTCAGGCCGCTTATCTATGCTGACCTCGCGCTGGGCGAGGGCACGGGCGCGGTCGCGCTTCTGCCGCTGCTCGACATGGCGCAGCGCGTGTACGCGGGCGTGCATACATTTGACGAGCTGGGAATGGACGCCTATACCGAAAAGGGAGGCGCGGTATGATCGCGCTTATCACGGGCGGCAGCGGCTGCGGAAAATCCACCTATGCCGAAAAGCTCATAGCGCGCATGCCCGGCGAAAAGCGCATATATATAGCCACTATGCAGGTGTACGACGAGGAGTCCGTAAAGCGCGTGGCGCGTCACCGCGCGCAGAGGGCAGACAAGGGCTTTACTACTGTAGAACGGCCGAAGGATATGGGCGGCTTAAGCGTAGAGCCGGGCAGCACGGTCCTGCTCGAGGACGTGCCCAACCTGCTCGCAAACGAAATGTTCGACGGCGGCTGCGCAGATGACATATTTCCGGGTCTTGAAGCGCTTGCGCGTAAAAGCGCGAACCTTATTGTCGTGACGAACGACGTGTTCTGCGACGGGATCGTGTATCCCGAGTCCACGCAGGAATATATCAGACGGCTCGCCGCGCTTAATGCGGCGCTCGCGCAGACGGCCGACTTCGTATGTGAAGTCGTGTATTCCATACCGGTAAGCATAAAAGGAGATAGTACATGCGTTTTATAAAATCCGCCGTGATCGCGTTTTCCACGTATTCGCGCCTGCCGATGCCGCAGGTGGAATGGTCAGACGAAAACCGCAAATACGCGCTGTGCTTTTTCCCGCTGGTGGGCGCGCTCGTGGGCGCGCTTATGTGGCTGTGGGTGTGCGTGTGCGGGTGGCTGGAGCTTAGTGCGCTGCTTAAGGGCGCGGTCTGCGCCGTCATACCGCTCGCCGTCACCGGAGGCATCCACATGGACGGCTTCATGGATACGACGGACGCGTTGGCCTCCTGGCAGACGCGCGAAAAAAAGCTGGAGATACTCAAGGACAGCCGCGTAGGCGCGTTCGCGGTAATGGGCTGCGTTTCGTACATGCTGATAATGACGGCGCTTTCAGCTGATGCGACTCCGGAAACGGGCGCGCAGCTGGGCGTATGCTTCGTGCTCTCCCGCGCGCTCAGCGCGTGGGCAGTGACCGTGCTGCGCTCCGCAAGACCCGAGGGGATGCTGGACAAATTCGCTTCCGCGGCAAAAAAGCGTATGGTAAGTCTGAGCGGCGGCGTTTACGCGCTGCTGTGCGTAGCGGTGTGGTGCGTGTCAGACGTCCGCCTCGCGCTTATCTGCGTGTGTACAGCGGCGCTGGTCACGCTGTATTACCGGCATATGGCATACAAGCAATTTGGCGGCGTGACGGGCGATCTGGCGGGCTGGTATTCCCAGATGCTGGAGATCTGCCTGACCGCCGCGGTCGTGCTGGGGGTGAAGCTGCTGTGAAGCTGTATATAGGCGGCGCGTATCAGGGACAGGAGGAGCTCGCCGCACGGGAAAATCCCGGCGCTGAAATCATATCCGCGTTTCACGAGAGGGTGAGAGAAGCCCTTGCAAACGGAGAGGACCCGCGCGCGTTCGCCGCGCGGATATGCGCCGAAAAGCCGAACGCGGTCGTCGCCGCAAACGAGGTTGGCGCGGGCATAGTGCCTATAGACGCTGGAGAGCGCGCTTACAGGGAAGCGGTCGGGCGCGCGCTGTGCGTGATCGCGCAGGCGTCCGATACGGTGGTGCGCGCGGTGTGCGGGATAGGAGTGCGCATCAAATGAAGCTTTATCTTATCCGGCACGGGCTCACGAAGGGCAATCTGGAGCGCCGCTACATCGGCTGCAGGACGGACGAGGAATTGTGCGAGGAAGGCATTGCGCGCCTTCGCGCGCTGCGTCTGCCGCCGGTCGGGCGCGTTGTCGCAAGCCCGCTGAAGCGCTGCGTCCAGTCCGCGCAAATCCTTTATCCGGGCGTCAAGCCGGAGCTCGTTCCCGATTTCCGCGAATGCGATTTCGGGGATTTCGAGGGGAAAAATTATACAGAGCTAAGCGGCGATCCCGCCTATCAGGCGTGGATAGATTCAAACGGAGAGCTTCCGTTTCCCGGAGGCGAAAGCAGAAAGCAGTTCGCCGAAAGATGCGTGCGCGCATTTAAAAGGCTTAATTTGTTCGCCGGCGGCAGCGACTGCGCGCTCGTGGCGCACGGCGGCACGCTGATGGCGATAATGGAGGCCTGCGCGGTGCCGCACGGGGAATACTTCGATTTCCAGACGGGCTGCGCAGAAGGCTTCGTACTCGAAAAGGACGGCAGCTATACGCGGGTTTTAGCAAAATAAGGCTTGCATTATCCGGAAAACAGATTATAATACCGTGTAAAGACAATCCGGCTCAGGCCCTGAAAAGGAGAAAACCCGTGAATATACACGAATCGGCGGAAGACTATCTTGAGCAGATACTTATGCTGCTGGAGCACAGGGGATACGCACGCTCTACCGATATAGCCCTGGGACTTGGCGTAAGCAAGCCCTCCGTAAGCGTCGCGATGAAAAAGCTCAGGGAAAACAAATACATCTCTATGGCCGAGGACGGGCTGATTTCGCTGACCGACAAGGGCTACGCTATCGCCAGAAGGATATACGACCGGCACAAGGCGCTCACAAAATATCTGGTTCAGCTCGGCGTATCTGAGGATATAGCCCGCGAGGACGCCTGCAAGATCGAACACGACCTGTCCGAGGAATCCTACGCTGCCATCTGCGCGCAGATAAAATAAACGGGCGCAGCTCTTAGGTTCATTAAAATTGAGTTATTCAGTAAAAGCGCTTGACATGTTAGTCGGCGCTAATTATAATACAGTCCGTTAGCCTAAACTAACATACTTTTGACGACACCCAAGCGTGTTCGGAGACGCATCTGCTGCTGCGCTGTGCCGCTGGAGACGGCGGCGCAAAAGTTAGCAATAACTAACTTTTATGTCGGCGCGGCGAAGGACATTTGACAGCGGACGCGGGAGCGCGGGGTTCGGATATTCGGACAAAGCAACGTCAATTTGCATAAAAAGGGAGAGTAAATCCGATGGCGATCGTGGAATTAAAGGACGTTTCCAGAGTTTACAGAAACGGCGAGCACGAGCAGCGCGCGCTGGATCACGTGAATCTGAGCCTTGAGGAAGGCAAATTCATAGTGGTGCTGGGCCCCAGCGGCGCGGGAAAGAGCACGCTGCTGAACCTGCTGGGCGGGCTGGACAGCCCCACGGAGGGCACGGTCACGGTAAACGGCAGAGACATTTCGACCCTTACGCCCAACGAGCTGGCCGAGTACAGGGCGGCGAGTGTGGGCTTCGTGTTTCAAAGCTACAATCTGATCCCCACGCTGACCGTGATCGAAAACGTGGCGCTGGTCAAGGAGATCGCGCCCAATCCCCTTAGCAGTCACGATATGCTGAAGGCGGTGGGGCTCGCGGATCATATCCACCAGTTCCCCTCGGAACTGTCCGGCGGCGAGCAGCAGCGCGTGTCGATCGCCCGGGCGCTGGCCAAAAACCCGCACATACTGCTTTGCGACGAGCCCACGGGCGCGCTGGATTCGCAGACGGGCGTGATGGTGCTGGGGCTTTTGCTCTCCATGGCGCGCGACATGGGAAAAACCATAATCATAGTTACGCATAACCAGAATATCGCGAAAATGGCGGACACCGTGATCCGGGTCAAAAACGGCAGGATAGAGTATTGCCGAAATCAGGAGCATCCCCTGTCCGTGGAAGAGGTGGACTGGTAATGCTGCTTAAAAAGCTGTTTCGGACGCTGTGGCAATACAAGGCGCAGTTCATCTCGATGATCATAATGGTCGCGCTGGGCGTCGGGGTGTTTTTGGGCTTCAACGTGGAATGGTATTCCCTTGAGGTGAACACCAAGGAAATCTACGACGCGACCGGCTTTGCGGACTATCGCGTCTACAGCGACAAGGGCTTCAGCGAAACAGAGCTGGAGGCCGTAAAAGCCATTCAGGGCGTGGAGGACGCCACGCGCTTTCTGTCGCTAAACGTATCTGTAAAGGACGACACGGATACGCTGGCGCTGACCGTAAGCGAGAACATGAACGTATCCGGCATACTGCTTATGGCGGGCGAGGAATACGACGAAACGGATACGGAGGGCTTCTGGCTGTCCGATTCCTACGCCGCCGCAAACGGAATAGGCCTGGGCGACAGCATGACGCTTACATACCAGACGATAAGCGTGAGCGGCACGGTGAAGGGGCTTGTGAAATCCAGCGAATACCTGATCTGCCTGCCGGACAGCAACCAGATGATGCCGGACTATTCCTCTTACGGCTTCGTGTATATTTCCCCGGCCATGCTGGATCAGGCGATACCCTCGCTGTACAGAAAACTGATGGGTTCACTGTACCATCAGATAAACGTGAAATCCGATCTGGACAAGGCCGCGTTCGTGGAGCAGGCGGACAAGGCGCTGGGCAGCACCCGCCTTATACTTTCAAAGGCCGAAACGGTGTCGTGGGCAGAGGCGCAGGGCGAGGTGAACGAGGGAAAGACGATGGCGTCCATACTGCCGGTTCTGTTCCTTGCGATAGCTATACTTACGATGGTCACCACCATGCACCGCATCACCGCCAGCGAAAAAACGCAGATCGGCACCTTCAAGGCGCTGGGCTTCAAGGACAGGCGCATACTCGTTCACTATTCCGCCTACGCGCTGATAATCGGGCTGATCGGCACGGCGCTCGGCATAGGCGTCGGCTACTGGCTGGGCTGGTACATAATGAACCCGTACGGCGCTATGGCGACATATATAGACATGCCCTCGTGGTCGCTGCACGCGCCGCGCTTCACCTGGTATGTGCTGGCGGGCATAAACGTCTTTCTGACCCTTATCGGCTTTCTGTCCGTGCGCAGGATGCTTGCCGGCACAGCCGCTGACGCGCTCAGACCCTATACGCCCAAGCGCATGCGGCATCTGCGCTTCGAGGAGACCAAACGCTTCAAGGCGCTGGGCTTCGGCACCAAATGGAACCTGAGAGACTGCGTGCGCCACAAAGCGCGCAGCCTGATGACGCTGTTCGGCATAGTGGGCTGCATGGTGCTGCTGGTGGGCGGCATGGGCATGAAGGACACTATGGACTCGTTTTTGGACGTGTTCTACGGTCAGGCGATTAACTACGCGACGCGCGTAAATCACGACAGCGAAAATGCGTCCCTGGAGGAGGGAAAGGCGCTGGCGGAGCGCCTGAAAGGCGACTGGGCCGCCTCGCGCGCGATACAGATAGGAGACAAGGGCTACGCGCTTGAAATCTATTCGGTCACGCACGACAAAGTGCGCTTTGTGGACACGGACATGCGCATCGTGCCGCTTACGGACGAGGGCGCGTACGTCTGCGCGCGTATCGCGCGGGACTTCGGCCTTACGCCCGGCGACACGCTCACCTTCTCGCCCTACGACAGCGACGAGCATTATACCGTGCCTGTGGCGGGCGTGCTGGACTCCATGACGGAGGGCATATTCATGACAGAAGCGTACGCCGCGCGCATAGGCGTTTCCTATACGGTCTCCTGCGTGTTCACGGACGAAACCGACATACCGGAGGACGCGCATATACTGAACCGGCAGAGCAAGCAGTCCATAATGGATTCGTTCGATACGTTCATGGACCTGATGAACAAGATGGTGCTGCTGCTGGTGCTCGCGGCGGTCGTTCTGGGCATCGTGGTTTTGTACAATCTGGGCGTGATGAGCTATACCGAGCGTTACCGGGAGATGGCCACGCTCAAGGTGGTGGGCTTCAAGGACAGCAAGATAGGGCGTCTGCTGATCAGCCAGAACCTGTGGCTGACGGTTATCGGCATACTTATCGGCCTGCCGGCGGGCGTAGGCGTACTGCAGTATCTGCTTACTGCGCTGGCTTCCGAATACGAGCTAAAGCTTACGCTGGGCGCGCCCACGTATCTGGTTAGCGTGCTGCTGACATTCGGCGTGTCCCTGATAGTTGGGCTGATGGTGGCCCGTAAGAACCGCCGTATCGACATGGTAGCGGCGCTCAAAACGGAGGAATAAGCGCTTAGGCCTTTCAGGGTAAAGCCGACGATCGGATGACGAAAAATAAATAAATTTGTAAGCTGCGGATGCTTGCGAGCCGGGCGGGGATATTATATAATAGCTGCCGGAAGCATCCGGAGCGTTCAGCATCAGAAAAACGCCGCTTCCGGCGTTTTTTTGTGCGTGTAAAACGAATGCGGCTCTGTGCGTGCATATGCGATTTCTTAAAACAGTATCCGGCAAGACGGCAGCGCCAGGCAAGTGCCGTATATGCCGTAGAGGAGAAGTATCAGACCTTGAAACACAAAAACCTGCTTTTTGAGACGCTGCGCGAATCCTCCGCGTCCGTGCTGCCTATCGTGCTGATCGTAGCGGTGCTCTGCTTCATATGGGTGCCGATGCAGACCGACCTCATGCTCGCCTTCGTGATCGGCGCGGTGTTTCTGGTGGTGGGCATGGGGCTGTTCACGCTGGGCTCGTCGCTGTCTATGACGCAGATCGGCTCGCATATCGGCGCGTGTCTTACCAAATCCCGCAAAATCTGGCTGATACTGTCGGTAAGCTTTCTGCTGGGCGCGGCGGTGACGGTTTCCGAGCCTGATCTGAAGGTGCTGGCGGCAAGCGTGCCGGCTGTGGATACGACAGTGCTGATACTGGTCGTATCCGTGGGCGTAGGCTTCTTCCTGCTGGTCAGCATGGTGCGCATACTGCGCGCGATTTCGCTTAAATGGCTGCTGGCAGGCTGTTATACCGCCGTTTTCGTGCTCGCCCTGCTGGCGGATAGGGACTTTCTGGCGGTGGCGTTCGATTCCGGCGGAGTTACCACGGGGCCGATGACGGTTCCCTTCATTATGGCGCTGGGCGTCGGCGTAGCGTCCATCCGCAGCGACGTACGCGCTCACGAGGACAGCTTCGGTCTGGTCGGACTGTGCTCGGTAGGCCCCATATTCGCCGTGCTGATACTCGGCTTTATTTACCGCGCCTCGCCGGAGGGCTCTGAAGCCTCGGCGGTTATTTCCTACGCGGACACGGTGGCGATGGGGCACGGCTATCTGCGCGCGATCCCCGAAAACCTTAAGGAGGTCGGTATCGCCCTGCTGCCGATAGCGCTGATATTTACGGTGTTTCAGATCGTGTCTCTGCGCTTAAAGCGCTTTCCGCTGCTTAAGATACTGATCGGCGTCGTGATCACGCTGACGGGGCTCACGCTGTTTCTGACAGGCGTGAACGTCGGCTTTTCGTCGCTGGGCTATATGCTGGGCGAACGCCTCTCCGCTCCCAAATGGCGCTTTTTGCTGATACCGCTGAGCATGCTGATGGGCTGGTTCATTATAAACGCGGAGCCGGCGGTACAGGTGCTGAACAGGCAGGTCGAGGAAATGAGCTCCGGCGTCATATCCGCAAGGGCGATGGGACTCAGCCTGTCCATAGCGGTTTCCTGCGCGATGGGGCTCAGCATGATGAGAGCGCTGACGGGGCTGTCTATACTCTGGGTAGTGCTGCCGGGCTATCTGCTTGCGATCTGCTTGTCGTTCTGCGTGCCGAACACCTTTACGGCCATAGCCTTCGACTCGGGAGGAGTGGCGAGCGGCCCGCTGACTGCCGCCTTTATGCTCCCGTTCGCGACCGGCGCGGTTTCGGCGCTGGGCGGAAACATAATGACGGACGCGTTCGGACTGGTCGCGCTGGTAGCGATGATGCCGCTTATAACCGTGCAGGTGATGGGGCTTATCTACGTATGGTCCACCCGCAGAAAGGCAGCGCCGGGCAAGCTTACGGCGCAGACGGACAGCGAAGTGATAGAGCTTTGGGAGATGTAGAATGGAATTATACGTCGTGCTGACGATACTCGACCGCGACAAACGTGCGGTGCAGGAAAAGATATACAAATCCTTGGGGCTTACGGCGGCGCTGTCCGTGCTGGGACGCGGCACCGCCACGCAGGAGCACCTGTCCATGCGCGGCCTTAGCCCCACGCCGAAGGCCGTGATGGCCGCGGTGGCAGAAAAGGATACGGCGAAAAAGCTGGTCAAGCAAACGAAGGTGGAGCTGTATATCGACATACCCGGCAACGGGGTTATGGCGGCGATTCTTATTAAAAGCGTAGGAGGTACGCAGACCTTGGAATATCTGACGGGCGGGCAGCCGGTAAATCAGGTAAAACCGGAAATGAAATTCAATCACGAGCTGATCTGCGTAATACTGAACGAAGGTCACTCCGACGAGGTAATGGACGCGGCGCGCTCGGCCGGCGCGACGGGCGGCACGGTGATCAGCGCAAAAGGCTCCGGCATAATGCAGATAGAAAAATTCCGCGAGCTGTCCCTCGCAAACGAACGGGAAGTGCTGCTGATAGTAGCGAAGGCCGCGCTCAAGGCGGATATAATGCGCGCCATAGCGGAAAAAACCGGACTTGAAACCGACGCGGGAGCGATCTGCTTCTCCGTGCCGGTTTCCCACGTGGCCGGGCTCAGGCGGATAGATGAAGAATAAAAAACGCTTGCTTGCGCTGCGCGGCCATTGAAATGAAGCTGCGCTTCATTTCAATCGGGTGGGGGGCTGCTTGCGCAGCCCCTCGTTCAAAATGAATCTTTGATTCATTTTGAACGGCTTGGTTTTCTGCAGCTGAGTAAGGTGCTTGGATAAGACGGCAGGCTTTCGGCAAGGGCTGCAGCAGGTTTGCAATTTTTGCTGAAAATCCTGCGGGATTTTCCGGGTGCAAGGCGCACCGCCTCAAATCGCAGATTTGAGCCGATGCGTCCCGCCGAAGGCGGGATTGATTTGCCAATGGCAAATCAACCTCAAATTGTAAGGAAGCGATTATTTGCTCCGGTCGTC
>JAFYFC010000003.1 GCA_017543905.1 Clostridia bacterium
GGACTCGCGACCTCCACCTTGGCAAGGTGGCGCTCTACCAACTGAGCTACTACCGCACGCGCATCAAGTGCTCTATATAATACCACATTGCGCCTCTCAAGTCAATTGCGAAAGCAAATTTTACAATCGCATACGCAGTGCAGGCGGCCGTCAAAAAACTGTTGCCATCGCTTATCCGGTGTGGTATAATTTCTTAACGGATTATAAAAAAGCCAAAATCGGAGCCGCGCGTACGGCAGACTAAATACAGCGAACGGAGAACGATATGAAGCAGGCGTTTCTGAAAGCCCCTTACAAGGTCGAAATCCGCGATACCGAAATACCGGAGCTTGACGACGACGGGGCGCTTATCGACGTCAGGGCCTGCGGCATATGCGGCTCCGACTTGAACACTGCGCAGACGGCTGAGGAATTCAGACCCTTCGGGCACGAGCTCTCCGGCGTAGTGGAAAAAGTGGGCGCGGGCGTCAAAAACGTGCGCCCGGGCGATAAGGTGTGCGTCGAGTCGTCAAGCTTCTGCGGCAAATGCGCCATGTGCCGAAACGGACATCCGGAAATGTGCCGGGACAAGTATATATTCGCGCCGCGCTATAACGGCTTTGCGGAAAAGGTGGCCGCCAAAGCGGGCGCGCTGGTAAAATTCGACGGCATTACGTTCGAGGAGGCAGCCGTCGTCGAGCCTATGGGAGTCGCGATGGACATGACCGAGGCGGCGGACATACGCCTGAACGACGCTGTCGTCGTGTACGGCGCAGGCCCGATCGCGCTGCTCGCCGTAAGACTTGCGCGGCTTAAGGGCGCGGGCCGTATCACGGTGCTTGCGCACTCACACTCGAAAGCGCGCATCAGGCTGGCCGAATACTACGGATCCGACAGGATCGTGTGCACCGATATCGAGGATCCCTGCGCTGCGCTGAAGGGCGACAGCGTGGACCGCGTGCTCGTTACCACTCCGCCTGCGACGCTCAGGAAAGCCGCTGAATTCGCTTCCTTCGGCGCGATAATCAGCATGATAGGCATCGCCAAAACGCGGGAGGAAAGCCAGTGCACGCTGGACATAAATCAGATGCACTTTAAAAGGCTGCAGCTTAGGTATTCCTTCGCTTCTCCGGCGCTGTTCTTCCCGCTGTGCGTGGACATGATCAAAAACGGTCTTGTAGACGTCAAACCGCTGATCAGCCACAGATTCCCGCTGGAGCAGATGGATAAAGCGGTACTTGCATGCCGTGACGACAAAGCGTCCGCGGTGAAAGTGATGATGGTCAGATAATTCTCAGAAACACAGGCAGACCGGAGGGACGGATATGACGATAAACGAATATTGGAAAGATGCGGCTCTCACGCTGGAGCTTCATGGGCGGCTCGACGTGACGACGGCGCCACTGCTTGAGGAGAAGCTTAATAATTCCGCCGCGGGGGCGCGCTCGCTCACGCTTGATTTCGCCAATTTGGAATACCTGTCGTCAGCGGGCATCCGCGTGCTTGTGATCGCGTACAGGATCATGCACGGCAAGGGCAGCCTCAGGATAGTGAACGCCGGCGAAATCGTAAAAGAAGCGATCGACCTGGCCGGCGTAGGGGATATAATCAGCGTGAGCTGAACACGGTGCGTCTATCCGCGCCCGCGGGGAGACGACGCACGACATAAGACGGAGGTATTTCCATGAAACGATTGATCGCAGCGTTTGTGTGCGCCGCTCTCATGCTTTTGTGCGCATCGGCGGAGATGCCATGGAGCGGAGACGGGTTTTCCGCGCCGGAGGATGCCGTGCTGGCTTTTCTGGAGGGCATACGGAATCAGGACCTCAATCAGGCGTTGTACGCATTTCCCTGGAAGCACAGTGACGTCGGCAAACGCTTCCGCGAAATTATTCTGGCCGATTCTTCGTATACGCCGGAAAAATGGCCGGCATTCCCGGGCAATAAAGGCCTGATGAACGATCTGGACACCTTACAGCTTTTCTGCCAAAATGCAGACGCCGTCTGCCTGTTTCTGGAGGCCTTCACATATCCTGACATCGGGACGCCGCAATCCGGCGTGATGCCGGCCTCCGGTCTTCGCAGAGGTCCCGTCAGAACGCAGCAGGACGCTGACGCGCTCATAGCCTCGTTCGATCTGACCAGGCTTGACGCACTGAGCGGCATGAACAATATACGCATACTTACGCCGGACGAAGCTACGGACGGCGCGTACAGCGCAAACAGGCGCTTAAAGGACGTGCTGAAAACTCTGCGTACGCGCTACGATGCGGACGAAATCTGTGAGCGCGCCGCATACTTTAGCGCGGGAGGTCAGGAGTACGTCTTTGCGCCGGTGCTGGCGCGGTATAAAAAGGCGTGGTATATCGTAAGCTTGTCAGGACAGCTGGCAGGAAAGCTGCAGATATCAGGAAGCACCGGCTGCATACGGCTGATTGGAGACGCCGCGGAGTCCGCGCCCGGAGAAGCTGCCCAAACGCAGGAGGCTTCGCTGCTTTTGCCATGGCAGGAGACGGGCGGCGAAACCCCGGAGGCGGCCGTTTCCCTGTATTTGGACGGACTGCGCCGGGGTGATTTGAACGCCGTCATGAGCGCTTTCGGCTGGGATACCGTGGCGCGGCATACCGATCTGTCGGTTTATTGCCTCGAAACGGCATATTATTCAGGCTCGAATGCATGGCCGGTATTTCCGGCAGGAAACAGCCTGCTGGAACAGGCAGATTCAGCGATGCTGGTCAAGCTGCGCCTGAACAGGCTCGTGTACTCGCTGGCCGACTATTATACAGACGGCGCGATTTTTGACAGTGCCGACTGGGCAAGACAGGGCGGACTGCCCGTGCGCAGCAAGGAGGACGCGAAGGCCGTGCTCGGGCTGTTTGACGAAGACCGGGCAAAGCGGCTCGGCGCTTTATCCGATATCAGTTTCGTTTCGCCGCAGGAATTCGGGCAAGGTTATAACTCTGAAGCCCTGCGGCAGAACACTGAAAGATACCGCGCGGCGTACGGTGCGGACGAGCTCACGGAGCTGATCGCCGTATTCGATATCGGCGGGGAGAAATACGTGATCATGCCACAGCTTTTGCGCTATGGCGAAAGATGGTACATCGGCAATATGAGCAGCATAGCAGCCGCCGTATTTGAGCTGCCCCTTGCCAAATGCGCCCTGTGCAGGCTGGCGGAAGTAAAACGATAATAAGCGCGCACGCGAGCACGCTGCGGCGCGCTTCAGCGCGTACGGACTTTACGGAGGTATTATGGAGCATACGACCAGACTCATGTTTTTAGGTACGGCTGCGGCGGATTTTTCTCCGCGCCTGAGCACTGACTGCAAGGATCGTTTCGACAAAGACGCGCGCAGGGCGTCCTGTCTGCTGATCGGCAAGCGCTGCATGGTGGATTGCGGCCCGCACGCGCTGGATTCCCTGCGCATCGCGGGTGCAGACGCTTCTGAAATAAGCGATATATTTCTGACGCATCTGCATTCGGATCATTTTAATCCAGAGAACATAGCCGCTCTCGCTGAGGGAAAGCGCAGGGCGCTTCGCCTCTGGGTACGCCGGGACGCGCAGCTGCCGCCTATAGCCAACACCGAGCTTATGCGCATGCCCCTGCAAACAGTCGTGCGCGTTTCTGAGGATATGACGGTGGAAGCCGTCGACGCCAACCACGACCAGCAGGCGTTTCCCCAGCACTTCATTTTTACGCTTTGCGGGAAGCAGCTGTTGTACGCGCTGGACGGCGCGTGGTTTCTGAACGCGTCCTACAGGTATCTGCGCAACAGAAATCTGGATATGGCGGTATTGGACGCCACGTGCGGTGATTATACGGGCGATTACCGCGCGGGAGAGCACAACAGCATACCTATGCTGCGCCTGCTGCTGCCCTCTCTCAGAACCTGGGGCGCGATAAACGACCGCACGAGGATATATCTTTCGCATATGGCGCCGCGGCTGCATCTGCCGCACGAGGAGACGGACGCGCTCGTTTCGAAGGACGGAATGCGCGCGGCGTATGACGGGCTTGAGCTCGAGCTCTGATTTAAACAGCATTTTACCTTGAGCGCCTTACACGCTTGGCGCCGGGCCGTATATTAGTTTAGAATAACCTCGCCGTGAAACGGCCCGTTATCAAAGGAGACGAATGTATGAATACCAGAACGCGCATCGCATTTTTCCTTATCTGCTTCGGCGTCGCCGCGTGCATGCTCGCGTGCTGCGCTGAAACGGATACTGGTTCACAGATGCCTGAAAAAGCCGCAGGAAGCGACGTGACCGTCGGCAGGCTTTTACTGGATATGCTGGATGCATACAACACCAAAGCGGAGGACGGAGCGGAACGCATCGACGCTGAAGTCGCCGCGCTCGGCGACGAAACCGCCGCAGCCGTAGCCGAATGCTGGAAAATGGTTTATATGGATCCGGGTTATCGCCTGTACGTGTACGGCACGGACGAGCCTTCTGAGCTGCCTGTAAGCGGCAGGCACGCCTTCGTGGTATTGGGATACGAGCTGAGCGACGGCGAAATGACCGCGGAGCTGAAGGGACGCTGCGACGCGGCCGCGATTGCTGCCGCCGCTTTTCCGGACTCGATAATAGTCTGCTCCGGCGGCGCGACAGGAAAAAACAATCCCGAAAACCATACCGAAGCGGGACTTATGAAGCAATACATGGTCGAGCAGCACGGCATCGCCGCCGACAGGATATTCATAGACGAAAGCGCGATGAACACCGTGGACAATGCCGTGAATACGCTTGAGATACTTGAAGCGCAGCGGATCGAGATCATGTCGCTCGTCACGTCTGCGTATCACCAGCCGCGGGCGCAGGTGCTGTATACCGCGGTGGCGGCACGATATAAGCAGGAGAGGGGCTACTCGGTGCAGAGCGTGGGCAATTTCTGCTACGAAATCGAGCCGCAGGGCGCCTTCGCCGCGATGGACGCTCTGGTCACGGTCGCGCAGCTTGCGGGTATAATACAGCTCTCCGAGGACGATGCGAAGCTCGTCTCAGACGTAACTACGACAGCTATGCATCCGCCGTTCTCGCAATGGGAGGATCAGTCTCCCACCGTCGAATCCGTAACGGCGTACGTACAGCTGATAACCGATCCGGAATCCGAAGCCTTCGTTCCTGAGGAGGAGCGCATAGCGGTTTTCGACTTCGACGGCACGCTGTACGGCGAACTGTTCCCCACGTACTTCGACGTGTGCCTCTTCCTGCACAGGGCGCTGCACGACGAGACGTACACGCCTGATGAAGACGTATACGCGTACGCGGCGGAGTATGAAGCTGCGCTCGCGCGGGGACTGCCGGAGCCGGAAGCGCCCCGCTCCACGGCTCAGATGACTGCCGAATGCTTCAGCGGCATGACGGTAGAGGAATACCGCGCGTATATCCGCGAGTTCATGAAAACGCCCGCCTCGGGCTTCAGCGGCATGACCTACGCCAAAGGCTTCTATAAGCCCATGCTCCAGCTAATCGAATACCTTGAGAAAAACGGCTTCACGGTATTCATAAGCAGCGGCTCGGAGCGCACGCTCGTGCGCGAGCTGATAAACGGCGTGATCGATATCCCGCCCTACAGAGTTATCGGAAGCACGTTCTCTTTGGCCGCGACCGGTCAAAACGATGCAGCGGGCAGGAGCTACACCTATGCGGCGGACGACGACGTGCTGATAGGCGGAGACCTTGCGGTCAAAAATCAGAAAACCAACAAGGTGTTTTCGATAGTGGACGAGATCGGGCAGATACCCGTGCTGGTCTTCGGCAACAGCTCCGGTGATCTGGCTATGGCGCAGTACGCGCTGCAGCACGGCGGCAAGGCGTATATGCTGCTTGCCGACGACGCCGAACGGGAGTACGGCGATGCCGAAAAAGCTGCTGCCTTCGCTGAGGAATGCAGGGCGCTTGGGTTCGAAACGGTTTCCATGCGGGACGAATTCAAAACGATTTACGGACGCGGTGTAAACAAGACCGCAGAGCAGACCAAGGACGGCGCGCCGGAGGAGCTGGTTCCGGCGGCGTAACAAACAGACAGCCGCGTTTGCTTGATCCGGCAAACGAAAACCGACGCCGCCGGCACAGCCGCAAGACCGTGCCGGCGGCGCTTAATATCCGTAAGCGCACGTAAGCGGAAGCACGCGGCGTTTCACCGCAGACGGGGATGCGACGCGCGTTTTCCTGAGCGTTAACGGTGAACGTCTCGGTATTCCGAAAGACGGGTCATATCACAGACCGCAATACCTGTTTGCGGAAAAGCCCGGACTAACTTGCTTATTCCGCTTCTGCTATGGCCTCTATTTCGCACAGAACGCCCTTTGGCAGCGCCTGCACCGCTACGCAGCTTCTGGCCGGTCTGGATACAAAGTATTTTGCGTATACCTCATTAAAAACGGCAAAATCGCTCATGTCCTTAAGAAAACAGGTGGTTTTGAGCACGCGCTCAAAGCCTGTGCCCGCCGCTTCCAGAATTGCGCCGACGTTTTTGCAGCTTTGCTCCGCCTGAGCGGCGATCCCCTCCGGGACTGTGCCGGTTTCAGGATCGACCGGGATCTGTCCGGATACGAAGACCAGCCCATTACTTACATATCCCTGTGAATAGGGACCGATAGCGCCGGGCGCTTTTGACGTTTCAAGCTTCTTCATGGTCATACCCTCCTACGGTATATCGTTTCTGATACAAGCGTGCGCCGGTCGCAGCTTATCCGGATTTTGCTTTCCGAACAGCCGCACTGCCTTTCGGGCATCCTTTTCTACCTGCGCGCGCACCTCGTCAAGCGAGTTCATCCTTACTGTGGGGCGCAGATACTCAAGCAGCTCCGCGCTTATCTTCTCTCCGTACAGACTGCCCTCGAAGCCGATTATGAACGTTTCGACTGTAGGCTCCGGGTCGCTGTCCGCAGTAGGCCTGAGCCCCACGTTCGTGACGCCCGCGTATACCTGCGTGCCTACCGTCACACGGGACGCGTATACGCCGTAGGGCGGAAGGACGGAAATGTCGCTTACGTCGATATTCGCGGTGGGCATGCCCGCGCCGCGTCCCTTGCCGCGCCCGCGTACTACGGTGCCGCTGAGCGTCAAGGGCAGAACGGTTGCGTTTTCCATATTGCGTCAAGCACGCTTTTCGTGCAGTACGGGAGAGAGGGGCTTGTATATAAGCGCCGTAACGACGCTCAGCGCGATGCCTTTCAGCAGGTTAAACGGCGCGGTCACGAGCAGCAGCAGCTTCCATTCGCTGTTTACGGCCTTTACGCCTGCAAAGGCGAGTATAGCGTCCATGTCCATATGATACGCGCCCATATAGAACGGCAGCATTATGTATTTGTTCGCAAACACGCTGACGATTATCATGCACATCGTGCCCGTGAGCATTCCGATTACAGCGTTTTTGCGGGTTTTGGAGTGGTGGTAGATCAAAGAGGCGGGTATTACCATCGCCGCGCCCATCAGAAAATCTGCCAGCTCGCCCACACCGCTCGAGGAGGAATGCAGCAGACCTATAACGCTCTTTACCGCAAGTATTATAACGCCCGGCAGCGTGCCCATGGAAAACGCGCCCAGCAGCACCGGCAGATTGCTGAAATCCAGCTTGTAAAACGCGACGACGGGGATTTCGATAAGAAACAGAACAGACGCGATCGCCGCCAGCACCGCCATTCGCACCAGATTGCCGGTCGAGAATATCTTGTCGCGCTTAGGCAGCATTTTCATAATATAGTACATAAACGATCCTCCTTAAATGACGCGCCCCCGAAAAGCTTTTTCGCTTTCAGGGGCGGAAACACCGTGCGCGGCGGATTGTCCGTTCTTCTCTCATCCGGTCTGTTACCGTCGGCTTCGGAATCTCACCGAATCGGCTGAGCGTAAGCTCAGTTAGCGGGCTGTACCGCCGGAAGGGAATTGCACCCAACCCCGAAGAAGCTTTTGAGACTTGCGTCTTGTGTGCGTATTATAGCACCGGCATGCCCGCGCGTCAACATCGCGCGAAAAAATCACAAATGCCTTTAAGCTTTTGCGCTTATAAAGCAAAGTGCTTGCAAGTCCCGCCGCGCTGTGCTATAATCCGCTAAACGGAAAAGGGGAGAACGATGAGAACATTTGCCAGAATAAGCGTCGCGCTGGCGCTTGGCGCGCTGCTGCTCGCGGGACTGTACATGCTTACGTCGCGCCTCACGCTGACGGTAAGCGCCGAGCGCGTGTCCGCGGGAGAGAAGCCTGAGGAGTTTGCTTCGCTCATGCAAAGCGCCCGGGAGAGCGGAAGCGGCGGCGCGATCGGGCTTAGCGAAACAGACGGCTGCACATTCGTAACGGTGAACGTGCAGCTTAAAAACCGTTCGCCCTTCGACGCGGAATGGATAACCCTCTCCTTAAGCACGCTGCCGGACGACGCGCTGGTCGTAAGCTCGTATACCGGCCCGATAGACATAACTGCATCGGGCAGCGAGCGTCTGTACGTCACGTACCTTACACGCCGGGACGACACATCCTGCGGCGGCAGAGTGGAGTATTATATTTACGGGCGCTATCACAGCACGGAATTCTGACGCGCGGCGCAAAACGCCTTACAGGCCTCAGCGCGCGTTTTCCGCTTAAACAAAACATAACGGCTTTTCGAAAGCTTAAAACAATAACCGCTTGACGATAACAGGGCATTGCGTTATAATAAAACCCGTAGCGCACCCCATGCTACATTGGCAATGAGTGCCACTCAATCGCGAGGGGAGGGAAAACAATGTCTGAAATCCGTGTACACGATAACGAGTCTCTGGAGAGCGCTCTGAGAAGATTTAAGCGTCTCACAGCTCGCAGCGGCATCCTTGCGGAAGCCAGAAAACGTGAGCATTACGAAAAACCCAGTGTAAAGCGCAAGAAGAAGGCGGAAGCAGCCCGCAAGCGTAAGTATTGATTCTTTGCGTATGTGCCCCTTTGCAGCATATTGCAAAGGGGCGAATTTTTAGGTGATTGAATGCTCTATTCGCTTTTGCTGCGTCCGGAGGCAAACGGACGTATACAGGAAGCGATGAGCGTGCCACTGTTGAACGAACTGCGTATTATCCTTTCAGTTTTCGGCGTACAATCGGCCATACACACCCGCAGTGTTTACGGCGTACAGGCGTTTGAGTTTGAATGCGCCGCTCTTTCGGACAGCGCCGTCAAGGCCTTGAGCGCATATTCGCATATACTATGGCTGTGCGAGCGCACGAAGGCGGGTTATATCCCGCTGACAGGCGCGGCGCACGCGCGCATAGGCGCGGATCTGCCCTTGATACTGAAGTATAAGGGCAAAACCAACGAGTATTTCACGCAGCTTCTGATAAATCTCGCGTTGTGCGCGTCGGATCGCCGCGGCGAAGAAAGGCTTACGCTGTTCGATCCGATGTGCGGCAGGGGCACCACATTGTTTCTTGCACTGAACCGCGGCTGGGACGCCTGCGGAATAGATTCCGGCAAAACAGAAATTGCCGAGGCGGACGCGTATTTCAAAAAGTATCTCGAGACCGCGCGCATAAGCTACACGCGCAGCGCGCAGTCGCAGACGCTTGACGCACATTCGCACGCGCCGGTCGTCACATACGAAACGCAGAGCCTTACGCTGCGTATCGCTCACGCGCAGGCGGAAAAATGCGACCGCGTGTACAACAGGCGCAGGGCGCAGCTTATCGTAAGCGATCTGCCCTACGGAATACAGACCGCGCCCGGTGGCATGAAGCGCTTTGAGGACATGCTGCGCGCGATGATGCCCGCGTGGACGCGCAGCCTTGCGCCCGGCGGGGCGATGGCGCTTTCTTTCAATACATATACCTTAAAAACAGAAACCGTAAGAAGCATTATGCGGGAAAACGGGCTTGAAGTCATGTGCGGCGGCGCGTGGGACGCGTTTGCGCACCGCGTGGAGCAGGCGATCAACCGTGACGCCGCAGTATGCAGGAAGATCGGAGGATAAATGGATACAAGCTATCTCTATGTAAAAACGGGCGCAGAGCTCAAGCTCCTGTGCAGACAGGCAGGCATCAAGCTGCCCTCGGGCGCAAACAAGGCTAAAATGATAGAGCTGCTCACGCAGTCCGGTCAGCAGAAAAAGGCGGCTGCGGAGGCCGACGCGCCCGCCGCAGAGACGGCGGAGGCGATAAAGACGGCGCAGGAGCTACAGAGCGCGCCCGCGCAGACCGAAGCGCCGAAGCGCCGCGGAAGAGCCCCAAAGGCGCAAGCGGCGGACAAAACGGCAAAAGCAGCTGACGCTGCCGAGCCCGCGCAGCCGAAGGACGCCGCCTCGGAAAAGCCCGCGCGCACGCGAAAAGCGAAACCCGCCGCAGACAGCAGCTCGGAAAAGTCCGCGCACGTATCCGTACAAAGCGGGGCGGACGCTCAGGCGGAGCCCGTACAGCGCAGAACCGTGCGTTCACGCAAAAAAACGCCCTCCGCAGACGCGCCGGAGCAGGACGCGCGCGAGCAGACTCAGCCGACCAAGGCGGATCTGCAGGAGCCTGTACGGCAGGTAAGCGGCGCGGACGCAGCGGAGGACGCCGCGAGCGAAGCACCTGCCGAAGCAGCCGTGCAAAAAGAGCCCCTTGCCGCGGCGCAGAACGAATTGCCTGCCGCCGCGCCGGAAGCAGGCGCGGGGGAGGAAAGCGCGCAGACGGAGCAGACCTCAGACAGACCCGTGTACAACGATCCCATCCCGCAGGCGGAATGGGGCGTGGGCGAGGGCGTGCTTGAGATACTGCCAGACGGCTACGGCTTTCTGAGGGCGGAAAACTGCCTGCCCGGCCCGAGGGACGTGTACCTGTCCCAGACGCAGATACGCCGCTTCAATCTTAGAAACGGCGACTACATCGTAGGCCGCACGCGCCCGCAGCGCGAGGGCGACCGCTACGAGGGCATGATTTACGTGTCCACGGTAAACGGCGCCAGCGCGGATTCCGCGCGCAGACGCCCGCGCTTCGAGGACCTGACGCCCATCTTCCCGGATACGCGGCTGCGCCTCGAGGATCCGCTGGGCAACACCGATCTTGCGCTCAGGACGATAGACCTGATCGCGCCTATAGGCAAAGGGCAGAGAGGTCTTATAGTTTCTCCGCCCAAAGCGGGCAAAACCATACTGCTGCAGAAAATCGCCAACGCGATCACGATGAACTATCCCAAGGTACAGCTCATGATAGTGCTTATCGACGAGCGTCCCGAGGAGGTTACCGACATGCAGCGCTCGACCCACGCGGAGGTTTTCTATTCCACATTCGACGAGGAGCCTGAAAACCATACGCGCCTTTCCGAGATGGTGCTCGACAAGGCGCAGAGGCAGGTCGAGATGGGCGAAGACGTGGTGATACTGCTCGATTCGATAACGCGCCTTGCGCGCGCTTACAACCTCGTGATACCGCCCACCGGACGTTCCCTCTCCGGCGGACTCGATCCGGGCGCGCTGTATAAGCCCAAGAAATTCTTCGGCTCCGCGCGCAACATAGAGCACGGCGGCAGCCTTACGATAATCGCGACCGCGCTGGTGGACACCGGCAGCCGTCTGGACGATATCATTTACGAAGAATTCAAGGGCACTGGCAATATGGAGCTCCATCTTGACAGGAAGCTCTCCGAGCGGCGCGTGTTCCCGGCGATAGACATAAACCGCTCAGGCACGCGCAGGGACGAGCTGCTCTACACTCCTCAGGAGGCCGCAGGCGCGCTGCAGATACGCCGCAGCATGGCGTCCGCGTCCAATCAGGACAGCACTGAGCAGCTGCTTTCGCTGATGGAGAAAACCTCGACGAACGCACAGCTCGTGGAGCGCATGAAGGGCTGGATGGCGGCGCTGAGCAAGTCCTGACGTATTGACAGAAATTTAGAAACGTGCTAAAATCATAATATCTTAAGCTGATTATCTGCGGTTTACGCCGCGCCTGACGGGAGGATTACATGGATCTTTTCAAAAAGCTGTTCTCCGGAATACAGAGCGAGCCTGAAAGACCCGCGCAGAGACCGGCGCCCACGCCGCCGCGCGCACCTGTGCCGCCGGCTGCTCCGCGCTATACGGGAATGCAGCCGCCGCGCGCGCCCCATGCCGCAGCAAGCGCGCGTCCCGCTATGCAGTATTCGCTTAAAAACATGCCCAGAGAGTATTTTGAGCGTGTTCCCGCTGAGGAGTGCCAGTACAATTTCCGCGGCACGTACATTCAGTACTTCGAAAAGGTGCTGCGCGAGGATTTTCCGATGTACCGCCTTACGGGGATGCAGATACAGAATACCAAAAGATACGCGTTCTTCCTTACCAGAGGCGCGTCGCCCGAGCTCGTGATAGAGCTGATGCCCGAAAGCTCGAGCGCGGACAAGCTGAGGCGCGACTGCTTCGACAAGCGCATACCATACCTGCGCTTCTATTACGACCACCGCGGCTGGTGGAATACCCGCAGCTACGTCAGAGAGCGCGTACGCCGCGCGCTGAACGTCTGACGCTCAGGACACGGTAAAAACAGAAAGAGAACGCATTGCGCCTGCGGAGGACACAGCATGAGCGAAGCATACGGCTTTGCAGGCAGCCCGCTCGTGTACGGTTCGGCATCTAAGGTAACTTACCTTAGATGCGGCACTCAGCTTAACTTAAGCTGAGTTTAAGGATTTCTCTTTCTGTTTTTATATTTATTATGGACAGTATACTCAATCTGATAACGCTTCCGGATGCATGGGAGAGCTATTATGCACACAAAAGCTCCCGTCTGTGTCCGGAGGCGTTTATAAAGGAGCTGCGCGCGTTCGTCGACGCGCGCGCGTATGCACCCGTATGCGAAGCGATAAGCCGCGGCGAGGCTTTTCCCCTGCCCGAAAAACGCTTTATAGAGAAGCCGGGCTCGTCCAAAAAGCGCGCCGTGTACACGTATCCGCCGGCTGAAAACATGGTTCTCAAGCTCGTCACGTTTTTGCTGCTCAGAAGGTACGACGGGCTGTTTTCGCCCAATCTGTATTCCTTCCGGCCGGAGCATACGGCGAAGGGCGCGCTCAGAAGCCTGCTCGGCGTGCGCGGGATACGCGGCATGTTTTCCTATAAGGTCGACGTCAGCGATTATTTCAATTCCATAGACATAACGCGCTTTCTGCCGGAATTGGAATGCGCGCTGCATGACGATCCGCGTTTGTACGCGTTTCTGAGCGCGCTGCTTACTGAGCCTGCCGTAATATACAAAAAGCGCCTCATAAAAGAAACCAAGGGCATAATGGCGGGCACGCCGCAGGCGGCGTTTTACGCAAACCTGTTTTTGCGCGGTCTGGACGAGATGTTTTATTTAAAGGGCATACCCTACTGCCGCTATTCGGACGATATAATCACGTTTGCTCCTGACAAGGACGGCGCGGCGGCGAACGCGGAGCTCATACGCGCATATCTTGCCGAAAAGGGGCTTAAGGTCAATCCGGACAAGGAGTGCTTCACTTCGCCCGAGGAGGGCTTTACTTTTCTCGGATTTTACTGCGCGAACGGAAAAACGGACATAGCGCGCGCTTCCCTTAAAAAGATAAAACAGAAAATGCGCCGCAAAATGCGCGCGCTTCAGCGCTGGCAGCACAGAAAGCAGCTTGACGGCAGCAAGGCTGCGCGCGCGTTCATAAAGGCGTTCAACCGCAAGATGTTCGAAAACAGCGCAGGCAGCGAGCTTACATGGGCGTACTGGTATTTTCCGGTGATAACAACGGCGGACAGCCTGCACGAGATAGATTTGTACGCGCAGGAATGCATCCGCTTCCTTATTAGCGGCACGCGCACGAAAGCGCGCTACAGCGTGCGCTACGAAGACATGAAGCAGCTGGGCTACAGGAGCCTCGTGCACGAATACTACGCCTATAACGGCGAAGCGCGGCTGTTCGGAAGCGCGCAGACTATATTCCGTACTTGATATGCATACGCTCAAGCTTCTGTCCGAAGGGGCGCGCGAGCACCCACAGGAATATAACGTTCGACGCTGCGTAGGAAACGGTATAGGGCGCCGCGGTCCCCAGCGCCGCGATATACAGCTTTATATCGAACGCGCCGTTGTACCATAATACTGTCCATACGTCCATTATCGCAGAATACGCCGCTCCGGCGAGCGCGCCGTAAACGAGCAGCGCGGCGCGGCTTTTTTTGAGAACGCCGGACGACAGTCCCGCAAACAGCCCGACCAGTCCCCACGCGAGCATCTGAAACGGCGTCCAGGGGCCTTGCCCGAAATAAAAATCGGATATGAGCGCCGAAAACGCACCAGTCAGAAAGCCCGCCTCCCCGCCCAGATAGATGCCGCTGATTATTACGATCGACGCGACGGGCTTGATAAGCGGTATAAAACGCCCCGCGCACGCAAGCGCGATAAGCACTGTCACAATGACGAGCCGGCGCGCGCCGGTCTGTTTTTTCTCGAAGCCTGAAATGAAAAGCGCCACCGAAAGCGCGGCGACTGCCAGGGATACGAACGCATAGCTCCTGGCGGAGAACACCGTGCCGCCCAGCAGCACCGTAAACGGGATCGCCGCAAAGGGTATTATTATCTTGAGCGCGCGCCTTATCCGCGCGTTTTCAATCGCGATCATTTGACGTTCAGGCGGCAGATGCGTTCCGCCTCGTCGAGCGTAGAAACGCCCTCGTAATAGCCGCGCGTCATACGGCTTATCGCGGTCGTGTAGAAGCTGCTGTCCGCGAAAAACCCGGCTGCGGGCGCACAGGACACGGCCTCTCCTCTGAAAAACATCGCGCACCTGTCTGCCATGAGACAGGCAAGCTCTACGTCGTGCGTCACGCAAACGACGCTTACGCCGTGCGATCTGAGCGCTTTTATTATGCGGACAAATTCGTGCTTGGCGCGCGCGTCCAGCCCTTTCGTGGGCTCGTCCAGCAGCAGGAGACGCGGCTTCGTATCAAGCACCTTCGCAAGCGCTGCAAGCTGCTGCTGTCCGCCCGAAAGATCATAGGGATGCTGCGAATAATACGGCGTAAGATCGAACGGCAAATCCTGCGTATCCACTCCGTCAAGCTCTTCCCGCAGGGTATTGTGCAGAAAGAGCGTCTGCGCGTCCTGCGGCAGCAAAGACAGACAGTTTCTGTACAGCGTCTGGTTTTTGTAATCCTTAAGCTTTTTGCCGAATACGCGTATCTGTCCCGCGTAGGGCTTTACAAGCGCGCTCGCGGCGCTCAGGCAGGTGGATTTGCCGGAGCCGTTTCCGCCAAGTATGCAGAATATTTCGCCCTCGTATACCGTGAAGCTGAGATTTTTGAGCGCGTCCGCGCCGTTTCTGTCGTAGCGGAAGTACACGTTTTTGAATTCGAGCGCGGGCGCATCGGAATGCGAGTACGCTTCACGCGTGAGAGCGCGCACACGGTTTGAAAAACTGCTTTCTATAAAAGCGCGGCCTTCGCCTACGGTGAAGGGAGGCTCGGACTTTATATCGAAGCGTCCCCAGAGCCGCAGCGCGGAGGGCAGCGCGTCACGAAACGCGGGAGAGACCGCGAGCTCTGCTGCCGCCGCGCGCGCGGGGCCGAACAGCTTCAGCCTGCCGTTTTCAAGCGCCAGCACTTTGTCAGAAAGCGGCAGCGCGTCCTCGAGCCGGTGCTCTATCATTATAACGGTCAGGGAGAGCTCGGTTTTAAGCCTGTGCACGGTCGATATGAATTCCGCCGCCGCTATGGGATCGAGCTGCGCGGTGGGCTCGTCGAGCAGCAGCACGTCCGGCTGCATTATCATGACGGACGCGAGGTTCAGAAGCTGCTTCTGTCCGCCGGAAAGCTCGTCTGTGCGTTTGTCGAACATATCCTCCATGCCGAAATAGCAGGCCATTTCCGAGACGCGTCTTCTGATGGCTTCGTTTGGCAGTCCGAGGTTCTCAAGCCCGAAGGCGAGCTCGTGCCACACCTTGTCGCACACTATCTGCTGCTCGGGCTTCTGGCATACGTAGCCGATTTTCGCGGCGGCGGTCCTTTCGTCTATTTGACGTATATCCTGCCCGTCAAACAGTATTCTTCCGCTATAGCTGCCGGCGGGGGAGATTTCGCGCTTGAGCAGCCGTATCAGCGTGGTTTTGCCGCTGCCGGTAGGGCCGCATACGCATACGAATTCGCCGCGCCCGACGCTGAAGCTTATGTTTTCGAGCGCGTTCGTATGCGCAGCGTTATACGTAAATGTCAGGTTTTCGATTTCAAGCAGCGCCATTTCAGGCTTTCTCCGATCTCAAGTATCGTGGGCAGCGCCGCCAGGCACGCGTATGCCGCATAGGATACGCAGGCAAGCGGAGACAAAGGCGCGCTTACGATGCGCGGATAATACCGAAACGCAAGCGCGCCTGACGCAAGCCCCGCACAGACGGCTCCCGCCAGCAGCACACATAAAAGCGTAAGGCAGGCGTCCGCGCGTCCAAAACGGAAGGGCGCGTAGCTTGTGCGTCTGCTTACGCCGTAGCCGCGCGCGCTCATGCTGTCCGCCGTGGTTATGCCGTTTTCGAGCGCCCACGTCACGAGCGCGGAAAATACATGGAGACCGCCGCGCAGCGCGTCTATCGCGTTGTCGTCCTTATACAGGCCCAGCGCCTTCTGCGCCGAATTTATACGCTTCGCCTGCCTTCCGAACAGCGGAACGTACCTGAGCGCCATCGAGAGTATCAGCGCGGCCTTCGGCGAAAGCCGGCCAAACAGGTACAGCAGGCGGTCGCTCGTCATAATGCGGCTGAAAGAGCGGAACCAGAACAGCACGCCGATTATCATCGCGGATGCGTTCAAGCCGTATATGAACGCTTCGAGCGTTACGGGATTGTCGTTCATAACAAACAGCACCGTCGCGCCGTTGTGGTGAGTCAGCGGGTTTATAAGCGCCATAACGGCAAAGAGTATAAACAGCGGCAGCCGTCCCTGCCTGCCGCGCAGTCCCCTGAGCGCGATGTCAAAGGAAAGCGCGCCCGCGCACGACAGCGCCAGCAGCAAGGGGTTCATCGTGAACATGGCGACGCCCGCCGCGCAGATAAAATACACCGCTGCGGCGATAGGATTGTAAAACGCCAGCCCCTGCATCGGCACGCCCCCCTTTGGTACGTAATCATAGCATCAATCGGCGCGGATATAAACCCGGATAATGTTAAGAAATAAAACGGACTTATCCTATAAAACATAATCCGCAAAAACACGAACATTAACGGGCGGGATATCTCTCCTCAATCTTAGTATATCGAACATTAAACCAAAGATATAATGATATGTTCACATATACTTATTGGAATATCCGTTCTGATTGGCTTGACACGCACGAAGAGACTGCGCGATAATATGCGTGTAAACCAACCGGGACCCGCTGCGCTGCGATCAGACCTTGCGGATATCCCCCGAACCGGCTGTCCGCTCGGCATGCATTTGCGCGCCGCGGCAGCCGGTTAATGTTTGGAGGGCTTATGAAAAAGGTCGCTCTTATAATGGGCTCAGACAGCGATCTGCCTGTGATCGAGAAAAGCGTGCAGATACTTGAAAGCCTGTCCGTTCCTTACGAGGCGCACGTGTACAGCGCGCACAGGACGCCGGACGAGGCGCGCGAGTTCGCGCTTCACGCGCGGGAGAACGGCTTCGGGGCAATAATCGCCGCTGCGGGCATGGCGGCGCATCTCGCAGGCGCGCTGGCGGCGAACACGCTGCTGCCCGTGATCGGCATCCCCTGCAAGGGGCCGGTGCTCGACGGGACGGACGCGCTGCTTTCGACGGTGCAGATGCCGGGCGGCATACCGGTGGCAGCCGTAGGCGTGAACGCAGGCGCGAACGCGGCGCTGCTCGCGTGCGAAATACTTGCGCTTTCGGACGAAGCGTTATACGAAAGACTCGTTTCTCTGCGGCGGCAGGGCAAGGAAAACGTACTTGAAAAGGACGCCGGGATAATGCAGCGTCTTTGCGGTAAATAAGGAGGACGAATTCATGAAGAAGCTCGTATACAGCGGTAAGACAAAAGACGTGTTCGCGCTGGACGGCGGGAACTACGAACTCAAGTTCAAGGACGACTGCACAGGCAAGGACGGCGTGTTCGATCCAGGCGAGAACTCCGTCGGGCTCAAAATCGAGGGCGTCGGCGACGTGAACCTGCGGATGAGCATATACTATTTCGACAAGCTGAACGCAGCTGGCGTAAAAACGCATTACGTTTCGGCCGACCTTGAAAACACCACTATGCAGGTCAAGCCCGCGAAGGTGTTCGGGCACGGGCTCGAGGTGATCTGCCGCCTTAAGGCGGTGGGCAGCTTTTTCCGCCGCTACAGCGAATACGTCGAAAACGGCGCGGATCTTCCGTACTATGTGGAGATGACGTTCAAAAACGACGCGAAGGGCGATCCGCTGGTAACGAAGGACGCGCTCGTCGCGCTGAACGTAATGAGCGAAAAGCAGTACGACGACATAAAGGCCATGACGCAGAGCATAACTAAAGTTATCGCGGACGATATGCGCAGCAAGGGTCTCGAGCTTTACGACATCAAATTCGAGTTCGGCTACGACGAAAACGGCGACGTCATGCTGATAGACGAGATCGCTTCCGGCAATATGCGCGTGTACAAGGACGGCGAATACATAGAGCCGATGAAGCTTTCCCAGCTCTTCTTCGCAAAATAATACAGAAGCAGGATACGTAAATGGGCGGATTTTTCGGCATAGCTTCGCGCTCTTCCTGTATGGAAGAGGTGTTCTACGGCACTGATTACCATTCGCATCTGGGAACGAAGCGCGGCGGGCTTGCGGCCTACGATAGCGAAATAGGTCTGCAGCGCGTGATCCACAAAATCGAAAACGCGCCGTTCAGAACCAAGTTCGCGACGATCTTTTCCGAAATGCGCGGCACCTCGGCCATAGGCTGCATATCTGACACCGATCCGCAGCCGCTTTTGGTGCGCTCGAATCTCGGGACCTACGCCATATGCATGATAGGCGTAATAAACAACACGGAAGAGCTGATAAAGCAGTATCTTTCCTTCAGCGGCGGACACTTCGACGCGATGACGGGCGGAAGGATAAACAGCACCGAGCTGCTGGCCGCGCTGATAGATCAGAAAAGCAGCTTTACGGACGGCATACGCTTCGCGCAGAGGGAGATCGTCGGCACCGCGAACATACTCATACTGCGCGAGGACGGCAGGATAATCGCCGCGCGCGACCGCTACGGCCGTCTGCCCGTACAGATCGGCAGACGCGAGGACGCATACGCCGCGTCGTTCGAATCCTTCGCGTATCAGAAGCTGGGCTTTGAGAACGTGCGCGAGCTGGGTCCCGGCGAGATAGTCGAGCTTACACCCGATAAGGAAACCGTGCTTTCGAAACCCTGCGGCACGAAGCGCGTATGCTCGTTTTTGTGGAGCTATTACGGCTATCCCACCTCGACGTACGAGGGCGTGAACGTAGAGACGATGCGTTACAGAAACGGCGCGATCATGGCGGAAAACGACAAAGCCGCCGGAAACGCCGAAAACATCGATTACGTGGGCGGCGTGCCGGACTCAGGGACGCCTCACGCGATAGGCTACGCCAACCGGAGCGGCAAGCATTTTGCGCGCGCGTTTATAAAGTACACGCCTACGTGGACGCGCTCCTTCATGCCTGAAAACCAGACCGACCGCAACCGGATCGCCAAAATGAAGCAGATACCGGTAACCGAGCTTATCCACGGCAACAATCTGCTGTTCGTAGACGATTCCATCGTGCGCGGCACCCAGCTTAAGGAGACGGTGGATTTCCTGTACGAAAACGGCGCGGCGAGCGTGCATATGAGGTCCGCGTGTCCGCCGATAATGTACGGCTGCAAATTTCTGAATTTTTCGCGCTCGACGGGAGACATGGACCTGCTGGCAAGGCGCGTAATTATGGAGCTTGAGGGCGAGGAGGGCATGCAGCACATAGACGAGTATGCCGACGGAGCCACCGAGCGCGGAAAGAACCTGAGACGCGCGATAGCCGAAAAGTTCAATTTCGCCTCGCTCGAATTCCAGTCCATCGAGGGCGTGGTAAAGGCGATAGGCCTTAACGAGTGCGAGCTTTGCACATATTGCTGGAACGGAAAGGAGTAGCGCATGACCGGCAAATCTTATTCCGAAGCGTACGCGCGCGCGGGCGTGGACATAACCGCGGGCTACAGGGCGGTAGAGCTGATGAAAGCGCACATCAGGCGCACGAAAACCAAGGGAGCGCTCGACGATATCGGAGGCTTCGGCGGGCTGTTCGAGCTCGATCTTGACGGTATAAAGCATCCGGTGCTGGTCAGCGGCACGGACGGCGTGGGGACGAAGCTCAAGCTTGCGTTTTTACTGGGCAAGCACGACACCGTCGGGATAGACTGCGTGGCGATGTGCGTAAACGACATAATCTGCTGCGGCGCGAAGCCTCTGTATTTTCTGGATTATATCGCGTGCGGCAAAAACGTGCCCGAGCGTATCGCGGACATAGTCAAGGGCGTATGCGACGGCTGCGTACAGGCGGGCGCCGCGCTGATCGGGGGAGAGACGGCTGAGATGCCGGGCTTCTATCCGGAGGACGAATACGACCTTGCGGGCTACGCGACGGGCATAGTGGACAAGGACAGGATAATAGACAACCAGCTCACCTGCGAAGGCGACGTGCTGATCGCGCTGCCGTCCTCCGGCGTTCACTCAAACGGTTTCTCTCTGGTAAGAAAGGTGTTCGGCATAGGAGAAAAGGACATTACGAAGCCGCTGGACGATTTAGGCGGAAAGAGTCTCGGAGAAGCGCTGCTCACGCCCACGCGCATTTACGTAAAGAGCGTGCTCGGGCTGATCGAAAGCGTACGCGTAAAGGGGATTTCGCATATAACCGGCGGCGGCTTCTACGAGAATATCCCGCGCTCCATCCCGCAGGGCTTCACGGCGAAAATCGAAAAAACCGCCGTCAAGACCCCGCGCCTGTTCGGTCTTATACAGGAGGCCGGGCGCATAAGCGAGCGCGATATGTTCAATACCTTCAACATGGGCGTAGGCATGTGCGTGACGGTAAGCAAGACCGACGCGGACGCCGCGCTCGGCATACTTCGCCAAAACGGCGAGGACGCGTATGTCGTGGGCGAAATCGTACGCGGAGAGGACAGGGTGATGATATGCTGAAAAAGGTACTCTCCGGCATCTCCGCGGGACTTGCGATCTGCATGGGCGGCGCGGTGTTTCTTGCGTGCGAAAGCCGCTATGCGGGCGCGGCGCTGTTTTCGGTGGCGCTCACCTGCATCTGCTGCAAGGGCTACAGCCTGTTTACGGGCCGCGTCGGCTATCTGGCGGAAACATGCACTAAAGAAAGCGTCTCCGCGCTGCTGCTGGGTCTGCTCGGAAACGCGGTCGCGACGCTGGCGGGCGGTTTCCTGATCGCCAGGGCAATGCCCGCGCTCGGGACGAGGGCGGCGGAGATCTGCGCGTCCAAGCTTGAGCAGGGCGCGTTTTCGTGCTTCGTGCGCGGCTGCTGCTGCGGCGTTTTGATGTACCTCGCGGTAAGCATATATAAAGAGAAGCACACTCTGCTGGGGGTGCTTTTGTGCATTCCCGCGTTTATTCTGAGCGGCTTTGAGCACTCGATCGCGGACATGTTCTATTTTGCCGCGTCGGGCATCGCTTCTGTCAAGGCGTTTGGCTACATATGGCTGGTGATACTCGGAAATTCGGTCGGCGCGCTTATACTGCCGCTGATCAGCAGAGGGGAGACTCAGCCGTCATGAAGCGCATCTGTGTGCTGGTGTCCGGCGGGGGCACAAATCTGCAGGCGATACTGGAGGCGCAGACGTCCGGAATAATCAAAAGCGGGCGCGTGGTGCTGGTGATATCGAACCGCAAAGCCGCATACGCGCTGGAGCGCGCAAAGACCGCGGGAATCGAAAGCAAGGTGATAAACCGGCTTAAATGCGGCTCGCGCGAGGCGTTCGAATCAGCCCTTGCCAACGCGATAGAGGCCGCGCACGCCGATCTTATCGTGCTCGCCGGCTTTATGGAGATACTTTCGCCCGCGTTTACGCGCCGCTTCGAGCGCAGAATAATAAACATCCATCCCTCGCTCATACCTTCCTTCTGCGGAGAGGGCTTTTATGGGCTTAAGGTGCACGAGGCGGCGCTCGCCAGAGGAGTAAAGCTCAGCGGCGCGACCGTGCATTACGTAAACGAGATACCGGACGGTGGAGAGATCCTGTGCCAGAAGGCAGTCGAGGTGCTTGATGGCGATACCCCGGAAACGCTTCAGCTAAGGATCATGAAGCAGGCGGAATGGATAATACTGCCTGAGACGATAGAGAAGCTGTGCCGCGAGGGCACGCAGGAGGAAACGATATGAACATATACGAAATCCACGAGCCGTCTGAGCTGATACGCGGCAATTCCTATGTGGGACGCGGCATAATCACGGGCTTGAGCGAGAACGGAAAAAAGGCTGTGTGCGCGTATTTCATAATGGGCAGGAGCGAGAACTCAAGAAACCGCGTTTTTGCCGTGGAAAACGGCGAGCTGTTCACCAGACCTTACGACGAAAGCAAGGTAAAGGATCCGAGCCTTATAATCTACGCCGCGCTGCGCCAGTACGAAAACCGTCTGATCGTCACGAACGGCAATCAGACAGATACCGTTTACGAGGGCTTCGAGGCGGGAAAAAGCTTCGCGGAGGCGCTGTCGGAGAGAGCATTCGAGCCGGACGCGCCCAACTTCACTCCCCGCATCAGCGCGGTTATGAATCTTGGCAAAAAGCTTACCTACTCCATGAGCATACTTAAAAGCATGGACGAAGTAGGCAGCATGTGCGCGCGCTATACCTTCGACTACGCCGCGCTGCCGGGGCTTGGACATTTTCTGCATACATACGTGTGCGACGGAAGCCCGATCCCGTCCTTCCAGGGCGAGCCTGAGCGCGTAAGGATCGCGGACGATATCGACGCGTTCACGGACGGCCTCTGGGACGCGCTGGATTCAGACAATAAAATCTCGCTCTATACGCGCTATATCGACCTGTCCGACGGAACGTACACCGAACGCCTGATCAACAAAAACCGCTAAGGAGGACGCCATGAAGGAGTTTGAACTCAAATACGGCTGCAACCCCAATCAGAAGCCCGCGCGCATATTCATGGAAGGCGGAAAGGACCTGCCTATCGAAATACTGAACGGCAGACCCGGATACATCAATTTTCTGGACGCTCTGAACTCGTGGCAGCTTGTGAAGGAGCTGAAGGCTGCGCTGGGACTGCCCGCCGCGGCATCCTTCAAGCATGTTTCTCCCACGAGCGCCGCTCTGGCGCTGCCGCTGGACGACAGACTCAAAAAGGCTGTGTTCGCGGACGACGTGAAGGGGCTTGACGATTCGCCGCTTGCGTGCGCGTATGCCCGCGCGCGCGGTACAGACCGCCTGTGCTCCTTCGGAGACTGGGTGGCGCTGTCGGACGAATGCGACGCGGTGACCGCGCGTATGATAAAGCGCGAGGTCTCGGACGGCGTGATCGCCCCCGCGTACACTCCCAAGGCGCTCGAGATACTGCGCTCCAAGCGCGGCGGCAGCTACAACGTGGTCAGGATAGACCCCGATTACGTGCCTGAGGAGACCGAGCGCAAGCAGGTGTTCGGAGTGACCTTCGAGCAGGGACGGAACAATTCCGTGATCAGCGCGGATACGCTTAAGAACATAGTTACCGAAAACAAGACCTATCCGCCCGAAGCGGTGAGGGACCTTATAGTTTCGCTTATTACGCTCAAATACACTCAGTCGAACTCCGTGTGCTACGCATATGACGGACAGGCGATCGGCGTGGGCGCGGGACAGCAGAGCCGCATACACTGCACGCGCCTTGCCGGAACGAAGGCGGACACGTGGTTTTTGCGTCAGGCGGACAAGGTGCTGTCTCTGCCGCTGCGCAGCGATCTGGGACGCCCCGAACGCGACAACGCGATCGACAGCTACATAAACAAAAACGAAGAGGACGTGTGCGCGGAGGGCAACTGGCAGAAGTATTTCACCTGCCGTCCGGAGCCCTTCACGAGCGAAGAGCAGAAGGCGTTCCTTTCAACGCGTACGGGCGCTTCCCTCGGCAGCGACGCGTTCTTCCCCTTCGGCGACAGCATCGAGCGCGCGCACGCAAGCGGCGTCATGTACGTATCTGAGCCCGGCGGCTCCATACGCGACGACGACGTGATCGATACCTGCAACAAATACGGAATGGTCATGTCCTTCTCGGGACTGCGCCTGTTCCATCATTAAGAGGCTTATATGAACCTGATGGTTATCGGCGGCGGCGGCCGCGAGCATGCGATCATAAAAAAACTCAAACAAAATCCGTTAGTCAGCAAAATATACGCTCTGCCCGGAAACGGCGGCATCGCGCGCGACGCCGAATGCGTGGACGTAAAAGCCACCGATCTGGACGGCATATGCGATTTCGCCGTAAACAATTCGATAGATTACGCAGTCGTGACGCCGGACGATCCGCTGGTCATGGGCTGCGTGGACGCGCTTGAGGCGAAGGGCATAGAGTGCTTCGGGCCCCGTGCGAACGCCGCGCTCATCGAGGGCAGCAAGGCGTTTGCAAAGGAGCTCATGAAAAAGTACGGCATACCCACCGCCGCCTACGAGACCTTTGACAGCCTCGAAGCCGCGCTTAAGTACGTAGAAACGCGCACTCCGCCGCTCGTGATAAAGGCGGACGGGCTCGCGCTGGGCAAGGGCGTGGTGATCGCCGAAAGCCGCAGCGAAGCAAAGGACGCGCTCGTCTCGATGATGCGGGACAAAAAATTCGGCAAAAGCGGAGAGCGCGTGGTAGTAGAGGAATACCTGACCGGCCCGGAGGTTTCGGTGCTGACGTTCACGGACGGCAAGACAGTCGTGCCCATGGTTTCCTCCATGGATCACAAGCGCGCGCTGGACGGAGACAAGGGTCTGAACACGGGCGGCATGGGCACGGTCGCGCCGAACCCGTATTATACACCCGAGATCGCGCGCGAATGCATGGAAAAAATCTTTCTGCCTACGATAAACGCGCTGAACGCGGAGGGCAGGACGTTCAGGGGCTGTTTGTATTTCGGGCTTATGCTCACACAGGATGGCCCGAAGGTCATCGAGTACAACTGCCGCTTCGGCGATCCGGAAACGCAGGTAGTGCTGCCGCTTATGCAGAGCGATCTGCTCGAGGCGATGCTCGCCTGCAGCAGAGGCACGCTGGAAAAGACGGACGTGCGCTTTTCAGACGGCTGCGCGGCGTGCGTGATACTGGCCTCGAAGGGCTATCCAGCCTCCTACGAGAAGGGCTATCCCATAAGCATACCGGAGGACGTGCAGGGCAGCGTGTTTATTGCGGGCGCGGCGCTGCGCGACGGAACGCTCGTCACGAGCGGCGGCCGCGTGCTGGGAGTCAGCGCTGCGGGCGATACGCTCAGGGCGGCGCTTGCAGACGCATACGCGAAGGCTTCGCGCATACATTTTGAGAATATGTATTATCGCAGCGATATAGGCGCGCGCGCGCTCGCGGCCGGGGAGTAAAGTATGGTTTACCGCGTATATGTAGAAAAAAAGCCTGCCTTCAGGCAGGAGGCGGACGCGCTGCTAAGCGAGCTTCGCGAGCTTCCGGAGACCGCCGGCATAAGCGGCGTGCGCATAGTGAACCGCTACGACGCCGAAAACATAAGCGCTGAAATGTTCGAGCGCGCGGTGGGCAGCGTGTTCTCGGAGCCGCAGGTAGACGACGTGTACACACAGCTGCCGTTTACGGACGAGTACGTGTTCGCGGTGGAATACCTGCCCGGTCAGTTCGACCAGCGCGCGGACTCGGCAGCGCAGTGCATACAGATCATCTCCTGCACTGAGCGCCCGTATATACGTTCGGCGAAGGTATACGCGCTTTCGGGCAGCCTGTCAGAAAGCGGGATCGCCGAAATCAAAAAATATCTCATAAACCCCGTCGAAGCGCGGGAAGCGGAGCTGGCGCTGCCGGACACCATAATCGTCCATGCGGACGCTCCGGCGGACGTGCCGGTGCTTTCAGGCTTCCGCGCGCTGGACGAAAACGGCAGAAGGGAGCTAATAAGCACGCTCGGACTCGCGATGGACGAAGCGGACGTCGAATTCTGCAGAGCGTATTTCGAACGCGAGGGGCGCGACCCGACGCTTACGGAGCTGCGCGTGATAGACACTTACTGGTCGGACCACTGCCGCCATACCACGTTTCTTACGCGCATAGACCGCGTTAAAACAAACGATCCGCTTCTGAAAAGCGCGTATAATGATTATCTCGCCGTGAGGCGCGAGCTCGGGCGTGACAAGCCCGTGACGCTTATGGATATAGGCACTCTCGCCGCAAAGTACCTGAAGGCCAAGGGAGAGCTTGAAGGACTTGACGAAAGCGACGAGATAAACGCCTGCACCGTAAAGACGAGCATCGAAATAGACGGAAAAAACGTGCCCTATCTGCTGCTTTTCAAAAACGAGACGCACAATCATCCTACCGAGATCGAGCCCTTCGGCGGCGCGGCGACGTGCATTGGCGGCGCGATAAGGGACCCGCTTTCCGGCAGAGGCTACGTATACGGCGCCATGCGCGTGACCGGCGCGGCGGATCCGACCGCAGCGATATCCGAAACGCTGCCCGGCAAGCTGCCTCAAAGGAAGATAGTGACCACCGCCGCGGCGGGCTACTCCTCCTATGGAAACCAGATAGGTCTCGCAACCGGTCTCGTAGACGAAGTGTACCATCCCGGCTACGCGGCGAAGCGCATGGAGATAGGCGCGGTATTGGGCGCGGTGCCCGAGGCGAACGTCGTGCGTGAAACCCCGCAGCCCGGGGACGCGGTCATACTGCTGGGCGGCAGAACGGGACGCGACGGCATAGGCGGCGCGACCGGCTCCTCCAAGGCGCATAACGCGCGCTCGGTGGAGACGAGCGGCGCGGAGGTGCAGAAGGGCAACGCGCCGGAGGAAAGAAAGCTGCAGCGGCTGTTCAGAAATCCGGAGGCGTGCCGTCTGATAAAGAGATGCAACGATTTCGGCGCGGGCGGCGTATCGGTCGCGATAGGCGAGCTCGCGGACGGTCTTACGGTCGATCTGGATAAGGTCCCGCTTAAATACGAGGGTCTGAGCGGCACCGAGATCGCGATATCGGAATCGCAGGAGCGCATGGCGGTAGTGGTCGCGCGCGTCGACGCGCAGAAATTCATGCGTCTCGCACAGGAGGAAAACCTCGAGGCCACGCTCGTCGCGCTCGTTACCGAAGAGCCGCGCCTCGTAATGACGTATAACGGCAGTACGATAGTAGACCTGAAGCGCGAATTCCTTGCTTCGAACGGAGCGGAGAAGCATATAAGCGTCGCGCCCGCGCCCACGGCGGACACGAAACAAATCGTTAAGGGCACATTTGCGGAAAACCTGCGCAAAACCGTATCCGATCTTAACGTATGCTCGAAGCGGGGGCTTTCCGAACGCTTCGACTCCACGATAGGCGCAGGCAGCGTCTTTATGCCCTTCGGCGGCAAAAACCAGCTTACGCCCACGCAGGCGCTCGCGATGAAGATACCGCTCGAAAGCGGCAAAACTGACGACGTATCGCTTATGGCGTACGGCTTCGATCCGTATCTGTCGGAGCGCAGTCCGTACCACGGAGCGTACGCCGCGGTGGTCGAGAGCGTATGCAGGCTTATCGCAAGCGGCGCGGAATTCAAAAACGTATATCTGTCCTTTCAGGAATATTTCCCGAAGCCGGGAAGCGATCCCGCGCGCTGGGGACTGCCGTTTGCGGCGCTGCTGGGTGCGTTCGAGGCGCAGATACGTCTGGGCGTCGCTGCGATAGGCGGCAAGGACTCGATGAGCGGGACGTTCGAAAAGCTCGACGTGCCGCCTACGCTGGTGTCCTTCGCGGTGACGATGGCGAAGGCGCAGCAGCTGGTCACGCCCGAATTCAAGCGCGCGGGTGACAAGGTATACCTGCTGCGCTGCGATACGGACGAAAACGGGCTTGCGGACGCGGAGTCGCTTAAGCGTGTTTTCGTGCAGATAAGCGTGCTCTCGCGCAAGGGCGCGCTGTGCGCGTGCGCCGTGCCCGGAATGGGCGGCGCGGCGGCGCAGACGGTGAAGATGGCCTTCGGCAACGGCTTCGGCTTCCGCTTTGCGGATCCTCTGAGCGTACAGACGCTGTTTGAACGGCGCACGGGCGCGTTCATAATAGAAGCGGACGAGCAGCCCGCGGGCGCGCTTGAGCTCGGCACAATAACAGACTCCGGTCTGTTTGAGCTGGGCGGCGAGAGCGTGTCCGCCGCGGAGGTACTTGCTCTGTACGAAAACCGCCTTGAAAACGTATTCCGCTGCAATATCCCCTCTGCGGGACACGCGGAGAACGTCACATACAAAGCCTCTGCCCGTCCGGCGCCTGCCGTGAAAACGGCGCAGCCGACCGTGCTGATACCCGTGTTCCCGGGCACGAGCTGCGAATACGACTCAGCGCGCGCGGTCAACGCAGCGGGCGCGAGGGCGAACGTATTCGTGATAATCAATCTGAGCGCAGAGGGCGTCATGCGTTCCACTGAGCGCTTCGCCCGCGCGCTTGGCGAGGCGCAGGCGGTGTTCATACCAGGCGGCTTCTCGGGCGGCGACGAGCCGGACGGCAGCGGCAAATTCATAACCGCGTTTTTCAGAAATCCCGAAATCAAGCATCGCGTGGGCGAGCTTCTGGACGTGCGCGGCGGGCTGATGCTGGGTATCTGCAACGGCTTCCAGGCGCTGATAAAGCTCGGGCTCGTGCCGTTTGGAAAAATCGTCGATACAGACGCGGAGTGCCCCACGCTGACGTTTAACACCATCGGACGCCATCAGAGCCGGATAGTGCGCACGCGCGTTGCGTCGACGCTGTCCCCATGGCTGAGTCTCATGCAGCCCGGCGACATCGTGAATGTGCCGATTTCGCACGGCGAGGGGCGCTTCGTCGCAAGCGACGGGCTGATGAAGCAGCTTATCGCGCGCGGGCAGATAGCCACGCAGTACGTCGACTTGGACGGCAGCGCGACCATGGACGTACACTTCAATCCCAACGGCTCGCTTATGGCGGTCGAGGGCATCACCTCGCCGGACGGGCGCGTGCTGGGCAAGATGGGGCACAGCGAGCGCGTCGGCGCGGGGCTTTACAAAAACGTGCCCGGAAACTACGATATCCGTCTGTTCGAGGCGGCGGTAAAGTACTTTAAAGCTTAACGGGAGGCAGTTATGGCATATTTGAGCGACATAGAAATCGCGCAGGCGAGCGAGCTGAAGCCGATAACCGAGATCGCGAGCTCGGCGGGCATAGACGAAAAGTACATTGAACAGTACGGCAGATACAAGGCGAAGATAGACCTGTCCTTGCTTAAGGAAAGTACGCGTCCGGACGGCAGGCTCGTGCTCGTGACCGCGATCACCCCCACTCCCGCGGGCGAGGGCAAGACCACCACGACCATAGGTCTCGCGGACGGGCTTAAGCGCATAGGCAAGCGCGTCACGGTCGCGCTCAGAGAGCCCTCTCTCGGCCCTGTGTTCGGCGTGAAGGGCGGCGCGGCGGGCGGCGGCTACGCGCAGGTGGTGCCGATGGAGGATATAAACCTGCACTTCACCGGCGACTTCCACGCAATCGGAGCGGCGAATAACCTGCTGGCGGCGATGCTGGACAACCACATCCAGCAGGGCAACGCGCTGGGCATAGACCCGCGCAGGATCACCTGGCGTAGATGCGTGGACATGAACGACAGGCAGCTGCGCTTCATAGTGGACGGCCTGGGCGGCAAGGCCAACGGCACACCGCGCGAGGATGGCTTCGACATAACCGTGGCCAGCGAGATAATGGCGGTGTTCTGTCTTTCGGATTCGGTGAGCGATCTAAAGGCGCGCCTTTCCAGAATAATCGTGGGCTATACCTATGACGACAGACCCGTTACGGCGGGAGATCTGAAGGCCGCAGGCGCGCTGACGGCGCTGCTTAAGGACGCGCTTAAGCCTAACCTCGTGCAGACGCTCGAGGGCACGCCCGCGCTGGTGCACGGCGGCCCGTTTGCGAACATCGCGCACGGCTGCAACAGCGTGCTCGCCACTAAGACTGCGCTGAAGCTGGGCGAGTATACGGTGACGGAGGCCGGCTTCGGCGCGGACCTCGGCGCGGAGAAATTCCTTGACATAAAGTGCCGGCAGGCGCATTTGACGCCGGACGCGGTGGTTATTGTCGCCACGGTGCGCGCGCTCAAGCTGCACGGCGGCATGAATAAGAAAAAGCTTGCCGAGGAGAGCATTTCGCGGCTCGAAAAGGGCATACCGAATCTGCTGCGGCACGTATCTAACATCAAAAACGTGTACGGACTGCCCTGCGTGGTGGCGCTGAACCGCTTCCCCACGGATACCGACGCGGAGATAGACTTCATAATCGCCAAATGCCGTGAGCTCGGCGTAAACGTGCGTCTGTCCACGGTCTGGGCGGAAGGCGGCGCGGGCGGAGAAGAGCTCGCCCGCGAGGTAGTGCGTCTGTGCGAAGAGGAAACACCGGATTTCCGTTACTCGTATACAGACGAGATGAGCATAGAGGAGAAGCTGAATGCGATCGCCGTGCGCGTGTACGGTGGGCGCGGCGCGGCCATACTGCCCGCGGCAAAGAAGCAGATAGAGACGCTTGAAAAACTGGGCTTCGGCGGCTTGCCGGTCTGCGTTGCGAAGACGCAATACTCCTTTACTGACGATCCGACCCGCACGGGCGCGCCGGAGGACTTTACTGTAACGGTCAGAAACGTAAAGGTCTCCGCGGGCGCGGGCTTCATAGTCGCGCTCACGGGCGATATAATGACGATGCCCGGTCTCCCCAAAATCCCGGCGGCGGAAAACATCGACGTGGACGAAAACGGCAGGATAACGGGACTGTTCTGAGCAAATAAGCATACGGTATCAAAAGGGGATATTGCAGAGAATAATCACTGTAACATCCCCGTTTTTTTAGACTTACAAGATGTGCATGAAGTGGTAAACTAAAGCTGGACACGGAAACAGACATCGTTGTACAGATCGGTCTTGTTGTTCACGTGTTCAAAGTCGGTGCAGCCGCTGTTTTGATCTATGCATATATTCTACCCACTACCCACTAACCTTTTTTCCATACTGGTCCATTCTTCGTTTTGTAACTTGACGATCGAGTAGAAGTGTGGTATAATAATATTGAATAGTTTATAGGCTACTGCACCAACAAGTGAACCTAGCCTGATTGCGCCAAATGACTAGTATGCATATGGTCATGCCGACCACTCAGGTTTTCCATACCAATCCAAACTTTCGAAAATCCACATCAACTCAACAAATTCTACTTAACACTAAGGAGAGGACAATCCTATGAGAACAAGAATTCAATCCGCTTTCATAATATTTGTGACGCTGTTGCTAATCGTATTGGCCACTGAATTGATGACAGAGGCAAGCACTGACAGAGGCACCGTCTTTGTGATCGAGGATGCTTGCTACTCAATTGATGAAGCCGCTGATCATCTACGCGAAAAGATGAAAGCGCGGGAAGGGGTTATTCAGTGCTATGTGGTATCTGATTTTTATAGTGAAGAATTGAGTGATCAAATATTTGAACAAGCACTGGCTCATACCGGGATTCAAAATGAAGGGGATTATCTTCGGTATCAAATTGTTAACTATAATGCCACTACCGCATATTATGAATCAGACGATTATTTCTATATCACTATTGAGTACGATCTCGATTATTACACTACTGCCGAACAAGAAGCGCAAGTGAATGAGTATGTAGCTGAACTCATGAATCAAATCGATACCACGGCAAGTGAAGCAAACATCATAGCACAAATCAACAGTTATATCTGTTCAAACGTGTCCTACGATTATCAAGCCTGGGACGAGATCAATCAGGGAGAGAGCAATCTGATATCCTGCTCAGCATATGGGGCCCTGATGAATAAAACAGCTGTATGCCAAGGTTATTCAGTCTTGTTTTATAGATTATGTTTAGCTGCAGGTGTGGATACTCGCGTTGTTACTGGTGTTGCTGAGTGGGGTATTACGCAAGCCCATGCATGGAATATTGTTGCTATTGATGAGGAATACTATTATGTTGACACAACATGGAATTCGACAGGATCAGATGCAACAGAATGGTTACTTAAGGGTAGCAATGACTTTGGCCGACACTATCCTTATGATCAGGATAATGCAATGAACGACGGTTATGCAATTAGCGATTCGAGCTATGAGATTCAAAGTGATGCCATATACACAGAAGGCGATTACTCATATAAAATCATCCTGGGCGAAGCAATCATAACTTCATATTCAGGTAGCGAGGAAAATGTCGTGATACCTTCACAACTGGGAGGATATAAGGTCTATGGAATTGCAGGTGGCGCATTCAACGCTTGCTATATGAGCTCTCTCGACATTAATGATGGAGTCCACTATCTTGAATCTGGATGTATAATAGGTTGCCTGAATCTCACATCAATCAGAATCGGAGCCCAAGTCAGGCTTTCTAATCAATACACGGCCCACATATACGGGTCAGATATCGGCGACAGTTGGATACAGAACACTCCTAATCTGGAAGCATTTTCAGTTCCTATAAACAATCCTGATTTGACAGCTATTGATGGCGTACTGTACAGTAAAGATATATCGCAGCTGCTCAACTATCCGGAAGGAAAAAAAGAAGAGATATTCATGATTCCAAATGGTGTAACACAAATTGCATCATCATCAGTAGAAAAGAACAGATATCTGAAAAGTGTCATCATACCTGAAACTGTTACCTATATCGGTTATTGGGCTTTTGCAAATGACACAAACCTTGAAACGATAGAGATTTCCAATGGCTGTACATTCATTGGACAATACGCTTTTCAAAACACGTCTATTGTGACATTGAATCTGCCAGCGAGCCTTACCACAATAATGGGTGGTGCATTTTACGATATGCATAAATTAGAAAGTTTTAGTGTAGATCCAGACAATCCACGGTATTATGCTGATGATGGAATACTATTTGATCGTGAAATTGCATACTTGGTTTGTTATCCTGCCGCAAAGAGCGAAACTGAGTATGCTGTTCCGGAAGGGATATCTTTATATGGTAGCGTATTTAGTGGGTCGCAATTGCGAAAAATCACCCTGCCCAGTGATACCACGCTTATTCCGCTGAACTGTTTTGATGGTTGTACGAACTTAACAGAAGTTAATATACCCAGCGGCGTAGAAAGAATTGAGTACTGCGCTTTTTCTGGTACAAGAATAAAGTATCTGTATATTCCAAGGTGCGTTACCTCACTTTCTACAGGTGCATTTATAGGTACATCATTTTTGACACAAGTATTCTATGAAGGAACGGAAGAAGAGGCAAACAACATTGCAGTATCTTTTGCTCTATATTCTGATAATCCGGAGAGAGGTCTGGGTATACTTATTGATGAGACTTATACGCAAATTCACTATAGCGTCAACTATGATGAATACCTCGAATTCATTCATGGACATAATTTTACCATTGAAAATGGCATGCTGATCAAGTATGATGGAGTTGGCGGTAATGTTGTGATACCGGATGAAGTTACAGAGATTGGCGAATATGCGTTTAGGCGTTGTGAAAATATTACCAGTATCACAATTCCTGACAGTGTAACAAGTATCGGGAAGGAGGCCTTTTGGGGATGCAGCAACTTAACAAGCATAAACATACCTGAGCATGTTACGAGTATTGATATGTGTGCATTCGCTGGGTGTTCCGGACTGACGAGTATCAGAATTCCCTTTGGAATTACACAAATTGCCGGATATGTATTTGCTAACTGTACCCGCTTGAAGAGCATAACTATTCCGGATAGTGTCGAATCAATCGAATCTTATGCATTTTCTAACTGTGACAACTTAACAATTGTTTACTATTATGGCACAGCAGAACAATGGGCTGCCATTTACAAATGGGGAAATGATATCCTCAATTCCGCAAAAATCAAAATCATTTGCTCTGACAATCAAATCACTTTTACTCTCCCTTCCGCCCTCACTACTATCGGCCCCAGAGCTTTTGCCAATCTCTCCAATGTGGATTTGATTGTGATTCCATCAACTGTCGACAGCATTGCAAACAACGCTTTTGACGGCACAGACTCCATCCTTATTGTTGCCCCCGGTTCTTTTGCTGAGGAATGGGCCATCAGCAACAATATGATCTTCATTACAAGATAGTGTGTTACTGCCAGGATACGATAACCAGCAAAACTGTTTTAACATCACTGTCCTTGAGAGAGTGTTGAAAAACGCCCGTTAAAAGATGCTGCCAGTTAAAAGTCCGTAAGCAAAACAGCTTTACCCAACATTGGCAGCCTTTGTTTCGAGTTTCTGCGTACCACTGCAACAGAGCGCCGAAGTGCCCTATTCATAAAAAAGCAGGGACAAACTTATTACTGTCTGAGCATAGGTTTTTGACAATAATATACTACACTATCACGTGCTCTACGACGTCCCAAAAACGAAGAAAACCGGACGTTTGTCCGGAATCTTCGCATTAACCTCATAACACCGGCTAAAGATACCGATTGGCACAGCGGCATTCGCTTTCAAAGGAGAAAAAACGATCACGGTCAGTGTGAAATGAACATCCTGACCGTGTTTCTTTTTTTGCAAAAGGCGCAAAACTCCAACCGAATGAAATGAATTCACAATTCACTTCATTTGATGGGCTGGTAAACAGCTCCCCCCCTTTTTTTTTATACTTTCCCGCGCTTGCGCATTATCAGCTTATCGCAGTTCAGCAGCAGCGGCGGCAGCAGTATAAGCACCATTACGAGCGAGAAGAAGGTGCCGCTTGCGATCAGCAGACCTATCGAATAGATATAATACACCGTACATACCAGTCCGATCGCGAGACCTGCGGTAAACAGTATGAGCCCGGAGGTGAATATCGTGGGCATGGACAGCCTGAGCGCGCTTGCCATGGCGGCGTGTTTGTCTTCGGTTTTCCGGCTGTTTATATAGTGCGTGGTCAGAAGTATGCCGTAGTCTATAGTCGCGCCCATCTGTATCGCAAGGCAGATCAGATAGCACATGAAGAATACGCTGCGCTCGTGAAACAGCTTAGGCAGCACCGAGCTCAGGCGCGTGGCGATCACGGACGAGGCCATGTTTACCATCACCGCTCCCTGTATCACGAATATGAGTATGAGCGGCACGCTTAAGGATCTGAACGAGAGCGCGACGATAAGGAAGATAGCAAGTATGGTAATAAGATTTACTCTGAGTATGTCGCTTGTGAACGCGCCCGAAATGTCGTAGGAGCTCATGAGTATACCGGCGAAGCCGAGCTTTTCGTTCGGGTAAAACTCCTGCGCCAGAGAAATTATTTCTTCAAGCACGCCGAAGCTGGCTTCGCCCTTAGGCGGGATATCAAGCGAGAGCACTATGCGCGCGTAATCGTCTGTCTGAAACAGTCCCTTTGCGAAGCCGACGAGCGCTTTCATTTCAGCAGCCTGAGCGTTGTCCGGCATGAACGCCGCCGCCTTTTCGGCCAGCTCGTCCGCGCGTGCGCGGTTGCCTGTGAAGCCCATAAGCCCGAGATACGCGCCGGCTCTTATCTGTCCGATACCAAGCATGTCTGCAAGATCTGCGGCGGTGTAGTATTCAAGCGCAGCAGCGCCAGAAGTGACCATCGCGGCTACAGACGAAACCGCGGGGCGTCCTTCGTATTCGATTTCAGACAGCCTTTTTATAAGCGCGCGCTGCGTTTCGTAATCCGCGTCCGTGCCGCGCGAGGGCACCAGCAGCGCGAGCGGTTCGCTTCGGCCGTACAGGCGCGTATAGACGCTGTCCGTGCCGCGCATGCTGGTATCCGTGAAGGTATAATTGATCTGCCCCTGCAACACGAACGAAACGATTATCACGGGTATCAGCACGGCGGGCACGGCGTATTTCGCAAAGCGCGTGCAGGCAAAACGCCCCAGATGCCGTCCGCCCAGCGGCAGAGGCTTGTGCATCGTGGTCCTGAGCGGCTTTGCAAACAGCCTGATAAGCGCGGGCATAAGCGTAAACACGCTTATCATGCTGATGATTATGCCCTTTGAAAGCACTATGCCTATATCGAAGCCTATGGTGAAGCTCATGAACATAAGCGAACCAAGCCCTGCCACGGTCGTAAGCGAAGACGAACAGATCGGCATGAACGCCTGCTGCAAAGCGCTCTTCAGCGCGGAGGTATCGTCCATGCCGCCGTCACGCAGCTCAAAATACGTGCGCAGCAGCATTATGGAATAATCCATCGCGAGCGCGAGCTGGAGTATGGCCGATACCGCGAAGGTTATAAACGATATCGAGTCGAATATGAAATTCGTGCCCATGTTAATGAGTATCGAAACCGTGAGGACCAGCGCGAACACGACGGGCTCTATGTACGAATGCGAGGTCACGAAGAGCACGGCTATGACCACAGCGACGGCGATCAGCATAGTCAGGGGCATTTCCTCGGCCACGCGCCTTTGCAGACTTATGCTTTCGGGCGCTGAGCCGTGCATGGAAAATTCGCCCGTATCCGCGCGGGAGGAAAGGTATCGTTCGAGCTCGCCGGAAAGCGCAGCCATGTCCGTGTTCTCGGTATATATATTCAGGCGTTCGTATTTCACGCCGTCAAGGTACTTTAGATCGCTGTCCGGGGAATAGACCGCGCGGCTTATGCCGTTTATCTCCTGAATATCCTCCGCTATCTGCGCGCACACCCCGTCCTCAAGAGACGTAAACAGCACCGATATCTGGTCTATGCTGCCGAACTCCGTTTCCATCAGGTCGAGGCTCCTGCGCGTTACGGTGCTTTCGCTCAGGTATCTGGTAAAATCGTAGTTTATCACGGTTTTCGGGATCATGAATACGCTTAAAACCGCCGCGAGCGCAAAAAACGCGAGTATGTATCTGCGCTTGTCGACGATGAAAGCAGCAAGCTTCTCGGGCATAAAAACCTCCGTTTGGAAAATCAGCCAAATTATAGCATAAAATCCGCGGCCGGGCAACATTGCAAGGTTGCACTTATGAAAGCTTTATGATATAATCCGTGTACTAAACTGGTAAGGAGTGTCTGCTTGAAGGAGTTTGACGCGGCGCTGTTCGACCTTGACGGCACGCTGCTGGATTCGCTGGGCGTATGGGCGGATATCGACCGCTCGTTTTTTGCCGGGCGCGGTCTGACGATGCCGGAGGATTACACTGCGTGCATACGCGGGCTGTCGTTTCTGCAGACCGCCGAATACACGGTAAAGCGCTTTGGTCTGCCCGAAACGCCGGAGCAGATCGCATCTGTATGGCACGACATGTGCGCGCGCGAATACGTGCACAGGGTGATGCTGAAGCCGGGCGCGGCGGAGTATCTGAGACGGCTTAAGGAGCAGGGCGCACTTCTTGCGGTGGTAACCACGCTTACGCCTGCGCTGTACGAGCCCGCGCTCAAACGAAACGGCGTTTACGCGCTGTTCGACGTGTTCGTGACCACAGACGAATCCGGCAAAAACAAGGAAAGCGGAGAAATATACAGGCTCGCGGCGCGCAAATTGAATGTCGAGCCCGCCCGCTGCATGGTGTACGAGGATATTCCGGAAGGTCTTATCGGCGCGAAAAAAGCGGGCATGAGAGCTGCGCTCGTATACGACGTACACAACGCTTCGTCGCTTGACGAGGCGCGCGCTCTGTGCGACAAATATATTAAAAGCTATATGGAGATTTAGCGTATGGACATAGCTGTACTTGAATGGCTTGCAGACAACAGAACCGGATTTCTTACGAAGCTGCTTAGCATACTCACCAAAGCCGGCGGCGAGATCGCGGTTATCGCGCTGGTGTGCCTCATATACTGGTGCTTTAACCGGCGGCTCGGCAACCGTATGCTGCTAACGATGACGTCAGGGCTGCTTATTAACCAGCTGCTTAAAATACTGTTCGTCGCGCACAGGCCGTGGGTGAGGTCTCCCGAAAGGGTAAGGCCACACGAAGGCGCGCTGGGCGACGCGACGGGCTATTCGTTTCCGAGCGGGCACACGGCGAACGCGGTTTCCGCATACGGAGGGCTTGCGCACGAAAAGGGCTTAAAGCCCGTGTTCAAGGTGCTGCTCTGGCTGCTTGTGGCGCTGGTAGCGTTTTCACGGCTGTATCTGGGCGTGCATACCCCGCAGGACGTGTTGGTCTCGCTCGCGCTCGGCATCGTGCTCATTTTTGCCATGGATAAGCTCAGCGCGAAGCTTGAGGAAAAGCCCTCGCTGGATATCGTGATCGCCGGCTGCGCGCTTATTATGAGCGTACTGACGCTTGTTATAACGCTCGTGCGCTCGTACCCCGCGGAGAGCGTCGAGGGCGAGATCGCCGCGAATACCGCCGATATATTCAAGCTCGTGGGCGCGATCGTCGGTATTATGGCGGGCTGGCTGTGCGAAAGGCGCCTCATAGGCTTCGAAACGCCGAAAAAATGGTGGCTGGGCGTGCTTCGGCTCGTGGTCGGCATGGGTCTCGTGCTCGCGCTGCTGAAGGGCACCAAATCCGCGTTTATTTCCCTTGCGGGCAAAAACTGGGGCGGCGTTATCAGATATGCGCTTAGCTGCTTTGCGGCGGTGTTTTTGTGGCCGCTCGCGTATACGCGGTATGAAAAGCTGTTGATAAAGCAGTAAAATGAATACGTCCGAACAAATCACGGTCATAAAGCCCCGCGAAAAGGGGCTGCATATAGACTTAAAGGAGCTCTGGCGCTTCAGGGATCTTATATATCTGCTTGCGCGCCGCACGTTCGTGGCCATGTACAAGCAGACGATAATCGGTCCCGCGTGGGCGATCATACAGCCCCTGCTCACTACCGGGATACTTACGCTGGTGTTCGGACGCTTCGTGGGAGTGCCTACCGACGGCGCGCAGCCGTTTCTGTTTTACATGTGCGGCAGCGTGCCGTGGAGCTTCTTCGCGCGCTGTCTCGAAAAGACCGCGCAGACCTTTACCGACAACGAGAAGCTGTTCGGAAAGGTTTATTTCCCGCGCCTGTGCGCGCCGATTGCGACGGTGCTTGTAACGCTTATAAACTTCGCGATACAGTTTGCGTTTTTTCTGCTGTTTCTTATCGGCACGAACATATTTTCCGCGGAAAAGATACAGGTTTCGTGGGGGCTTGTCGCGCTTACGCCGCTCGTGCTTATCGAAATGGGGCTGCTCGGTCTGGGCGTAGGCATAGCGGTCTCGGCGCTTACCGTAAGGTACAAGGACCTTGCGCTGCTGGTAAGCTTCGGCGTAAACCTGTGGATGTACATTTCACCCGTGGCGTATCCCGCTTCGGTGCTGAACAGCACGTATCCCGCGCTCAAAACAGTGTTCATGCTTAATCCCATGTCCCCTGTAATAGAGTTTTTCCGCGCGGCTTATCTCGGCACGGGCACCTTCAATGCGGGTTATCTGCTGCTTAGTGCGGGCGTGACATGCGTTATCTGCTTTCTGGGGATACTGCTGTTCAACCGCGTTGAAAAGACCTTCGCGGACGTGATATGAGGCGCGCTATGAGAGACGTCGTACTTTCTTGTGAAAACGTATCCAAGCAGTACCGCATGGGGCAGATAGGCCTCTCCACGCTGCGCGACGATATAGACGGGCTGTTTGCGCGCTTTACGCGCAAGGACGCCCGCGCAGGCGCGGAGGGACAGACGCCTCAAAACGGCAAATTCTACGCGCTCAGGGACGTATCCTTCGAGGTCGAAAGGGGCAGCGCGATCGCGCTTATCGGCAGAAACGGCGCCGGCAAGAGCACGCTGCTCAAGCTTATTTCGCGCATAACCGCGCCGACTGAGGGACGCATAACGTACAAGGGACGCCTCGCGTCGCTGCTTGAGGTGGGCACGGGCTTTAACCCGCATCTCACGGGACGCGAAAACGTGTATCTGAACGGCGCGATAATGGGGCTCACGCGCGCGGAGATAAGCGCGCGGCTTGGCGAAATAATCGAGTTTTCGGAGATAGGCGGCTTTATAGACACGCCTGTCAAGCGTTATTCGAGCGGAATGTTCGTGAAGCTGGGCTTCGCGGTGGCGGCGCATCTCGAGCCGGACATACTTATCTGCGACGAGGTGCTCGCGGTGGGCGATACACGTTTTCAGGAAAAGTGCATACGCAAAATGAGCGACCTTGCGGGCGAGCATACCGTAATATACGTAAGTCACAACATGCACACGCTGCGTCAGCTCTGCACGCGCGCGCTGTACCTCGAGGAGGGGCGTCTTGCGTACGCGGGAGAGCTCGAGCACGCCATATCGCTTTACGCGGGCGCGTCCGCGCTCAGGGATACGCATATCGATTTTGCGAACGTAAAGCACGATGGGAACCTGGGCAAGCTCGCGCGCATGGAGTATCTTGACATAAACGGCGTGATAAGCTGCGAATACCCTATGGGCGGCAATATAAGCCTGAGCCTTGGCGTGCATGCGCTCGAGGACGTAAAAAACCTGCGCGTGAACTCTCTTATATCCCGTGCGGGCTCGGGCACGCTCGCGTCCTCGCTGAGCGCGCCTGTATACACCGCGCAGGCGGGCGACAGAACGGAGCTCGAGCTCAGTCTGCCGCTCGGCGGGCTGGGGCCGGGCGAGTACGACGCGGCGCTGTGGCTGTGCTTTACCGACCCGATAGGGCGTATGGTGTCTTACGACGTGGTGCCGAACGCGTTCCGCTTTGCGGTCACGCAGAATCTGGAGCTGAACGAGGGCATGCTCTGGAACGAAAAGCGTCACGGCGTATTCCGCCTGCCGGATACCGAATGCGGCGGCAAAAAGCGTATATAAGCGTCAAAAATCCGTCTATTGCTAAGTTTTATTATCTGCTGTTGTTTATTTGACGAAAACGCGGTATAATACATAAGGAAATACAGCTCGAAAGAATTACACGGAGGGTCGACACTATGAAGCTTAATCTTGCGGCAATCAGGGACAGAAAAATCTGGACGGACAAAAGCTACGCGCTGCCACAGTACGATATAGAAAAGGTGACGCGCGATACCAAGGCCGCGCCCGAATGGGTGCATTTCGGCGCGGGCAACATATTCAGGGCGTTTCTGGGCAGCGCCGCGCAGAGGCTGCTCAACGGCGGCTATATCACCAAAGGCATAACCGTATTCGAGGGCTTCGACACGGAGATAATCGAGAAGGCGTACAGACCCTTCGACAATCTTTCGGTGGGAGTTACGCTGGTCAGCACGGGCAGCGTCAAAAAAGAGGTCATAGGCAGCGTATGCGAGTCGCTGACGATCGCGGACGATGCCCGTATGCAGCAGATATTCACGTCGCCCACGCTCAAAATGGCGTCGTTCACCATTACCGAAAAAGGCTATTCGCTGCGCTTTGCGCAGAAGGACGCCGAGGGCAGGCCGCAGGACGCGAGCGGCCTGATGGGCTATCTCACCAGACTGCTGCTTGCGCGCTTCAACGCGGGCGCGTATCCGCTTGCGCTGGTAAGCATGGACAACTGCTCGCATAATGGCGAAAAGCTGCAAAGCGCGGTCATGTACGTGGCGGGCGAGTGGCTCAAAAACGGATACGTGAGTCAGGAATTCGTAAACTATATAGGCTCCAAGGTTTCTTTCCCGTGGACGATGATCGACAAAATCACTCCCCGGCCGGACGCGAACGTCATGAAGCTGCTGGAGGAGGACGGCTTTGAGGACGCGGGACTCATAATAACCTCACGCAACACTTACACCTCCGCGTTCGTAAACGCCGAGGAGAAGGAATATCTTGTAATAGAGGACGATTTCCCGAACGGAAAAATCCCGCTGGACAAGGCGGGCATATACTTTACTGACCGTGAAACGGTCGAGAAGGTCGAGCGCATGAAGGTCACGACCTGCCTTAATCCCCTGCACACCTGTCTTGCGGTGTTCGGCTGCATGCTGGGCTATAAGACGATATGGCAGGAAATGAACGACGAGGATCTTAAATACATGGTGAACCGCATCGGCTATACCGAGGGTCTGCCGGTCGTGACGGATCCCAAGATAATGAAGCCGGAAACGTTCCTGCGCGAGGTGCTCGAAACGCGCCTGCCCAACTGCTTCCTGCCCGACACTCCCCAGAGAATCGCCACCGATACCTCCCAGAAGCTCTCGATCCGTTTCGGCGAGACGATCAAGGCGTACCTTGCCGCCGGCAAGGACGTAAAGGAGCTCAAGGGCATCATACTGACGGAGGCGGGCTGGCTCAGGTATCTTATGGGCATGGACGACGAAGGAAACGCGTTCGAGATATCGCCTGATCCCAGACTCGATGAAATGAAAACGCGCCTTGCGCCGCTGTCGTTTATGAATAACGAAGGCGCGCGCGATATACTGCTGCCCGTGCTTTCGGACGAAACGATATTCGGCTGCGACCTTGTAAAAGCGGGCTTGGCGGACGAGATAATATCTGCGTTCACGCGCATGAACTCCGCGCCCGGCGAGATCAGAAAAGCCATACACGCATTAAGAGCCTGACATGCAGTGGGATTACGGCTTTGATTTCGGCGCGGACAGCGTAAAATACGTATGCGGCACGGAGATAAAAAACGAAGCCGCATACGCCGCGTACCGCCCCGGAGCGGATATGCCGTTTGCAAGAGGCGACCGCGCGTTCGCGTTCGTGGGACGCGAAAGCCGGCTGGTAAAGCTCAGACAGCCGATGCGCGGCGGCGTGCCCGTGGACGTGCCGCTTCTTTCGAAGTGGGCGGGCGCGCTTGCCGGAAGCGGCAAGAAGGGGCTTAAGCGCAGACGCGCGCTGTTTGCGGTTTCGCCGGAGCTCAGCGAGAGCGCGTGCGATTCGCTGCTGAACGCGCTGATAGAAACGGATATAGACACGGCGGGTCTCGTGCGCGCGGACACTGCCGCCGCGCTGGGCGCGGGTATCGACATAAACGCGGGCGAAGGCACGTTCGTTATGGATATAGGCGCGAGCCATATTACGTTCAGCGTGTTTGCGGGCGGCAGGTGCGTGCTTACGCGCACGTCGCCGGGCGGAATGCAGGCGGCGGACGCGCATATAGCGAAGCTCGTGCGCACGCGCTTCGGGCTTATGATAAGCCCGCGCAGCGCGCGCAGGCTGAAGCTGAGCGCGTTTTCGGCCAAAACGGATACGTATACGTGCGAAGTGTTCGATCCGGCGGCCGGTCTGCCGCGCACTGCCGAAATAAGCGTTTCCGTCGCGGAGGACGGGCTTTCGGGCTGCATAAACGCAGCGGTTTCACTCGCCGCAGGCGCGGCGGGCGATCTGAGCGGCGCTTTGGCGGGAGACCTTCTCAAAAACGGGATCATGCTTACGGGCGGCGGCGCGCTGATACGCGGCCTTACTAAGCGCCTGAACGACGAAACCGGCGTGCCGGCGCACGTGTGCGAGGCGCCGCAGGAGGCGGTCGTCAGAGGCCTTGCCGTGATAATTAACGACACCGAGCGCTTCGCTTCCGCAGTCACAGACTGGCGCGAGGCGGGCGTGCGCATATGATACGCACTGTCAGAGAGGGTACGCGCAGCATAAGCTATACGCTGATCACCTCCAGAGCGCGCAGAAGCGTGAGCCTGAAGGTTACGCCGGACGGCGCCGTGCGTCTGTACGCCCCGGACGGGATACGCCTTAAGGACGCGGACAGATGCGTAAAGGAAAATCTTGCAGCTGTCGATTCCGCGCTTTCGGCTTACAGACTCGCGCGCACTAAGCAGACGGATACGTTTCTGTACAAGGGCAGGCGCGTGCGCGTATACGTGAAGCCGGCGGGCGGACGCAGGATAACTGTCGAAGGCGACGTATTTACCGTCTATACGGACGACACGCAGCCGCAGGCGGTGCGCGGGCAGCTGCGCGCCTATCTGGTGAAAAACGCCCTGGACAGCATAAGAGCGGAATTGTCCCTCTGGGCCCCGCGCGTGAACAGGCCCTTTGGCAGGGTCACGGTGCGCGAGCAGAAGACGCGCTGGGGAAGCTGTTCCTCGGCGCACAATCTGAATTTCAACTGGAAGCTGATCATGGCGCCGCCGGAGGCGCTCAGATACGTGGTGATACACGAACTGTGTCACCTGAAATGCTTTAATCATTCGCCGCGCTTCTGGCAGGAGGTGCAAGCCCTGATGCCGGACTACGCGGTGTGGAAAAAGTGGCTTAAGGACAACGGTAAGCAGCTTACGCTGGACTGAGCCTGCGGAGGAAGCCTGAATGGCAAAAGTAATAGCCACAGCCAACCAAAAAGGCGGCGTGGGCAAAACCACGACCGCGGTCAATCTGTCCGCGTGCGTTGCGGACGCAGGTAGGAGAGTTCTGCTTATAGACCTCGACCCGCAGGGCAACGCCACGAGCGGGCTCGGCATAAACGCAAGGGGCGGAAACGATCTGTATTCGGTGCTTACGGGCGAGTGCGCCGCGTCTCAGGCGGTCAGGATCACCCGCTTCAAAAACCTGTCCGTGCTGCCCTCAAGCGTGGATCTCTCGGGCTGCGAAATCGAGCTGGTCGGGGAGAACGAGCGTGAAAGCGTGCTGAAGCACGCCCTTGCGCCGCTCAGGGACAAATACGATTATATTTTCATAGATTCCCCGCCGTCTTTGGGGCTTCTCACGCTGAACGGCCTGACGGCGGCAGACAGCGTGCTGGTGCCCATACAGTGCGAGTATTACGCGCTCGAGGGCGTAGGACAGCTTATGAACACGCTGTCGCTCGTGCGTAAACGCCTGAATCCGAATCTGGAGGTGGAGGGCGTGGTGCTCACCATGCTCGACGGGCGTACGAATTTGGGACTTCAGGTGGTCAGCGAGGTCAAAAAGTATTTTAAAGGCAAGGTGTTCGCAAGCGTGGTGCCGCGCAACGTACGCTTAAGCGAGGCGCCGAGTCACGGCTTGCCCATACATCTGTACGATTCCGCGTGCGCGGGCGCAGAGGCGTACCGCAAGCTCGCGCAGGAGCTAATACACCGAAACGAGGCTTGATTATGAACAGGAAGACGGCATCTCACGGGCTGGGCAGAGGCCTGGGCGCGCTTCTGGGCGACATCGACTCTGAAAGCGAGAGCCTTAAAAGCGAACAGAAAACAGGTACAGAAAACGTGGTAGATTTGAACCTGACCGATATAGACATAAACCCCGGTCAGCCGCGAAAGAGCTTTGACGAGGCGGCATTAAAGGAGCTTGCGGAGTCTATCGCGTCCGTCGGCGTGATACAGCCGATCGTCGTGGTGCGCAGGGGCAGCCGCTATTCGATAGTGGTCGGGGAGAGGCGCTTTCGGGCGTCGCGCCTTGCGGGAATGACGACTATACCCGCCATCGTGCGGGATTTCGACGAAATGACGCGCCTTAAGGCCGCGCTCATCGAAAATCTGCAAAGGAGCGATCTAAATCCCGTGGAAACCGCCATGGGCATCAAAACGCTGATGGAAAAATGCGGGCTTTCGCAGGAGGAGGCCGCGCAGGTGGTGGGCAAAAGCCGCCCTGCGGTCACGAATACGCTAAGGCTCCTGACGCTGGACGAAAGCGTGCTGGAAATGCTCAAGGACGGACGGCTGAGCGCGGGACACGGCCGCGCGCTGGTGGGGCTTGCGCCGGACAGGCAGAAGCGTCTGGCGGAAATGTGCGTGCAGCAGGGCTGGAGCGTAAGACAGCTCGAGCGCATATGCGCGCTGCCGGAAAAAAGCGCGTCGGACACGCCCAAAACAAAGCTCAAGACACCCGAAATCAAAAATCTCGAAAAAATGGCGCGCGAGGTGTTCGGCACGCGCGCGCGCATAGACGGCGACGAAAATAAGGGCAGGCTGATAATCAACTACTCCTCCGCGGAGGACCTTGAGGGCATCTGGAACGTGCTTGAGTGCATGGGGCAGGGAGGTCTGTGATAATGGAATATGCTGTCACGCGTCTGCCGGAAGGCTGCGGCGCGTATGAATTAAGCGGCGGCTTCGATCCCGCGCATTTACCTGCGCCGTGGAAGGATACCGGGCGCGCGGACATAATGGACTATCCGTGGATAAGCGCGTATCCTGCGCATTACGAAGCCGCGGCGCATCTGGGCATAAACAGCAGCGGCTTAAGGCTGCTTATGTATGCGTACGAAGAGGCGATCTCCGCGCGCGAAACCCGTTTCGGCGGCAGCGTGTGCCGGGATTCGTGCCTCGAATTCTTTTTTATGCCGTTTCCCAAAAGCGACAGGCGTTATCTGAACATAGAGATAAACCCCGCCGGCACCGCGCACGTCGGCATAGGCGAAGGCAGGCCCGGGCGGAAGGTGTTTTACGCGCCGGTACCCGGCATGACGATACGCACGTTCGTGAAGGACGGCTCCTTCTGGGCGCTCAGCGCGGAGATACCCGCGGATTTCGTGCGGGCGGAGTTCGGCGCGTTTCCGCAGGCGGGAGACGTTATGAAGGGCAATTTCTATAAATGCTCCGAGGACATCCACGAGCATTACGGCGTATGGGCGCACGTAGGAACGCCCGCGCCCGATTTCCACACCCCGGAATATTTCGGGGATTTGCTTATACTGTAATGGAAACACAAGAGCTTTGCGGCATACTCGAGGCCATACTGTACGTGGCGGGCGAGCCGGTAAACGCCGAGGCGCTCGCGCACGCGCTGAATCTTACGCGAACGGAGCTTGAGCCGGCGATAGAGACGCTGCGCGAAAGCTGCCTGCTAGACAGGCGCGGGATACGGCTGAACCGTCACGGCGGGGATATACAGCTGTCGATCAATCCGGAATACGCGAAATATGTCGAGATGTTCCTGCAGCCGGTAAAAAAGCAGTCGCTTTCGCAGGCGGTTTTGGAAACGCTGTCCATAATCGCGTACCGGCAGCCGGTCACGAAGAGCGACATAGAGGCTGTGCGCGGCGTAAAATGCGATTATTCGGTGCAGCTGCTGCTTGCGCGCGGGCTGATTGAGGAGCGCGGACGGCGCGAAACCCTCGGTCGACCCATACTCTACGGTACGACAGACAAATTTTTGCGGCACTTCGGGCTTGAGGGCCTTGGCGATTTGCCGGAGGAGCCCGCAAAGCAGCAAACACGCAGCGAGGGGGAGCTTGAAACATGAGGCAGCATATAGACACCATACCGGTCTGGGACGCGTTCAAAACAGACTGCGAATGCCCGCTGTGCGTACTGCGGGAAACCAACGAAAACAACTACGTGCAGACATTCACGGGCGGCAGCGTTATGGAGCCGGACGTGCGCGTGGAGGTCAACATGAAGGGCTTCTGCGCCAGACATTTCCGCCTTATGATGAAAAGCGAGCACCGTCTGGGCGTGGCGCTCATGGCGCACACGTACCTTAAGCAAAGCATGGCGCGGCTGGGACAGACGAACATGGCTGTGCAGAGCGTGCCGGTAAAGGGCAGGCTGTTTTCAAAAAAAGCGCCCGAGGCGGGAGTGGATCTAAGCGCGCTCACCGATACCTGCATACTTTGCGACCGTCTGAACGACACGATGAAGCGCTATGTTTATACCGCGATACATCTCTGGAAAAAGGATTCCGCGTTCAGATATCAGCTTAAAAACTCAAAAGGGCTGTGTCTGAAGCACTACGCAGAGCTCTTGAAGGCGGCGCCGGAGCAGCTGAGCGGACAGGAGCTTGCGACTTTCACCGACGAGCTCAACGAAACGGAAATGAAAAACCTTGCGCGTTTGGAGCAGGAGATCGAATGGTTCACGCTTAAATTCGATCATCAGAACGCGGACAAACCCTGGGGAAACAGCAGGGACGCGCTGCCGCGCACGGTAGAAAAGCTGAGAGGCAGAGAATAATGGCTGTATTTGATTTGAATTTTATCGCGCACGGCGGCGATTACAATCCGGAGCAGTGGCTGGAATACCCGCAGGTGCTTAAGCGCGACGTGGAGCTGATGAAGCAGGCGCGCGTGAATATAGTAAGCCTCGGCATTTTCGCCTGGGCGTTTTTGGAGCCTGAGGAGGGCAGGTACGAAACCGCATGGCTGCGCGAAATAATAGACCGCCTGTACGCAAACGGCATATACGTGCTGCTCGCCACGCCTTCCGGTGCGCGTCCCGCGTGGATGAGCCAAAAATACCCCGAGGTGCTCAGGGTCGAAAACGACAGGCGCAACCATCACGGCGTAAGACACAACCACTGCTTTTCCTCCCCTGTATACCGCGAGAAGGTAAGGCTCATAAACACGCACCTCGCCCGTGAATTCGGTCATCATGCCGCCGTGGTGGGCTGGCACGTGTCAAACGAGTATTCGGGCGAATGTCACTGCGAATACTGTCAGCAGGCGTTCAGGCAGTGGCTTAAGGCGCGCTACGGCACGCTGGAAAATCTGAACCGCTGCTGGTGGACGGCGTTCTGGAGCAAGACGTTCACTGCCTGGGAACAGCTGCATTCGCCCGTAAAAAACGGCGAGACAGGTCTGACCGCGCTTACGCTTTCATGGAGGCGCTTCGTAAGCGATCAGACGCTCGACTTTATAAAAAACGAGATCGCGCCGATACGCGAGATATGTCCTGAGAAGCCCGTGACCATAAACACGATGGGTTTTCATTACCACTTCGACTATCAGTCCTTTGCGGACACGCTCGACTTTTTCGGCTACGACAGCTATCCCGAATGGGGCAGGCGCAGCGATTACGCCGTCGCGCTCGAAACTGCGTTTACGTACGATTTCGTGCGCGGCTTTAACGGCAAAACCTGGTCGCTGATGGAATCCACGCCGTCGCAGGTAAACTGGCACGAGGTGTGCAGACTGAAGCGCCCGGGCATGCATCTGCTTTCAAGCCTGCAGGCGGTGGCGCACGGCTCGGATACGGTTATGATGTTCCAGTGGCGCAAATCCCGCGGAGGCCCCGAAAAATTCCACGGCGCGGTGGTCGGACACGATGGCAGCGGCGACGCGCGCGTGTTCCGGGACGTGAGCGAGGTCGGACGCACGCTTGACAAGCTTTCATGCGTAACGGGCGCGTGCGTAAAATCCGAATGCGCGTTAATCTACGACCAGCAGACCCGCTGGGCGCTGGACGCCGCGATGGGGCCTGTCAAGGATAAGCAGTACCACGAGACGCTGCTTGAATGGTATGCGGCGCTCTTGAAGCAGGGCGTAAATACGGACGTGATCTCCTCAGACAAATCCTTTGAGCAGTACAAGCTCATAATCGCACCGTATCTGTACATGCTGAGACCCGGCGTTTCCGACAGGCTCAAAAGCTTCGTTTCGCGCGGCGGCACGCTCGTGCTTACCTACATGAGCGGGCTTGTGGATGCGGACGATCTGTGCTTTATGGGCGGCTTCCCGGGAGAGATGCGCGATCTGACCGGCATTACCAACACGGAGACCGACGCCGTCTATCCGGACGAAAAAAACGCGATAGTGATACAGACGCCGCTTGGAAAGCTTTCGGGCAAATACGAGTGCGGTTTTATCTGTGCGCTCATAGACGCGCAGACTGCCCGGACCGTAGGCGCATATGAAAGCGATTTCTATGCGGGCACGCCTGCGCTGACCGTCAATAAATACGGAGAAGGCGAAGCGTGGTACGTGGGCGCGCGCGGCAGCGCGGAGCTTCTTGACGATTTGTGCGGGACGCTCGTCGACAAAAGCGGCGTTAGGCGGATTTGCGCTGCGCTTCCCTGCGGCGTAACGGCCTGCGAGCGTGAAAAGGACGGCAGACTTTATCTGTTCCTTATGAATTTCTCCGGCGCGCAGCAAACAATAAGCGGCGTGAGCGGCACGGAGCTTTTAAGCGGGAAACAGATAAACGGCGGCTTGACGCTTGATAAAAACGCCTGCGCGGTTATAGAACGCACGTATGCTTAAGCTCGCAGTGCCGCGCGGCGGCATACGCGTCGGGCAAAAGCTGATAAGCGAGCCGGCGCTCGTTAATGTGAACGCGCACGCGCCTGCCCGCATACTGTTTATAACCGATCTGCATCTGCGGCGCGCGCATACGGAAATGGCAGATCACACGCTTGCCGCGTGCCGGGACAGCGCTCCCGACTTGATCGCCCTCGGCGGCGATCTGGCGGAGTACGACGACGGGCTCGAGCTGTTTTTGTCGAAGCTGCGAAGCGTCTTTCCGCGAACGCCCGCGTATTCAGTGCCGGGCAACAACGACGACGCGCTGCTGGGCGGAGACAGAAACGCCCAGACGCTGGTTTATGAGAAATACGGCTGCGAGTATCTGCTTAACCGTACGGCGCGCATACGGCTTAACGGCCGCGATATAGAGCTTGCGGGCACCGAGGACGCGTATACGCACATGATACCAGACCAAAGTCTGTTTTCTGAAGACGCGCAGGCTTACAGGCTGCTGCTGAGCCACGCGCCGCACGCGTTTTTGCGCGCATGGCAGGCGGATCTGATGCTGTGCGGGCACACGCACGGCGGGCAGATAAACATATTGGGGTTTACCTGTTATTTTCTGCCGGTATACGAGCGCAGCTTCGCCTACGCGCATATCGCGGGCGCAAAACGCTTCGGCAGAACGCTTATGCTCGTGTCGCGGGGGATCGGATACAGCAAGCTGCCGCTGCGTATAGGCGCGCGCAGCGAGGTGCATGTAATTACCTGAGTATTCTGGCATAAAACCGCATTTCCCTGCCGTGGTCGGGCGCAGGAATTGCGCAAGGTCATATTTTCAATAAACCGTCAGAGGTACTGCCATGCATATGAGGCTTAAAAAATGGGCGCGTCCGGAGCTTGACGCGTGCCCGTTTTATATTAAGGAGCCCTGGACTAAGCGGGGCACGTGGCGCGGTCTGTTTAAGCGCGAAGCGCCGCTGCGGCTCGAGCTGGGCTGCGGCAAGGGCGTTTCCACGTGTCAGATGGCGCTAAACGAGCCGGAGTACAATTTCGTCGCGCTCGACATAAACACGAGCGTGCTTGGAGTCGCCAAACGAAACGCCGAGAACGCCTTCAAGGGCATAAGGCCGGTAGACAATCTGCTGCTGGCGAACTGCGAAATAGAGCGTATTGCGGGCGTGTTCGCGCCAGAGGACGCCGTTTCGCGCATATACATATCCTTCCCGAACCCCTGGGATCAGCGCCGCAGGCAGGAAAAGCACCGCCTTACACATACGCGCCAGCTTCTGCTCTACCGCGATTTCACCGTGCCGAACGCGGAAATCTGGTTTAAAACCGACAGCGACGAGCTGTTCGAGGATTCGCTTAAATATTTCCCGGAGGCAGGATATGAGATACGGGAGCAGACACGCGATCTCCACGCGGAAAGCGCGCACCCGAACTACATAACCGAGCACGAGCAGAAATTCACATCTCAGGGTATAAAAATCAAGGCGCTGATCGCGGTCAAGGCGTAAACGCTTTATAACCGTGAACGCCGCAGACAAATCAGCGGGCGACAGCAGCTTTTAAGCGCGGTATTCGCTCCCGCGCTTGACAGAAAACGTATAAGGACGCATTACGACGAGGATTCATTACGGAGGCGCTTATGGTGCATAAACTTGAAACGATGCAGGGAAAACCGTATTTCAGCGCAGGCGGCAAGCCGTTTTTCTGGCTTGGGGATACGGCGTGGCTGCTGTTTACGCGGCTTTCCGAGCAGGACGCATATGCTTATCTCAAAAACCGTTCGGAGAAGGGCTTTAACGTCATTCAGGCCACGCTCGTTCATTATTTAAGCGACAAAAACGGCGGCGACGCGGTTTTATTCAAACAGGATGAGCCTGAAGCGCAGCGCTACTGGGAGCATTGCGACCGCGTAATAGACATGGCGGCGGAGCTGGGACTGTACATGGCGCTGCTGCCCTCGTGGGGCTCGCTCGTGCGGGACGGAAGCCTGAATATCGGAAACGTCGATAAATACGGCAGATTTCTCGCCGACAGGTACAAGGACAGAGATAACGTGATCTGGCTGCTCGGCGGCGACATCAAGGGGGACGGACACGAGGAGTACTATAACCGTCTCGCTTCGATACTCAAAAGTGCGAATCCGGACAGGTTGATCGGCTATCATCCCTTCGGACGCTGCTCTTCGAGCCTGTGGTTTAACGACGCGCCCTGGCTCGATTTCCATATGTTCCAGTCGGGACACAGGCGCTACGACCAGTGCAGCATGGGCGCGTGGGACGATACGGCCAATATAATGTCTTTGTACGGCGAGGACAACTGGAGATACGTACAGCACGACCGCGAGGCGGGCAGCAGGCCCGTTATCGACGGCGAACCCTCATACGAGGGGATACCGCAGGGGCTGCACGATCCGACCCAGCCTTACTGGACGGCAAGAGACGTCCGCAGATACGCATACTGGTCGGTGCTCGCGGGCGCGGCCGGTCATACGTACGGACACAACGCGATCATGCAGTTTTACGATCCCGCAGGCGGCTACAAGGGCGCTTACGGGGTGCGTGAATGCTGGAGGGAGGCTGTCGATCATCCCGGCGCCGGACAGATGCGCTGGCTGAAGCAGCTTGTTGAGAAAGTAGATTTCACGAACGGACACGCGGCGGACGAGCTCGTCGTCGGCGGGCAGCGCGAGAAGCACGAGAGGGTGGCGGTGCTCGCGGGCGAGAGCTTCCTGCTGTGCTACAGCTTCAGCGGAAAGCCGTTCACGCTCGACGTAAAACAGTATAGAGGCATGAGACTTCGTTTGATGGACCCGGCAACGGGGGAATTCAGCCGTCCTGAAACGATAGCGTCAGACAGCTTTGATTACGTGCCCGCAGCATCTTCAAGCGAGAACCCCGACGTCGTGGTCGTGATCGGATAAAAAGCGCCAAATACCCTGCGTGCGCCGCGGTACAGACCTGCCCTTGGATGCGGCTTAGCCGCTTTGCTGCTGACCGTTTCCGGCTATATGGCGGAACAGATCGTCAAACAGCGCGTCGCGGCTTATATAGTACACCATTTTGCAGGGCTTGCGCCGGAAATCCCAGGATAGATGATGGCTGTATTCGGGTATCGGCCTCGGCACCGTTTTGGCTCTCGTAATACGCTTTATTTCGTCGTCCATAAGCCAGCCGATGCCGGCTATGTCCCATATCACGCGGCTCCAGACTTTTCCTTCGGCGTATTTGCTTGCGGCTGCTATCGTACGGTCTGTCAGGTAGTCGCACAGGGCGTTTTTTCCGCGCAGCCAGTACTCGAGCTCCGGCCCAGTGGTGGCGCAGGAGCTTACGATACCCTGCGCGGGCAGCAAAACCAGCGGCACGCCCGAATCGAACACCGCGCGGGCGGCGGCTATATCCTGACGGCAGTTGAATTCGTAATTGTCCTCCCAGTACGGCGCGTGACAGACCACCCAGACGACCACGAGCCTGTGCGCGATTTCCGGCTTTATGAGCAATGCCGAAGCGATATTCGTGATCGCCGCGATCGAAACCACGTACAGCGGGCGCTCGGGCGTGTACGCCATCGCACGCTCGGCCAGATCACGCGCGGCGGCGGACGCTACGGGCGTTTTTTCGTCCGGAAGATACGATTCCGAGCCGCGAAACACAGGATACTCTTCCTTGCCCGCCAGCTTCAGCACCTTTTTGATTTCGTTATAGCTTTTTTCCATCCCGTCCGCAGGGCCCGAGGAACGCTCGTTTGTGAACGGGGCGGCGTAAAACGCTTTTACATGCAGCTTTTCGGCAGCGGTGACGGCGTAGGCTATGGCGTACTGGTCGTCTATTTCGTTGTACGTGTCCGTATCCAGCACCATGTCTACCGGCCCCTTGGGATACTCCGGAAGACTCGCCGTTTGTTCATAATTCAGCAAGCAGTATTCCTCCCTTGGCTTTTTTAAGCTTATTTCGCCGCCGCAGGCTGCAAATCCTACAAACGAATAAAGGAATCCCTGATTAATTCGGCGGCACATCCGGCGGTGCCTTTTCCGCCATCTGCTTCTTGCAAATTCTTTGATTTACCTAAAATAAAACGCTCTGGCGGAAACCATACTGCCGTGGTATTTGGTATACGCGTCCGTTTGGAACTTTTATCCGCGCGCTTCGTCTCAGTAGCGTAAGCGGTACGCTTACCGGAAAGGAAGGAAATATCATGAAAAAGCTTATTTCTCTGGCGATCGCCCTTGCAATGATATGCGTTTGCGCATTTGCTTTGGCGGAAACGAGGATCGCGGTCAACGGCACCGGCGAAACTCAGATCAGCGCGGACACCGCGATTATTTCGCTCGGCGTGAGCGCGCGGGACAAGGACGTGCTTAAGGCGCAGCAGAAGGTGAATACGGCGATCGCCTCGATACGCAAAGCGCTGATCGAACAGGGCGTGAAGGAAGAAAATATAAACACCGATTACATAAACATATACGCCCGCTACGATTATACCGGCGACGACGAGCAGGTGATCGCTTACGGCGCGGATTCCACTCTTGCGATCAAGGTGACGGATATAGCCAGCGTCGGATCGCTTATCGACGTGTCGTTCGCCGCCGGAGCCAACACGCTGAACGGCATAACCTTCTCCGCCTCCGATACGGACGGCGCGAAGGCGGAATCGCTTAAGAAGGCGGTCGCGGACGCCAAGGCGAAGGCGGAAATACTCGCGGAAGCCGCCGGGCTCAAAATAAGCGGCATAGAAACGATTTCCGAGGGCGGCGCGTACAGCTATTCGAACACTGTAAGCAATTTTTCCGCAAAGCGTATGGACGCAGCTGAATATGCCGCAGACGCCGGCACGGTAGTGCAGGCGGCGAAGCTGATCGTCTCAGCCTCCGTGTCGATCACGTTTACCGCGGAATAAGCGCCGATAGGGCTACGTGAAACGATAATCAAACGAAGGGATACATATGCGAACCGGCAGCCGTGATTGCGGCTGCCGAGTATTATATATGTAAATACCGTACGCGCGATGCAGCCGTCGCGGCTATTGAAAACTGCGCTTATTGTTGTATAATACGTTTAGGACGTTTATTTTAAACATGCTTTATAACGCATGACGGGGTGACGGACAGCTATGAAAAAGCGCCTTATAATAAACTGGCTGCATCGGTGTCTTTGCTGGCAATACTCTTTTTGAGCGCGATTGCCGAAAACAGCGGTACGTGAGGCAATCAGAGCTGGACGCTGAGCGACGAAGGCGTACTTACGATAAGCGGCAGGGGCACTATGGACAGCTTCCAGCCTGGCAGCACCTCGGCATGGCGGGAATACAAAGCCGACATTAAAAAAGTAATCATAACAGGCGACGTCATCAGCATAGGCGGATACGCGTTCTCCGGCTGTACGGGTCTTAGGGACGTGACTATTTCGGACCGTGTGACAGTCATAGGCAGAAATGCGTTCTCCGGCTGCGGCTTTACAGCCATAAATATACCGGACAGCGTGACGAATATCGGAGGCTCCGCATTCGAACATTGCTACAGCCTTGAAAGCATAACGCTTCCTAAGGGCTTGAGAGTTATCGGCGGCGGGCTGTTTAGAGGCTGCATCCGTCTTGAAAGCATAACGCTCCCTGACGCTGTGACAGATATAGGCTCTTCAGCCTTCAGCAGCTGCATAAGCCTGACTGGAATTACGATTCCGGACGGTGTGACGCGGATCGGTGAGAGCGTGTTTTACAATTGCAGGAGCCTGACGGACATTACTGTTCCGGGCAGCGTGTACAGCATTGAAAATACAGCGTTTTGGTGCTGCCATAGCCTTGCAAGCGTAACGGTTCTTGACGGCGTGTCCGAAATCGGAACTTACGCGTTTTCTGAATGCACAGATCTTACAAGCATAACGCTGCCGGACAGCATTTTCAGTATAGACGAGAATGCGTTCAGCAATTGCAGCAGTCTTGCAAGCGTAACGCTTCCGGACGGTCTGATCAGTATCACAGGAGCGGCGTTCTCAGGCTGTGAAAGTCTTACGGAAATCACTATCCCGCGCAGCGTGAGCAGCTTAAACACAGGTGCGTTCTCACACTGCAGCAGTATGCAAAGTATAAATGTCGAGGAAGGCAATGCTCAGTATTCGTCTCGCGACGGCTTTCTTTTCGACAAAGCGGGAACTGTACTGATGCGCTGTCCGGGCGCAAAGGTGAACGTCACCGTTCAGTCCTGGGTTACCGAAATCGGGGCCTGTGCATTTTCCGGCTGTAAGAAGCTTACGAGCGTAACGATCCCAAGCAGTGTGAGGAGTATAGGCGATCAAGCATTTTCCGGCTGTGAGAAGCTTACGGGCATAACGATTCCAAACGGGGTAACGAGTATAGGCGAATATATATTTGCCGAATGCTGGAATCTTACGAACATAACGCTCCCGAACAGCTTGACTGCCATGGGCGATGGTGCTTTCCACGGCTGCGAAAGCCTTGAGAGCATAACGATACCGCGCAGTGTGACGGATATTGGTTACGACGTGTTCTTCCGCTGCGATAAGCTTGTCGTGGTATATTGCTATTCAGGGTCGTATGCTGAAGAGTATGCATCCATTCTTGGCATTCCGTACGCGCATATAACAAAAGAGGGCAGCATCGAAAACAGCACTGGATGCTCAGCGACGACGGAGTATTGACCATAAGCGGCGCAGGTGAAATGCGTTACGAAGGCGCTTCGTCGCCGTGGGCGGCGTATCGCAGCAAAATCAAACGCGCTGTTATTGCGCGCGGCGTGACCTGCATAGCTGCGCGGGCGTTTGCAAACTGCGGCAATATGGCGAGCATTTCGATCCCTTACAGCGTCGTGCGCATCGAAGAAGACGCGTTCGACGGCTGTAACGGCCTGACCGTTTACGGTTATCCTTATTCACGCGCCTAAGCGTATGCCCGCGCACACAGCATCACGTTTATCGCGTCAGAGGGCTGCCGTATCCTTGTATTGCCCGAATCGACTGCCGTAATAAACAGCAGAGCCCTTGCAGGTCTCGCTTACGCGGAAATGATCGTGCTCCCCTCCGGCGTCACGAGCATAGCCGCCGACGCGTTCGCCGGAAGCGAAGCCGTGCTTTCGGTCGTCGCCGGTTCCTACGCCGAAAGCTGGGCGGTCGCCAACGCCGTGCCGTATATCGTCAGGTGAGCTTACGGCAGGAAATACCCTCGTTTCAGCCGTCCTTCCGTTATTTGCTTTCCCCGTATTTGAGGCGCATGTCGTTCCAGCCTTCCTGTTCGTTTTCACGCGCGGGGAAATATGCCTCGGTAAAGCGGTGACGGTCGTGGTCGCGGAAGAAAACGCCCATGCCTCCGTCCCCGTAAATGTGCAGAAGCACGCTGCGGCAGTGTTCGCCGCGGATGTTTTCAAAGCTCGATACGTCTATCTGCGGCACGTCGTGCCAGTCCACCCAGCAGATCCTGCGCCAGGTGTCCTTTTTGCCCCAGACCCAGTCGCCTATGTGCGAATGTCCGTAAAAATGTATGCGCTCCGTCGCGGGCAGCGGCAGCAGCCTGTCCATCAGCGCATGGTCGCGGTTGCAGCCGGAAAACCCGTAATGGCCGCAGGTCATCATAGGCTCGGTCTCGCTGAGCATCTCCGCTCTCAGCCTCTGCGCGTCGGTGTCCGTGTAAGGATACACGTCCTCTCCCCAGCGCACGCGCGAATGCGTCACGCTCCAGCTGTTATCCCGCGCGATATGGTCGCACAGGAAATATACCGGGTATTTGCCTATCTGCGTGCGAAAATAAAATTCCTCGCAGTCCGCTGTGGTTTTCCAGCCGGGATGGTCTCGCACCATATCGTAAAACGGTATCCACGCGGGCTTATCCCTGTGACTGCGGGAATAGTCGTAATCGTGATTGCCGGTCGCGTAGCAAAGCGGTATATCAAGCGCCGCGAACGCCTTCTCCTGCAATTCGCACATATCGACCAGCCGCTCAGGCTCCGAGCCCTCGACCGCGTCGCCCAGATACCATATCTGTTCCGCGGGACGCCCCAGCAGCTCGAAATCCGATATCCCCGCCGCAAGACAGCGGCGCGTGTTTTCGGGCAGAGACTGCTGCAGGTCCGAAAGTATCCAGACCCTGTGCACCGCGTGCTTAAGAGATTCTCCGTATAAAAAATCGAACATATGCCGTCCTCATACAAAGCGTATTGCAAATAAACCGGATACCGCTATGATACGCCGCTTATGCGCCCGCCGTCTATCACGATTCCGTTATCTGTGCCTGTGAGTTTGAGCGCCGGATACCTCCTGCTTGATTTCGGAAAGCGTCTGTGGTAGAATTGCAAACGTGAAAACCCGCGCCAGACATGAAAACGGAACGGAGCTGAAGTGGATTGAATAACACAGAATTGTGTTTTACCGCCGCAAAAGGCAGAACGGTAATGGGGGAACCAGATAACCCCGCGTGCGTGATATGCTTTGACGAAAAACTCAGTATCGAGCTTTTTTACGATTTTGATCCGTCGCCGCTGCGCCATGCGGCCGAGGCCGGGCCGGGCGACGAAGTAAGGCTTTTCATATATCCGCAGCGTATCGCGCTGTATGTGAACGGGGAGCTTGCAGACGAGGAGTGGCCGTGCGGAAGCAGCGCTCCGTACACCTGCGCTCAGAGCGGAGATTTTCCGGTAACGGTCAGAACGATCGGTGCTGACGACGCTGAGCCGCCCTTTGCCCTCAGACGCAATATCGTCACAGCCGACATACGCAGACCGGGAGTGAACATAGGGGACTGCATGCCGTATTCAGACGAAACAGACGGAGACGGGCTGTACCATCTGTTTTATCTGAGAGACCGGCGTCACCATCACAGCAAGTGGCACCTGGGCGGGCATCAGTGGGCGCACGTGGCCACGAAGGACTTTAAAATATGGAACGAATACCCGATCGCCGTGCTGCTCACGCAGCAATGGGAGGGCTCCATCTGCACCGGCTCGGTAATAAGAAGCGGCGGCAAGTGGTACGCGTGGTATGCGGTCAGGATGGCGGACCGCAGTGCGGCCCGTCTGACCTGCGCTGTTTCGGACGATCTTGCGCATTTTGAAAAAAGCAGCGAGTACTTCGTTATTCCGGAGGCGTACGAGCCGACTGGCGCGCGCGATCCCATGCTGTTTTTCTGCGGCGGGCAGTATCACATGCTCGTGACTACCCATCTGCAGTCCGACGGCAGCGGCTGCCTTGCGCATCTCGTAAACGACGAAATGACGGTCGCGGGCTGGCGTGACGCCGGCTGCATAATGAGCTGGTTCGATTACTGCGCGCCCGACTCGCCCGACAGGAACAAAACTCCCGAATGCGCGGACTGGTTCCGCATAGGCGATTACTATTACCTCGCGTTTGGCATCGGCTCGGTTTCACGCTATCTGTATTCCAAAAAGCCCTTCGGCACGTGGACATGCCCGGATGGCAACACCATTCCCTGCGGAGCCGTGCCCAAATCCGCCGTATTGCCCGGCACGGGCAGGCGCATATTCATGGGCTTCCGGGGAACAGACGGCGGTTATGCGGGCAGTCTGTGCGCCGCCGAAGCGTTTCAGAACGCCGACGGCACGCTCAGGTTCGAGGAGATAGGCCTGAGATAAGTCTTGAGTCCATATGCGGCCTTGAAAGAAATTTCCCTGCACGCCGCTGCCCGCTTACAGTGCGCGTGATATGCATAAGCTGATGCAGATTTTCTGCAGAGGCTTATGCGTTTTGTTAGCAAAATGTTAACTGAGAAATTAGCACTCACCTATTGACAGTGCTGATAAAATGAGTATAATATTAGGCGAACAAAGGGAAAGGGCAAAAGAGAGAAAAAAGGGCCCGGTACCGGAGCTCAGAGCAACAAATCGATGGTAACAACATGCAACGACCTACGCCGACACACACCCCCTGCGACGATAGTTCCGAAAGGAGCAATCACAGCAGGTGCGCAGTACGCGCAAGAGTCAAAGGAGGTAAGAGTTATGTTGATGCC
>JAFYFC010000010.1 GCA_017543905.1 Clostridia bacterium
GTGCTTGCGAAGCCCGGCAGCATTCATCCTCACACCCACTTCACCGGTCAGGTGTACGTTCTGACCAAGGAAGAGGGCGGCCGTCATACCCCGTTCTTCAACGGCTACCGTCCGCAGTTCTACTTCAGAACCACCGACGTTACCGGCAACATCAAGCTGCCCGACGGAGTGGAAATGGTTATGCCCGGCGACAACATCGACATGGAAATAACCCTGATCACTCCCATCGCCTGTGAGGAAGGCCTCCGCTTCGCTATCCGCGAGGGCGGCCGCACCGTAGGCAGCGGCGTCGTTATCAAGATCCTTGACGACTGACACACGCTTAAGTATTAAACGATCGCCCTTCCGCAGTGCGGGAGGGCGATCGATGTTTAATAAGCGCCTAAAAGCTCATTTGCCGAGGCAGATCGCTTTTATTCTTTCGGCGCAGTCGCGGCTTGCGTGCCCGCTTTCGCATATGCCCAGAGCAGCGTGATGCGCCTTGATTGCCTGCGCGTACGCGGCAGGGTCGAACGCGCGGATATTCCGTATAAGCTCCGCGTTGTCGCGCGCGAGCGGATACGGCCATGCGTCTATGGGCGTATAAAAGTCACGCTCGCGCCTGTAAGCGTCTATATCCGGACAGTACAAAAACGCGCTTTTGCCCGTCAGCGACATATCCCATACGCTGGAGGAGTAATCTGTTATCAGCACGTCCGCCGCGCACAGAAGTGTCTGCATGTCCTCGTATGCGCTCACGTCTAAATCGAAGCCTGAAACGCCGCGGCTGCTGCCAACTGCGTCCACGTGGTGTCCGCGGTACAGCACAGCCCAGCTTCCGCCGAAGCGTTCGGAGAGCGCTGCTTTGAGCTTGTCCGTCTGCAGCGGCGCATATGCCTGCGCGCCTTCGCGGTAGGTAGGCGCGTACAGCGCAATGCGCCTGCCTGTCAAGCCCAATTCCGCGCGCACGCGCTCAGCCTGCGCGCGCCATGCGCCGGTGACGAGCACGTCGTTTCGGGGCATACCGCATTCCAGCACCTCGCCCGTGTATGCGAAGGAGCCTCGCAGTGTAAGCTCGGTGAACGCGCGGGACGAGGACAGATACAGATCCGCGCCCTGCTGCTGCAGTTTTATGTAGAAGCCCGCGAGCCCGTGCGGATAATCCACGCGCTTGTACGCGCCGCCGCCGTGCCACGTGCGCAGGTAAAACTGCGCCTTGCGCCGCGGAAGGTAGGGCTTGTAATACGTGTTCGTGCACACGACGCGCGCGGTGAGCGCGGCGAGCGCGAAGCTGATTCCGCGGTCGCTTATTACGCGAATGCCGCGGGTTTTAAGCTTTTTGAATTTTTCCGGCTCATGAAACGCCCAGATTATTTCGAGCCTGCCGCCGGCGGCTTTTTCCAGTTCCTCGCTTATCGCGCGGGGATTGCACGAATACTGCTTGCCGCGAAACGACACAAACAGCACCCGCGTGCGCTTTACGGGCAGGAGCCTGAGCGGCGAGAGCAGCGCGCGGGCGCACAAAGACGCCGCGCAGGAGAGCACAAGTCTGCGTTTGTTCATGGCTTTTCGGGAACGTATTCGGGCTTAAGAAAGCCGTGCGCCGTGCGCTCGTTTTCTGGCGGCAGGGAAAGATAATCCGGCCCGTACAGCTTTCTGAGATATACGTGCGCGCGCGCGGGCAGATTTACGTTAAGGCCTTCGAATTCGCCCTCGAATACCGGCAGGAACACGTCTGACATCTGGATTTCGCCTATATAATGGCGTATGCCGCCCGCAAATGTCACGCAGGAGGACTCGCTCCCGCGCGCGTATCGGTCGTACAGATCGTACCAGCCCGAACTGCTTTTGAAGCTCAGCAAAAAGCCAAGTGCGTTTCTGAGCAGGTATGCGGCCTTGCGCGGGAAGCTTCCGCTCATGTACGCGCGGTATACGGGCCCTCTGTATTTGTACAGAAAGCGGGTGACGGCGCAGAATTTGAGCGCGTCGCAGACGAGCCCCTTGCATATGCGCTGCACGGGCTTCTCGCTTGCGTAGTCCATAGGCACGACGTCCAGCCACGCGCCGCGCTGCATCGGCACGTGCGCGTACTCGGGCTGCACGCGGGGAGCGGAGTCTTTTTTTACTATCTTCATAAACGGACATACCGCGATACGCCCCTCGCAGCAGGGCGCGTACATTTCGTACCTGTCTGAAAGCTCAAGGTCGAATATACGCTTGAATTCCTCGTAATCCGCGCGCGGCATGACCGTGTCCATATCGTCGTCCCAGGGGATAAAGCCCCTGTGCCTTACCGCGCCCAGACAGCTGCCTCCGCTGAGTATAAGCCTGAGCCCGTGCGCTTTGCATACGCGCGCGACGTCCTCGTAAACGGAGAGTATCTCCATCTGAAAAGCGCGTGTCTCCTCCGCGCCCGGCGTGTGCAGCAGCCGTTTTCCAAGCGGAATAGGCGGCTTCTCTTCGGCGGGAACGAGCTTCATGCCAAACTGCGCCTTGCGGCCGCGCAGGAACCTGTACGCCAGCTTGTGCAGACGCTTGGGCATAAGCTGCAGACCGCACGCGCAGATCACGTCGAGCAGGTAGTGCGCATAGGTTATTTCGCCCAGCTCGTACATTTCACGGTAAAAGCGCCTGAGCGCTTTGGCGTTTTCAAGCCCGTGCCTGCGGGTGAGCATATCGTCCCCGCAGCGCACGTACACGAGCGGCTCGCTTATGTTCGCGCAGCGCGCGCCGCATCTGAGCATGCGCATCCACAGATCGTGATCCTCCACGCGCACGAGCCCGCCCCTGTATGAGCCGGCCTTGAGCACGCAGCTTTTTTTGAATACGACTGCGACGTGGTTGAACGGCGAACGCGTCTTGGCGAAGCGCGCGATCTCCTCGTGCGTTTCCGGCACGCGCCGTTCGGATACGATATTGTCGGTATCGCCCTCGAACTCCTTTACGGCGGCGCTTATTATATCCGTGTCCGGATGCTGACGCAGATATTCGAGCTGCTTTTCCATGCGCTCTGGATAGGATATATCGTCCGAATCCATGCGCGCCACGTATTCGTTCGCGCATGCGTTTAATCCGCGCGCGAGCGCTTCGCCGAGCCCGACGTTTTTTTCGAGCGCGAGCGGCTTTATAACGCCGGGATACGCCTGCATTTTCTGAGATATCACGTCCTCGAGCGCCTGCGTCAGGGGGCCGTCCTTCACGAGTATTATTTCGTCCGGCGGCAGCGTCTGCGTGAGCATGCTTTCAAGGCTTATGGACAAGTTCGCGGCCTTTTCGCCCGCGTACACGCTCATAAGCACGCTGTAGGGCGCGAGCGTGCGCGCCTCGGCCATTTCGATAGTTTCGCTTGTCTCGGCGGGTATCGGTGCTGCTTTATACGCCTGCATCGGCGTTTCCTCCCTCACGGTAGCCTTCTTTATAAAACACGTAAAACACGGTTTTGCTGATGATCCTGAAATCGTAATCGAAGCCCACGTGCCGTGCGTACACGCCGTCGAGCTTCGCCTTTTCGTGCGGCTCGAGTTCGTCCCGTCCGCGTATCTGCGCAAGACCCGTTATGCCCGGACGCACCGTGTACGCGCCCGTGCGCCGTCTTTCGTCGTCGAGCTCGAATTCGTTCCACAGGCAGGGCCTGAAGCCCACAAAGCTCATGTCGCCCCGCAGTATGTTTATAAGCTGAGGCAGCTCGTCCAGCGAGCTCATGCGCAGAAAGCGCCCCGCGCGCGTTATGTAGCGCCCGCTTTCGGGCATCAGGTGCGTGGCTACGTCGCTGGGCGCGTCCATGCGCATCGTGCGGAACTTAAGTATCGTGAAGGGCTTTTCGTCCTTGCCCAGCCGCGTCTGCTTAAACAATACGGGCCCGCGCGAGTCTATCTTTATGTACAGCGCGATTATGAGGAAAAGCGGTATCAGCAAAACGCACAGCGTGAACGAAAGCATGACGTCAAGCGCGCGCTTTATGTAATTGCGGTACACTGCTTCTCCTCCTTACAAATTTTCAGCAACTTGTATTATACAACATTTGCAACACTTTCGCAACAGCTTTGCAAAATTTCACCGAAATCAAGCCCTGTGCGTAAACGTCCGGACTGGGGCGGCGCAGGCGCCGGAAATCGGACAAAAAATGTTAAAAAGCGGCAACAGAATATCAATAAATGCGCGAATGTAGGGTAGGCTTTTTGCTTGACAATCCGGCGCGAAATGGGATAAAATTAACACGAAATGCAAGTAAATAAGGGGGAATTGTAATGAGACGAGTTATCGTGCTGCTTATGCTGTTTGCCGTGTTTGCGGGTTCGGCGTTCGGAGAGGGGCTTTCGGGGCTTGACGTTCTGCTCGGGCCGACGTCAGACACCGAAGCGGCGTCCGATCTGATGAGCGCAGAGGAGCTTTTCGCATCCGAAATAGGCGACGAATTCGGGCTTGCGCTGCGCTTTACGGGCAGCGAGCTCGTGCGGGAGTACGAAGGCCGCCGTGAGGACGGCTTCGTGTATCTGCTCCTGCACGCGACTGCCGCAAACTACGCATTCGAAAAGACGAATATAGAATTTGACGCCAGGCTGTTCTACGAGGGTGGCTATGAATTCGACGCGGAAAAGGTGTTCGCGCAGAGCGCGCTGGACATGCTGGTCGAGGCGAAGGGCGTGCTCGTATTCCGCCTGCCGGAGCAGCTGCTGGCGCTGGGCGCGGACGCGCTCGTGCTCAGCGTGGACGTAGCGGGCGCGCACGCAAATGCGCTGCTCGACATGAGCGCGCAGGCGGAGCAGCTGGGCATATCCGGCGGCTTTGCGGACGGCGAAAGCCAAAGCGGGCTTGTGGCGGGCGACGCGGAGGTCGACATACTCAAGGAGTACGGCGGCGAAGCGGACGAGGCCTTCCGGCATATTATCGTCAGCCTGCCCGTGCTCAACATGACGCAGCAGGAGCAGCTGCTCGCCGGTACGGTGAACGCAACGTTCGTATACGCGGATAAGTACACATACAAGGCGAAGGTGGAATACTCCAAGACCACGCTTGCGCCGCTGGAGGCGCAGCCGATCACGCTCAGCGCGAGCATGCCGCTGCTTGCGGCGCAGGCAGAGGACGGGCTTCTAAGGCTCGACATAGAGCTTGCGGGCGAAAAGCTCACGCGCGACATATCCTTAAGCGGCATAAAGCCCCAGTCGCGCCACGCTTACGTGCTTTTCACGGGCGAAAAGCTTAATTGGAGCGACGCGAAGGCCAAATGCGAGCAGATGGGCGGCTATCTCGCCACCATCACGAGCGCGGAGGAGAAAGCGATACTCACAGGGCTCGTAGGCTCGGATTATTACAGCACCGACATATGGATAGGCGGCACGGCTGACAGCAACAGGGTGTGGAGCTGGATAACGGGCGAGCCGTGGGAGTATCAGGACTGGTATTCGAACCAGCCGAGCAAATCGACCAACGACAACCGGATACTGTTTTACAAATCCCAGTTCTATTCTTACGGTAACAACAACAGATACATGTATATCTGCGAGTGGGACGACGAAGCGAAGTGTCCGTACGAAAACTACATTCCGGGGCTGAAGACGGATTTTGCGGAGGTAAACGTAAAGCTGCCCTACGCTTACGCTGAGGTGTCAGACACGGACGGGCTTGTCGTAAAGAACTATGAGCCCGTGCGCGTAATGAACGTGTACGCCAGCGAAAACGACCCCTCGTACAGGTGGATAGTGCTGGACGTGCCGGTGATGAACACGTCCGCGCAGAAGCAGATACTGGACGGCAGCGTCGCGGCGAAGCTCACCTTCCGCGAAAGATACGCCTTCGACGCGGACGTGACGTACGACAAAAACGTGCTCTCTCCGCTCGAGATCGGCGGCGCGAGGATAGTGTTCAAGGTGCCCGCGATGGTGGTCACCGCTCCGGAGGAGCAGCTGGCCTTCACGCTTACGCTGAACGGCGCGGATACCGGCGTTGCGCTTTCCCTGCCTCAGGGCGCGCAGGCGTCCGTAGCGGCGGGAGATTACGTGTATTTCGGCAGATACGAACGCGACGCCAATACCTATAACGGCGCGGAAAAGCTGGAGTGGCTCGTGCTGGACGTGCAGGACGGCAAGGCGCTCCTGGTGACGGGCAGTGAGATAGACGCGCAGCGTTTCCATAACACAAACGACAAGGTGCACTGGAAGGATTCCTCCCTGCGCACGTGGCTGAACGGCACCTTCGCGCAGACCGCGTTCACTGCGGAAGAGCTTTCGAGTATAATGTACAGCGATATCGAAACGCTGGAGACGGCCACCTCGAACGCCACCCTCACTACGCGGGACAGGGTGTTCCTGCTCTCGCAGGAGGAGGCGAACGCATATTTCGCAAACGACGACGCCAGGCGCGCACACGTTTCGAAGTACGCCATAAACAACGGGGCGTACTCTACGTCGAGCAACGGTTATCAAAGCGGCTGGTGGTGGCTCAGAACGCCCGCCACGGGCAGCTATTCCGCCATGGACGTAAACTATAACGGAAAGCTCGAAACCGGAAATCATTCAAACAGCGACCGCGGCGGCGTACGGCCTGCCGTGTGGGTGGATATAAGCGTGCTCACAAAATCCAACTGACGCTGAAGTCAAAACTTAGCAATAAAGGAGAAACGGTATGAAACGGATTCTTGTACTGCTGCTTGCGTGCATGCTCGCAGCCACCGCGCTCGCGGAGGGCGGGCTGTCCGGTCTGAGCGGACTTGACGCGCTGATCGGGAACGGCTCGCTGGACGAGCTGCTTAACGATTCCCTCACGTGGGAAGAACTGCTTGAAACTCCGGTCGGCGATACGGACGACGGCCTGTGGGTAAGGGTGGAGAGTCTGTACCTTGCAGACGGCTACGACGGGGAGTTCGCCGACGGTTACGTATACCTGATACTCGCCGTCACCGCGGGCAACGCGAGCCTCGACACCGTAAGCACGGACGTAAGCGCGCGCTTGAGCTATACGGACGCCTACGTGTTCGAGGGCGCTGCGTATTTCGAACTGACGGAGCTCGACATGCTGGTCGAAACGGCGGGCGAGCTCGTGTTCAGCGTGCCGGAGAAGCTGTTGGAGCTCGCGGCGGACAAGCTCGTTTTAAGCCTCGACGCGGCGGGCGACAGCGTGAAGGCTAAGATAGATATAAGCGAGCAGGCGAAGCTTTTGGGCATAGAGCTGCGGGAGGACGCCGAAATACCCGAGGGCGGCGAAACGCTGCTGCTGGGCGACGTTTCTTACGCGATATCCGAGGGCTACAAGGCGGAAATCAAGGACGGCTGGTGCTACGTGATCGCGAGCGCGGAAATAACCAATACCGCGGGCGCGGCGGAGATGCTCGAGGGCGCGGTAAGCGGCACGCTGACCGTCGCGGGCAGGTACGTATACAGGGCGAAGTGCGAATACCCCAAGCTGGAGCTGGGCGCGCTGGAGGCGCAGACGGTGAAACTGGTTTTCTGCGTGCCGCAGGCGGCGCTCAAATACGGCAAGGACGCGCTCGAGCTTAAGGTGAACGTGGGAGGCGCTTCAGTCACGAAGCAGGTGACGACCGAGAACGTGTCCAGGCAGCACGCTTATAAGGTGTTTTCCGACGTGCTTACATGGGAGGAAGCCGAACAGGCGTGCGAGCGCATGGGCGGACATCTTGCTGTATTAACCGCAAGACAGGAATTGGATATAATCTGGAATCTTTACGACGCGGATCACTATCTGTGGCTGGGCGGCTACGCGGACTCCGCGCGCGCATGGCACTGGGTGACGGGCGAGCAATGGTACTTTACGTTATGGAATAACGGACAGCCGGACAATTACAGAAGTGCCGAGGACAAGCTTCAAACATACAGTAATAAAAGATGGAACGATGCGGGAAATACGCCTTCTTCCACCGCGACGCACGGCTATATCTGCGAGTGGGAAAACACGGCGCTGTGCCCGTTCGACGACTATACAGCCGGATACGAGACGGCTTTCCCGTTCCTTGAGGAGAAGAGCGCGTTTAGCGCAGAGGAGCTGAAAAGCGCGAACGGCCTGCTCATCAAAAAGCAGTCCGATACTGAAATCCACATAATGCATAACGGCGAGAGCGACGCGTCTTACAGATACGTGGTGCTGCCCTGCACCCTGATAAATACCTCCGCCGACGCGCAGGTCGCGCGGGGCAGTATCGCCGCGCAGCTCACGTTCCGCGACAAGTACGTTTTCGACGCGGAAATCGAAACTCAAAAGGACATACTCGAGCCCCTCGAAACGGCGGACGTGAAGATAGTGCTGCGCGTGCCCAAGGCGGTCACGGCGGCGGAGGACGCGCAGCTTAAGCTGAGCGTCACCCTCGCGCAGCAGAAATGCGATATCGCGCTGGATATGGAAAAGGCGCTGGTAGGTCTGGGCGTGAGCGTGGGCGACACGGTGGCGTTCGGTGTATACGAGCAGGACAACAATACTGAAAACGGAAGCGAGCCCATCGAATGGAAGGTAATAGCTGTCGACGACGACAGGGCTATGCTGTACAGCGTGTACGCGCTCGATTCCAGGCCCTATCACAGTGAAAGAACGAATGTGCTTTGGTATAACAGTCAGCTGAGAACGTGGCTGAATACCACATTCATTGAAACGGCTTTCAATGCGGCGCAGCAGAAGCTCTTATCTGAACAGAATATGTTCACTAACGGCTGGGTGAGCGTGGATAAGGCGTATATCCTGAGCCTTGACGAATCTCAGTATTATCTGCCCGATAGGGCGAGCTTTGCAACCGCCGTCACCGAATACGCCAAGGCAGTCGGCATATCCAGCGGCGGCGCGTGGCGCTGGCTGCGCAGCCAACCTGAAAGTAACTGGAACAGAGCCTACGACTGCAATATAGACGGCGGCTCGAGAGGTACGGGCAACTACAACTATGTCGAGCTCGACCGTCTGATAAACCCCGTTATCTGGGTGCTTAACTGACGCAGGACAAACTAAGCGCAAGGAGGGAAAACGGATTGCGGGCTTATAAAGGAGCGCTTGCGCTCTTGCTCGCGCTCATCGTACTTATTACGCTGAGCGGCTGCGGCAAGAGCGACGCGGACAAATACGCCGAAGCCAAAAAGCTGCTTAACGCAGGGCAGTACGATAAGGCGATCGAGGCTTTTACAGAGCTTCGGGATTATTCCGACAGTGAAAAGTACATAACATACATAAAATGCCTGCAGCTCGGCGAGCGGGGCGAGTACCGCGACGCGGCAAGCGCGCTTTCGTATCTGGAAGATTTCGCGCAGGCGCGGCTGTACGCGGCGTACTACACCGCCCGCGCGCTGGAGGCGGAGGAGAGCTTCGAAAGCGCGCAGGAGGAGTATTCAAAGGTGCCGACCTTCCGCGACAGCATGCAAAGGCGCACTCTGCTGGGCGACCGCATACTGGACAGAGACTTCGGTGAATTGAAGCTCCGTTTCACGGGCGCAAGTCTGGCGTTCGGCCAGCGCGGCGTGACGGATATGCTGGAAAAGAAGTATTCGGACTCCGAAACGCGGATGTACGAAAACTTCTATCAGCTCGCCTGCGACGTGGAAAGCGCGCACGACTTCGACAAGGCGCGCTACCTGTTCGGTCTGCTGGCCGAAAAGCAGTATAAGGATTCCGAAAAACGCATGCGGGACACCGACTGGTCGGAGGCGGTGTACCTGCTTGAAAGCGGATATCTGAGCAAGGCCGAGCAAATGTTTACGGCGCTAAACGAAAGCGGCTATGCGGGCGCAGATCAGAAGCTGCTGGAAATACAGTTCGCTTACGGCGTGCAGAAGCTTGACGGCGGCTATTACAGCGACGCGGAGAATATATTCGCCTCTCTTGCGGAGCAGGGTTATCCGGGCAGCGCAGAAATGCTGAACGAATGCCGCTACAAGCAGGCGCTCCAGGTCGAGGAGTATTACTACCCCTATACGATAGACCAGCAGACGCTGTACGAGATGTACAAGTCCATCGAAGGGCACGAGGCGGCGCAGGCGCGCGCGGCGGAATTCGAGGAGTCCTACGCGCTCGGACTGCAAAAGCTGGACGAGGGCGAATTTGACGACGCGAGAGAGATTTTCACAGCTCTGGGCACGTATTCGGACAGCGCGGACATGATATCCGAATGCAGCTACCGCGAGGCTGCCGCGCTGCTTGAAGCTGGCGAGTACGAACAGGCTGCGCTTGCCTTCAGCGGTCTTGGCGCTTACAGGGACAGCGCCGCGCAGATAAGCGAATGCGCGTACCGCAAGGCGGCCGCGCTGAGCGAGCAGGGCCTGTACGAGGACGCTTACGATCTTTACTATGCACTGGGCGAATACTCAGACGCTTATGAGATACTCGCCTCAGACCCGCAGATGCAGCGCGTGGCCAAGCTCAGAATACTGCGCATACAATGGGCGGCAGGCGAACGCGTCGTGTTCGGGCGCACGGAGCAGGACGGAAATACGACGAACGGCGCGGAGCCGATCGAATGGATCGTGCTCGCCGCACAGGGCGACACGAGGCTCGTGCTCAGCGCGGATGCGCTGTTTGCGATGGGCTACTCTGACAGCTGGAAGCAGACCGATTGGGAGGACAGCAGCGTTAACGCGTATCTGAACGGCGAGTTCCTTTCCGCGTTCAGCGAAGGCGAGCGCGCGAATTTCACAGACACCGGAATAGGCTGTCTGTTCGTGCTTAGCGCAGAGGAAGCGCGCACGCTGGACGCGCAGACGTTAATATGCGGGATGAGCGCGCAGTGCTTGTCTCAGGCGCAGGCGGCCTTTGCGGACGCGGGGCTCGAGGGCAGCGGACGCACTGTCGAAGCGGCGTGGTGGCTGCGCAGCGAGGGCGCGGACGCGGGCTTTGAGCAGTACGTGGGCGTGGACGGCGCGATAAATACCTACGGCGATTTCAACGACATGGAATACAGATGCGTGCGTCCCGCGCTGCTCGTCAATATATTCGATACGGAGGCGGGCGAATGAAAAAGATAGTTCTGATCGTACTGCTCGTGTGCATGAGCGTATTTTCGCTCGCCGAGGATCTGTTCGGAGATGTGGACGGCATGCTGATACTCGACCCGGACGCTGTCGGCGGAGAGGTGACTGTGAGCGTCAGGGACGCGCTGCTTACGGGCGCGAACGCACAGGAGCAGAGCGCGCGGCTCGTGGTCACCGTAAGCGTGTTCAACGGCACCGTGAACACCTACACCCCTGAAGACGTAAGCGCGCGTCTCACGTACATGGACGTATACGAATACGCGGGCACTGCGGACCTGAGCGCGCAGCTCGGCGCGCTGGTCAAAAGGGAGTTTCACGTAATGTTCGACCTGCCGCTGTACGCAGCCGCGGGCGCGGCGGGCGCGCCCAAGCTTACCGTCAGCGTGGGAGAAACGGACGCGGTGCTCGATATAAGCGTCATAAATCCGCAGCTGGCCGCTTTGCAGACGGAGGCGGATTTCACATACGCGGGCAGGATAAGCCCGTACGCCGATCTCGCGTTCGGAGAGCTTACGGCGCTTGAAAACGCCGGGTCCGCGTGGATGGGCTTTGAGCAGGACGTACTGCTGTTTAACTGGAGCGCAGAGCCGCAGTCCTTCGCGGGACAACTGAGCCTTACGCTCGTGTATCTGGGCAGGTATTCGTTCGAAGCGGAAATCGAGGCGGACGCTGCGCCGGTCAAGCCGCTTTCCTGCGCATCGGTCAAGGCGAAAATACGCGTGCCCAAAATCGCCGCGGAAGACGAATACGACAACTTCAGCGCAAACGTAACTCTGTGCGGCAGCACCGCCGCGCTTGAATATTCACTCGATTAAGGGGGAGGACGGCTTTATGAAAAAACTCATATGCATACTGGCGCTGCTGGCGCTGATGGTACCCTTTGCGCTGGGCGAGGATCTGTTCGGCGATCTGGACGGTCTCGTCATAACCGGTGAAGGCGCGAGCGAGGGGCTTGAGGTCACGGTCAAAAGCAGCAGCATAAGCGCGACGGACGAGGCGCAGTACGCGCTCGTCACCGTATACGCCACTATCGACAACCAAAGCTCCGCAAGCTACACCCTGGCGGAGCAGGTAAGCGCGCAGATAAGCTGGAAGGACACCTATACGTTTGACGGCCAGGCGAAATTCTCGCGCGACGTGTCCAAAACGCTCGTGCCGGTCGACGCGGAGTTTACATTCCGTCTGCCGTATGTGGCGGCGGGCGCGGACGATCTGAAGCTTACCATAACCGCCGCGGGCAAGGACAACGAGAGCGTCATAGCGGCGGACAACGCCGCGGCCTACCGCGAAATGCTTATGACCGGCTTCGATTACGCCTCCCGTCACAGCGACGCGCTGGACGTGAAGTTTGACGGCGTACAGATACTCGACAGCTACAACGGCAACACCGACGACGCGTACAGATGGATAAGCCTTTCCTTTACCGCGTTCAACTGGGGCGCTGAGAGCGCAAAGACGGAAAACGAGCTGGGCTTCATGCTCACATACCAGAATAAATACGGCTTCAGGGGCGAGCTTGCGCTGGACGCGCAGGAGCTGCCCTCCCTTACCGGCGCACAGGGCACGGTGGTGTTCGAGGTGCCTGAGATCGTCGCAGACGCGCAGGACGAAGAGCTTGCGATAATCGTGGCCATACGCGGCAAGCAGTGGACGGAGGTTTTCGGCGTCGAGGCGGCGGAGATAATCGAGAATGCGACGTACGCAGTGCCCGATCCCGCGCTGGTAACCGGCGCTGAGGGCGTGCTCAGAAGCACTGAATTCGCTTACAACGACGGCGTATACGCGGCGTATCAGTACGCGAAGCCGGCGGATACCGATGGCTTCATACTCGAATACACTAAGCTCTTAAAGCAGAACGGGCTTAAATCCGAGCTGACGGCAGAGGAGCGCGTGCCGCTCATAATCGCGACCGATCCGGACGGCCTGAAGGCGCTGATTTTCTACGATTACAGCGGCTCCATGCTGGTACTGATAGAAAATGGCATGAAATACTGGGGTAACGCGGAGATTGAGGATGCCGCGGCTCCTGAGGATGCCGCGGCAGACAGCTTCGCGGCGGGAGACACGGTTGTGTTCGGCGCCTACGAGCAGGACGGCGACACCTCAAACGGCAAAGAACCTATCGAATGGGAGGTGCTGGGCGTCGAAAACGACGGCACGTGCCTTTTGATAAGCAAATACGGGCTTGATGTGCTACCGTATTATACGAGTCGCAAGGATGTCACGTGGGAGACGAGCACGCTGCGCGCGTGGCTGAACGGAGAATTTTATGATGCGGCGTTCAGCGCTGAGGAGAAGGAAAGGCTCGTTCTGACTAATAATGAAAATGCGGACAATCCGGTATACGGCACTAAAGGCGGAAACGACACAAACGACTACGTGTTCCTGCTCAGTCTCGAGGAGATAGAGAAGTACTATAGCATAGACAAAAACACGGGCTATTATTACTGGGATGGCGAGGAGAGGCTGATAAAGCTGCCCACAGAATACGCTAAAGCGCGGGGAGCGAATATTACGCTGGAGAATGGGGCGTGCTGGTGGTGGCTTCGTTCACCTGGCGCTGTGAGTGTGTCTGCTGCGAGCGTCTACCTCGATAGCAGCGTCTACACCATTGGTCTCTATGTCGACATTACTGGCGATAGCGTTGTTCCCTGCATCCGCGCCCGGCTTTTTTAACTGAATCTATAATCCCTAATCAGGAGCGTGCACAGGTTCCGGCAAAAGCCGCTGCCGCAAACGCCTGCTCGGGCAGGTTTGCAAACGCAGCTTGCAGGGCAGATTCGGCAGGCGGAGCGGATCACGGCAAAACTCTTTTCCCTAAGTAAGCGTGAAGAACCAAAATATACCGTACGCGCCGCGGGCGCGTACGGTATATTATTCCGGCTTTTCAAGAGGAAGAGAGTTTCTCTCGCTTGGACGATAAGCAGCGCTATTGCGTTTACAGCTCGCCCAGCATGCGCTTAAGCAGCTTTTTGTTTTCGTACATCAGCGCGTCGGCGCGTCTGAATACGTCCTCGGTGGTTTTGTCCGTGGCCGGATCGTACTCCGCAAGGCCCGCGGCGATCACTATGCCGCCGTTTGAAACCGCGTCGCGGCTGTGCGAGGTAAGCTTGTCCATAAGCGCGCGGCGGTTATCGAAATCTCCGCGCCTTAACAAAACCACGAACTCGTCGCCTCCGTAACGGAACACGGGACTGTGTTGGAAAATCTCGCAGATTATCATAGCCGCGTTTTTGATCAGCGCGTCGCCTGCGGCGTGCCCCTGCGTATCGTTTACAAGCTTCAGATCGTTTACGTCGCACATCGCCAGCGCAAAGGGCTCGCCCTTGCCTTCCGCGATCTTAGCGTCTGTTTCGACAGCGGTTTCCTTATACAAATGGCGGCTTTTTACGCCCGTGAGCGCGTCGCGGTTCACGCTGTTTAAATCTCTGTAGCGGTATATCTGCTTCAGCTGCTGATCCACGTCGCTTATCCCGATGACGAGATAACCCGGCGTGGCCTCTGCGGCGTACAGGCTGTAATACACGCTCGCGCCGTTTTTTATCATGCAGAAGGTCAGGCCGAGCCGCCCCTGCTTAGAAAGCGTGCGCAGCAGCGCGTCTTTTGAAAGCGCGTTCGAAACGCGCTCGCGGTCCGCACCGTCCACATACGCAGCTATGCGCTCATGCACGTCCGCGAAGAAATCCGCCCCGCCGCGCTCGCTCGTCAAACGCATAAGCCCGTTTGAGGCGGCAAAGCTTATATACTTGCCGCTTTGCGAATCTATGTAAAAAATCTCGTCGAAGCTTTCCGCCAGTGCGGATTTGGCGTTGAATGAAGCGAGCCTGTGCTCGCGGTCGGGCTTCGGATTAAACACGCTGAGCGCAGGCGCGTCCGGCATATTTAAGATAAACGCGTCGAACTCCTGCGCGGGTACGGGCTTTGAAAAATAATATCCCTGCACTATGTCGCAGCCCATGCTCCTGAGCGCGGCAAGCTGCTGCGCGGTTTCTACGCCCTCCGCTATCACCGGCACGCCCAGATAATCGGCTATGTCGATGATTATCTCTATCAGACGCGTGTCGCTTCCGCCCGCGAACGCGTCGCGTATGAAGCGCATGTCGAGCTTCAGCGCGTCTATGGGCAGGGCGGAGATCATACTGAGCGAGGAATAGCCCGTGCCGAAATCGTCCATTTCGATTTTAAAGCCCATTTCCCGCAGCGCGTTCACCGTGTTTATTATCTGGTCGGACTCGCCTGTGTACGCGCTCTCGGTTATTTCAAGCAGCAAATCCTGCGGCGTCAGACCGTGATCCGCTGCTGCGGAGCGCAGCTTTTCCGAAAGCAGAGGATCGAGCATGTCTATGCGCGACACGTTCACGCTTACGGGTATGCTTTTGCCGTATTTTTGCTTCCAGAGGCTTATCTGTCTGGCGGTGCTTCGCCAGACGTATTCGTCCAGCGCGTTGATAAGACCGTTTTTCTCAAACAGCGGGATGAACACGCCGGGGCTGATCATGCCTAACTGCGGGTGCTTCCATCTGACCAGCGCCTCTGCGCTCGCGAGCACGGGCGTGTCCGGGCGTATATCGAATTTAGGCTGGTAATACACCGTGAAATCGCCGTTTTTGAGCGCCCGCGGGAAATCGTCTATCAGCTGTTCGTTGTACAAATCGGTTTTGTGCAGCTCGTCGTCGTAAAACGCCGCGCTGCGCGAAAAGCCGCCCCGCACGGTACCCAGCGCGTTTTTCGCGCGGTCGAAGCGATGCTCTATATCCAAAGCCTTGTCCGCGCGCGGATATACGCCCACCCGCAGCCGCACGTTTTCCAGGCGGGAGGTCACGTCGTTTATCAGTGCGTCGTAATTGACGCTGTCCGGGCAATAGAGCATGAAGGTATCGGCCTCAAGACGCCCGATTATACTGCCCGTGCCTGCGAGCGCGTCCTTAAGCGCGGCGCTTACGCTTCTGAGCAGCTCGTCGCCGTAGGCTCTGCCGAAGCGCTCGTTTATCAGGTGAAAATGGCTTATATCCACGTACACCGCGTCGGTTGCGACGTCCGGATTAAACTGATCGAACTGCTCCGCGTAGCGGTAAAAATATTCGCGGTTGAACAGATTCGTAAGCGGGTCGCGTTCCGTGGCGCTGATCAGCTGCCTGTCCTCGTAGAGCCCTATCGTGCGCTTTACGCGCGCGAGTATCACGCCCTCGGAGGGATAGGGCTTGGGTATAAAGTCTATCGCGCCCAGCTGCAGGCATTCGATCTCAGCGTTCTGATCGCTGGTAAGCACGATTATCGGAATGGCCTTCAGCTCCCTGTCCCTATGCACGGCTTGCAAAAGCTCCTGCCCGCTCATTTCGGGCATCATCAGATCCAGCAGCACCAGCGACAGATCAGTCCTGCGCGCTTTAAGTATATCGAGCGCCTCGCGTCCGTTTGCGGCAAACAGCACGCTGTAGCCGGCGCTCGATAAAACGAAGCCGAGCAGCTCGCGGTTTACCGGCTCGTCGTCCGCGACGAGTATGGTGCGGTGTCCGTTTATCTGCGCGGCGGAGACGGCGCTTGCGACCTTGCTTTCGGGCATAAAAACCTCCATAATTTCCTCAGGGAATGCTTTGGGTTTATAATAAGCGCGAAGTGGCCGAAGCGTTTGAACGTTGCGCGGCCGCTTCACGTGTGCTGAGTCGGGTTTTAAATGCGCTTTGCGAGCGTTTCGGGATTGGCGGCGTAGCTTAGGGCAGTGTCGCGTGTGATCCTGCCCGCCTTATACAGGCGGGTAAGCTCCGCGTCCATGGAGAGCATGCTTTTGTCGCTGCCGCCGTATATAACGTTGTCTATCTGGTGCGTGCGGCCGTCGCGGATCATGTTCTGTATGGCGGGATTTACGCTCATTACCTCGAATACGGGTATGCGCCCGCCCTGCGTGTCAGGCACCAGACGCTGCGAGACCACCGCGCGCAGAACCATGGAGAGCTGTACCCTTATCTGCGCCTGCTGTTCGGCGGGGAAGGTGTCGATTATGCGGTCTATCGTTTTGGCCGCGCCTATCGTGTGCAGAGAGCTGAGCAGCAGATGTCCGGTCTCCGCCGCGGTTATCGCGGTGCGGATGGTGTCGAGGTCGCGCATTTCGCCCAGCATAACCACGTCCGGAGCCTGACGCAGCGCGGCGCGCAGCGCGCGGGAGAACGTGGCGGCGTCGTTTGGCACCTCTCTCTGGCTGACCAGTGATTTTTTGTGCCTGTGCAGGTACTCTATAGGGTCTTCTATCGTAACGATGTGCGCGCTTCTTTCTTCGTTTATGCGGTTTATCATGCACGCGAGGGTAGTGCTTTTGCCGCTGCCGGCGGGGCCGGTCACCAGTATCATGCCGCTGATGTGCGAGCAGAGGTTCATTACTATATCGGGAATGAGCATGTCGCCGGGGTTTGGAAGCTCGAAATTGACTATACGGCAGATCGCCGCCAGCGTGCCTCTTTGTCTGTATGCGTTGCAGCGGAAACGGCTTACATTGGGTATCGCGAAGGAAAAGTCGTCGTCGCCCTGCGCGTCCAGCAGCGAAATGTCCCTGTGCGCGAGCGTGTACATCTGGCGTATAAGCTCCTCCGCGCGGGCGGGGGAGAGCTTTTCTCCGGTCAGCGGGCGCATATCGTTGTTCACCTTTACCATAACGCTTGCGCCGGGCAGCACGAACACGTCCGCGCCGCCCATTTCGACCGCAGTCTGCAGTAAAGAAATCATGCCGTTACCACTCCTGTGCCGTCTGTGATGTAAGGTCGTATTTTACCCAGCAGCTGCGCGCATTGCTTGAAAGCGGCAGTATCTTAAGCGTAAGGCTGAGCGTCCGTACCTCGTCGGTCTCCTCCCAGCTCAGCTCGTCGTTTTCAAGAGACATTCTGCCAAACAGAGTCAGCGCTTCGGCAAAATCGTCGTAGCTGTCGCCCAGAGCCAGTATAACGCCCAGCGCGCCCGCGTCATGCTTTACGTACTCTGCAGTCCTGCGCTGCGTCTCAAAGGCATCGTCTGTTGTGAGCGATTCGCCTGCGCCAAGTACAAGAGCGAGGCTGCGCAGGTAGTCTTCGTCGCTTGCGGAGACTTGCCTGAGCGCATACAGGACCTCGTCCAGCTCCGCGCGGTGCTTTTCCGCCTGCGCGTTCAGCGTGTAAACGCCCTCGATCACGCCGGCGTGGCGCGCGCTTAAAACCTTGTCGCTGCGCGAATTCATAAGCGACAGCATGCCCAGCACGCTTAACGTCAGCACGACGAATATCAGTATCAGCGAGGCCGCGCCGGGCCCGAAGCTTATGCTGCTTTTCTTTTTCATGGCTCGGCCTCCGTATAGCGCGCTACGGGCAGGGTGAACAGCGTTTCGGCGCCGATCGTCCCGCTTACGGCGTAATTGCGCAGCGAACCTGCGTCTGTTATTTCTTCTGAAACGGATACGCACAGGGAATAGCCTTCAAACTCTGCGCTCCAGAAATCGTTTTCCCCGCTAAAACCGTCAAGCTCGTCCGGCTCTTTTCCGGAATACAGCATTTCCGCTATGTTCTGCGCCCTGTTCAGCGCGCGCGTGCTTACGGCGGCTTTGTCGCTCAGCGTGCGCGAGGCTGCGAACACCCTGAGCAGCACGGTCGAAGAGAGCATGAAAAACATCACCACTATCAGCAATTCGACCAGCAGCGCGTTGCTCCTGTTGTGAGATTTCATTTTCTACCTCCTCTGGCCGCCGCTGCGCAGATACAGGCTGACGAGAGTTTCCTCACCGCCGGATATAATGCGTACGTTAAGCAGTCCGTCTGAGATCTCCGCGTGCATTTCTTCCGCCGGACATATGCTTATGCCCAGGGCAGGCTCAAACGGCTCGCTCGCGTCGTACATGCGTTCCATCAGCTCGCCCTCGTACACGTATATGCGGTCTATAATGCTTTCGTATTCGTCCTCGTAGATTATAAGCGTGACGCACTCTATTTCGCCTGCACTGCGCCGGACGTTCGTGTAGGTTTCGCCGGTAAAATCGTCGTACTCGGTGATTATCTCGCCCTCCTGCGCGGCCGCTTCGTCATAAGGGACGACTGTAAAGCCCTCCGCATAGCCGGCAGAAACGGCGTCTGCTTCGTCCGCCGCCCGCACCATGGAGCGCACGTAGCTTGAAAGTATTCGCTCGGTATTCAGGCTTGCGGTCCTGTCGCTTGAGCTTTTGTAAGCGTTTGCGCCAAACAGCACCGTTACGGTCGAGAGCACGGCGAATATCCCCAATAACAAAAATACGAAAACGCCGGATATGGCGTGAGTTTTCAGCCTCTTCATCAGTCTGTCTCAGCCTCCGTCACATATATGTCCGGCATTATGTTCGCGCCTACGTAATCGTATGTCACAAAATACCTGTCCTCGTCGTAAGCGAGCTGATAATACTTTCGCAGATATTCGAGCTCGTCGGGATACGCGCCCTCCACAGCGTAGCAGGTCAGCGCCGCGTTTACCACCGCGTCGCGCACCATGCCCGTCTCCTCGCGCGCCTGAGTCGTATCTATTCGCCCGATAATAACGAAGGCAAGCGCCAGAACTGCGGCGAAGCAGGCTATTTTCAGCCAATCAGTGCGGTTCATATAAGGCTCCTCTTACAGGCTTGAAAGTATGCCCGCCATAGGCAGTATGACGCTGAGCAGCACCGCGCCGATAACGATCGACAGAAGCGCGACCAGAGTAGGCTCGATTATCGATACGAGACGGGTGATATCCTCCTCGGCTTCTTCCTCATATATTACGGCGAGCTTTGACAGCACCTGATCCTCCCTGCCGGTCGCGCTGCCCATGGCGAGCATGCTGTTGTGCAATTCGTCGAACAGACCGGTCGAGGCTACCGCGTCCGAGAAGCCCTCGCCCGCTTCAAGCTTTGTATGGATCTCGTCGACCTTTGCGGCGGCGTTTTTGTCGGTCAATACCTTGGAGGTCATTTCAAGCGCGTCGCCCGTGGTGAAGCCGCCGGAGAGCAGCATCGAAAGCACGCTCGCAGCGCGCGAAGCGGACAGCCGTCTGCTCAGACGCTGCACTGAGGGAAACAGCTTAAGCAGCAAAGCCATGACCCTGTCGCGATGCTTCGTTTTTAAGAGGATCGCGGCGCAGACCGCCGCTGCGGCCGCCAGCAAAACCAGCGCCAGCACTATCCAGCCTATCGCCACGCCCGCCTTCATCAGCGAGGAGCCGGAGGCGGACATGCCGATGCCCATCGAATTGAGCACGCGCCTGAATACGGGCAAAACGCGCAAAAGGAGTATAAGCACTATGACCGCGAGCATCGCGCCCAGCACGAGCGGGTATGTTACCGCGTTTACGAGGGAGGAGCGTATGCGTCCTTCACGCGCGTAGTATTCCTCCAGACCGCGCATTACCTTGTCCAGCTGGCCGCTTTTTTCGCCTATGCCGACCATCTCGACCAGATACGCGGGCCAGCGGGTATCGGCCTTGAGCGCGTCGTACAGCGAGCCGGTCTCGGTCACGCCCTTACTGGCGCTTTGATACAGATCCGCGTTGTCGCTGTTTTTGTCCGCGCCCGCGAGCGTTTCCATGCCGTCGTAAAGAGGCGGCCCCGCTTCGAGTATCAGCGCCACCTGTCCGCAGAAGGCCGACAGCTCCGCGGCGGAGAGCCCTGCGTTGGTCTTTTTATTGAACATGTTTATTTCCTCCGTATATCAAACAGTCTGTCAATTATACGAGCAGTCAGTAAAAGCGTTCGACTGTGTATTTTTTTACCTTGCCTAACGCGCCGATCGCCGCCGTGGGATCGAAAAATTCTTCCTTGCCGTCAACTATGGCGCTTACCCAGGCGTGATAGCTTTTGTCAGCATAGCCTATCATGAGCTTTGCGGGTATGCCCTGCGAGCGCAGCATGCCCACCGTTATGGCGGCAAGATCCTGACATACGCCCTTTTTTTTCGCGTAGCAGCCGTCTATGTCGGGCATGGTGCCCGCTTTTATAGTCGTCGCTTTGATGAAATCGTAGCCGAAGCTGTTTTTCATAAAGCGGCACACCGCGTCGAAGGCCTGCTCGTCCGTCTTGTTCTCGCACAGCGTATCGGCCTTGTCTACTATCTCGCTGTCCTCGGTGTACCATACGTATTGACTTGGATACAGAAAGGGTACGTTTTCGTCAGACAGGCGCACGTTTACGTGTATGGAGCCGGCGTTTGAATAGCTTTTGCCGGATATGTTTTCGTACAGGGCGATTTTATAATTGCCGTTGCCCAGTTGCAGCGGGAAGACCTCCATCGTGCCGTCGTTTTTGATGTCGTAGGTGAGGGTCACGCCGTCCTTTATAACGCGCAGCTTGTAGCGCCTGGCGGTGTTGGGGCGTATACCCGCCATAAAATAGCCTTCGCTTATGTTGCCTGTATCAAGGCGAAGCTTGGTGTCCTTCAGCAGCGTATCGCTGGGCTGGGGGTATCTGGTCTTTGAAGAGGCCAGCACCGCGGCGAGCGCAGCGATAATAATGATTAATGCAGCAGTAATAACGCCTGCAAGCGCTTTGCGCTTCACTTATTCTGCTCCTCTCAGATCCGTGCTAATTGTTTAAGCTCTTCATACTTTGCAAACAGGCTGTGCGATATGCTGCTTACGTCCGGCAGCGTGTCCGCGTTCCGCGTAAGCTCAGTAAGCGAGCTTGCCGCCTCGAACAGCGGCGTAAGCGACAGATTGCCAAGCGCGCCCTTCAGTGCGTGCGCGGCTTCGAACACGCCGTGCGCGTCGCGCGCGTCTATCGCATCGCGCAGCTTCGTGAAATTCGCGTCGCCCAGCTCCATGTTCACAAGACGCAAATAGAACGCTTCGTTGTTCATACAGCGTTTAAGACCGGTTTCCGTGTCCGCGCCGAAGGCGGCGAGCTTTTCGATTGTAATCACGCGATTATCTCCTGTGTAAAGCTTTATATTCTATATTATAACAAATGTGCGGTCAAAACACAACAGTTATTTTGCGCGTGGCACTCTGTATTCGCCCATGCGTTTATTGCAGGGAGGCTGACTTTAACGCGTCGTACACCTCGCGGTAATACGCTTGCGGATCGGCGTTAAGCACATCCTCAAGCTCACGAGCTGCGCTTTCTTCGCTGAAAAGCGCGCATATCATAGGCGAAAAGCGGCTGCCCTCGCCCTCAAACAGTTTTTTTATCACCTTGTCCATGCTGCCCTGATATTCGCTTTGTATGAACACGGCGGTCTGCACGGCGTCCGTCATCTGCCTGAAGGGGGACTGGGTTCTTACGTAAGCGCCGGGCGGAGGATTAGCGCCGTCATAACGGCAGGAATGTCCCAGCGCCGTATCCGCGTAAAGCCGTGTGGATTCATGCTTGCGCAGATCCTCGCTGCCGCTCACGGAGTGCAGGAGATATATGCGGTTTTCGTTGTCCAGCAGGCCGCGCGTGCGTATATTCGAAAGGCCCATCTTGACGAGCCCGATATCGCAGAGCATGGCGCATTCGCGCGCGTATTTGACGAGCGCGCTGCGCTTCTGCTGCCCCGTAAGAGGACGGATAAAATCGATGTCGTCGAAAAAAGCCTCGTCTCTGTCCAAAAGACGCTCGCTTATGCACTTTACAAGCTCGCCGCGCACGCGGCCGCGTATATATTCCTCGGGCTCGAAACGCTGCATGAGCGAAAGCGCGATATCCTTGTAGCTCACCTCGCAGCCGGTTTCGTTGTAGCTTGAGTAGATGTTTGCCACGTAGAGCGACAGATAATCGCCGAATACGCTGACAGGGCAGGCGAGCAGCGCTCTTTGCATTTTTTTGTTGGCGCTGTCGAGAAAGCGTGCGTATTTTACCTCTTCGAGCAGCTCGGGATACATGGTCATCATGCCTCCGTAGGCGAGAGGCAGATAGATATTGCCGTACATGCTGCTCATGTCGTAAGCGTCCGGAGGCGTCTGCTGGATCAGGTTCCTTAGGCGGTCGAGGGTAAGCTCGCGGCTGGCCAGACCGCACTGGTATTCCATGTCGTAATAAGGCCACAGCCAGCGTATGTTAGGATTGTCGCTGGCCTGCTCGGGTCTGAATACCTCGTAGCAGGAATCGAGCACCGAAACGAGCTCTTCCCGACTTAAGTCCCCGCGGGAAAGGCAGTTGCGGTTCGAGCTCATCTGCTGGTGAGTGGCGCGCTCGAACTTGTCCCAAGGCAGCGTAGGCGCGGCGGCGCGGTAACCGGCGTCGCGGATTATATTAAGAACGCGCTGGCTCGCGGCGATTTTGCGCTTGTGATCGCGCACGGTCAGGGCTATGTTGGCAAGCGAACGGATAACGTAGCCGCGCGTTTCGTCGTCGCCCAGCTCCTCAAAAAACCTTATGTACGTGGCAGCCTCGGTGAACGCCATCTCGTTTGCGAAACGAAACGGAGCAGACCATTTCGCGCCTGTGCCGTTCATATAGCGGTTCTGGTAATAAAGTCCCATCCCCAGCTTGTAGAGCTCGCGTATCAGCGCGTTTCTGTCCCTGCGCACGCGGTAAAGGCTGAGCATGGCGTCGTGAACGGTCACGTAAACGCCGGGATCAAGATTGATTTTCCAGTCCAGCAGCCCGTCTGCAAATTCGCTCAGCTCCTTAAGCTGTTCTTCGCGCGCGCCGTGCAGTTCGTCCAGTATGGGGAACAGACAGGCGTTAAGCAGGTACGTATTTTTGCGTTTAAGCTCTTTAAGCTCGTCTTCGCTTTCCCTGCGGCGCCTGTACCAGCTGTCAAAGCCCTCGTCGAGCCCTGAGCGAAAGTCGCTTATTTCCCGCGCGCGCTGCGCGTTTTGTATGTATTCAAGCTGGTAGGGCTGCATTTTACACCCCCGTGCGCCTGAGCACGCGTATCAGCGCGTTTATGTCGATGGGCTTGGCGATATGTCCGTCCATGCCGCTGTCGAGCGCTTTGGCTATATCCTCCGCGAAGGTGTTGGCGGTCATTGCGTATATGGGCACGCGCGAAGCGTCCTCGCGCGGCAGACGGCGGATTTCACGCACGGCGGTATAACCGTCCATAACCGGCATCTGCACGTCCATCAGTATGAGCGAATAGTGATTTACCTCGGAGGAAGCGAACATTTGAAGCGCCTGCGCGCCGTCCTCTGCGGTGTCTATGTGGGCGTTGGTGGCGGAAAGTATGTCCCGCGCGATCTCACGGTTTATCAGATTGTCGTCGGTCAGCAGAATATACTTGCCGTTTAGGTCGGGGAACTCGTCCGCTCCGGACTGATCCGACGCGGTTTTAAGCGCTTTTGACAGCGCGTTTATAAGCGATTTTCTGAATATCGGCAGGGGTATGTAGGCGCTTATGCCGCTGCGCTGGGCGCGGTATTCTATGGTTTCCCAGTCGGCGTCGCTGATAAGCACCAGCGGTATGCCCGCCCGCGCTTTCTGCAGGTACTGCGCGATGTCGAGGGGGTCGGACGCGTTGCGTATGAGCTGCCCTATCACGATAAGGTCGCATCTGCCGCCCGCGAACTCGAGCGCGGTAAGCGCGTCCAGCGCCTCGGCGGCGCTCGAAACGAGCGTGTACGATATTGAAAACTCGCCGAAATACGCGCTGTATTTTTCGCGCAGACCTTCGTCCGCCTCTATAACTATAATGTGCTTTCCGTCCAGATGAGTTTTGTCTATCGCAAGATGCTCATAGCCTACGGGTATGCTGATATAAACCTGAGTGCCCTTGCCCGGCGCGCTGTCTATGCGTATTTCGCCGTGCATGGCGTCAAGCAGCTTTTTGACGATGCTCATGCCCACGCCCGTGCCCTCTATGCGCGATATGCTGGAATTGTTCACCCGCTCGAAGGGCTCGTATATGCGCTTTAAGAATTCCTCGCTCATGCCCACGCCGTTGTCCTTGCAGTAAAACAGCAGCGTGCACGCGCCGTTTTCGATTTTCTGAGAAAAGCCCGCGCGGATTTCGCCTCCGTCGGGCGTGTATTTTACGGCGTTGTTTATTATGTTTACAAATATCTGCCTTAAGCGCAGCGCGTCGCCGGTTAGCGATTCGTATTCGATCTGATCGGCGTCGAAATAGAATTTATGTCCCTTTTTCTCAGCCTGAGGCCTGATTATGATCGAGATTTCGTGCATCAGATCGCCCAGATAAAACAGCTCGTCGTTCAGCCTGAGCTGTCCGGAGTTTATGCGGGACATATCCAGCACGTCGTTTATCAATTCCAGCAGGTGCGCGCCGGCGGTCTGGATTTTGTTAAGCGCATCCGCGACGCGTCCTTTTTCGTCGATGTGCTTCTGGGCCAGCGCCGCCATGCCGAGTATCGCGTTCATGGGGGTGCGTATGTCGTGGGACATGTTGCTCAGAAACACTTCCTTGGCGACGTTTGCGGCGTTCGCGGCGTCAAGCCTGCTTTCAAGCGCAGCTATTTCGCTTAAAAGCTGTTCACGCGTGTATCCGGTATAATCCGCGGCCATACTGTCACCTCCGCCCGTATGCCGTCAACTGCGCCGGTACACGGTAAAAATCCGGCGCGCCGACTTTTGCGCTGCACTGTACTTTATTATAATGCATTTTTATTATAACAGGAATAAATTAAAGTGTCAATAAGCGCAAAAAAGCCGACCCGGCATGATAAGCCGGAGCCGGCAGACGGTTTGGCTCGCGCCGCGCACGCGCGGCAAACGCCGCCGCGTAAAGCGCGCCGCCTGTTTAACCTCAGAAAAGCTCTGTTTTAAGCGGTTTCCCACTGCATTTTTACGGTAAGCTCGCCTGCGCGGGCGGTCTTGGGCATCAGATCGAGCGTGTATATCTTCTTTCCCTCGAGCGTATGCTCGGTGGGAGTTATGACGGCGCGCAAGCTGCCGGAGTCGAATGTGAGTATCATGCCGTCTTTTCCTCCGATCAGAAGCCTGCCCTCGGCGAGCTTTTCTGTTTCGCCGGGGACTATCACGCGGTCGCGTATCTCGGCGGGACGGTTGAGCGTGAATACGTCTTCCACAGTGATGCGCCCGCTTGCGCGCTCTCCGCTGACCTTCCGCGTGAAGCCGTCAAGCGCGTCCGCATTAAGCGTGCCGCCCAGGTCCATCACGGTCGTGTCCGTGCCGTTTGCGTAAGTGCTTTCGAACCTGGCGCAGCGGCAGCGGCCGTGCCCTTCCTGTTCGACGCCGTCGACCATAGGGAAGTTATGCCCGCCCGAGCGCGTGCCGAAGAAGGTGTAGCGCTTGTCGCTGAAATACTCCTTGCTGTAGCTGCCGCCTGTCGTGTCCGCTGCGAGCATTTGGTCTCCGCGGATTATGACGAAGGTGCCGACGTCGTTATGGTTGTGGCTTTCTCCGTTGTTGCCGCCCTTCACCAGCAGATACACGGGGTCCTCGGGCGTTTTGTAAAAGCCCATGAACATCTGGCTAACCGGATACACCGCGGCGCGGGGATGCACGAGCGTGCTTTGCTGCGGCTGCATGTCCCAGGCGAGGTGGCGGATCAGCATATTCGTATGCTCGAACGCGGAGTCGAACGATTTCTTCATATCGCCCTCAGGCGGCACGTTTATGCCGCGCGCGCCTATGTAGCGGCGCAGACTTTCGTCGAATACTCCGTGAATGTTGCAGTCGCCAAAGGGAAGCTTGAGCCCGTTTTTGAAGCAGCAATCCGCGCCGAAGCCGGCTATGCGGCGGATTTTTTCGTCCGCGCCGAGCAGGTCTATCCTGCCGCCGCTGCGCTGGCGCAAAAGGTCCGCGAACATCAGAAAATATTCGAAGCCGTACTGCCAGTAGCCGAAGCCCTCGGGACTCGTGCCGTCGTCGTAATAGCCGGACAGATGCACGTTCAGCGCTTCTATTACGCGCATCAGCACGGGCGCGAGCGTGCGCGGCTTGGTTATCAGGTATATCGCCGCGCCGCCGATCGAGCTCATGCACACGCCGGACCAGTTGTTCGGGTTTATTTCAAAATGCGGATAGGGCGAAAGCTGCATGAAATTGCCCAGCACCCGGTGATAGCATTCCTGCCGCGCCCAGCGCAGCAGGCTCTTTTCGACCCTGCCCTCCAGCAGCTGCGCGCTTTCGGCTATGCCGAAGGCGGCGGAGCACGCGCACAGGTCAAGGCACTGCTTTCGGCTTCTGCCTATGCCGCGTATGCGTCCGTCCGCGTCGAAGGGGCCTTCGGGAATATCGTCCCACGTGTCCTCGAATATGCGGTCGAAATGATGCGCGGAGAGCGCCCACGTGGGCAGGTGCAAAAAGGCGTAAAGTATGTCCTCGTACTGCTCCTTCGCGCCGTCCACGTCAAGCAGCGCCGCGACCGTCATCATGTTAAGCCGCGTGCGCAGCGCGTACATAGACGCGTCGAATTTGCTGCGCGTTCCCTCCCGCGCCCATGCCGCATATGCGGTATACGAAGGCGCTTCGATGGGAGTTTTGCGGTATTTTTCCACAAGCTCGCGCATGTAGGGCAGCACCCATGAATACGAGGGATTCTTAAGCGCGGTTTTCAGCATGGTCTCCCGCGCGCCGGGCATCAGACCGAAGGGCATGTCCGGCGTTTGCTCGAGCGCGCGCGTGATTTCGTGCAGCGAATAATGCTTCATCCTTTTACGCTCCCCAGTGTAAGGCCTGTCATAAAGTATCTTTGCAGGAAGGGATATACGCACATTATCGGGAAGGTGGCGATCAGTATCTGCGCCGCCTGATTGTTTTTGGAGGTGATCTGCGCGTATTTCTGCATTTCCTCGACGGTGAGCGTCGAGAAGTCCGGCGTAGTTATGACCTGACGCAGATAAGTCTGCAGCGGGTAATCCTGCGTGCGCGCCATGTACAGCATGCCGCTGAACCAGTCGTTCCAGTGCCCTACGCCTACGAACAGCGCCATCGTAGCGATGACCGGCACGGAAAGCGGTATGTATATGCGCACGAGTATCTGCGTGCTCGTGGCGCCGTCCACGACCGCCGCCTCCTCGAGCTCGGCCGGTATCGCGCGGAAAAAGTTCATCACCATGAACGTATTCCAAAGACTCAGGCTGCCCGGTATAACCAGCGCCCAGAAGGTGTTGGTAAGATGCAGCCAGCTCATCACTATGTACATGGGGATCAGGCCGCCGCCGGTCAGCATCGCGACGATCATCAGTACCTTGAACAGCGGGTTCAGAGGGCTGGCCTCAGCGGGCTTCGAAAGCGGATACGCCGTGACCATCAGCATGAACAGCGCAATCGACGTACCCACCACGACGCGTACGACGCTTATCATGAACGCGCGCAGGAAGGCGGGATGATCGAGCGCGTATTTATACGCGTCAACGTTAAATTCCAGCGGCCACAACATTACCTTGCCTGCCTTTACGGGATCGGAGCCTGAAAAGGACAGCGCGATCAGATGCACGAACGGGATCAGGCACATGATGCCCAGAAAGCCGAGAATACCGTATATAAGGCAGGTAAAGCATTTTTCGACAGGACTCGTGTGTATGCGGTGCCTGCGGTGGGGTATGTTTTTTACTGTGATGTCGGACATGCTTTCACCTCCTCAGAATACGCGGTAGCCGCTGGTTTTGTTGGCGACCCAGTAGGAGAACACCAGCAGGAACGAGCCTATAGTGCTCTTTACAAGACCTATCGCCGTCGACAGGCCGTACTGGCTGTCCAGTATGCCCAGACGGTAAATGAACGTGTCCAGTACGTCCGCTACCTTGTACACCCGTTCGTTGTAGAGGTTGAATATCTGGTCGAAGCCCGCGTTCAGTATACCGGGTATCGACAGGATAAGATTAAGCACGATGATGGGCAGTATCGCGGGCAGGGTTATATGCACCGCGCGCTGAAAACGGTTTGCACCGTCTATGATAGCCGCCTCGTACAGCGCGGGATCGGTGCCTGTGAGCGCGGCCATATAGATTATGGTGCCCCAGCCCATCTCCTTCCAGATGGCGGATACCACGAGCACGCCTCTGAACGTGCTGTTGTCGCCCAGAAAGTATACGGCTTCGCCTCCCAGCGAGGTGATAATATAGTTCAGCATGCCGTTGTTCGGGTCGAGTATCGTGCGCAGTATACCTGAAAGTATTACCCAGCTGACGAAGTGCGGCACGTAAACGAGGGTTTGTATCGTGCGTTTGTAAAGCGTGTTTTTTACCTCGTGCAGCATCAGCGCGACCAGTATAGGCGCGGTAAAGCCGAAGGCAAGCTTTAAAAGCGCTATCTCAACGGTATTTTTCACTATGCGCCAGAAGTTCGGGTACATCGTGAATATATACCGGAAATTGTCTATTCCGAGCCATGTGGAATGGAATACGCCGGTTGAAAGCTTAAAATCCTGAAAGCCTATTATAAGTCCGAACAAAGGCAGAAATTCAAACAGCGCAAGATATATAAATCCCGGTATCAGCATTATGCACAGCAGGGGATCGCGCTTTAGGCGCCCCTTGTGTTTGCGAACCTTGACCGCGGCAGACATATTCAGTCTCCTTTCGGATAAGCAAGTATGTTCGGGGAATATACGGGCGGCCGCCCGCGTCCGGCTTCAGGTCGGACGGAGCGGCCGCATTTGTTCGGCGCCCATGCGGCTGCCGGTTTGTGTGGCGGAATTACTAGGTTATTCTTCGTTCAGCTGATCGGTCAGCAGACGTCCGCCGGCGGCGTACCACTCTTCGACGAATTCCTCGAAGGTAGTGTCTTCAGTGCCTGCTATGTAGTTTACATAGAAGGTGTTCTCAAGCTGCTGCAGGGAGCCCCACAGACGCTCGTAGTCCTCGGTCTTGCTGGTGCGCGCGTCGAAAATGAACGTGCCGTCCTGAACTGCGTTATAGAAGTTCATGTAAATGCTGCCTTCGCCGCCGAACAGCTTGTACATAGCCCACGAAGCGCGGATGCCGTCCTTGTCGCCGGCTTCGACAGCCGCGAGGTATTTCTGCACGTTGTCATACTGCTGCTGATAGTGCGGGTTCGCGTCGAGCGCGGCGAGGTCGCCGTTCAGCGCGTCGTACACAGCCTTGCCGGTCTTGGTGTTTACGTTCGGAACGGTCCAGTAGCGTACGGGGGAAGGATTGTGCATATGTACGCTGATCTCGGTACCGTCCTCAAGCTTCGCGGTGTGGAAGCGGCCGGTATCCTGCAGCTCGGGGTCGGAGTTCACGGAGCAGGTATGGTTGAATATGCGCATTACCGCTTCGGGATGCTCGCACGCGGCGCTTACGCAGACGTAGCTGACGTCGGCCATGGAGCCGGTGCCCTGCATATGGAAGTCTTCATTCTCCTCGGAGGGAAGTACGGGAACCATGTCGAATTCGATCACGTTGCCGTTCTCGTCGGTAAGCGGCAGCGGCCAGGTGGCTACCCAGTAATCAGAGGGCAGTATGCCGATTTCGCCGTTTTTGATGTATGCGGTCACGTTGTCGCCTACCTCAGTGGCGAAGGTGGGCTGGATATAACCGCCGTCATACAGCTCCTTGTACAGGTCGAGAGCCTTCTTCATGCCTTCTGTGGTGGGGCTGTAAACCAGCTTGCCCTCAGCGTCGCGCACCCAGATGTTCGGATATGCGCCGTAGCCGTTTGCGACCGCCTGCATGTCGGTGTAGCCTTCGCCGGTCACCTTCTGCTCGAGCAGCAGGGCGTACTTGGCAAGACCCGCGTCGACGAACTCCTTGCCGAGCTCTACCAGCTCCTCCAGCGTGGTGGGAAGCTCTGCGCCGATTTCCTCAAGATAGTCGTGACGAATCATGTACGTGCGCGATACGGTGCCGAGACCGGAGGTTGTGATCGCGTAGCGGCGGCCGTTGATAACGCCGGCTTCCTGCACGCTTTCGTCCTGCGCCTTGATGATCTCGTTCATCAGGAAGGGATAAATATTGTTTTCGTAGACGTCGGTGATGTCTGCAAGCAGGCCCTTCTCAAACAGCTCTTTGAACTGCTTGGAGTTGAGCGTCATAACGTCGGGCAGCTCGCCGGTCAGCATCGCCATCGAGAATTTGGTGTTGTAGTCGTCGGCCGTGCCGGTATTCCACAGCAGCTCTATTTCAATATTGAAGCGTTCTTTCCATTCGCGGGTCCATTCGTTGTCCTCCCATGTCCAGTTGGGAGCTTCGTCCGCGCTGCTCTCGACAACCTTGATTACTACAGGCTCGTCGAATTTTCCGAAGTACGGATCGTCATCAGCGGACTCTGCGACTGCAAAGGGCAGAGCAGCAAGCACCAGTAACAGTGCAAGCATAAACGACAGGGTTTTCTTCATAAGATATTGCACTCCTTTGTATGAATTTGCGGCATAATGCCGTTGACATCCTAAAGTATAGCAGAGTATTTGATTTATGTCAAGTACATATTATAGCAAAATTACCTATTAATCCGGATTATTTTTGACATATAATGCTATAAACGAATGCATGAATTCAAAATGTGCAGACTGAGCTGACAGCAAAAGGTACGAACTGAAGAAATGTTGAATGCCCTTTCCGTTAACCCTCTGTAAATTCAGCAAAAGAGGTATTGACAAGTGGGGAGGGTTGTAGTAATATACACAAGCTGTCCGCGAGGAACGGCTCGGGGGCTTGGGTTTAAGCCCGCTGAGCGGGGAGACGGGACGGCGACGGACCTTGAAAACGATACAGAGAACTAAGAAACGAACGTACAAGACAGTTAA
>JAFYFC010000011.1 GCA_017543905.1 Clostridia bacterium
AGCGTCTTATCAGGTGCAGTTCCTGCCCGCGATGGTGGGCCGTCAGTACCGCTGCGTGGTAACGGACGAGACCGGCAGCGTAACGAGCGAAGCGATGACCGTAAGCAAGTATGCCGAGCCGGAGCCGCTGACCATAACCCAGCAGCCGCAGGACGTAAGTGCGAATCTGAACGACATGATCACGATCAGCATCGAAGCGACCGGCACGGGTGAGCTCAGTTATCAGTGGTATGTAAAGAACGCAGGCAGCGACACATGGGCTGCGTCCAAGTACAAGGTAGCGTCTTATGAAGTGAAGTTCCTGCCCGCGATGGTGGGCCGTCAGTACCGCTGCGTGGTAACGGACGAGACCGGCGAGAGCGTGACCAGCGATCCCATGACCGTTTCTCTGCGCGGCGTCGACACGCCCACCGGACTTAGCGTCAGCGAGATTCACGGCTTGTTCACTCTGACCTGGGACGAGGTTGCGGCGGCGGACAGCTACGAGGTATATATCTCCGACGCTGAAGACGGCGAATACACGCTGGTGTCGACTTGGTCCACCGCGAGCGGCGAGGTAGAAGATCCCGATACGGCGGATACCTACTTCTTCAAGGTCTCCGCGACGGGCACCGTGGGCGGCCAGACGATGACCAGCGAGCTTTCAAGCGCGGTCAGTATCGTAGCCAGCGGCATCCGCGTGACCGACGACGGCGTGTTCGTGTACAAGAAGAACGCGGACAAAACCGGCATCGTGATAGTGAGCTACGAAGGAGTAGAAGCGACGGTGACAGTGCCCGCGACGCTTAGCGGCCTGCCCATCGTGGTGATCGGCGAGGCGGCGTTCAAGGGCAATACCATCCTTCAGGAGATCGACCTGCCCGACACCGTGGAGATCATCGACGCCGAAGCGTTCATGAACTGCACGAGCCTGAGAAGCATGTATTAAACCAAAAGTTTTAATCGAAAGGGCTGCCGCTGTAAACGGCAGCCCCGTTTATAGTTTTAAGGGACGAAAGCGCAGGAAAAAAGTGTTTTGCGGCGTAACCGCTCGCATAAGCGAACAGACCGTATTCAGTATATACTGATGCCGCGCCCGTTCAGGCTGCCGACGGCACTGAAACGCATAGAAAGAAATGCTTTTACGGGGACAGACGCAGGCGCGGTGCAGATACCGGGCGGCGTTGATTATATCGCGCAGGACGCGTTTTCGCCCGGAACGGTTTTGGTGGTGACGCCCTGCTCCTATGCGGAAAGCTGGGCGGCGGAAAACGGTTTTACGTTCGAATACTGATTAAAAGCTCTCCGCGGACACAGCCTTCTTGATTGGAAACGGGGTCTGCGGCGATATGGGAGGTTTTCGATTGAGGCGCATTTTGCTGCTTTTGCTTATTCTGTGCGCGTGCGCGTGCGCTCGGGGCGAGGGCGATATCGCCTCCGGCGTCTGCGGCGAAAACGCCTTCTGGCGGCTCACGGAGAGCGGAGAGCTGCTTATAAGCGGAGACGGCGCGATTTCGGATTATACACTTACTGGCGCGCCGTGGTATCAGTACCGCGCGTCGGTCACGCGCTGCACGGTGGGCGAAGGCATAACGCGCGCAGGCACCGCGGCGTTCAACGCGCTTTCCGCCCTGCAGGAAATAAGCCTGCCCTCCGGCCTTTTATCCGTCGGCGTAAGCGCGTTCAGAAACTGCCGCGCGCTTGGCGGAATAACGCTGCCCGAAACCGTTACGGAGATAGGCGACAGCGCGTTTTACAACTGCAAATCGCTTAAATATGCTCGTTTTCCGGCGCAGCTCGTTTCGCTCGGCATGAACGCGTTTCACGGCTGCGAACAGCTCTCCGGCGTCACGCTGCCCGAAACGCTCACCTCTCTGGGCAGCGGCGCGTTTATGGGCTGCAGCTCGTTAAAATACGCAAACGTCCCTTCCGAAATACGCGTGCTGGGCACCGACACGTTTAACGGCTGCGGCGCGCTCGAGCGCGTGAGCCTTTCGGAGGGACTGAGCGAGATCGGGTTCGGCGCGTTTTACTCCTGCGCGAGCCTTACGGACGTCACGCTGCCCGCCAGCCTTACGGCGCTGGGAGGCGACGTTTTTTGGGGCTGCAGCGCGCTGGGCGGGGTGATAGAGGTTTCCGCGCTCGACTGCACGGCGGCGCGTTTGGTAAGCGGCGAGGGCATGTATTTCCGCGTGCGCGCGGCTTCGGGCCTGGAATTCCGCTGTGGCGGCGCGCAGGAGCTTTACGCTCGGGGAAAACCCGGCTTGGGCGGACACGTGATCGTGCCCGATGGGGTCACGCATATAGAGGAAAACGCGTTTTCGGGAGCGCATATCGTATCCCTCGCGCTGCCCGCAAGCGTCGCGCAGCTGGGCGCGCACGCGCTTGCGGACTGCGCGGAGCTTGAGCGGCTGTACGTGCTTGGCGGCAGCGTCGTTTTTGACGAGGACGCGCTTGAAGGCGCGTCGCCCGTGGTGTACTGTTTCGAGGCTTCGGACGCGCAGGCGTATTCGCACGCGCAGGGGCTTGAAACGGTGCTGCTGACCGACCCTCAGCAGCACGTATACACGTCCGAGCCGCCCGTGCCCGCGACGCACGAAAGCGACGGGCGCACGGGAGAAACAGCGTGCGAGATCTGCGGCGCGGTCCTCAAGGAAAGCCGCGTGATACCAAAAGGCGCGTGCGCGTATGCGCCGCAGGAGCTAAAGTCTATAGCAGACGGCGCGTTCGCGTGTTCCGCCTTCGCGCAGATAACTCTGGGCGAAAACGTGACCGGGCTTGGCGCGTATGCGTTCAGAGACTGCGAAAGCCTGCTGCTTGTCCTGCTTCCGCGCTCGCTTGCGTACATATCCGAGACCGCCTTCGAGGGCTGTACGTCCGCGGTGCTGCTGGTATACGAGGGCAGCTGCGCGGAAACGTACGCGCGCGAAAAGGGACTTGAATACTTCCTAAGGTAAGGCCTCGCCCCCGGACGGGTTATTTAAAAATGTGTATAATAAAGCTTTAAGCTTATAAATTAAGGAGATTTACGTCATGAAGCTTCGTTTGGCAATCGTAATTATGCTGCTGCTTTCGATCTGCGCGCAGGCGTCCGGTATGTCCAGCACGCAGAAGGAACAAAAGTACGTTTCCGCGGTCGCTGCGCTTGAAACCTACCTGCAGGGCACCGAGGAAAGCGTCGTCACGCTTTCCGCGATAAAAAGGGAATTCGACAGCCTTGAAAACTACAGTAAAAGCGCGACCTTCGCGTATTACGTGAACGTGCTGCTTAACGTCGCGCAGAACGACTTCGGCTTTATGACGACGCATTTTCTGAACATGCTGGAAAAGGACGGGGAGTTCGACAGGTACATAGAGGACAACCTGACAGACAGCTCCATTCAGAACGTCGCGCGGCTCAAAAGCTACGCCGAGGCGCGCAAATACGAGTATAACGGCGACATAGTAGCCGCGGCGGAATTCTATAAGGACGCGATACCGTTTTTCGATTCGATGAAGCGCTGCGACAGGATACTTATAGAGCAGTACGAAAGCCTTTATCTTGAAGCGATGAAACGCTTAAATAACGGCGATTACGTCGGCGCGTACATGCTGCTGGAGCAGACGCAGGGCTACAAGGATTCAAGCGAGCTGATGTATTCGATAGTATTGTATTTCGGCTATACGCCTGAAAACGAACAGGACAATCCGGGCAGCGTAACGAACGCCTCTGTGCAAAGCAAAACCGCGGATTCTGTCACGCTCACATGGGACGAGGCCGCGCACGCTGCCCGTTACACAGTGGAGTATCGGTTAAGCGGCGACACGGCGTGGACGCAGGCGGGAGAGACGGTGAGCGCGGGCTTTACAGTTACGGGACTTAACGCGGACAACGTATACGATTTTCTTGTGACCGCGTACGCGGGAAGCTACAAAACGGAAGGCTTCACGCTTGAAGCGGTAAGCACCGCAGACGCCGCTTCGGGCGAAGCCGATGCAGAGCCGGAGCCTGATGCGTCAGACCCTGAATGGGAATACATGGACGAAGAGGAGCGCGTGAGCGGGAATTACAAATACCGCGTCTTTACGGACGGCACAGTCGAGATAACAGGCTACATAGGCGAATACCGCAAAGAGGAGCTTGTAATACCCGCAACACTGGGCGGCAGGAGCGTAAAGTCTGTAGGCTATTTGGCTTTTGGCCAAAACAGTCTGCTCAGCATGAAACGGGTAATTGTTCCAGATGGAGTAAAAAGGATAGAGCGTTGGGCTTTTGCACATAATTATGAGCTTGAATCGGTAGATTTGCCGCAAAGTCTGCTTGAGATAGGTGAAAATGCTTTCTATCACAGCGCTATAGAAGAGATTAAATTGCCGGACAGCCTGCTTTCATTAGGCGGAGAAGCTTTTATGAGCTGTGATAATCTCCGTACGGTTGAACTGCCGGAAAGCCTCCGGTCAATAACGGGCAACCTGTTCCGGGAATGTAAAAACCTTACGGCGGTCAGTGTTTCGCCGCGCAGCGAATATTTTGCGACGATCGACGGCGTGCTGTTTTCAAAAACGGACAAAAGACTTATAACATATCCTATAGGGCGCACAGATGAACGGTATACCGTCCCAGATGGAGTCGAAGTAATAGGAAGAGGGGCTTTTTCCGGGAGTAATCTGGTCAGCGTCACCCTGCCGGAGGGCTTGCGCTCAATAGAGTATCAAGCGTTTTTCGTCTGCCGGAATCTGAGGTCTCTGAATCTGCCGGATTCGCTGGTCTCGATCGGGGAATCAGCATTATTCAGCTGCGCCCTTCAAACCATAGAGATACCCGCGGGCGTCAGTTATATAGAAGCCAATCCGTTTGACAGCGACTCACTGACAAGCATAACCGTATCGCCCCGCAATGAGTATTACGCGTCGGTTGACGGCGTGCTGTTTTCAAAGGCGGACAAAAAGCTTGTGGCTTATCCCGAAGGGCGGACGGAACAGACATATACCGTTCCGGAGGGCATCGAAATTATAGGAAGAGAGGCTTTCTTTTATAATGCCAATATCGTTCAGGTCATCCTGCCGGAAAGCCTGCTCGTTATTGAAAATAGAGCTTTCTCAGGATGCGGAAACCTTGCCTCCGTAAACCTGCCGCGCCGTCTGCGTGTGATCGAAGAGGGTGCATTCAACGGCAATTCTTCTCTGTCGGAGCTCACTATACCGAAGAGCGTTACGGAAATTGGGAGCGGCAGATATGCAGGCTCAAAAAATTTTGTTACTACTACATATTACTATGATGGTTCTAGTCAGACAGTTCAGATCCCCCTCAAGGTATACCGCGGTTCGTACGCCGAGCAATACTGCATCGAAAACGGGCTAAGATACACGGCGCTTGACAGCGTAGACTGGCTGAACTGAAGTAGGCAGCGCTTGCTGAAACACGGAGCATAATAACGGATCGGTATACACAGCCGAGCCTTAAGGCACGCGCGCGCATACCGATCCGCTTCGTTATTTTGTAAAGCTATTATATACATGCGCGCAGAAGCATTTACTGCTCGCCTGCGCATTATAATCCAATCAGCCGATCAGCAGCCCGAACAGAAAGCCTTCGAGCAGACCCTCGAGGTCGTAATCGTCGTAGTATTCTTCGTCCTCGTCCATGCCGAGCAGCGCGTAGGCGTCGGTCGGGGAGTCGGAAAAGATATATTCGAGCTGGCGGGTCATGTCCAGCTTCAGGCCGTTTTCGTTCTGCACGCTCCCCTCGGTGATAAAATACACGTAGTCGAAGGTCATGTCCGGCAGGAAGCCTACCTCCATATCCACGCCCTTCAGCTCGAGATCTGTCATGCTGCCGCTGCGCAGGCCGCTCATGCCGTTGCCGTAGAGTATGTAATCCCATATGTCGCTCAAGTACTCGTCTGAGGAATATGAGCCGTCAAAGAGCATATAGGGGTTATCGTAAATTTCCGCGAGTGAATGCTCGCCGTCTGAATACTCCGTGTCCTCCTGCCACCTTTCAAGTATCTGGTATACGCTCATATCGAGCTTAAGCAGCTGCTCCGTGGACAGATGGACCGTGAAGCTGTTTTTTTCCAGCTCGATTTGCATATCGGCTGCGTCATAGGTGTAATTATAGCTTGTCACGCCTTCGACGATGCCGGTATCTATGAAAAACACGGGCCAGCTGCTTTTGCCGTCGCCGCGCGTGCGTTCGTAGCTTTGCCAGTCGCGCCCGGCCACGTCGTCGTAGCGCCGGCCCGACGCGGCGGCATAGGCGGTTTCGGGATGCTTGGGATCGTAGCCCGTCACGCGGCTGTCGCAGACGTCCGCCTGAATGATGTCGATCGTGCCGAAGTCCGAGTAGTTTATGTATTCCGCCCGGCCCTCGTACCAGCTGCCGTTCGCAGTGAGCCGGTCCCAGGCGTATTTGAACATTTTGCGGGCTTCCAGTTCGTTTATTTTCTGCTGCACGCACTCGGCGTATGCGGCAAGCCCCGCCTCGTTCGGATGGACCGAGTAGAAGCTGCCAAGTTTCGTCAGTGTGCCCTCCCAATCCTGATACGTCCTTACGAGTTCAACGGGATTCAGATACGGCTCGTCCGAATACGCCGCGTGTCCGCCTTTGCCGTCTCCGTCGAAGGCTTCGTATACGTCGACGTAATGGATGTTTATGCCCCGCTCCTGCAGACTCTCAACGTTTTTCTTCAGATGCTCGTTGAATTCCCTTACCGCCTCGTTGACCTCCGCGGCCTCCTGCGCCGTGACTGTGTACGTGCCCAGCGCGTTGTATATGTGTATGCCGCCCGTAATAATATCGGCAAGCACTTCGGCTCCCTCGAACACGGCTTTAGTGCCTGTACCGCCTACGCCCAGCAGCAGTGAAAGCAGGGCGTCAGTGGTGGCTTCTTTGTTTTCTTCGCTCACGATCCGACTTATCTTTTCTTCGAGCGTGCGTTCCGCGAAGAGCGGCGGATAGCCGGCCACGATGATCGCCGTATCTTTGCCCAGTATTTTTGAAATATCTTTATATATGTTTTCCAGGTCTTCGTCCAGCGTCGGCAGATGAGCCCTGGCGCTGTCCAGCATTTCCGTAAGCGTATATTTCTTAAGCTCTTCATCCTGTAAAGCTTCCGGCGTGAATACTTTGGTCACAATGTCGCTGAAGCCCACGTCGTTTCCGCCCAGCGTCAGCGTGACGTAATCCACATGCCTGCCCTGTGCTTTTAATTCATTTGCCAGATTGACCAGCGCTTCCCGCTGAGGCGTGATAGGCCTCGATTCATTTATGAATATTTCCATCCTTTCATACTTTATATCTTCGCCTTTCAGCATATCGAGCGTTTTTTTCATGTTTTCGATTTCGGATTTTGCAAAATCCTGAGGAGTCCTTACTTTATTTATCGGCCTGTACTGTGTGCCCCAGTAATGATCGGTCGTGGCGCCTGAGGACGCGAAAAAATACCAGTTCGTGTCCTTATTCTGACTCATGGGGCCGGAAACGGCGGGCAGGGTCAGCCGGCCGGGCCAGGACCTGGTGGAGCGGTGGCCGAGCCAGTCTTCGCTTTCGAGTCTCTGCTCGAGGCTCCGGTCGATGACCGTGCCTTCGATCTTCTGCCCGTAAAAGGGTTCGTTGCCTTCGCCCGAGGAAAACGAATCGCCGAGCGACACGATTATGCGGCTGGGCTGATAGGGCTCGCTTGCATCTTCCGCCGCGGCAGACGTATGCGGGATAAGCAGGCAGAGCGCCAGCATAAACGCGCACAGCGCGCGGCGCAGCCTGATTTTCGTCCGTTTCATGCTATTACCTCTTTTCGTATACTGCCCTCAGTACGGCAGCAGCAGCAAATTGTCCCGGTTATGCGCGCCGTATTCGTTCCAGGGGCTTGACAGCGAGAGATGCAGCCCCTTGTCCACCGTGCAGGAGAGCACCTTTTCCATTTCGTTCAAATGCGGCTGGGACATGTTTATCCCGCGCAGTCCTTCGAGCCGCGCCAGTCGGTCTATAAAGTGATCCCCGCGTCCGCAGAAATGCACGATGCCGCCGTATTTTTTAAGCAGCTTTCCGTCGTAGGGCGCTATGAATTCGTCGAACATGTCGGGTGAAAGGTTCATCGCGCTGTCGTCTCGGATAACGAGCGCGCCCTTTTCTATATGCCTGAAGTAGCTCGCGGTGCCGCCCGGCACGACCTTAAGCCATTCGTCCATTATGAAGCTTATGAATTCGGTCATTTTCGCAAGCAGCGCGTGGATGAGCTCCGGCTCGTCGTACAGATCGTAAAAGTATTCGCTGCCGTACAGAAGCTCGATATTGTCCATCGGGCCCTGCAGGTCGGGCTGCTCTATGCGCACGAAGCGTCCGATCTTGGGGTATTTCGCGCGTATGGCGTTGAATTTTTCCGCCACGCGGAATATGTCTTTGAAATTGCCCGCAAGGCGGTCCGGCAGGGGCTTTTCAAGCAGCGCCGCGCAGCCTTTTTGTCCCAGCTTCACCACGTTCGGCAGAGAGTTGGTTTCCCGCGGCATAATGAATTTCTGCGCTCCGAACGCCGTGGCTACGTTGCCGACGCCGTAATTGCACCTTACGCGCAGGGGATGGATCGTGCTTTTTTTTAGTATGTCGCTCACGCGGCGAAATTCGCTCAGGATCATCGCCTCATCGTCCTCGAGCGCGTCGTTTATGTTTATGTCGGGCCATTTAAGCCCCGGCTCGGACGCGGGTCTGGGCGCGGGCGCGTGCGTCATGCCGGCGCGGTACTCCTTCCAGTCCTCCCAGAACGCCTCTATTTCGAGCTCCTTGTCCAGATCGAGCCGCGCCTCGATGTCCTCTAAATAATCGTAAAGCTTGTAATCCATATTCCCGCCTCCTGTGATACGAATATTTTACCACAGCGGGCGTGAGTTGTCAAAAGAGATTTGGGGGAGCGGCGCCACCGCCGGTACGGGCGGCGCGCGGTATAATGATTCAGACAGTGAAAATGACGGGAATATTACGGCGTCAAAAACAGCGCTTTACAGGACATTCTGCGGTTGTAAAACGCGGCGCGCTGCGGTATAATATAGCGTAAACTTCTAACTGCGAAAGGCATACTATGGTATTAAACGAGAGCGTGTCCGCGCTGGTAATCAGGCGCGCGGACTGGCGGGATTACGACCGCATCGTAACGCTGCTCACGCGCGAAAGAGGGCGCGTGGAGGCGGCGGTGCGCGGCTGCCGCCGTCCCAAAAGCGAGCTGATGAACGCCGCGGAGCCCTTCGTGTGCGGACAGTATCAGCTGTATTTCAATCACGGCCGCTTTACCGTTACGCAGTGCCGCGTGACGGATGGCTTTTATCCCCTGCGCGAGGACATGGAGCGCCTTACGCTGGGCGCGGCGTGGCTAAGGCTCCTGGAGGAGGTCTCCGTGCCGGAGGAGCCCGCGGGGGAGCTGTTCGAGCTCGCGCTCTCCGCGCTTACGTACCTCGCGTATTCGGACACGGACCAAAGCGCGCTGGATCTGATGTTCAAGCTGAAGCTCTGCCTCGTGTCGGGCTTCGCGCCCTCGGCGGACGCCTGCGCCGTGTGCGGCAGGTCCGCGCGGGAGACCGCGCTGGGCTTCGACGCGCGCCGGGGCGGCTGCGTGTGCAGAGCGTGCGCGCTCCAGGCCACGCCGCTTGGCGAAGGCGCGCGCCGCATACTGTTCAAAGCCCCCCGCGCGCCGTTCAAATCCGTGCAGCTGCTCTCCGGCCACCCCGACGTAAACGAAGCGCTGCTCAGAACGAACGAGTTTTTGGATTATAACGTGGCAAGGATAGGGTAAGGAGCGGGGTCTTTGCTCTTTGAGGTAGCGCCCGCGCCGCCATCCTTAAATGCCGCGGCGGCGGCTTATTCGCGTTATTTTACCGTTTAAGGCTTGACAACGCGCGCGCGCAACCGTATAATTAGCATCTGCGTAAGAGCCGTGGAGGTGTATCGAAGTGGTCATAACGGCCCTGACTCGAAATCAGGTAGGGTGAAAGCCCTCGTGGGTTCGAATCCCACCGCCTCCGCCAAAGCGAAAATCCTGTCGACGACAGTCGGCAGGATTTTTGCTTTGTATTCTTCATTCTTAAGTTTTAAGTCTTAAATATTCATTAAACAGCGACAGGATTTTCTAATGAATACTGAAAACTGAAGACTGAAAAATGAATAGTTGTTGCGAAATCGGACGTTTTCCGATATAATATTGCTGGAAAGGATAATTTTTTTGGATTCATAGAGGTGAGAAGATGACAGTATTACTTCATGACAGAACAGAAGCAACTGTAAGGATGTATTATGAAAAATCACAGCAGCCTGAAATAAAAACTATGTTGCCGCAAAAAGCAAAAAGCGCTGAGGAAGCTGTTTTGGACTATTATAAAACGCTCCTTCCTGGCAGCAATAGTTATGGACGGACGATCTTTGTCGATGGCGTATATATCGGAGATGTGTGGTGCTACTGCATCGACAAGACCGATACGCCAAACGCCATGCTGAGTTTCTGTATTTTTGAAATAACGTATTGTCGCAAAGGGATCGCGTCGGAAGCTGTTTCCCTGTTTTTGAAGGCGATCCATGAAAAGTTTGGGATCGGAACAATCGGCGCTTTCACGTTTTCCAATAATATCGCGTCGCAGAGAGTCCTTGAAAAAAACGGCTTTCAGTTTTTAGAAGAATTCATTGAGGACGGAAGGGCATCAAAATACTATCAACTGTCTCTTTGATCCATTCGTATGATGCTTCGGTTTATCCGGCTCCTGGTGAGGAAATAACCATAATTAAATACAAGCTTTTGATTTGTTTGACCTATCATGATATACTTTCAAGGGTTCGAATCCATCTGTCAAAAACGAAAATCCATCTTTTTCGTACCCGTTTCACAACGAAAAATCCAGTAACCATGCGGGTTTCTGGATTTTTCTTTTTTCTCCTTCACCCGGTTTTTGCCCCCGTTTCGGGATGTTCTTTCCAAAAGTTTGGAAAGAACTATGTTTTCCAAGAAAACCAGCCGACGAAAGCACATATTTCCAATTTCGACGCTGCTGATTTTGCTGTTTATAAAAGCAATTACGGAAAAATGTGTTGATTTACAGGTAAAAATGTCAGAAAAATGTGTTATAGCATATACGGATACGTGAGAAGGGCGGTGTTTTTTTGAAACGCAAGGCAATTGCGGATTTAATCCGCTGGAAAACGAGTGAAGACCGCAAACCGTTGGTCCTGAAAGGTGCACGGCAGGTCGGCAAGACGTGGCTGATGAAGGAGTTCGGAGAGAGCTGATATGGATTCTATTCGATTATCAAATAATTCTGTATTTTTGGAGGAGTTCGTATGGCAAGGCGAAAAGCTCGTTCACAAGGCCGAGGGATGCGCTCAGTTCGCGGATCTTTGTACCTGAGTAACCGTTTTGTGAGAACATCTCCAGCGCAGCATCCGATGTTCTGTCTTTTGTGCGTTCGCTGTAATAACCTTCATACAAAACAGAGGGACCTTCCGTTCACTCATTATAGTGAACGAAAGGTCACTTGTCAAGGCATTACATTATTGTTTACAAACCGTTCTGACAATTATGCCTCTGAACCTTATCGGCTCAGAGGCGTTTTTGCTAATTCCTCGATTCCTTCATCAGCAACATGGTATTATTTCGAGGGTTTCGAAGAAAACCGCCTTCTGGCTTTTGCTCTTGTACTGCAGCCTGTTTCTTAACAATAACGCGCGGCGATGGACAGGGACACCTGTTTTGTGCTATAATAGGACATTAAAGTAAAGAGAGGCGAAGCAATATGAAGCGGGTGAGCCTTACGCTCCTCATTCTTATCCTGCTGATGATGTTCACGCAATCGTCCGCGCTGGCGGATTATGACGTCATTTTGGATGAGGCCTTTGCAAAGGGCAGCGCGGTGTTCGAAAGGGCCGATTTTTCCTTGCCGGATGCAGGCAGCTGCATCTTTACGCTGCCGCCGCAGGACGTCCTCACGGAATACGGCCTTGACGTTCCGGACGAAGCGACGCTCAGGCAAAAGCTGAATACGGCCGACACGACGGTTTACAGCTACTCCCCGGACGGCACGCACGCAATCGGCGTGATCGCTCTGGGCGAAAAGTATCTCCCCTTCGCCGCCTCGCCGGGCAGGATCGTATCGATCTTCCCCTGCGCGGAGCGCAGCGCCCCGGACGAAGACGGCCTGCTGAGGGATTTCTATAAATGGTTTATGGTCGAACAGCCGGATTACCACAGAATGAATCTGGGCGCCGACGGCGCCGTCTGGTCGCCGGGCGGGCGCTATGTCTTTATCAGCAATTACGCCAATGCCACCACGCGTCTGGAAAACCTGTATGCCCTGCCCGCGATCGTCGACTGCCTGAGCGGGGAATTCTTCCTTCTGGATTCTCAGGTGTCGAATAGCATCCTCAGAAAAAGCGCGGTATTAGCGCTCGCGGGCTGCTTTTCTCCCGACGAAAAATACTTCTATATTTCCTACATGGGCACGAAATATGAAGGCAGTACCTATCGTCTTCTGCGCTACGATCTCGAAACGAAGGAATGCACGCAGGTCGGTCAAGACCTGAACTGGGCCGCTCCCCCTTCGCTCTTTCTCACCCGCAAGGGCGAACTGCTCTGTCTGGAAAGCAGCTACAGAACCGTCGAAGGTCCCCGCCTCGTTTTTTCCCCGACGGACGGCTCGGCGGCAAGCTGTATCGACGTACCCGACAGCGACGTATGGCAGTCGAGGCACCTGCGCTATTGCGCGAAGACGGGCATGGCGATAATCGAAGGCGAAAGCGGCCTTCAAAGAAACATTTTCAACGCCCGGGCTTTTAAGCTCATCGACACGGAAAGCGTCACGGCCGAAATGCTGGACACCGTGTATTACGCGATCTCGAGCCCGAAGACGCTCGAGCCCATCGACAGCGCGCGGCGGGGTGAGATCCTCAGCGACCTTCCGGGCAACTTCTCCTATATGACGGGCATGGGGAGCGTGATCCACGCGGAGTTTTCGCCCGGCGGACGCTACGCCGCGATCCTCGCGGGCATCAACAACGAAGAGGAGCTCATGAACGGCACGGCCTACGAGCGGGAGTTCATAGGCGCGCTGTTCCTGATGCGCTTAAGCGACGGCGCGGTCTTAAGGGCGGAGGGGATCGATTTCGGCGCCTGGAGAAAATTTTACTTCAGCTTTGTCTTCGAAGGCATGTATCCCGTGTTCAGCTGGAGCGAGGCGGGCCTTCTGTTGTACACGGACGGCGTAAGCCTGTGGAAGTTAAAGTAAAGCGAAAACGCTTCAAAACGGAACGGAGATGATGCGCATGTATAAACCCACGCCGAAGCAGCTCCGATTCCATTGCGGTCAAAATCAAGGCCTCCTATGATTTATTGGTTCTCAAATAAATGCCGGAAGACCCTCATAGCTGCAGATTTCTCTTTTGCATCCCGGATACGATCTCGCAGATCTGTCCTGCAAGGGTATGCATCTGATCCGTCGTATTGTCCATACCGAGCGTAACGCGGATCGTGCCGTATGCATATTCCTCCGGCACAGCGATGGCGCGGAGCACATGAGAAAGAACGGTTCTCGTCGAATCACAGGCAGAGCCGGTAGATACTTCCGAACCTTTGAAGTCCAAACGATGCATCAGCGCCTCACCGTCGATACCGCGGAAGGATAAACTCAGGCTTCCGGGAATACGATTTTCGCTTCCGTTGACCAGAAAGTCCAGATCAGTCTTTCGGAGCTCAGTCAACAAAGTTTCAGCTAATCCATTTACGAATGCGGCTTTTTTGGCCATGCACTCATGGTGCTCTTGTAAAGCCTTAGCCATTCCGGCGATACCTGCTACGTTTTCTGTGCCGGCGCGCAGACCTGCTTCCTGAGCGCCTCCATGCATGAACGGTTCAATGGAAACGCCTTCCCGGATGTACAAAAAGCCGATACCCTTCGGTCCGTTGAACTTGTGAGCTGACGCGGACAGCATGTCTATTCCAAGCGCCCGTACGTCGATCGGCATATGTCCAACAGCTTGTACTGCGTCAGTATGGAAAAGACTGCCGCGCTGATGAGGTGGCGCTTCGTTACCAATACACGCCACTTTGAGCGTTAGCTCCATCACCACCTCATCCATCGCGGCACAGCCGCGCCACCTTCCCCTCAAGGGGAAGGCGTGAGATAAGTCCTCACTCTTTATCTCTGTCCTTCAGCCTGCGCAGGGTTTTTTCTATGCCGGAGCGGGCGGTTTCGCCGGCTTTGCCTATGGCGGCGCGGGCGGTTTCAGAGGCGGCGCTCAGCTTGCTCAGGGCTTTTTCGCCTACCTTCAGCGCGTCCTTCAGGCTGCCGCTCACGCCCTCCTCGCCGTAGAGGCGCACGCCCGGGCTGCTTTCGAAAAACAGCGCCAGCGCGCCCGGGCCTACGTGCGCGCCGGTCACGGGCTCGTAATCCACGGTAAGTATCTCCCGCGGCGGACGGTTTTTGTTAAGGAGCGAAACGAGCGTTTGAGCGTCCTCGCGGCACGCCGCCTGCGCGATGCCCACGGTCTGCGCTTCGGGCTCTGCGGCGAGCTTTTCGTACATCGCCGCGAGCGCCTCTATGCTTTTTCTGCGTCCGCGCACCTTGCCGAAGGCCACGATCTTTCTGTCGGTGTCGCCCTTTAAAAGCGGCTTTATCCCCAGCACCGTGCCCAGCAGCGCGGAGAGATTGGACAGTCTGCCGCCGCGGCGCAGGTGGTTTAAATCGTCCACGGTGAAGACGTTGAACATCCTTTCCGCAAGCGCGCGCAGCTGCTGCGCCGCCTGCTCGGTCTGCGCGTTCGCGTCGCGCAGATCTGCCGCCCTGAGCGCGATCAGACCTTCGCCCAGCGAAGCGCCGTGCGTGTCTATTATCTCGAGGCGCCTGTCCGGATATTTCGCGGAAAGCGTCTGCGCGGCCATGCGCGCGCTGTCGCAGGAGCCCGAAATGCCCGAGGACATGCTTACGAATATCACGTCCGAGCCCTCCGAAAGCGGGCCTTCGAAAAACGCGGCAAAGCTTTCCGGCGTTATCTGCGAGGTGGTTACCTTGAGCCCCTGCTTTATACGCCCGTAGTACGCTTCGGCGTCGAACGCGTCCGTGTCCGTGCAGGTATGCTCCTCACCGTCGTAAGTATAAATAAAGGGCAGCACCCGTATCCCGCGCGCCTGCGCGACGGGCGCGGGTAAATTGCCCGAGGTGTCCGTCAAAACCGTAAACTGCATATGTTCCTCCGTTCGCGGCAGCCATGCCGCCGAAATCAAACGGGGATTATAGCAGAGTATGATTGCATTTGGGAAAAGCTTTGATGAAATCTCGCGGAAAAAACCGCGCGCGGAGGCGGGTCTTCCGCCTGTTAGTACAGCCCCCGCGCGGCAGATGTGTTACAGGTCGGTATGCTCGAAGGTATATACAGAGCGCCGGAGCGAAGCGTACGTCATAAGCGCGAACGCGGCTCCTCCCGCCGCGAGCGCGCCGCACTGAAGCGCGATATGATCCGTGCCGAACGCGTTCAGCGCGCCTAAGCCGGGCACGTGCCACAGCGCTTCCGCGAGCAGTATGACTGCGCCCGCGCACACGCAGAAGTATACGAAGGGCTTTCCGATATAATAGGCGGTTTTGAAAAAGCCGCGCACGAAGCAGAGATTGAACAGCCCGAACATGACCAGCGCCCAGCCCAGAAACACCAGATTTGCGCCCATCAGCGGGTTTTCGCGGTAAACCGCCGCGTCCTTAAGCACGCTCATGCGCAGGGCGGTCACGATTGTCATTATAATAAAGCTCGCTCCCTCCAGCAGCAGCACGAAGGCGAATTTGCCCTTCACGATATCCGCCTTGGACACAGGCAGCAGCAGCGAATAGCCGATGTCGCGGTTTTCGCGCATCGCCTGAAAGGAATAAAATATCCCCAGCGACGTGAAAAAGCCGCCCAGCAGTATCGGATACGCGGGCACAAGGCTGAGAAGCGCGGACGCGACGAACACGTAAGACAGCTTAAGCGCCGAAAGACGCGTTTCCTTATACAGAATATGCTTCATTTCTGGCCTCCTTTTCAAGACGCAGCATGGTCTGCTCCAGCGTTTCGCCCGGCAGCCCCAGCCGCGCGCGGAATTCGCTTTTTTCCGCTGCGAGCACCAGCCTGCCGGAGCGGATGTACACGATGCTGTCCGCGCATTTGTCGAGGTCCGAGGTTATGTGGGTGGAAAACAGTATCGCCGCGCCGCGCGTTTTGAGAAACGTGAACAATTCCGTCAGCTCGTCCCGCGAAAACGGATCCAGCCCGCTGGTGGGCTCGTCGAGTATAAGCAGCTCCGCGCGGTGCGAAAGCGCCAGCATAAGGTTGCATTTCACCTTCATGCCCTCGGACAGCTCGCAGGGCGCCTTCTCCGGGTCGAGCTCGAAGAGCTTAAGGTATGCGGCGCACGCCGCGTCGTCCCAGTTGGCGTAAAAGCGCCTGGTGACCGCGATGAGCTCCTTAAGCTTTTTCTTGGGATAATAATTCACCGTGCCCGTGGAATAGCTGATGCGCTGCTTTATGAGGTTTTCGTTGCCCGCGCAGGGCAGACCGAAATAGTATACCTCCCCGCGCGAGGGATGCACGTGACCGAGCATGGATTTGAGCGTGGTGGTCTTGCCCGCGCCGTTGCGCCCGATAAAGCCGGTTATCGTGCCCGGCTCGAGCGTGAAGGAGACGTCCTTCAGCTTAAAGCCCGGATACTCCTTGCACAGATTTCTTACTTCGCAGATGCTCATTTTTTCACTCTCCGATTTGTGTGACGCGGGCGCTCTCACGCCGGGTCGGGTTTGCCGGGACCGAATATCTGCTTTGCGAGCACGTCCATCGCGGCCTTGGGCGGTATGGCTATGCCCTGACGCTCGTCCCCCAGCAAAAGCAGCGTATCTCCGGGCTTTATGCCGAATACCTCGCGCGCCTGCTTGGGTATCACGATCTGCCCCTTTTCGCCCACGGTGACCGTCCACGCGTATCTTCCTTCCGGCGCGGTCATGCGCACGCACCTCCTATAAGTATGATTTGTTATACAAATCATACCACACTGCGCGGGAAAAAGCAAGCCCCCGCGCTGAAAAAATAAAAGAGGCGGAGTGCTTTTATAAAACTGCCTGTATTTTCCGTATCGGATTGCGTGCGAAAAAGCAGGTATTCGGCAGCGGCAGCCGTCAGCGCCTGCGCGATACCTATGTGCCCGAAAACATGATGAAGACTGCGTACATCCGCCCGCCCGCGCCCGCGCGATGCCTGTGGCGGCAGCACTCGCTCGCCCGCGCCTGCGCGATGCATATACTTTGTAAGATAAAATCTTGATTTTATACGCATATATATGTTATAATCCGGACACCAAATTCATATAAGGAGTGCATCATGCTGAAAGACATTATAACCGCAAAGAAGGTCTGCTTTGCGGACGGGGTGCAGACCGTGCTCAGGGGGCACGAGAACCGTTCGCGTCAGGTGGTACTGCTCAAGGGCAATCTTGTGCGGAACGACTCCAGCGAATCGCGCGGCATAAGCGCGCGCGTTACCAAAAACGGCAGATACGGCTTCGCGTCCGCCGCGTCCTATACGGAGGCCGACGCGGAGGCGGTCGTAAGGGCCGCGACGGAAAACGCGCTGTTTCTGGACGCGCGCGCGCAGGGCGCGGGCAGAAGCTATCCCGCTCTTGCGAATGGGAGCGTAAAACCGCGCAGGGAGATCCGCGACGCGCAGCAAAAGCGCATAATCGACACCTGCCACGAAATAGACGCTTACGTCGAAAAAACGTATCCCGACCTCGTGAGCCGCACGGTCGTCTATACCGAGGATTCGCAGGACAAGATAATCGTGACCAGCGACGCCGCGTGCGGGCACGTCACCTATCCCCGCTGCTACATTTACGTCATGCTGACCGCGATGGGCAAAAACGGCGCGCCGGTAGAGCTGTTCAAGGCCTTCGGCGGCGCGGGCAGCTTCGAGGATCATTTTGCGGACACCGCGTATATGTATCCCGAAATCGACAGCCTGTACACCCGCGTGCGCGACAAGGTGGAGGGCGTATACGCCGAGGCGGGCGTAAAGACGGTAATACTGGGCGGCATGATGGGCGGAATGCTCGCGCACGAGGCCGTGGGACATACGGTCGAGGCCGACCTCGTGATAGGCGGCTCCGTGGCGGGGCCTAACCTCAACAAGCGCGTGGCGTCGGAGCTCGTGACGCTTACGGACTACGCGTCCACAGCCTTCGGCAGGGAAGCGCCGCTGCCCGTGTATCTGGACGACGAGGGCACGCTCGCGCAGGACGTGACGCTTATAAAGGACGGCATACTTACCGGCTACATGAACAGCCGCGAGACCGCGCAGCTCTTCGGCATGACGCCCGCGGGCAACGCGCGCGCGTGGACGTTCTCGGACGAGCCGATCATCCGCATGAGGAACACCGCGATACATCCGGGCAAGGACAAGCTGGAGGACATGATAGCCTCTATAGACGACGGCTATTACCTCATAGAGTCCTCGAACGGTCAGGCGGACCTTACGGGCGAATTCATGTTCGGCGTGTCGCTGGGCTACGAGATAAAGCACGGCCGTCTGGGCAAGGCGCTGCTCGACACCACGGTAAGCGGCATAGCCTTCGAAATGCTCAAGACCGTGGACATGGTTTCGGACAACGTGACCTGGTCGTCCAGCGGCTTCTGCGGCAAAAAGCAGCCCATGCCCGTAGGCATGGCGGGCCCCGAGATGAGATGCCGGATTTCCATAGGAGGCAGATAAAATGGCAGACATTAAAAATATCGTATCGCAGCTTAAAAGCCTGCTCACAGCGTCCGGCGTGGAAAAATACGCCGTCAGCGTGGCGGAAACCGAAAAGCGGGAACTGAACACCGAAGGCACGAATTTCAACCTCTACCGCACCACGTTCGGAAAGCGCGTGTCGGTCACCGCGTTTATAGGCGGCAAAAAGGGCTCCTCCTCCGGCAACGATTTTACGCCCGAGGGGCTTGAAAAGGTGGTAAAAACCGCGGCGCAGGGCGCGAACTCGTCTCCCGAGGACCCCGCAAACGACATAGCCGCCTATCAGGAGCCCGCGGTGTTCAAAACCGGAACCTACGAACCGGACATGGACGCGTTTTACCTGCGGCTCAAGGAGCTTACGGACACCGTAAGCGCAAAGCATCCCAAAATAAAGATAATGGCGCTCATCGCCAGCCACGACAAGGGACACTCCCTGTACGCAAACTCGAACGGCACCGAATTTGAGGACTATTCGGGCATATATTCGGCGGTACTTGAGTTCGCGGGCAACGACGGCGAAAAGACCACGGGCCTTGCATACGACGGCGTGATAATGGGCGACCTCGCAAAACCGGTATATACGCTCGGCAACATCGCAAAGACGCTCGCCGACACCGAAAACAGCCTGAATCCCATAAGCGTGGGCGGCAAGTTCGAGGGCGACATAATACTCACGCCCGCAGCGCTGGGCGAGTTCGGCATGATGCTGGTGGGCAATTATATTTCCGCCGGCGTCATAATGGACGGCACGAGCCTGTGGAAGGACAAGCTGGGACAGAAGGTCGCAAGCGACTCTCTGACCGTGCGCGCACAGGCGCAGGACAGCCGCATAGTCGCCTGTCAGAAGCATACGGGCGACGGCTACGCCGCCGAAAACGTGACGCTGATCGAAAAGGGCGTGCTCAAGAGCTTCATGCTGAATCTCTACGCCGCAAACAAGACGGGACTTAGCGTCACCAAAAACGACGGCGGCGCGTTCGTTATAGACGAGGGCGATACGCCCGTCGCCGACATGATCGCAAGCGTAAAGCGCGGGCTGATCGTGGGCGGCTTCTCCGGCGGTCAGCCCGGCGCGAACGGAGAGTTTTCCGGCGTGGCGAAAAACAGCTTCTACGTGGAGGACGGCAAAATAAAGGGCGCGGTCATGGAAACCATGATAAGCGGCAACCTCGAAGCCGTGTTCGCGAACGTGAAAGCGATCTCGAAGGAGCAGGTGCTCGACGGCAATTCCGCGCTGCCCTACCTGCAGACGGGCGGGATAACGATATCCGGAAACTGACGGATTCAGTAAAAGCGGGAGGGGAACAAAGCCCCTCCCGCCGCAGCAGGCTTTGCTTAGCTGCGGACGACTGTTTATGACGCATTTATTCAAAACGCGCAGGCAGCTTCTGCTTACGCTCGCGCTTACCGCGGTGCTCGCGGTGGCGGTCATGATATTCGTGTTCTCCGCGCAGAGCGGGGACGATTCCGCGCGCCTGAGCGGCGGCTTCACGCAGTGGCTGGTCAGGCTGATAAAGCCCTCCTTCGACACCCTGCCGCCAGCCGAGCGCACTGCGTTTTTGGAAAAATGTCATCACGCGGTCAGAAAGGCGGCGCATTTCTGCGAATTTGCGCTGCTTGCGTTGACGCTTTGTGTGTACCTGTACATAAAGCGGGGCGCTTGGCGTATGCGGGACGCGCTTTCTGCGCTTACGCTCTCCGCGCTGTATGCGTGCACGGACGAAGCGCACCAGATGTTCGTGTCCGCGCGCGGCCCATCGTTTAAGGACGTGCTTACGGACAGTCTGGGCGCGCTGCTTGTTTCAGCGCTGTTCACGCTCGCGGCGCGTCTTAGGGACGTCCGCGCGCGCAGGGCAGGGCTTAAGCAGTAAGCCGCATCTGCGTATGCTGCGCCCGACGCGTTTCCGGCGCAGATACGGCAGCTGTACGGTTCTAATTCAGAAGCCAGCCAAAAACGAATATACGAACGGCAGCCGGCGTATTACCCGGCGCAGGTGAAAACCGAGGAGAAACGACATGAAGACGGCGATAGTTTATTATTCCAGACATCACGGCAACACCAAAAAGCTGCTGGACGCGATCGCGCAAGCGGATAAGGACATAACGCTTATAGACGTGACCGAGCAGCCGGACGCGGACGTTTCCGCCTGCGACAGGATAGGCTTCGCCTCCGGCATATATTACGGCGGCTTTGCAAAGCAGCTTATCGAATACGCGCGCGCGCATCTGCCGGAAGGCAAGGACGTGTTTTACGTCTATACGCACGGCGCGCCCGCGGGCAGGTTCCTTAAGGGCATACGCGAGATCGCTGCGCGGAAAAACTGCCGCGAGGCGGGCGAGTACCGCTGTCAGGGCTACGACACCTTCGGCCCGTTCAAGCTCGTGGGCGGCATCGCGAAGGGGCATCCCACGCAGGCGGAAATAGACGGCGCGGTTGAATTTTATAAAAAGCTGTGAGGTGAAGCGGCGCATGGAGGATTTGCTTAAGTACGACGGAAAGCTCGTGCGCATTATCGACGCGTGGGGCAAGGTCTTTACGGGCACGGCGGTGTACGATTCCGCCGCTTACTGCCAGCACGAATACGGCTGGGACGAGGAGAGCGTGCGGATAAACGGCTGTCTCGTGCGCGGGGGCGATATAAAAGAGATAAGGGAGCTGCCCGGCCTTGCGGTGCTGCGGGCGGAGGAAACCTGGCAGCGCGCGGGCGCGTATTACGTGCGCATACAGGCGATGGCGAAAAAGCACCATATCCCGCTCAGGCAGGAGTTCGACGAGCACGACACGCCGGATACGAAGTACATCGTGGTGACGGACGAGGGCTTTCCGATCGCCACCGCGCGGATGTACCCGCTGGACAAGCGCTCGATGATGATAGGGCGCGTGGTCGTGCTGCCCGAATACCGCCGTCTGGGCATAGGCACGATGGTCGTGTCCGAATGCGAGGACTGGGCGGAGGAAATGTGCTTCGAAAAAACGGTGCTGGAGAGCCGCGACAACAAGGTGGCCTTCTACGAAGAGCTCGGCTACGAGGTGCGCGGCGAAGCCGTGCAGGGCGACACCTTCCGCTGCGTGCGGATGGAGAAGGATTTATAAAGGGAGTTTACATTCTACAAATTCGGGAAGCGCTGCGCGTGTATACCGCGCCCGTCGCTTCCCGTTAAATACCTTTCCCGAACGCCGCGTTTTTCAGCTGGCCTCGTCTATCAGGTCGTTTTCGCGGAACTGGAGGGAATACAGCTTCGCGTACGTGCTGTTTGCGGCCATCAGCTCGTCGTGCGTGCCCTGTTCGGTTATGCGGCCGTCCAGCACCACCGCGATCTCGTCGGCGTTTCGGATGGTGGAAAGGCGGTGCGCCACGACCAGCGTGGTCCTGCCCTTGCACAGTTCGTCCAGCGCGTGCTGTATGAGCACCTCCGTGGTGTTGTCCAGAGCGGAGGTGGCCTCGTCCAGTATGAGTATGGCCGGGTCCTTCAGAAATACGCGCGCGATGCTGAGCCGCTGCTTCTGACCGCCGCTGAGCTTTACGCCGCGTTCGCCGATCTCGGTGTCGTAGCCGCGCTCGAGCGTCATTATATAATCGTGTATGTTCGCGCGCTTCGCGGCGGCGATCATCTCTTCTTCGGTCGCGTCCGGACGGCCGTACATTATGTTGTCGCGTATCGTGCCCACGAAGAGGAACACGTCCTGCTGCACGATGCCTATGCTGCGGCGCACGGAGTCCAGCGTAAGACCGCGGATGTCCTTGCCGTCTATGAGTATGCTCCCCTCGCCGGTCAGACGGTAGAAGTTGGGCAGCAGATGGCAGAGGGTGGTTTTGCCGCCGCCGCTGGGACCGACCAGCGCGAGCTTGCGGCCCTTGCGTATTTTGAGATTTACGTCGTGCAGCACCTCGTGCGAGCCTTCGTAGGAGAAGCTTACGTCCTTAAACTCGATTTCGCCGTTCACGTTTTTAAGCTCCTCGGCGTCCTCGGTCTGTATCTCGGGCTTTTCGTCCATCACCTCGAGGAAGCGCTTGAAACCGCTCACGCCGTTTTGGAACTGCTCCATAAAATTTATAAGCGTATTCACGGGGCCGATAAACAGGTTTACGGAGACCACGAAGGCGGAATAGTCGCCGAAATCGAGGTCGCCCGAATACATAAACAGTCCGCCCGCGATAAGTATCACCACGTTGAACACGTCCGTTATGAAGGATGTGGAGGAAAAAAATCTCGCCATCGCGTAGTAGGCGCGCCTCGACGCGTCCACGAACATTTCGTCGCCCTTGGCGAATTTTTCGATCTCTATGTCGGTATTCGTGTACGCCTTGGTCACTCTTATGCCGGTCACGCTGCTTTCCACGGCGGCGTTTATGGTGGCGTTGCTTTTGCGCCTGTCGTCGAACGCCCTGCGCATCGCTTTTCTGAAATGCAGCGTCACGCACACTAAGAGCGGCACGCACGCAAATACGATCAGCGTCAGATACACGTTTATGCTCATCAGATAGCCGAAGGACAAAAGTATCATCACGCTGCTGATCAGCAGGTTTTCCGGGCCGTGGTGCGCCAGCTCGCACACCTCGAACAGATCGCCCGTTATGCGGCTCATTATGCGCCCGGTCTCGTTGTTGTCGTAATAGCTGAAGGGCAGCTTTTCAAGGTGCGCGAACAGGTCGCGGCGCATCTGCGACTGCATCCTGACGCCGATTATGTGCCCGTAATACTGCACGTAATATCTTAAAAACATCCTGAGCGTGTACAGCGCGAGCACCATTACGCCCGCCCACACGATGGGCGTGTACACGCCGGTCTCGATGCCGTTTGGTATAAAATCGTTAAGCATCCGGCGCGTGACTATGGGATACACCATGCCTATCACGGAAATAAGCAAGGAAGCGAGCATGTCGAAGGCGAGCATTTTTTTGTGGGGCTTGTAATAAGCAATAAAACGCTTCAGCATTATCGGTCCTCCCTGTCGTTTTTGTGCTGAGAAAGATAAACGTTGCATTTGACGTATTCGGCCTCCTTGCAGCCGAAATACGGCCCGCTGCAGGGCTGCGGACGGAACGAGACCAGCCTCTGCAGTTCGTCTATCACCTTACCTAATTCTTCCCTGTCCAAGGAATAATGCGTGTAAAAGCCGCGCTTTTCACCGCGCACGAGCCCCGCCTCCCTGAGTATCCTCAGATGCTGGGACACAGATGATTCGCTCAGTCCGCACGCGTGCGCCAGCGCGCTCACGCAGTAGCTTTTCTGCTGTATCATCTGAAGTATGCGGTAACGGCTGGGCTCGCACAGCGCCTTAAGCCTGCTGTCGTCCATGATAAGCTGTCTCCTTTCATGCATATTATGCAGCGCGAAATCAGTTTAGTCAATACTTAAATGGATCAGTGAATAATAAATTAACGCAGCGTGCAGAAATAAGCCCACGCGCATATTGCGCTTAATAAAGACATAAAAAACCGCGGAGCGACAGACTCCGCGGTCTTTGGGTTTTCGGCAAGCGATCACAGCATTTTCAGGTAGCCGTGCCACATATAGCCCGTCTTGCCCTTGTACTGCACGCGCCACCATTTGGATGAGGAGGACAGCACCGTCACCTTGCTGCCGTAGGGCGCGGAGATTATTTTGTTGTACTGCGTGCCCTGCCCGCTGCGCATTATAAGGGAGGACGCGGTCACCATCGCGTACTTGGCGCTGCCCTTGGCGGAGGACGGGGTCTTTTCCGTGGCGGCGCCCACGTAAACGAGGGACTTGTGCACGTAACCCTGTTCGCCGTTCGGCGTAGCGACTAAGTAGAAGGCGCCGTTTGAACCCAGCACCGTTACCTTCTGGCCGTTTTTGAGCGTGCAGATGGACGCGGAGGTCATGCTCGCGCCCGCGCGCATCCTCGCTGCGGAGCTGGTTACCACGCGGCCGTCCCTAGCGGAGGACATATAGGTCGTGCCCGCGGCGTATTCGGTGCCGTTGCCGCTTATGTAAAGGTTCTTTATATAACCGGTCTTGCCGGAGGGAGCCTTTACCTTGCTCCACGTGCCGCCCTTTTCCAAAACGGTGATCTTGTCGCCGTTTTTCAGATAATCCACGACCTCGAAGGCCGTGCCCGCGCCCTTTCTGAGCGCAAGGGTGCCGGTTTTATAGGCGAGCTTTACGGTCTCCGCGTCCGCAAATAAAAATAAAGAAAGCATGAGGCAGATCAAAAGCAGCACTGCCGTTATTCTTCTGAACATACGTATACACCTCCATGCTTTTATTATACCACCGCGCGCGGCGGAATGATTTACGTTACTGTTTATTATATCTGAATTTTTGTTATGAGGGACGCAAGAAGCTTTCACACTTTAGACACAACCGAATTCGGACTGTTTTTGGAGCGGGAGGACGCAGGGGAACGACAGTTCAGACGAACGCTTTTCATAAGAGGGGCGCGCAGCACATTTTTCGTAAGCTTCCCTTATACTTGACTTAGTCTTTGACTGGATATATACTTATTCTCAGAACAGGCAGCGGGAGGGTGCGTATGCGTTACGATGCGGACAGGGCGATAAAAAGGAACGTGTATTTTACGCTGAACAAAAACGTTACGGGGGCGCTGGTGCGGGTGACGGATTTTGGCAGGCTCGACGCGCCTGATGTGCTGCCGCTTGAGGAATACGATTTCCCGCGCGACGCGCACAGGTATATGGACGCGGTCGTCGCGCGCCATCTGCGCTTTATCGAGGCGCATTCCGTGTTCGACGACGATTACCTGCCCGCGACCAAGCCGTTTCTGGGCATCGCGGAGCACAGCTGCTTTATGGGGGGCGAGGTGACCTTCGGCGGCGACACGAGCTACCACAAGCCGCCGCTTGAGGATATCTGCGCGTGGCGGGAGATAAAGCTCGACCGCGCGCAGCCGCACTACGCGCTGCTTATGGAGTGCATGGAGTATCTGCACGAAAAGAGCCTTAAATACGGCTTTTTCACGCAGCTGCGCGGCGCGGACGGGCCTATGGACGTAGCCAACGCGGTGCGCGGCAACGATCTGCTGTACGATTTGTACGACGAGCCGGAGGAGGTAAAGGCGTTTATGGACTTCTGCGCCGATGCGGCGGCGTGGACGTTTAAAAACCAGCGTCCCTTCGCCTCGCGCGTGGCGGGCGGCTACATAAGCGGGATGAACATGTGGATGCCCGGCAATTCCATAGGGCATATATCCGAGGACGCGTCGTGTCTGTGCTCGCCCGCGCAGTACGCGCAGTTCGGCATGCCGTATACCGAAAAGCTGGTGTCGGGCTGCGATTTCTGGCAGCTGCACGTGCATTCGCTGGGCAGAGCGTGCATACCGTATTTCGCGCGTCTGCCGAAGCTCGGCATAATGGAGATAAGCTCAGACCCCAATCAGCCCACGGGGCTTGATACGTTTAAGCAGTACGAAGCGGCATTAAACGGGATTATCGTGAAGGTCGACCTGAACGCGGAGGACGTGGACGCGAGCCTCGATTTTCTTAAAACCCACAGAACGATAATAAACTTAAGCGCGAAAAACGCAGACGAAGCGCAAACGGCGCTTCAAAAGCTTCGCGAGCACGCCGGCTTTTGCATAAATTAACTTGACTTATGCGTGCTTAAGCCGTATAATACCGCACGGTAAATCGGCTCTGTGCCAAAGACAGCGAGTGCGAAAGCGTAAATCGTAAGATGCTCGCCGAGGCGCTAAGGATAGCTTAAGATATATGCTGCCCTTGCGTCTGTGCGCAGGGGTTTTAATTTACCGTCATTACCGGACGGATTGCGAGGTGTTGATAAATGTCCGAAAATGAAAAACTTTCCGCAGCGAGACTTGCCAAGGAAGGCGTGGTCAAGGAACTGACCGAGAAATTCGCCAAGGCGAAGACCTTCGTACTGGTTGACTACCGCGGAGTAACGGTTGCCGAGGATACCGCGCTGCGCACGGAATTCCGTAAGGGCGGCGTGGAATACAGCGTCATCAAAAACAGCATGATCCGCCTTGCCACGAAGGACACTCCTTACGGCGAGGAGCTCGTTAAGATCCTCGAGGGTCCCACCGCAGTCGCATTCGGTTTCGAAGACCTGGTCGCACCCGCGAAGATCGCTGCCGATTACGGCAAGAAGATCAAGAAGCTGGCCATAAAGGGCGGCGTGTGCGACGGAAGCTACCTTGACGAGAAGGGCGTGCAGGCGCTGGCCGAGCTGCCCGGCAAGGAAGTGCTCATCGCCCGCATCATGGGCAGCATGATGAGCGCGGTATCCGGCTTCGCCCGCGTGGTCGAGGCATACCGCAAAAAGCAGGCCGGCGAGGAATAAGCGCCGCCTAATTCAAACTGACACGAGATTATTATGGAGGTAACAAAATGAACGCTCAGGAGATTATTTCCGCTATTGAGTCTATGACTATTCTCGAGCTGGCCGATCTGGTAAAGGCCATGGAAGAGAAGTTCGGCGTATCCGCCGCCGCCCCTGTCGCCGTAGCCGCCGGCCCCGCCGCCGCTGCCGAGGCAGTTGAAGAGAAGACCGAGTTCGACGTGGTGCTGAAGGAAGTCGGCCCCGAGAAGATCAAGGTCATCAAGGTCGTTCGCGAAGTGTGCCCCGAGCTGGGTCTGAAGGAAGCCAAGGCCGTCGTAGACGAGGCTCCCAAGACTCTGAAGGAGAACGTGGCAAAGGACGCCGCCGAGGAAATCAAGAAGAAGTTCGCGGAAGTCGGCGCGACCATCGAAATCAAGTAATTTTGCGGCGCCTGCGCAGGGATATTTTCTCACGCAGGCCGCATGGATCAAAAAAGGGAGACGCCGGGCTTTGTGCTGGCGTCTCCCTTTCGGATATGGAAAGATATGCTTAGCGACAAATATACCACGCTTGACGAGCTCAAAAAGGCCGTTATCGATATGTGCATAAAAAAGCACTGGGGCGGCGAAACGGGCACGCAGAATCCGCAGCACGTCGCCATGGCGATGACGGTTGAGATGAGCGAGCTGCTGGAAAACTTCCAGTGGCTGGACGCGCACGAGGTGGACGCGCTGGTGCAGGGCGCCGACCCAGAAAGGCGCGCGCGCATAGCGGAGGAGTTCGCGGACGTTATGATGTACGGACTGCAGCTTATGCGCACGCTTGATATAGACGTATCGCGCGAGATAGAAAAAAAGATCGGCATCGTGCTCGATCGTCCCGCTTCCCGCAAGGGACGGGAAACGCATACCTGAGAAAGGACGCTTTCATGAAAAAGCTCACACCCAAAAACCTTTTGTACCTGCTGCTGAGCGTCGTGTACGTAGCGGGGCTCGTGGTGATGTTTTTCGATTTTCCCACTGGCGTAGTCATCTGGGCCGCGGCGTTTTTGCCCAGCTTCATCGTGTTCATGTACGACAGACGGCGCGAATCGCTTAAAAGCGAGCAGGAGGCCCGCCAAACCAAGGAGGACGCCGAGCTGGTAACCGCCGCGCAGACAGCCGAGGAAAAACAGGCAGGCGAAGAAAAAGAATAGTTTCGCTCGTAAAGACCCGGGGGCTTGGAGGGGCTCATGCCGTCTCGCCTGCGGGCTCGGTCACGGTTCGGCTCTGACAGTCCACTGGACTGTCATTCACTACCGAACCGCGCTGCGCGCCCCTCAAGGGGAAGCCTTTGCGGGGCTTGCTCATTTATTGACTAACTCATTCTACCCGTGTATAATACGCCTATGGAGCTTATACAGGAAAACTGCACGCTGTGCCCGCGCGCTTGCAAGGCGCGGCGCACACAAACTCAGGGCGCGGGCGTGTGCCGCGTGGGTACGTATCCGCGCATAGCGCGCGCGGCGCTGCATTTTGACGAGGAGCCGCCGATAAGCGCGGGCGGCGGCAGCGGAGCGGTGTTTTTTTCGGGCTGCACGCTTAAATGCGTGTACTGCCAGAATTACGCTGTGAGCCACGAATGCTTCGGGGAGACCGTTTCTCCCGCGAGGCTCAGAGAGATTTATTTCGAGCTGATCGCAAAGGGCGCGCGCAATATAAACCTCGTGACCGGCACGCAGTTCGTGCCCGCGATACTTAAATCGCTTTCGGGCGGTCTGCCCGTGCCGGTCGTATGGAATTCGGGCGGCTACGAGACGGCAGACACGCTCAGGCGGCTCGAGGGCCATATAGACGTGTACCTGCCCGATTTCAAATATATGGACGCGGAGCTCGCCGCGCGCTTAAGCGGCGCGCGCGATTATCCCGAGGTCGCGCCTAAGGCGATAGCGGAGATGCTGCGCCAGACCGGCAAGGCGGTGTTCGATCAAGACGGGCGCATGCTGCGCGGCACGCTCATCCGCCATCTCGTGCTGCCGGGGCAGCTCGACAACACGAAGCAGGTGTTAAGACGCATAAAATGGGACTTCGGGGACGCGTACGTCTCGCTTATGGCGCAGTACGTGCCTATGGGACGCGCGCAGGAATTTGACGATATAAACCGCACGCTTACGCAGGAGGAATACGAGCAGGCGGCGGAATACATGCAGTATCTGGGAATAGAGCGCGGCTTTACGCAGGAAACTTGCGCCGCGACAGGCGCGTATACGCCCGCTTTCGATCTTACGGGCGTTCTGCGCGGATAGGGAGGAAAATGGAGCTGCTTTTTGCGCCGCTGTTTTCGGGCTCGAGCGGCAACAGCATATACGTCGGCACTGAGGACGAGGCGGTGATCGTGGACGCGGGCGTATCCGCCAGCGCGATAATAAGCGAAATGGGGAGGGCGGGGCTTTCGCCCGCGAGCGTGAAGGCGCTGCTCGTGACGCACGAGCACACGGACCACATAAACGGCGCGGGCGCGCTGGCGCGCAAGCTCGGCGTGCCGGTGTACGCGACCGAGGGCACCTGGGAAGGCATGTCCCGCCGCGCAGGAAAGCTCGCAGACAGCCAAAAAGTGCGCATAGAGCGCGGCAGCGATTTTTATATCGGGCGCATAAACGTGCTGCCCTTTCCCATACCGCACGACTGCCGCATGCCCTGCGGCTACACCTTCGCCATCGGAAACGTAAAGGTAAGCGTAGCCACGGACATCGGCTGCATAAAAGCGGGCTGGACGGACGCGGTCACGGGCAGCGATCTGGTGCTGCTGGAAAGCAATTACGACCCTGACATGCTTATGGCGGGGCCCTATCCCTACGAGCTCAAGCAGCGCATACTCGGCAGAAGGGGACACCTTTCCAACGAGGACGCGGGCGCGGCGGCGGTTTTGCTCGTAAATACGGGCACGCGCGCGCTGATACTGGGACATCTTTCCAAGGAAAACAACTTTCCCGAGCTCGCGCTCGAAACCAGCCGGGGCGTGCTCGCCGAAAACGACATCCGCGCCGGACAGGACGTGTATCTGTCCTATGCGCGGCGGGAGGGGCTCAGCGGCGTTTACCGCGTATCGGACACGCTGGGCGTCGAAAGGGTGATATAATGCAGGGTGAAGGCTTCATACTGCCGGACAAGGACAGAGCGCCCTCGGTATTCGGTGCGCTGGTCTTGCTGTTCATTGCGTTTATAGGGCTCGAGGGCTCGTCAGTTATACTGATGCTGCTTGCGCGCGCCGTCGCGCTCGGGGGCGGAAGCCTTAATGAAAGCGCGCTGGACTTTCTTGCAAGTCTCATATATTATACGCTGTTTATCGCTGTGCCTGTACTTGTTTATTACAATAAGCGTCCCGCGATCGCGGTCAACATGCGCATAAAGCCGCTGAGCGGCAAAATCGCGCTTTTGTGCGCGCTTGCCGCGATACCGGGCGCATTTTTTGTACAGAGCGTAAACAACCTGTGGTGCATGCTGATAGAGGCGCTGGGCGGGAGGATAGTTTCTCCGGAGCTCGTGCTGCCGGACACGCCCGCCGGAATGGCGGGGCTTATACTGTCGACGGCGGCGCTGCCCGCGCTGTGCGAGGAAATGCTGCTGCGCGGCGTGCTGCTGGGCGCCTACGAGGAAAGAGGCTCGCTAAAGGCGCTGTTTATAGTGAGCGTGTGGTTTATGTGCCTGCACGCCTCCGTAAGCGGCATGCCCGCGGAGTTTTTGGGCGGCGTGATGCTCGCCTATCTCGTTATCACCACAGGCTCCGTGTTCGCGGGGATAATATACCACACGGTGCACAATTCCGTTATACTGGTTATGCTCTACGCCGCGCGCAGGTTAGAGCAGCTGATACAAACGCAGCCGCCGGAGGCGCAGGCGCAGCTCGCCGCGGAAACGGACGGCACGGTGGGCGTTTTTCCGATGCTGGTAATGGCGGCGGTCACGGGGCTTATACTGTATTTTTTCATACGGCGCATCAGACAAAGCAGGCAGACGGACACATTCGGCGTGGAGGCGTCGCCTGAGCGCGAAAGAAGCGCATACGAAATAGTCGTGCTGATCTGCTGCGTGCTGTGCGCGCTGGCGCTGTACGCCGCGAACGTCCTTGAGACCGTGGGGCTTATCAAATGAACGCGCTCGTGCTCTGCGTAGGCTCGCTTAAGGAAAAATGGCAGAAGGACGCCTGCGCGGAATATCTGAAGCGGCTGAGCCGCTACGGGAAATACGAGGTCTGCGAGGTGCCGGACGAGCCGGAAAGCCCGCGCGCGAGCGAAGCGCTGGACAGCGCGGTAAAGCTCAGGGAGGGACGCGCGCTGCTTAAATGCATACGTCCCGAGGACTACGTGATCGCTCTGTGCATAGACGGAAAAGCGTTATCGTCGGAGGAGCTCGCGCGGGAGGTACGCGCGCGGGAGCAGAGCGGACGGCGCACGGTGCTCGTGATCGGCGGCTCGCTGGGGCTGTCGGACGAGGTGACCGCCCGCGCGGATCTACGCCTGTCGTTTTCCCGCTTCACGTTCCCGCATCCGCTGATGCGCGTGATACTGCTTGAGCAGCTCTACCGCGCGGCGAAGATAAACGCGGGAGAAAGGTATCATAAATGAACGAAAAACTTACCGCAAGCTCGAATCCGCTTATAAAGAGAATAAAGACGCTCTCGGGCGCGCGCGGCCGCAGGGACGCGGGCGCGTTTTTGGTAGAGGGCGAGGTAATGATACGCGAGGCGCTCTCCTGCGCGCTTACGCCGCGCTGGGCGCTCAGCGAAGAGGAGTGCGCGCTTACGGACGACCTGCGCGCGCTGGGCGCGGACGTGCGTCTGTGCACGCGCGGCGTGCTCGAGGCGGCGTGCGACACCAAAACTCCGCAGGGCGTGTGCGCGGTGTTCAGTCTGCCCGCCGCGGCGGCGCTTTCCGGGGACGCGCCGCTTTTGCTCGCGCTGGACGGCGTGCAGGACCCCGGCAATCTGGGTACGATACTGCGCACGGCGGACGCGGCGGGCTTTTGCGGCGCGCTTTTGTCCCCACTCTGCGCGGACGTGTACGCTCCCAAGGTGCAAAGAGCGGCGATGGGCAGCACCTTCCGCGTGCCAACGCAAAGATGCGCCCTGCCCGAAGCGCTCGCGTCCCTTAAGACGAGAGGCTGCCGGATAATCGTTTCCGCGCTGGACGGGCTAAATCTCTACGCGCGTCCCGTCTGCGCGCCAAATGACAGGCTCGTTCTCGTCATAGGCAGCGAGGCGCACGGCGTGAGCGGAGAGGTAATGCGTCTTGCGGACGTAAAGGTAAAAATCCCCATGCGCGGCCGCGCGGAAAGCCTGAACGCCGCGGTCGCCGCCGGAATACTCATGTACGAGCTGACGCGGCCGCGCTGAAGCAGCGAAGCTGTGATACAAAACAGATAAAGGGTGATCTTATGGGCATTTTTACACCTGTATGGAGGACGGACAAGCCGAAGAAGCTGGACGCGGCGCTCAAATATGTCGCACGCGCAAAGCAGGCGAAGCTTCGTGAGATCGCGCAGGCGGCGCCGCTGCCTGAGGTGCGGGAAAAAGCGATCGGCCTTACTGAGGACGCGGCTTTTCTGCTGCGGCTGTTCGAGAAGGAAGCCGCCGCCCGGCAGCGCTACGCCGAGCTGGCGTCGTCGGGAGACAGGCAGGCGCTCGCGCTCATAAATCAGATATCGGACGTGGAGGTGCTTTTCCGGCTCGCCGAAACTCAAAACTCAGCCCGGCAGCGCATCGCATATCTCGCCTCGGCAGGCAACGAACAGGCGCTTGACTCGGTACACGACGAAAAAATGAGCCTGTCTGTTTTGGAGCACGCGGGCGAAGAGACGGCCGAGCGCTGTTCGGACAAAATGAACCGGCTGCTCGACGGTATTTCCATGCCCCGCAGCTTTTTGTACCTTGCCGAAAACGCAAAAAGCGACACGGTGCGTTCGAGAGCCATCAGGCGGATCGAGGATCAAAAGCTTCGGGAAGAGGTCGTAAGCTCTCCGTCCGTTCCGACGGAGCTGCGGGTCATGGCGGTCGATTTAGTGAAGAATCCCGTATTTCTGAAAAACTTAGTGTATTCCGGGGATTTCCCGCTGGAAATACGTAAAAAAGCCGTCTGGAAATTGACGGACGATACTTTGTTTGCCATCGTCTGCGACGAAAGCATCCCTGAAGAGCTGCGTTCTGAAGCCGCGCCGTACGTGAAAGACCCTTCCTTGTGCAAAACGATCCTCATGAACCGGAAGCTGCCCCTCGCCATAAGGAGAAGAAAGATATTCGGTATAAAGGACGACGAAGAGCTTATGCGTCTTGCGACGAGCGACGAGGATTACGAGCTCAGAAAAACCGCGGTCGAGCGTATGAAGGACAGCGATCTGCTCATGAAGCTCAGAAGCAGCGATTCGGACATTCGCACAGTCGCGTGCGAAAAGCTCGGCCATAAATGGGAGTATCTTTACGACAGCAAGTATAACCGCGAGGAAGTCGCCATATACAAATGCGAATACTGCGGCGAACGCACGATGATGCCGTACGAATAAACCGGGGAGATACCATAAATAAGCGCATTTACCTTCGCTTCAGCTCTCCTGCGGAATAACCCGCTTGGTGCACGGCGCGGCGCAGGGACGCTTCGTCCGCGGGCTGCTTCGTGCGGATAAGCGCGCGGTTTTTGTCTTTTCTGACGGACGCCCATACGCCGTCCAAGGCGTTAAATGCGTTTTCGGCGCGCACGGCGCAGTTTTCGCAGGTCATGCCGTGTATCTCGGCTTCGTATACATAAGGATAATCGGCCCTGCGGCGACGCGCGGTCTTCACGCGGCGCAGGGAGGCTTCACGCTCGCCGCAGCACGCGCTGCCGCGTTTTGAGCGCCTGTACGCGCGCGCGGCGGCGTATATAAGCAGCGCGGCTACAAAAACGGCGAGCGATACGCTTAACGGATTCATGCGCGTTTCTTCCTTTCGCATTTATCGCAGTACGGACATGATATACATTTTCCGCATGCGCGTTTTCTGCGCAGGGAATACACCGCCCCGATAAGCGCGGCGCACACGCACACGGCAAGCACGATATCCAGCGCGTTCATGCCTTCACCTCAGAAAAGCAGCGTGAGCAGCCGGAATACGAACGCGCATATCCACGCGATCACGCACTGCCACACCACCATGCCCGCCGCGTAGTGCCTGCCCAGCTCCCGCTTTACGGAGGCGATCGCGGCCACGCAGGGAGTATACAGAAGGCTGAACACCAGCATCCCGCCCGCCGCGGCGGAGTTTATCACGGCGGAAACGCCGCCCTCGTTTTCAAACAGCACCTGCATAACGGAGACCACGCTCTCCTTGGCCATGAAGCCCGAAATGAGCGAGGTGACTATGCGCCAGTCCCCCAGCCCCAGCGGGCGCATGAGGGGCACCAGCACGCCGGAAAGCTTCGCCATTATGGAATCCGCGGAGTCCGCCACGGGATTCAGGCGCAGGTCGAAGCTTCTTAAAAACCACACGGCAACCGTGGCTATGAGTATGACGGAGAACGCCTTCTGCAGAAAGTCCTTCGCCTTTTCCCACATGAGCTGAAGCGTCGAGCGCACGCCGGGCAGGCGGTAGTTGGGCAGCTCCATAACAAAGGGCACCGGCTCGCCCCTGAACAGCGTGTGCTTGCTGAGCAGTGCGGCGAGTATGCCCACGATTATGCCCAGTGCGTACAGACCCGTCATTATCAGTCCGCCGCTGCCCCGGAAAAACGCGTTTACGAAAAACGCGTAGATGGGCAGCTTCGCCGAGCAGCTCATAAACGGGGTAAGCAGTATGGTCATCCTGCGGTCGCGCTCGCTGGGCAGCGTGCGCGTGGCCATCACGGCGGGCACGGAGCAGCCGAAGCCGATCAGCAGCGGCACTATGCTGCGCCCGGACAGCCCTATCCTGCGCAGCAGCTTGTCCATGAAAAACGCCACGCGCGCGATGTAGCCGCTGTCTTCGAGCAGCGACAGGAAAAAGAACATTACCACCACTATCGGCAAAAACGAGAGCACGCTGCCCACGCCCTCGAATATGCCGCCGATTATAAGATCGTGTATGAAGCTGTTCACGTTTCCGCGCGTGAGCAGCGCGTCCGTATATTCGGTAAGCGCGCCTATGCCCGATTCGAGCAGGTCCTGAAAAAACGCGCCTATCACGTTGAAGGTCAAAAAGAACACCGCCGCCATTATGAGTATGAATACGGGCAGCGCGGTCCATTTGCCCGTGAGCAGGCGGTCTATCTGCTGGGAGCGCCTGTGCTCCTTGCTCTCGCGCGGCTTTATCACGCCCTCGCGGCACACCCTCTCTATAAACGAAAAGCGCATGTCCGCGATCGCCGCGCTGCGGTCGAGCCCGCGTTCGGTTTCCATCTGCACGGTTATGTGCTCCAGCGTCTCCAGCTCGTTTTCGTCCAGCTCCAGCTGCTCCAGCACCATTTTATCGCCCTCGATAGCCTTGCTCGCGGCGAAGCGCAGCGGAATGTCCGCCTTGAGCGCGTGATCCTCTATCAGGTTTTCCACCGCGTGCAGACAGCGGTGCACCGCGCCGCCGTGGTCGTCCTGCGAACAGAAATCCTGCTTCAGGGGCTTTTCACGGTATTTGGCGATGTGCAGCGCGTGGGTGACCAGCTCCTCCACGCCCTGCCCCCGTATCGCGGAGATCGGCACCACCGGCACGCCCAGCAGCGGCTCGAGCGCGTTCACGTCTATGGAGCCGCCGTTTCCGGTAAGCTCGTCCATCATGTTGAGCGCCACCACCATGGGCCTGTCCATTTCGAGCAGCTGCATGGTGAGGTACAGATTGCGCTCAATGTTGGTTACGTCCACTATGTCTATTATCGCGTCGGGCTTTTCGTGCAGCACGAAATTGCGCGACACTATCTCCTCGCCCGAATACGGGGACATGGAATATATGCCGGGCAGATCGGTGACGCGGGTGTTGGGCCGGCGTCGGATCGGGCCGTCCTTTCTGTCTACGGTGACGCCCGGAAAATTGCCCACGTGCTGATTTGCGCCGGTAAGCTGGTTAAACAGCGTGGTTTTGCCGCTGTTTTGGTTGCCGACCAGCGCGAAGGTCAAAACGCGGCTGTCGGGATACGGCTCCTCCTCGCCCTGTACGTGATGCACGCCCGGCTCGCCCAGCGCGGGATGCTCCGCAGGTCTGCGGTAGGGGCGTACCTCAGGGCGCGCTTCGCCGTCCTTTACGGGCGTGACGCTTATTTTTTCCGCATCCGCGCGGCGCAGCGTAAGCTCGTAGCCGTGTATGCGCAATTCCATCGGGTCGCCCAGCGGCGCCGACTTTACGAACGTGATTACAGCTCCGGGTATCACGCCCATATCCAGAAAATGCTGCCTCAGCGCGCCCTCGCCGCCTACCGCGTCTATGCGCGCGCTCGCGCCCGTGCTCAGTTCGTTAAGCTTCATAAAAACTACCGGCTTTCTGCAAAATACTTTCGGGCTTTATATTCTGTGCGCGCAGGCTATCTCCTGCCTTGCGCGGCATTTTAACCCTGCGGGCGTGCTTCAGGCGGAGCAGGCAATGGATTATGCTTTCTGCGCCGCCGCGCGCTTAATCTTTTCTTAACTCCCGTATGATATACTTTTCTTATCTATACAATAGGGGTGTTTTATATGGAGGTTCGTACTCGTTTCGCGCCGAGCCCTACGGGTTATATGCATTTGGGCAACCTGCGCACGGCGCTGTACACGTATCTGTGGGCGCGCAAAAACGGAGGCAAATTCATACTCAGAATAGAGGACACCGACCAGGAGCGCGAGGTCGCCGGGGCGGTGGACGTAATATACAATTCGCTTAAAATCGCGGGGCTTTCGCACGACGAGGGGCCCGACGTGGGCGGTCCCTACGGGCCGTACGTGCAAAGCGAGCGCAAGGACATGTACCTGCCCTACGCAAAGCAGCTCGTCGAAAGCGGTCACGCGTATTACTGCTTCTGCACGAAGGAGCGTCTGGAAGAGGCGCGCGCCGAGGCGGAGAAAAAGGGCGAGACCTTCAAATACGACAAGCACTGCCTGCGCTTAAGCAAGGAAGAGGTACAGGAAAAGCTCGACGCGGGCGTGCCCTGGGTTATACGCCAGAACGTGCCAACTACGGGCAAGGCGGGCTTCGACGACGTGATATACGGCCGCGTCGAGGTGGACTGCAGCACGCTGGACGACAACGTGCTTATAAAGGCGGACGGTCTGCCCACGTACAATTTCGCAAACGTAATCGACGACCACACGATGGGCATAACCCACGTGATGCGCGGCAACGAATATCTGTCCTCCGCGCCCAAATATAATCTGCTGTACGAGGCGTTCGGCTGGCAGCCGCCCGTATACGTGCACCTGACGCCGGTCATGTGCCGCGACACAGAGGTCAACGAGCAGGGCGAGACGGTAGAGATAACGCGCAAAATGAGCAAGCGCAAGGGCGATCCCTCCTTCGAGGACCTGCTTTCGCAGGGCTATCTGGTGGAGGCGGTTATCAACTACATGGTGCTGCTGGGCTGGTCGCCGCGCGGCGAGGAGGAGTTTTTCACGCTTTCAGAGCTCGAAAAGCTGTTCGACCTCGAGGGGCTGTCCAAGTCGCCCTCCATATTCGACATGCAGAAGATGAACTGGTTCAACGCCGAGTACATCCGCAGGCTTACGCCGCAGGAGTATTACGCGCACGCGGAGCCGTGGCTTAAAAAGGCGCTGCCCGGGGACGGCTGGGATTTAAAGCGTCTGTGCGAGCTGCTGCAGCTGCGCACCGAGTACTTTGCACAGCTGCCGGAAATGGTCGGCTTCCTTGCGAAGATGCCCGAATTCGATATAAGCCTCTACGCGAACAAAAAGCAGAAAAGCAGCGTGGAGAGCGCAAAGGACGCGCTGCTCAAAATACGTCCCGTGCTCGAGGGCATTAGCGACTGGACGGAGACGGCGCTGCACGATACGGTGATAGAGGCGATCGCGTCCTTCGGCATGAAAAACGGACAGCTGCTCTGGCCGCTCAGGATCGCTGTTTCGGGTCAGGCGAACACGCCCGGCGGCGCGTTTGAAATAATGTACCTGCTGGGCAGGGAGGAGACGCTCAGGCGTCTGGACGGCTCGATAGCGGGCCTGTAAAGGGTAAAATTATGAGATTACCGGATTACGACCGCAGCTCGCTGTCCGTCACCGCCTCCGTGAAGGGGCATTTCGGCGCGCAGAGCATGTATCCGCGCCTGCCGGAAATAGACAGGCAGCTTGCCGCGGGCGGTATAAACAAGATAGTTCTGCTGCTTGCGGACGGTTACGGCGAATACCTGCTCAGGCGGCACCTGCCCGCGGACGCGTTCACGCTTACGCACGACGTATGCGCGGTTTCGGCGGTGTTTCCCTCGACGACCACCGCCGCCACCACCTCTATCTGGACGGGCGTAAGCCCGCTTGAGCACGGCTGGATGGGCTGGAGCCTGTATTTTAAGGAGAGCGCCGCGCAGATCGACGCGTTTACGGGCTGCGAAAGCCACCGCGGCGAGCGCATGCCGGACGGCTCGCCCGCAAGTAAGCTTATGCCGCTGCCGGACGTGAACGCGGGCATAGCGGACGCGGAATTGCACATGATATTCCCCTTCGACACCTCCGCCATGTCATCCTGCGCGCATAAGCACGTGGTAAGGGAGCTTGACGACATGCTTTCTCTCGCGCGCGCACTGTGCGCGGAGGAGGGCAGAAAGCTGGTTTACATATACACGAACGAGCCCGACCACACGATGCACGAAACGGGCGTGAACTCTGCCCAGACGAAGGCGAATTTCCTGCGCATAGACGAGAGCGTGCGGCGCTTTGCAGGCACGCTTTCAGATGACGCGCTGCTTGTTCTGACCGCCGACCACGGGCTGGTGGACGCGACCGAGCCCGTAATAATAAACGAGATACCGGAGATAGACGAATGTCTCTGGATGCCGCCCTCTATAGAGGCGCGCGCGGCCGCGTTTTTCGTAAAGCCTTTCAGACGCGCGCAGTTCGAGCGCGCGTTCAAGGAGCGCTGCGGCGGGGACTTCGTGCTGTTTACGCGCGAGGAAGCGCTTGATATGCATTTGTTCGGGCGCGGCGCGATGCACCGCAAGACCGAGGATTTCATAGGCGACTATATCGCCTGCGCGACGGGCGGCCGCTTTATTAGGTACGATACCATCTCCGGCAGGGTGCCGCACATGATAGGCATGCACGCGGGGCTTACGGACGAGGAGATGACGGTGCCGGTCGTGATCGCGCGCGGCGAAGGCAGGCGCTGAGCGCGGAAAGAGGTAGCAGGTGAAACGGGTTTTTTCGGTAACGGGAGCGGGCGACAAAAAAAGCTTCAGAAAGGCTGTAAAGCAGCTATATACCCTCGAGGGCGTGGATTACGTATCCGGCAGCTTCCGCAAGGGGCTCGTTTCGGTGCGCTTCGATCCGGACGCGGTGCTTGAAAAGGACATTACTGACGCGCTTTCCGAAAACGGCATAAACGCCGCCGTATACGAAAACCGGCTGAGCGCGGCGTTCGTGATGCGTTTGTGGCCGGCGATAGTCATTTCGCTGGCGATGCTGTATATGTCCTACGCGTCGGTGTGGCGTCTGCCCCTGCCGGGGGTTCTGGGCTATCCCGTGTGCATAGGAATAATGCAGCTGGTCATGCTGGTGCCGGTCTGGATTTTGTGCCGGGGCGTACTCAGAAGCGGCAAATTCTCCGCCCGCAGCAGGACGCCGGGCTTGTATTCGCTCGCGCTGCTGGGCGCGGCGGCTTCCGCGCTGTATTCCGTGCCCGCGCTGGTTATCGGCGCGATGCACATTTCGCGCGGGGAAAGCTGGCGTCTGCAGCTGTATTTCGACTGCGCCGCGCTGATACCCGTAATGATTTACATAGGCCAGGCGCTCGAAATGCGCGCGCGGGCGAAAATCGAGCAGGCGTTCAAAAAGCACGTGGGAGAACTGCCGGGCAGCGATCTGCATATAAACGACACCGTGCTCATGAAGCGCATGTCGCGCCTTACGAACCTGCTGGTCGTATGCGTGCTGCTGCTTGCATTGGGCGCGGGCGTGTACTGGTATCTGCGCGGCGAGGGCATGGGCTTCGCGGTGCATACGTTCGTGTGCGTGCTGGTTATAGCCTGTCCCTGTGCGCCGGGTCTCGCGGTGCCCGCGATAATGACGGGCGGCATAACGCGCGAGGCGCAGAAGGGCATCTGGGTAAAGGACGCGCCCGCGCTCGAGCGCGTGTCCGGTGCGGACACGGTGATAGTGTACGACGAAAGCGGCTTTCTTAAAAGCGACGCCGCGGTGAGCGGCTGCGTGCTTACGCCGAATACGAGCGAGCGACTGCTCGTCGCTATGGCGGCCTCCGCGCTGCAGGCATCCGAAAGCGCGTACGCGCGCGCGATACAGGCTCGCGCGAGGGACATGGCGCTGCCGCTCGATCCGGTAATCGAATTCGAGGAGGACACGGACAGCGGCGTGCGCGCGCTGATCGGAGACACGCGCGTGCTGATAGGCACCTATGCCTTCATGATAAAAAACGCGATGGACATGTCCTTCTGGGAGGAAAAGAAGGAAACGCTCGCGGACGAGGGCTGCACCAGCATATTCATAGCGACCGCGGGGCGCGTGCAGGGCGCGCTGCTGCTCAGAGAGACGCTGCCCGCCGAGGCGCGCGCCGCGCTGGAGGGGTTCAAGCGCATGGGCGTAAAGGCGTACCTTATGTGCGCGGAAAAGCCGCGCGCGGCGGAGGTCGCGCTCACGCAGGCGGGCTTCGAGAGCATACTCCATCCCGAGGACGCGCGCATGCAGATACGCCTTATGAAGGCGGATAAGCATAAGCTGCTGGGCGTATACTGCGCGGACGAATGTCCCGCCGAATTCGAGGGCGTGCCGCTCAAAATGGCGCTGGGCGCGCAGAGCGAGGAGATACATACCACCAGCCGCAGCCTGCGCGCGGCGTTCGACGCGTGCTCCACCGCGTCGCGCTCGCTGCGCGTCATCCGGAAGGATCTGCTGGAATGGCTGATATTCGTGCTGATAGGCATACCCATCGCGGCGGGCGCATTGTACAAACCGCTGGGCTTCGCGCTCAGTCCTATGCTCGCGACGCCGTTCATGCTCAGGGTGTGCATGCTGATGCTCAGAAACCGCCCCAAAAAAGAAAAACCCGAACCGACGGAAAAATAAACAAAGCGCGCGGCGCTTGACGTTTGGAGGACGATAACATGCTTAAAGGTATTTCACCTGTCATCAGCCCGGAGCTCATCAAGATACTTATGGAGATGGGACACAGCGACGAGATCTGCATAGGCGACGGCAACTTTCCCGCCGCAAGCAACGCAAAGCGGCTCGTGCGCCTTGACGGCCACGGCGTAAACGAGGTGCTGGAGGCGATACTGCCCCTGTTCCCGCTGGATACCTACGTGGACGCGCCCGTGACGCTTATGCAGGTCACCCCGGGCGACGACGTGGTGCCCGTGATCTGGGACGACTACCGGGCGACCGTAAACAAATACGAGGGCGATAAAAAGTTCGAACATGTGGAAAGATTCGCTTTCTACGAGCGCGCCCGCAGCTGCTACGCAGTAATAGCCACCGGCGAAAGCGCGCTGTACGCGAACGTGATACTCAAAAAGGGAGTAGTAAAAAACTGACGCTGCGCTTCGATTGAAATGAAGCTCCGCTTCATTTCAAGCGGGTGGTTGCGTCGGTGGTTGGCGTTTAGACGGCAAGACGTGAAGGTTTTGGCAGATGGCAGGTGGGTTTTAAGCGCGCCACGCAAAGGCTCCCCCTTGAGGGGCGCGAAGCGCGGTTCGGTAGTGAATTGAAGTCCAGTGGACTTCAAGAGCCGAACCGTGACCGAGCCCGCAGGCGAGAAGCTGTCACCGTAGGTGACTGATGAGGTGGCCTTTCGCTTCCTATACACGCTTCTTTCCGTCACCCTACACCGCTTCGATCTCTTCCTTTAATATATCTATCGCGGCATCGAGCTCTTCGAACGTGATCGTCAGCGGCGGCAGCAGACGTATTTTGGTCTTTGCCGTCAGCACCAGCACGCCGCGCGAAAGACACGCGTTTGCGATGTCCGCGGCGCTGCGCTCGGTCTCCAGACCCAGCATAAGGCCCATTCCGCTTATGCTTTTAAGCCCGCGCGCGCCGTTAAGCTTATTTATGATGAAGGCGCTTTTCTCCCTCACGCCTTCAAGCAGCGCGTCGTCTATGCGCTCGAGTATGCTTATCGCGCCCGCGCACGCGGCGGGATTGCCGCCGAAGGTGGAGCCGTGGTCGCCGTAGGAGAGGGTGTGCTCCGCCTTTTCGCCGATCAGGCACGCGCCGATGGGCAGGCCGCCGCCCAGTCCCTTCGCGGTGGTCACGACGTCCGGCGTGCGCTCGAAATTCATATACGAATACAGTCTGCCCGTGCGCCCGTTGCCCGTCTGCACCTCGTCCACAATGAACAGCATATCCTTTTCCGCGCAAAGCTGCTGTATGCCCTTCACGAAGCCGTAGGTAAGCGGCATCACGCCGCCCTCGCCCTGTATCATTTCGACCATTACCGCGCAGCAGCCGTTTTCTTCAGATAGTCTTCTGACGTCCGCAAGGTCGTTGGCCTCTGCGTATACGAACCCGGGCGTGAAGGGGCCGAAATACTTGTGAAAATGGTCCTGACCCGTCGCGGAGAGCATCGTGACCGTGCGGCCGTGAAAGCTGTTTTTAAGCGTGATCACCGTAGAATGGCTCTCGCCGCCGTATTTGTCGTATGCGTATTTGCGCGCGACCTTCACCGCGCATTCGTTCGCTTCCGCGCCGGAATTTGCGAAGAATACTTTTTTAAGACCGGTGCGCTCGCACAAAAGCTGCGCAAGGCGCGCGCAGGGCTCGGTGTGGTACAGGTTAGAGGAATGCGGCAGAGCGTCCAGCTGGGCAGTCACCGCGCGCTTCCACTCTTCGTCGCCGTAGCCGAATATATTAACCGCGATGCCGCTGCCGAGGTCTGTGTATTCGCGCCCCGCGTCGTCCCACGCGCGCGCGCCGCTGCCCATGACCAGCGCCACCGGAAACCGCCTGTATGTGCCCGCTACGTACGCTTTGTCTGTTTCTATAATGTTCATAAAGCTCTCCTTGGGAATGTTTTGCATTATTATACCACCGGATGTATAAATATGCAATTTAAGTTTTGTATTCTTTTTTTTGGCGCAAAAATGCGGAAATCGGGCTCTTTCCGTTAACCCTCTGTAAATTCAGCAAAAGAGGTATTGACAAGTGGGTAGGGTTGTAGTAATATACACAAGCTGTCCGCGAGGAACGGCTCGGGGGCTTGGGTTTAAGCCCGCTGAGCGGGGAGACGGGACGGCGACGGACCTTGAAAACGATACAGAGAACTA
>JAFYFC010000012.1 GCA_017543905.1 Clostridia bacterium
GATGCGTCCCGCCGAAGGCGGGATTGATTTGCCAATGGCAAATCAACCTCAAATTGTAAGGAAGCGATTATTTGCTCCGGTCGTCTTCGCTTCGCTCCGCTCGACTTCGCAAAAATCGCGTCCTCGCGCCGTACGAGATCAACTTGCCTGCTGGCAAGTTGATCCCGCTATGCGGGACGCTTTGGCTCAAATAGAATTTGAGACAGAGCGCCTTGCCGCCGCTGCGGAATGAAGTTGGATGGGCAAGCCCCTCCAAGCCACCCCTGCGGGCTTGTGCGCTTCGCTGAAGCCCGCGAGATGGCTGTCAGAGCCGAACCGTGACCGAGCCCGCAGGCGAGACGCTGTCACCGTAGGTGACTGATGAGGTGGTGTAGCGTGCTACCACGACGCCCTTAAAACCGTGACCGAGTCCCGCCACCTCATCCGTCGCGGCCTTGCCGCGCCCCGAATAAAACCGCAGGCTTTTAGCGCTTCGCTTATATTTATGCCACCTTCACGAACACGGGTATGCTTTCTATCGGCGCGGGGGCTTTTATTGTTTGGCGGCCTTCGTAAATCTGCCTGGTGCGTATGTCCTGCCAGCGGCCTGCGGGCAGATATACGCTGCGGCTGCGCGCGCCTGGCTCGAGCACGGGCGCGACTAAGTAATCCGGCCCGAACATATACTGATCCGCCTTCTCCCAGCACATTGCGTCCTGCGGGAATTCGTAGAACATCGCGCGCATCAGGGGGCTGCCGGTCTCGTGCGCGTCGGTGAATATGCGCTTTAAATACGGCTTAAGACTTACGCGCAGCTCGTAATTGCGCTTCATTATATCGAACATTTCCGTTCCGTAGGACCACATCTCGTTGTCCTGTCCCGTGTGCAGATAGCCGCCGCCGCGTTCGCGCGCGTCCAGCGCGGGTATCGTGAAGGGCTCGCGGTCGCCGTGCAGACGCATGACCGGCTGGAATACCGCCCACTCGTACCAGCGCGCGAGCAGCTCCCTGAATTCGGGATCGAATACGTTGCCCTCCATAAAGCCGCCTATATCCGTGTTCCACCACGGTATGCCCGCCAGACCGATGTTCAGCCCGGCCTGCAGCTGGTCGCGCAGCGACTCCCATGTGGATGGCACGTCTCCGCTCCACAGTACGTTTCCGTATTTCTGGCTGCCCGCCCAGCCGCAGCGCAGCAGGTTCAGCGCGCTGCCCTTGCAAAGCGCCTCGATCGGCTCGAAATACGCGCGCGAGTAGAACTGCGGGTAAATGTTGCTGCACTCCAACGCGGGGCCGATGTAATAGCGGAAATTGTCGAAATCGTATTTGGTAAGATCAGGCTCGGAGTTGTCCAGCCAGAAGAAATCTATGCCGTAATCGTAATAGCTCTTTTTGCATTTTTCCCATATGTATCTGCGGGTCTCCGGGTTGGTGGGGTCTATCTGCACGCAGTCGCCCTGAAAGTCGTACGTCTGCATCGCGCCGCGCTCCGTGCGCATCAAAAGCCCCTTCTCAGCCATCTCCCAGAAGTTTTCGCTGCGCCTGTCCACGCTCGGCCATACGGACACCATCACCTTTATGCCCATGGAGTGCAGCTCGTCCGTCATCGCTTTGGGGTCAGGCCAGTAGGTCTTGTCGAATTTCCAGTCGCCCTGCAGCGTCCAGTGGAAAAAGTCGATAACTATCACGTCAAGCTGTATGCCCAGCGCCTGATACCTGCGCGCGACTGAAAGCACCTCCTCCTGCGTCCTGTAGCGCAGCTTGCACTGCCAAAAGCCCATGGCGTCCTCGCGCATAAGGGGCGCGCGCCCGGTCACGGCGGTGTATTTGTACAGCAGCTGCTTCGGGGTATCCGCCGCGCAGATCCAGTAGTCCATGTCCTTGCACGCGGCGGCCTCCCATTCGGTCAGGTTTTTGCCGAAGGACACGCGCCCGACGGCGGGATTGTTCCACAGAAAGCCGTAGCCCAGCGACGACACCGCGAAGGGCACGCTGGTCTGGGAATTTTTCTGCGCGAGCTCCAGCACGCAGCCCTTCAGATCCATGTAGGGCTGCTGATACTGTCCCATGCCGAACAGCTTTTCGCCGTCGTTTGATTCGAAGCGCACCTTCAGGCGGTAATCGCCCGCAGTGTAGGGCGTCCATTCGCGGCTGACCGTCTTCAGGCAGTGGCTTTCCCGGGTGAGCACGGGGCCGTAATTGCGGTTGTATTCGCGCAGGATAAGCTTTCCGTCCTTGAAAAAGCTGAGTATGCCGCCCGCGTTCACGCTGCAGCTCATGCGCCCGTTCTTGATTACTGCCAGCGGATAGTCGCGGTATTCGCCGTCGCCGTCACGCCGCTTTTCGAACGTGTTTTCGATCTCGGCCTTAATAGCCGGTATTTTTTCGCTGAGCGCCCAGTCGTTTCCGCTGAAATACGGAAACATGGTAGCGCGCACGCGCAGCGCGTCCTGTCCCCACGCCTCTATGCGCAGCGTTTCGCCCTGCCTGCGGCACACGAGCGCGCCGTTTTCGTTAATAAACTCCATAAGCTGCTCTCCCTGTGGTTTTTGAGTTCGGCGTTTTGATAAATCATGCTCGTAAGAGCAGAAAATCCAAGATATTTAAATGCAGATAGGCTTTATTTCTGCCGGGGGGACGCGAAGCACACCCTGCCCGTGATCAGGCTGTACATAAGCTGAGCGAGCTCGCCGCTTGTGCATTTGCAGCCCTCGCGCACGTACATTTTGGCTATCGAAGCCAGCCCGCCCGCGTAAAAGCCTGCGGCGTAGCGGCGCTGGCAGGGCTCAAGATTTGCAAGAAAGCCGCAGCAGCTGTCAAGCGCCTCGTAAATGCTGTCGTAAAGCAGGTGATCTATGCGGTTCTCGACGAGTATTTCGAGCATGGAGCGGTTTCTGATGAAGTACTCGCTGTAGCCGCGGCACAGCTGCATCACGCCGCATTCCCCGTCGTCCGCGCGCTCCGCCGGCGCTTCCCTTTCCAAATCGGGCGTATAGCAGTACTGCGCCTGCAGCGTGAAGATCACTACGTTTTCACGCGAGGTGAACAGGGTATAAAAGGTCTGGCGGGATATGCCCGCCTCCCTGCACAGCTCGCTTATGGTTATCTGGGCGTACGGTTTTTGGTTTATAAGGCGCATCAGCGCCTGCGCTATCTGCCTTTGCGAGGCGAGCGCGGTTTTGTTGCTGCCGCAGTACATGAGCGCACCTCCGTTCGAATGTAAAGATTATAGCAAAATACTTGACAAATGTCAAGCCTTGTAGTAATATAATTTTTGAACTTGACACATGTCAAAGTTGCTAAGTTTTGGTGAATAATCCCGCGGAGGTGTACAAATGGCAGTATTACCGTTATATAATACAATTATTCTGCCCGAGTCAAAAATCTGGTTGCGCACTTCGTTTTATAAGGAACGCACGGGCAAAGCTCCAGTAAGTGGCGAGCGCGTGTCGCTGCTGGCGTTAAAAAAGGATCAGACGCGCGCGCAGTGGACTGACGACAGCTTTTACCCGATCGGAGCCGCCGGCATACTCGGCGAGATAGATTCCAGCGGCTTTATGTCCATAGACGTATTGAACCGCGTAAACGTTGAGGAAGCTGCTATACTTGCGGACCGCTCTGTGTCCATGACGGTAAGCCGCCGCGCGGATACCGGCGATCTGGACGCCGACGACGCCCGGTCGCGCACAACAAGCGTCAAGGATCGCATACTCACCTTCGCGCGCGGGCAGCAGTGGGAGCCTATGCTGCGCGCCTTTGCCGCCCGCTGGGACACGCTGTGGTCGATAGCGGCGGCGATGAGTCCGTGGCTGAGCATATCAAACGAAGAAAAATACGCTCTGCTTGCCGAGGACAGCCTGAGCAAGCGCTTTGACGAGACCGAGCGCATACTCCTTGAGGGCCTCGAGATGGCGGACGTGACCAGCGAAGCGCAGACCGCCCAGAAGGAGGATCACGAAAAGCTGTATCGTGAAAGCGCGATAAGAAAGCAGATAGAATACCTGCAGAAGCAGCTGGACGAGATGCATCCCGAAAACGTGACGGAAATACGCCGTCTGGAGATGAAGCTTGAGGACTCGGGCATGAACGAGACCGCCCTGAGGGAAGGCCGCAAGGTGCTTAACCGCTTAAAGGGCGAAGGCGCGAACAGCCCCGAGACCGGCATGCTGACGGACTGGCTGGATCTGCTTACCGGCCTGCCCTGGAAGAAGGAGGCCGCACGGGACATAATTCTGGATGATGCGCGCAGGGCGCTTGACGCGGAGCATTCCGGGCTTGACAAGGTAAAAACGCGCATACTCCAGCAGATCGCCGTAATGCGCCTGAAGGGCAGGCAGTCCGGCTCCATACTCTGCTTCGTGGGCGCTCCCGGCACGGGCAAAACCAGCATAGGCGAGAGCATCGCCAAAGCGCTGGGCAGAAAGTATGTGCGCGTTTCGCTGGGCGGCGCGCGGGACGAAGCGGACATACGCGGGCACAGGCGCACCTATATCGGCGCGATGCCCGGCCGCATAATAGACGGCATACACAAATGCGGCGCGTCGAACCCGGTGATGGTGCTGGACGAGGTTGACAAGCTCGCCTCCTCCTACAACGGAGATCCCGCCAGCGCGCTGCTTGAGGTGCTCGATCCGGAGCAGAATTTCTCATTCACCGATCACTACCTGAACGTGCCCTTCGACCTGTCGGACGTGTTTTTCATCTGCACGGCCAACACGCTGGACACGATACCCGAGCCTCTGCTCAACCGCATGGAGGTAATAAGCTTTCGCGGCTACACACCCCTTGAAAAGCACGAGATCGCGCGCGCGCACCTTTTGCCCAAGGCGCTGAAGGCGGCGGGCATACCTGAGGAGACGCTGAATCTGACCGACGAGGCGCTTGACCTTGTGATCGAGGACTATACGCGCGAAGCCGGCGTGCGCGGACTTAAAAAGCGCATGGATCAAATCTGCCGCGCCGCGGCGATACAACTGGTTGAGCAGCCGGAGGCAAAAATCGAAATCACGGGCGAAAACCTGGCTCAGTATATGGACATAAACCCCGTACACCACAAGCGCGTGCCCGCAAAGGCAAAGCCCGGCATAGTCACCGGCCTTGCGTGGACGCCCTCAGGCGGCGACATATTGTACATACAAACTCTGCTGACAAAGGGCGCGGGCAAAATAACCGTTACCGGACAGCTGGGCGATGTTATGAAGGAATCCGCGCAGATTGCAATGACGCTCGTAAAAAGCCTGTTCCCGGACAGAGCGGACGCGTTTTCAGAAAACGATCTGCACATTCATGTGCCCGACGGCGCCACCCCGAAGGACGGCCCCAGCGCGGGAATCACGCTGACATGCGCGCTCGCCTCGCTCGTAAGCGGCACGCAGATACCGCCCGACGTCGCGATGACGGGCGAGGTTTCCCTGCAGGGCGACGTTAACCCCATAGGAGGTCTGCCCGAAAAGCTGATGGCCGCGCAGAGAGCGGGCGTTACGCGCGTGTTCATACCCGCGGACAACCTGGACGACCTTAAGGACGTGGCGCAGGAGGTAAAAAACGCGCTCGAAATAATCCCCGTATCAACGGTAAGCGAAGTGCTCGCCCGCCTGTCTATAAGCGCTCAGGAAAGCCTGGACAAGGCTGTCTGACGCCGCAAAGCAGGTGTTCGGCCAGAACGCTTTGCAGCAAATACGTAATATAATTTTAGGAGGATATATCTATGGCCACCGTAAACAAGCAAATGAGCATCGGCGAGGTGCTGCGCATCGACCCCGAAACCGCCCCTATCATGACCGCATACGGCATGCACTGCATGGGCTGCCCCTATTCCCAGATGGAAAGCCTTGAAATGGGCTGCGCCGCGCACGGCACGGACGCGGACGAGCTGGTGGAAAAGCTGAACGAGTTTTTGAAGGCAAAGGAAGCTTGATTGGAATAAAAGGGCCGCACAGATCTTCGACTGAAATGAATCAATGATTCATTTCAGTCGTTTTTTCACTTAGGCAAGCATGCATTGTCTAAAACGCCGCTTCTTTTAGATTTGTGAAACGGGAAAGCGGTTTTTGCCAAAGCATTACAGGCACTTCCGCGCAAAAACCGCCTTCAGGCGGCAAAGCTGCCCATGGAATGAATTTGGAGGGATGCGATCCCTCCAAACCCTTTGGGCTTTTGCGCTTGTGCGCAAGACCCGTTTTGCTTATACGGCCCGCCCGTCTGCGGCTCCCCGCGCGTTTTCGCGGAAGATCGCTTATTTCAGTTTTTCGTAATCCGCGTCAGCTACTGGCTCGAGCCATTCGGTCGCGCTGTTTTCACCCGGAAGCTCAAACGCCAGATGCGAAAGCCAGCTGTCCGGCGCTGCGCCGTGCCAGTGCTTTACACCCTCCGGAATCTGTATCACCTTGCCAGGGGTCATTTCCACGGCAGGCTTGCCCCATTCCTGATAATACCCTCTGCCGCCCACGCAGATAAGCAGCTGGCCGCCGCCCTTCACCGCGCGGTGAACGTGCCAGTTGTTGCGGCAGCCGGGCTCAAAGGTAACGTTCGCGATCGGGAAGGGCTCGCCGCACACAGGCTCAAGATAGCTTTGCCCCCTGAAATAGCGCGCGTAAGCGTCGTTGGGCGCGCCGATCGGGAAAAATACGGTTTTCTGATACGCGCTCCTGCCCGCGTCGTCCGAATCGCAGGCTTCATCCTCCGTCCAGATTTCCTTTGCCTGATTAAACGCCGCCCACGCTGCCGGCCAGCCCGCGTAGAACGCCGCGTGCGTGATCACCGCGGCTATCTCCCTGCGGGTCACGCCGTTTTTCTTCGCGCTTAAAAGATGGTATCTGAGCGAGGAATCCGCAAGCCCTCTGCCTAAAAACACGGATACGGTCACTATCGAACGCGTTTTAAGGTCGATGTCTGAATTGTTCCAGTTTTCCCCGAACAGTATATCGTCGTTGAAATGCGCAAATTCAGGCGCAAACTCGCCCAGCGCGTCCCGTCCCGCGGTTTGTACTGTTTTTACCATGTATCCGCCTCTTTACTGCTTTGCAAGCTGCGCGCCCGCGTGCCACGCGCGTCCCGCCTGCTCGCCGGTTACATAGTATCCGTTTCTGAACTGATCGAATATAAGCGCGTTCAGCCGCGTTACGTCCACCTTGCCCTTTTCGTCCAGCACCGCTTCCTCAGCGGCGACGTTTTTGACCTTGCCAACCACAGCATACAAGGTCTCGGTTCTGGCTACCTCGGCCAGCTCGCACTCCATAACCACCGGGAATTCCTCTATGACCGGCGCGTTTACGCAGGCGCTTTTCACCGCGTGGCAGCCCGTATGCGCGAATTTGTCGGGCACCTTGTTGCCGCTTGCTATGCCCGCGTAATCCGCCGCCTCAATGTGCGCCCTGTCCGCGATGGACACGGTAAACGCCTTGGAGTACAGTATCGCCTTGGTGGTCGCGTGGTCGTCGTCAATGAACAGCGCTATTTTATCCATGGCGCAGGTCATGCCCCACGCCGCGTTCATAAGCTGCACGGTGCCGTTTTCGTCGTAGGCTGCGATTATCAAAACCGGCATCGGGTATACGGAAGGGATAACGCCAAGATTCTTTTTCATTTCTTTATCTCCTTTATAATTATTATTCACCATCGTGCGCGGGAGAGTTTACGCTGAAGGAATCGGTTTCGGGACAGTAATCCGCGCGGCATTCAAATATATATTCGGGATCGCCGCGCTCGCAAAGAGTCTCGCGCATGATTTGGACGCTTATCTCCGGCGTGATTTCGTACTCCTGCCCGTCCTTAACTATAATAACACTCCTGTCAAGGTCAAACAGCCTGTCATGCAGCAGCACGCCGAAGCCGCCGCTCAAATCCTGCGTGTTTATTATTATCCTGTTTTCACCGGGCACAATCCGCGCGTCGATTATCCCTTCGCGCGCGTCGCTCGTAAGATAGTAAAAGCTGTTTACGCGGCGCATGTCCGCGCGCACGCCGGTATTCCAGATCACGCGCTCGGGCAGCGCGCGCCGTGTATACGCGCTGACAAATTCCACCGCGCCGGTCTGCGCGCGCACGCCGGTATATGTGCCGTCCTCAAGAAAACGGGCTATATCCTCCGCCACAAGGTGCTGCTTTGGGTCGTTGTCGACAAAATTATGCCCTCTGCCTATGTGTATATACGTTTTGTGTATGTAACCGCCCGGATATTCTGTTTCAAGCCCGTCCAGCATCACGCCGTACTCCGCGGTCACGGTGTTTCTGGAATACGCGTCGTCGCTTATGCCTACCTGCAGCTGGAACGGCAGGTCGTACAGGCTTTCGAGCCGGACTCCGTTCGGATGCCCGGCGGACATGTTCGCGGCGGCAAAACGGTCCGCCATGCGCGGCGCTATCTGGTATACGCCGTCTCCGCCCGCCGAAAAGCCCAGAAGGTACACCCGGTTCGGATCGGCGTGCCTGAACAGTATCATGTTTTCGATAAGCCGGTCGTACAGCGGATACGACTCCGGATTCGAATGACAGTCCCAGGTGTCGCGCACTGCGCGGGGGTTTACGTATATGCCGTTTTTCACGTCTCCGGCATAGTATATGCTCATGTACCTCCACTGGCTGTCGTTTATTTCTCCCGTGTCGTCGGAGCCGCCGCCGTGCAGCGCGATATACAGCGGATACAGCCCGTTTTCGTCCGGCTCGCCGAATACCTTGATACCGTATTTCATAGTTACGCCGTATAATGAAATTTCCTGATTTTCGTCTTCGCTCACGCGCTGTGCGTCGGCGCGTTCGCGCGCGGCGTACTCGTTCCAGATCTCCGTTCTGAGCGCGTCCGTTTTGTTCGTATCCATGGCGTATCCCTCCTGTGCGTGTGCGCCCGGCAGCAAGCAAAGCGCGAGCGCGAGCAGTGTGCAAAGCAGTTTTTTCATGAGCGTCTCCTTTAAAAGTCAAGCGCGTTCACGTGCCGTAGGCCGCATTTTTGCGGCAGATCACGTTTATCCACTTTTCGTCCTCGCGGCCCGTCCTCACGTCCGCGCTCAGCCAGCATTCTATCGGGTGCATGCCGCAGGACGCCGGAAACAGGTACGGTATGCTTAATTCGTTATAGTCGCTGAACAGCCGCCCGTCCTCGTAGCGCTCGCGCAGGCCGTATTTATAGGACGCGTAGAGTACGCCGCCGGGCCTGAGCGCAAGCTCCAGTATCTGCAGTATCGCGGGCATTTCACGCTTAGGCACGTGCAGAAGCGACGCGCACGCCCAGATGCCGTTAAAGCGGTCCGTGAAGCTGATTTCGTCGAACCTTAAATTAAGCACATTTCTGCCCGTGTGCTTCCGCGCGAGGCGGCACATTTCCTTTGAGCCGTCCACGCTCGTCACGTCGTAGCCGCGTTTTGCAAACTCCAGCGTATCCCGCCCGCTGCCGCAGCCGAGATCGAGCACCTGTCCTCCGGCGGGCAGATACGCCTCGAAGCGCGCATACGCCGCGGACATATCCGCCCGCGCGCTGCGCTCGAAGTATTCCCGCGCATGCGCGTCGTAATAGGCTATTACGCTGCCTGACAGGGCGTCCATGTGTCTGCTCGCGTCATTCCCCGGCCTGCGTAAGCGAGGCGCGGCTTACGGGAAAAGTGAAATACTTGTCCGGATACGGCTCGTCCTTGAGCGTGAAATGCCACCACTCGGTCGAGAGGGGATTGAAGCCGTGCTTTATCATCACGTTTCTGAGCAGCATCCGGTTATTGTACTGCGCGCTCGTGAGCTTTTTGTAGGAGGGGTGGCTTTCCTCGCCGAAATAGTCGAACGTGCCGCCCATGTCTACCTCCTTGCCCGTTCTCATGTCGAACAGGGTCAGATCCACCGTGCTTCCGCGGCTGTGTCCCGAGCGCGCGGCGATATAGCCCGAGGGTATGAGCACGCGCTTTTTGAGATTCGGATAGAAATACTCCTGCATGCGCGTATCGTCCGCGTCCTTCGCCCAGCGCACGAAGTGGTCGACCGCCATCTGCGGGCGGTAGGCGTCGAATATCTTGAGGCGGTAGCCCATGGTCAAAAGCTCGTCGCTCACCTCTTTGAGCGCGGAAGCGGCCTCCTTCGTGATGAGCGCGATCGGCTCCTCGTAGCCGTCGATGCGCTCGCCTATGAAATTATACGTGGAATAATAGCGTATTTCGAGTATCGCGTCCGGCACCGCGTCCGTCAGGAGCACGAAGCCCGAAGCGTCCGCGGGATCGTGCACGCGCGTTTCGGCCCCTCCCGCCAGCGTAAACAGCATAAGCGCCGCCGCGCACGCGCCTATCAGGCGAATTCTGTTTTTCATATCCGTATTCCTTTCATCCAGTAGTATTTATCTGTACGCCAGCAGCGTGAGAAGCGTAAACGCCGTGATAAGCGTAAGTACGATCAGCGCCTGTCTGCCCTTGTGCGCGTTTAAAAGCCCCGCGAGCTCGCGCACAGAGGCGTTCGGCCAGAAATACCATTTCGTCCGCACGCCCACGCCCCACGCCCGCATATGCGCGCGCCGCGCGCACAGACCGCTGCGGAACACGTGGTAATTGGACGTGGCGAACACCGTCTGCGCGTCCGGCCTGAGCGCGGCTATCTTTTCGTGCGAAAAGCGCATGTTTTCAAGCGTGTTCGTGGATCTGTCCTCTTCGATTATCTGCTCCGCGCTTACGCCCTGCTCGATAAGCCTGCGCTTCATCGCCGCGCTTTCGCTGACGACCTCGTCCGCGCCCTGTCCGCCTGAAGTTACGAACACGGCCTCTTTGCCGCCTGACTGCTTCTGTGCTTTGTAAAACCCGAGCGCGCAGTCTATGCGGTCGGACAAAAGCGGCGTAGGGCTGCCGTCCTTTCTGAGCCCGCAGCCGAGTATTATCACGAAATCCGCCTCCGGCAGACGTTTGGGTCTGAGCACGATAAGCTCCGCCGCCACCGCGCCGATCAGCATGCATTCGAAATACAGATACACCGCCGCGAACGCGCAGCTTGCCATATCGTGCAGCATGACCTCGCGCTGGCTGCCGCTGACGTAATAATCGAAGCGGAACAGAAATATCTCTCCGCCCAGCATAAAAGCCGTAAGCAGTATGCCCAATACGTTCACTATGCGCACGCCCTCGTGCTTTATGAGCACGATGTTCGACACGCACAAAAGCAGCGAGGAAATAAAAATAAACGGAAACGACATAAGCATGTACGACTGCGCGGACGCGCTGAGCAGACGGACTATCTCATTTATTCCGTAAACCTCAGGCGCGCGCAGGCAGTTTATCGCCGCCAGCGCGTGGCTTACGAACAGGGAGAGGGCGAACAGGCCGAAGCCCACTGAATAAACGGTGTTGTACGAATACGCGTCCGTACGTATTTGCCAGATAAAGGACGCGCCTAAAATCGCGGTGAGACACGCAAAACACAGCGCAAGCATAATGGCGGCAAACGCGGGACGTGTGCGAGAGGCGGCAAAGCTTGAATAAATACATACGGCCGCCGCCAGCGCGCTTACTGCAAATGCGCTCAGCTGCAGGGCTTTTTTGCTTATGCGGCCGGCTTTCATGATTTAGAGCAGCTTCCTGAGCGTAAGTATATTTTTGCCGTCGCGGCGCAGGTATTTCACCTCGTCCATAAGCTTCTTGGTCATAAATATGCCCAGCCCGCCTATGCTGCGCTCGGAGGCGGGCAGCGAAACGTTCGGGTCTGCCTTTGCGAGCGGATCGAATTCCACGCCGCTGTCCTCAAAGGTGATAAGCGCCGCGCGCGGGTCGTCCTGCAGACGCACGCTCACGCGCGCCGAGCCCGTGCCCGGCGCATACGCGTAGGAAGCGATGTTTACGAACACTTCCTCCGCGGCGACGTTTATCTGCATGAGCGCCTTCATCGGGCAGCCCTCAAGCCGCGTCTCTATAAACCCGAGCAGCTGCTCCAGGTTCTCCTTGCGCGCTTCCAGCTCGAGCGTGTCAGGGGATGATGGGTTAAACTGCGTATCCATCTTAAAGACCTCGGTTTCCGCGGACGCTGCGCCCGCAAACTCTGCTGCCCGAATCGGGCGGTCTTATTCCGCTGCGCCTGTATAAAGGGCGCGTTTCTTTCAAATCCGGCGGCTTCGTAGCGTTTTAATACGCTCAGGTACGAGCCCGCCTGTGCGGCCTGCTGCTTTCAGCGATTTTACGTGCGGCCGCAAGGCCATACCTTCCTCGCATTATACTTATTATACACTAAATCTGCCGCGCTTGCAACATAATTTTGTAACAAATTGCACGCTTTACGCTTTTCTTGCTTGTGCGGAACAAAAACGAACGCGCTTTCGTCATAAAGGCATGTAAGATCGGAGGTGCGATCATGAAAAAAATATTGGCGGCAGTGCTTATCGTGATTATGACACTAAGCGCGTGCGCGTTCGCGTTCGCGGAGCAGTACGCCTATGTCAAGACCCCCACGAGCGACGGCACGGTGTACGTGCGCAAGGTCGCGGGCGCGGGACAGCCTATAGCGGGCGTCGCAAAAAACGGCGATACGCTCCTGATACTCAAAAAAGGCAATACCTGGCACAAGGTCAAGGTACTGCGCACAGGCGTGAGCGGCTACATGTACGGCGTATATATAAAATTCATAGATTCCGGCTCTTCGGGCGGCTCTTCGGGTGGTTCCACAGGCGGCTATACGCCGGACGCGTCTGTTTCGGACAAGGACACGGTAATAAACAAATACGGCACCGTGAATTCCTCTGACGGCTACGCGAATCTGCGCTGGGGCCCCTCCACGAGCTACGGCGTGATCGCAAAGGAGTATAACGGCGCGAGTTTGTGGCTGCTGGAGCAAAACGGTGCGTGGTACCGCTGCACGGACGCTTCCGGACGCATAGGCTACGTTAACCGCAATCTGGTTTCGGTTGGCTCCACCGTTTCGAATACATACGGCCGCACGGGCGTGATACGCTCCTCCGACGGCTTTGCGAGCATACGCGCCGGCGCGGGTACGTATTATTCGCAATTGTATACGCTGAACGTGGGACAGAGCGTCACCGCGTATACCTCAAGCGGCGACTGGCTGAAGGTGAGCAGCCCCTCCAGCTGGACGGACGCGTACGTTTACCGCACGCTGGTCAGGTTTTATTCCAGAGCGCGCGCGACCGGCAGCGTGAATCTCAGGACTGGCCCCTCCACCGCGTATTCCAAGCTCGGCGTGGTCGCAAACGGCAGCTACGTCACCCTGCTCGCCACGGACGGCTCCTTCTGCCGCGTGGACACGGGCAGCGCGATAGGATATGTGAGCCACAAGTACCTGAGCTATTAGCAACAGGCAAGCGCCGCATGCGTGTTCGCGGCAGGCTTGTTTACATATCCGCAGCGCGGCACACGCCGCGCTGTGTTAATTTACCAAAACCGATTGACTTTAAGCACGCTTGGTGCTATACTGCTATTTACCTACCAATCAGATAGGTGATAAACGCTTTTTTGCAGAACGAACGGAGGTCATCATGAGCAGGATATTTAAAGCCGCAGACGAGCTTATAGGAAACACCCCTTTGCTTGAGCTTACGCACCTCGAGGCGGAAGAAAACGCCGGCGCCAGGGTGCTCGCAAAGCTCGAATACTTCAATCCCGCAGGCTCCGTAAAGGACAGGATCGCAAAAGCCATGCTCGACGACGCGGAGAAGCGCGGTCTGCTTAGCAAGGATACCGTAATAATCGAGCCCACCAGCGGCAATACGGGCATAGGCCTGGCAAGCGTGGCAGCCGCGCGCGGCTACCGCATAATCATCGTAATGCCGGACAGCATGAGCATCGAGCGCAGAAAGCTTATGCAGGCTTACGGCGCGGAGCTGGTGCTGACCGAGGGCGCGAAGGGCATGAAGGGTGCTATCGCAAAGGCGGACGAATTGCACGCGCAGATCGCAAACAGCTTTATTCCCGGCCAGTTTGTAAACCCCGCCAATCCCGCCGTGCACCGCGCGACCACCGGCCCCGAAATCTGGAACGACACGGACGGCAGCGTGGACATATTCGTCGCGGGCGTAGGCACGGGCGGCACGATAACGGGCGTGGGCGAATATCTGAAGAGCAAAAACCCGAACGTACGTATAGTCGCGGTCGAGCCTGCCTCGTCTTCTGTGCTTTCGGGCGGCGCGCCCGGCGCGCACAAGATACAGGGCATAGGCGCCGGCTTCGTGCCGGAGGTGCTGAACACCAGGGTCTACGACGAAATCGTCGCCGTAAGCAACGAGGACGCGCTTTCGTTCGGCAGGCGCATAGGCAAAAAGGAGGGCGTGCTTGTGGGCATATCCTCCGGCGCGGCGGCGTTTGCGGCGTTTAAGCTCGCAAAACGCCCCGAAAACAAGGGCAAGACCATCGTCGTGCTGCTGCCCGACACCGGCGACAGGTACCTTTCCACAGCGCTGTTCGAGGGCTGAAAGCTATGATTTACGCAGACAATGCGGCCACCACGCGCATGAGCGAGGCTGCGATAGAAGCGATGGTGTCCTGTTTAAGGGAAAGCTTCGGTAATCCCTCCAGCCTGTACGCATATGGACAGCAGGCGAAAGAGCTACTCGAGGGCGCGCGCGCGCAGATAGCGGGTCTCCTCGGCGCGCAGCCGTCAGAAATAATATTCACCTCCGGCGGCAGCGAAGCCGACAATCAGGCGCTGCTTTCAATGGCGGAGGCGGGCGCGCGCAGGGGCAAAAAGCATATCGTCTCCACCGCCTTCGAGCACCACGCGGTGCTGCATACGCTGGAGCGTCTTAAAAAACAGGGCTTTGAAATAACGCTGCTGGATGTACACAAAAACGGGATCGTGCGGCCTGAGGAGCTTGAAAACGCGATACGGAGCGACACCTGCCTCGTGAGCGTGATGTACGCAAACAACGAGATCGGCACGCTTCAGCCCATACGCAGTATAGGCGAGATCTGTACGCGCCGCGGCGTACCCTTCCACACGGACGCAGTGCAGGCGGTCGGGCACGTGCATATAGACGTCAAGGCGGACAACATAGACCTGCTCTCGCTTTCGGCGCATAAATTCCACGGTCCCAAGGGCATCGGCGCGCTGTACGCGCGGCGCGGCCTCGTGCTGCAGCCGCTTATAAACGGCGGTGCGCAGGAGCGCAATAAGCGCGCGGGCACGGAAAACGTTGCCGCGATAGTCGCAATGGCAGCGGCGCTTACGGAAAGCTGCGCGGCGATAGACGCAAACGCGGCCCGTCTGCTGCCGCTCAGAAGGCGGCTGATACATGGGCTCAGAAGTATTCCGTATTCCGAGCTGAACGGCGACGAGGAAAAGCGTCTGCCCGGCAGCGTAAGCTTCTGCTTCGAGGGCATAGAGGGCGAATCGCTGCTGCTGCTGCTTGACGACAGGGGAATCTGCGCGTCCTCAGGCTCCGCGTGCACCTCCGGCTCGCTCGACCCAAGCCACGTGCTGCTGGCCATAGGCCGCCCGCACGAGGTCGCGCACGGCTCGCTGCGCCTGAGTCTGGGCGAGGACGCGACGCAGGAGGACGTAGACGAAATCATCCGCGCGGTCACGGATACGGTCGCTTATCTCAGGGGCATGTCCCCCTTCTGGCGTGATCTGGAATGCGGCAGACGCACGCACGTGTTTGCCGAAAGGGAGGTTTGACGATGGCGTTATACAGCGAAAAGGTCATGGATCATTTCCGCAATCCCCGAAACGTGGGCGTTATAGAGGACGCCGACGCGATAGGCGAAGCGGGCAATCCCGTGTGCGGGGACATAATGCGCATATATCTGAAAATACATGACGACGCGATTTCCGACGTCAGGTTCGAAACCTTCGGCTGCGGCAGCGCGATCGCCTCGAGCTCCATGGCGACGGAGCTTATAAAAGGCAAGCCCATAAGCGAAGCGCTCAAGCTCACGAACAAGGCGGTGACGGAAGCGCTGGACGGTTTGCCCGCGCACAAGCTGCACTGCTCCGTACTTGCGGAGGAAGCGATAAAGCTCGCAGTAAAAAACTATTACGACAAAAACGGCATAGCCTACGACCCTGCCGAATTTCCCGCAGAGGACGCCTGTGCGCACTGCGACACAGGCGCGTGCAAATAGCATAGATTCTGCACATGGAGGCGAAACGATGCTTATATCCACCCGCGGGCGTTATGCGCTGCGTGTAATGACCGACCTTGCCGAGCATGGAAACGGCGAGCTTATCTCGATGAAAACCGTGGCCGAGCGGCAGGGCATCTCCCTTAAATATATGGAGCGCATACTGCCCGCACTGGTGTCCGCGGGCATGATAGAGGGCGTGAGCGGCAAATCCGGCGGCTACCGCCTGACCCGCAGCCCCGATAAATACCGCGTTGGCGATATACTCCGCCTGACGGAGAGCGACCTCGCGCCCGTGTCCTGCCTTGCGGAAAACGCCGCGCCCTGCGCGCACAAAAGCGAATGCCGCACGCTGCCGCTGTGGTGCGAGCTGAACCGGCGCGTAAACGAATATCTCGACAGCGTGACGCTGAGCGACCTAATGCGCGCAGACGTACAAAAAGGGTAGACTCAAGCCTGCAGGGTGAGTTTCATGTATCATATATAAATGCAGCCCCATTCGGACAGCGCGCAACCGCCCGCGCGGCACAGGTCAGCCGCGCGGGTGGTTTTGTACTTTGTGCTTCTGCGCCTCACTAAAGGCGCGTACAAAAGCGGCGTCAAGCGGGATCAGGATTGCGCAATCGGATTTGCGGTTTTAATATCCGGAATCCCGATTCGCTGCCTTAGCAGTATCCTGCGCGCGTTTCGGGATTGGGGATTATGGATTCAGTTAAAGAGTCGGACGCGGACAGCGGGAACAATACCGCCACCACGCCAGTAAACATCTTCGCCAAAGGTTCGGACATTGCCATATTCGTCGACGTATGCAGCGTGAACAGACGCATCACCGATGGAACGAAGCCACCACCAGCACACCCCGTTACCGGCTAATCCCACCAGCGTCCTTGCATATGCCGTTGGGAGTTTTCTAAGCCTCTTCTCGCCGTACCAGTAGGCTTTTTCTCCGGTGCTTCTGTTTATGTTGTAATACTTCTCTATCTCTTCAAGGCTGAGCAGGAACACGCAGTCGTCCGTGTCGTTGCCGCCGCTCGTGCCGTAAACCGGGTTGCCTGCGTTTACGTTCTTCGTGATCGCTATCTTTGCGCGCTCGCCTGTATTAAACGCGTTGTTGTAAAAATCATCATTCAGCCAACTGCGCAGTGTGCAGGTCTCCCAAGTAATGTCTTTCCGTTCCGTATTGTAGAGCACCCCATCTATGGCATATTTGCTTATCAAAAGGCACGTGCCGTCGCTTTCCACGTCCAGCACCTCCCACTCGATGGGCTCCTTGCCGTTTGCCGTGTTGTTGTCCTGCTCGTAGGAACCGAATGTGACAGTGTCGCCCACCTTTACGGAAGGCGTCGTTGTGGGAGTAGGCGTGGGCTTAGGAGTAGGCGTCGGAGTCGGTTTAGGTGTGGGGTTTGACGCGGCAGTCAGTACGTTTGAAAGCAGCGCGCCCTCGGTTTTGAAGCTGCCCGCATACGCGGTGACGAGGAAGTCGTAAGCGCTGTTTGGGTTCAGGCCGGATACGGTATATACGGTGTTCGAGGTTTCCCCCGCCTGCAGATACGCGGAATCGCCGGAGAGGCGGTATTCCACCGTATAGCGGGAGGCGTGGGCAGCTTCCTCCCACTCTAGAGTCACTGAATCCGTGTTTACGGACTTAGCCTTCAGGTTATACACCCTGCCCGGGTTGTCGTCCGCGTTTTCGGGGGTGTAGCCCAGCTGCTCCGATACGGAGGAAAGCATCGCGCGCGCCTCGCCGAATTCGCCGCTTTCCAGAAACGCGAAATACGCGCCCGCTGGATTGCCCGACCGCAGGCAGTTCACGCCGCGCTCGTACGCGGAGGCCGCCTTGCCCATTACCAGAGTGTTGTAACGGTCCGCCGCGTCAAAAAAGCCCATGCACTGCGCGTAATGCCCGATCGCCGCGTCCGTGTAGCCGTTATATTCCGCCTCGCGCCCGCGCGCGTAAGACGTAAGCTCCGTTACGCCGCACAGGGGAGTGTTGCCGAGAGACGCGATATACTCGTCAAACGCCTTCATCTGCGACAGCGAATACAGGTAAGTTGTCAGCTCCATGTCAAATTCCGCCGCTGTGACCTTGCTCAGCACGCTTACATAATACCAGAACTGTCGGCTCTGCGGAAAGCCGCCCAGACTGTAGAACTGCGTCGCTATCGCGTTTAAGCGCGCCGGATTGTCCGTCAGATCCATTATGTACGCTTCGAGCTCGCTTAATGTCCGGTTGAAAGCGTCCTGCTTTTGGGACGTGCTCATTCCCTGTGCACATGCGCAGCACAAAAGCGCCGCGATAAGCGCACACGCCAAAGTAACGCGTATAAGCCTTTTCATGGTGAGCCTCCCTCGCCGTTTATAAGCAGATTATATCACAGCGGACAAAAATAAACAAGTAAAACCGCGCTTGCAAAATTACGCCGTTTCGTCTATAATATGCGCATCAACACTGCGAAAGGACACACTGTTATGAAGCCGCTTAACAAGTATATCGATCACACTAACTTAAAGCCCTCCGCCACACGCGCGGACATCGAAAAGCTGTGCGCTGAGGCGCGCAAGTACGACTTCGCCTCCGTGTGCATAAACCCCTGCAACGTACCTCTGGCCAAGGAGCTGCTCGCGGGCAGCGACGTGAAGGTCTGCACGGTGATAGGCTTCCCTCTGGGTCAGAACCGCACCTCTCTCAAGGTCGCCGAAACCGAGCTCGCCTACGCGGACGGCTGCGACGAATTCGACATGGTAATAAACACCGGCCGGTTGAAGGACGGCGACACGAAGTACGTAAAGGATGAGATCGAGGCCGTGGTCGCCGCCGCCAAGGGGCGCACGGTGAAGGTGATAATCGAGACCGGACTGCTGACGGACGAGGAAAAGGCGTGCGCGACGCGCATAGCGTGCGAAGCGGGCGCGGACTTCGTCAAGACCTGCACGGGCTTCACGCAGGGCGCGGCAACGGTGGATGACATAAAGCTTATGAAGGCGAACCTGTCCGGAAACGCAAAGCTGAAGGCATCCGCGGGCATAAGAACGCGCGAGGCCGCCCTCGCGCTGATAGAGGCCGGCGCAGAGCGTCTGGGCACCAGCGCGGGCTGCGCGATAGTGGAAGGCTGATAACTAAATGCCCGCCCAATAAAACAAATACCGCTGCGATCACACGGATCGCAGCGGTATTGTTTATAAAGATGCGCTGTTTCAGGCCTTTCCGTCGCAGCCCAGCACGTCTACCAGCTTGTGCTCGACCATCGCCTTGATGGCGTTGCGGGCGGGCTTCAGGTACTGACGGGGATCGAAATGATCCGGATGCTCGTTGAAGTACTGGCGGATGCAGGCGGTCATCGCAAGACGCAGGTCAGAGTCGATGTTTATCTTGCACACGGCCATGGACGCGGCCTTGCGCAGCTGCTCCTCGGGAATGCCGACCGCGTCGGGCATTTTGCCGCCGTTGTCGTTGATTATCTTTACGAACTCCTGCGGCACGGAGGAAGAGCCGTGCAGCACGATCGGGAAACCGGGCAGGCGGCGCGCGACGTCCTCAAGTATGTCGAAGCGCAGGGGCGGCGGAACGAGCAGCCCGTCGGCGTTTCTGGTGCACTGCGCGGCGGTGAACTTGTACGCGCCGTGGGAGGTGCCGATCGCGATCGCGAGCGAGTCGCAGCCCGTTTCCTCGACGAAGTGCTGAACGTCCTCGGGACGGGTGTAGGAGGAATCCTCGGCCTTGAC
>JAFYFC010000013.1 GCA_017543905.1 Clostridia bacterium
GAGCCGCTTCAAGACCCGGAAATATGCACCAGAATAGCGATATTTTTGCTCAAACAGTAAAAATCAGGCGCTAACAGATTGACTTCTGCGTATAGATAAGCTATAATTTGTATGGGCGCTGAATTAATCAGCGGTTCCTTAAAAAAACACTTGCCATAAATTGTCAAGTGTGTTAGAATTACATATGTAATATGGGTTATTGTGCATAACCCTTATATTCGTGTATTTATCGCCTGCCGACGCGCGTTTTCCGCGTTTCGGGAAAGCGGGCATTTCCGGCATTATATAAACCTGCGCACCAAGGAGGCAGTCCATGAAACACAGCCGTTTTAACCTGAGAATCGCCGTACTGACGCTCACGCTCGCGCTGGCGCTTTTGCTTTTAACTGAGGGCACGGCGCTTGCCTCCGGCATGAGCAGCGCGCAGAAGGAAAAGACGTACGTGACTGCGATAAACGCGCTGGAGGCGTTTTTGGAGACGCGCGATCCGGACAACGTACTTACGCTGAACGGGCTGAAGCGCGAGTTCGATTCGTTATTGGGCTATAAAAAGAGCGCTGAATTTTCAAGCTACGTGACGGTCCTGATCAGCATAGCGGAGGGCGCGTTTGGTTACAGCGCGGAGCTCGAGCTCGAAATGCTCACGTCCGACACGGATTTTCAGAAATATCTCGAAAGCAATCTGGACGGCAGCCCGATCTGCGACGCGAACCGCCTGAAGGCGTATTATGAAGCGCGCAAGACGGAGTACGAATCCGGCGCGGAAACGGCGGCGGATATGTACAGGGAGTGCGGCTCGTATTTCGACGCGCAGATTCGTTACCGCAGCATACGGCAGGAGACGGACAGACAGACCTACGACAGAGCCCTGGCATACCTCGAATCGGGCGAGTTCGTGGCGGCGTATTTCAGCTTCCGTGAATGCAACGGCTACTCCGACTCCGACAAGCGCATGCAGGGGATAATCGAACATCTGGGCTACGCTCCCGAGAACGAAAACGACGTGCCCGGCAGCGTAAGCGGCCTCAGGGCGAGCGCTACGACCGAAACGAGCGTGTCGCTTGCATGGGACAGCGCGGCGCACGCGACTGCGTACAGAGTCGAGTGGCGCGTAAGCGGCGCGTCCTCCTGGACGGTGGCGGGGAGCGTGAGCGGCACCGCAGCCGACATGAAGCGTCTGACGGAGTCTGTATCCTATGATTTCCGCGTGACGGCGATCACGGGCAAATACGAAACCGAGCCGGCGGAGCTTTCAGGGGTGATAACCGCCGCGCCTACGCCCGCGCCGACGCCCGTGCCGGAGAACACGCACACGCTGGTTTACGCGACCGACGGAGGCATATATTTCCATACGGACAGCAGCTGCTCAGGCATGACAGGCGCCGCGCAGCTCACGCTCGACAGCGCCGTAAGCAAAGGCAAGATCCCGTGCCCGCTCTGCGTGACGCCGGCTAATCTGTACGTATTCGCTACGCTGAACGGCACGTATTATCATACGGTGTACAACTGCTCAGGCATGAAGAACGCTTCGTATATAGTTGCGTCGAACGCCATAAAGCTGGGCAAGACGGCCTGCCAGATGTGCGGCGCCCGCGCGCTGCGCTTCGATCCCGGGACGATCCCCACACAGACGCCCACTCCCGCGCCCACGCCGAGACCCACGCTCACGCCTGCGCCGAAGCCCGCGTTTAAGGCAGGTCAGAGCGTGAAGCTCGGCTCCTACGAGCAGGACAACAACACGAAAAACGGCAAGGAGCCGATCGAGTGGATCGTGCTGAACGTAGAAAGCGACGGCACCTGCCTGCTGATAAGCAAATACGCATTGGACTGCAGACCCTACAACGCGCAGCTTAAAAACGTCACCTGGGAGATGAGCGCGCTGAGAAGCTGGCTTGGAAACGAGTTTTACAATGCCGCGTTCAGTTCTGCCGAGCGCGCGAAGATAGTTCCCACAAGCCGCCCGAACGCGGACAATCCGGCATTCGGCACCTACGGCGGCAGCGAAACGACGGATTACGTTTTTCTGCTAAGTCTCGAGGATATAGAGAAGTATTTCAGAATAAACCGAGACACTCAGCCAAACGGCTACTGGGACGGGGAAGACAGGCTCGTCAAGCGCCCCACGGCGTATGCGAAGGCGCAGGGCGCGGCGACGGCGGCCAACGGAGCGTGCCGCTGGTGGCTGACTACCCCCGGCTCCGGCTCTGACCACGCAGTGAGCGTCGATTCAGACGGGCGGGCGATCCTCCGCGGAAACTCCGTAAACACCGGGTTGTACTGTGTCGTGCCCGCGGTGCGCGTGCTGTTTTACTGACCCCGCGCCCGTCAGACGGCTTTCCCGCGCAGGGGAGACCGCCGGCGCATACGGCGCTGTAAATTCCTGAAAATATACGTATGGAGGACTACGGAATTATGAAACGTATGCTCGTGATCGCGTGCGCGCTGCTTACGGCTGTGTGCCTTTTCGTAAGCGCGCAGGGCACGGTAGTTGGAGCGGACAAGCAGAGCATGTACGAAAAGGCGCTGCTCTACGAGGAATTGGGCATGTATTCCGAAGCGCTCGAGCTGTTCAAGGAGTTGGGCAGCTTTTCAGACGCGCGCAGTCACAGATACTACTGCAGCGGCATGACGAACATAGAAAGCGCGAACGAGCTTGAAAGCACGGGCTATCTGAGCGACGCGCTTTCTTATATAGAAAATGCCGAGCGCGATTTCGACCGCCTTGCGAAAATCGAATTCGCGGACAGCGACCTTATGCTGCTTTACTGTCAGGCGCGCGCCTACGAGCTTAAGGGAATGTATCAGACCGCGATCGATCTCTATTACGAATATCTCTCCGGCGTATCAGACAGCGACGACAGGCTCGACATGCTGCTTGATCACAGCGCGCCGCGTCCCACGCAGGTGCCGGTCGAAAAGCTGCCCGAGAGGCTGTATCCGATACGGGCGAAGGCCACACAGGTGCTGGACGTTTACTTCGGCCCGGGAAGGGATTATACCGAGCTTAAGCACAGGACCATGACGGTAAGCGAGGAAAACGAAATATATATACTCGGCATATGCGGCGAGTTTTATCTTATCGAGTTTGAAACGGACGAGGGGCTTATGCGCGTATGGACGTCCACGCTGCGCGTGACGAGAACGGACGAGTCTCGCGAGCCCGTAAAAGTACACGTCGCGGCGGACAACGGCTATATAAACCAAGACACGCAGGCGCTGTACGGGCCGGGCGACGAATACGCGGTGTCGGATATCACGCTGCCCGCCGCTTCGCGCGTCAAGGTGTACGAGAAAGAGGGCAAATACGCCATGGTCGAAGTGGAAGGCAGGGACGGAAAGAGCGCCGTGTGCGTGTGGGTGCCCGTATCCAGCCTGAACTGACGAAGCGGCATACGTTTTGGCGATTTATGGTTGCCGGGCGTCCCTGGAATTGACAAAGTATAATCAAACAGCTATAATCACAATAAAAACAGTTCCGAAACAGCGGAACGGCGCACGGGAGGTCGAATATGAAGAAGTTCGGTTTGAGGAAGAGAATAGCGGTGCTGCTGCTCGCTCTGGCGCTGCTGCTCGTAAGCTCCTGCGTCCTTACGGAAGCGGAGACGATAAGCGGCGGGAACGCAGGCCTGCATTACAAACAGGTCGGCGCGCTGTTCGCGATGGCGCAGTACGACGAGGTGCTCGCTTTGCTCGAAGCGTACCCCGAGCTGCTCGAACAGGAGATCGGCTTTTCACGCCAGTACGAGACGTACTGCAAGGCGATGCTGGCTTATGACGGCGCGATGGAAAAGTGGGTCGCCGCCGAAACGGAAGCCGAGTATCAGGCCGCCCGTGAGGAGATCACCTTAGCCAGACAGCTGTTTTTCTCGCTTAACGAGTACGAATTCGATTTTAACGAAAGCGCCAAGTGGCTGGCTTATCTCGACGCGTGGCTCGCGGAGGAGGCCGGCGATTACGCTGCGGCGATCGAGGGCTATACCAGCGTAGTGACCTTCAGGGACAGCGAGGAGCATCTGCGCGAATGCATAAAGCTCCAGGTCGGCAAAGAGAAGGCCGACGCAGAGGAGCTTAACAGGCAGCTGTACACCAAGGCGCAGAGCAACAAGATGAACGCTGAAAAATCCAACGAGACGGACACGATGCGCGAAGCGTTCGAGCTGTTCACGCAGCTGGGCGATTACAAGGACAGCGCGGCCATGGCGGCGGAGTGCTCAAAGTGGCTGGCGAGCGCGAGCCGTCTGCTCAGCCTGACCGCAGGCCCGTTCGGCGCTGACAGCATAGGCGTGTCCGTGCAGGACAGCAACGCCGCCGCGAATACAAAATATACTGTAACCTGCGTGCCTGTGGGCTGCGTAGCGGGCGGTGTGAAAAACACGTTCAGCGGCACCGCATGTACCGTGAGCGGGCTGATACCCGGCACCGAATACGTAGTGACCGTGACCGACTCGGAAAACAGTCAGGTCAAAAACAGCGATACGGTTACGACCTACGACGCAGCGCGCTGGCACGACGGCAGCGTCAAGGTCACCTACAGGTCGCTGTACGCGTTCGACCGCATGTACCTTAACCTGCTCGACCTTGCGGACATAGTAACAAACTACCGCATAATGCGCATGCAGGACAACCCCTCCTTCGCCCTGCGCAGCGGAGACATAGACGAGCAGGCGGACTGCTGGGTCATAATGCTGACCTTCAACAAGAGCTTTGCCGATTACAGCGGCGAAAAGCATAAGATCTACTGGGCGCTGCGCACGCCTGCGTCCGGCACATACGTCACGCAGACCGAGGAGGTCAAGTTCACAGATACCACGGTAATATTCTCTTTGGACGGTCTGCTGGGCAGCTTCTACGCCGATCACGGCGCATGGGAAATATCTGAAGCCAACGTCGAATTGTACATAGACGGCCTGCTGGCGGGCAATATGACCCTGACGGTACAGGGCAGCGGCTCCTGACGCAGAGGCACGCTTTTCGGCGCAGCTTTAATACTACTCAGCGGGATGGGCTTTGTATGGAAATAAGTACGGGCAAATTCGTCTTCGGCGACTGGAAGGTCGTAAGCCAGATCGGCAAAGGCGCGAGCGGAACGGTTTATAAAATCGAAAAGGACAATCACGGTGCGCTTTTGACCGCCGTGCTTAAGGTAGTGCATATCACGGACTCCGGCAGAGAGTCGGCGCAGAGCGTGGTGGACAGCCTGATAGACGAGATCAAATTCATGATCGAGGTGAAGGGCTTTCCGCACGTGGTCAGCTGCGAGGACTACGACGTCGTGCAGGAGGGCGCGTCTGAGTGGACGGTGCTCATCCGCATGGAGCTTTTGCAGACCGTAAGCGATTATCAGCGTACGCACGATCTTACTGAAGCCGACATCCGCAATATGGCGCTGCAGCTGGGCAAAGCGCTCGAGCTCATAGAGGGCAAGAGCATAATCCACAGAGACATAAAGCCCGAAAACGTGTTTATAAACGATTTCGGGGATTATAAGCTTGGAGATTTCGGCATCGCGCGCGTATTCGACCAGAACACGCAGAACTATTCGGCCGAGGGCACGCGCAGCTATATGGCGCCGGAGGTTTACAGGGGCGAGCAGTACGACCAGACCGTGGATATCTATTCGCTGGGCGTGATGCTGTACCAGTTCCTGAACAGAAACCGTCTGCCGTTTTTGCCTGTGGAGGGCACCTTCACCAACATGGACAGGCAGACGGCGTTCAACGAACGCATAAAGGGCAAAAAAGAGCTGCCCGCGCCCGTGTGCGCGTCTGAGGAATTCGGGCGTATAGTGCTCAAAATGTGCGCGTATAAGCCGGAGGACAGGTATCATACGGCAAAAGAGCTGCTATTTGAGCTCGAAAAGCTCGCGCCGTCAGACAAAGTCGTGCTGACCGCGGAGGAATCCCGGACGAACGACGTATCCAGGCATTTCTCGCGGGAAACGGACGATCTGGACAGGACGGATTCGTTCGGCCCGTATAAAAGCGGCTCGTTTGCCGTCAGGTCCGAAAACGTGGAAAAGCCTGTCTGGTCGTCGGCAGCGCCCGAACCGAGGCAGGAGCCTGCAAAGCGCGAGCCTGCGCGGCCAATATCGGACGGCAAGGCTTCGCCGGCGGAGAAACCCGTGCCCGCCGCTTCGGAGCTTCCGAAAAAAGACGCCGCCGCGCCCGATGGCGAAGCGAACGCCGCGGACGCAAACGGCGCAAAAACGCAGCCCGACCTCAAAACCACGGGGGCATTACCCGGCAGAGACTATAAGTCTCACCTGCCGGTCGACGATCAAAAGGGCAAAAAAAGAAAATCGAACCGCTATCAGATACTTATAATCGCGGGCACGGCGCTGGTAGTCGTGCTGGCGCTCCTCATACCGTATCTGCAGTCGCGCACGTTTTCGCTCGTCGTAAAAGACGGTAGCGGCAGCGGCAGCTATAAAGCCGGCACGGTAGTTGAGGTAAGGCCAGATAACGTACAGGGCAAAACCTTCAGGTACTGGGAAAGCGAAGGAATAGAGCTCTCTGACGAGGACCGCGCTACGGCGGCTCTGAAAATCGAAATGCCCCGCAAAAAAGTGCAGCTTACCGCCGTGTACGAGGCCAAAACGCATAAAGTCGAGGTCACGAACGGCTCAGGCTCCGGCGTGTACAAGGTGGGCGAAACGGTAAAGCTCAGCGCGGACGAGTTAAACGGGGGCGTCCCGTTCTCGATGTGGAGCTTGACGGAGGGCGAAGTGCTCCTCGCGGACAGCACGCAGAGGGAGACCTCCTTCGTTATGCCGGACCGCGACGTGAGCGTAAAGGCCGAGTACAAGCAAAGCAAATACAAGGTAACCGTTACAGGCGGCAAAGGCAGCGGCAACTACTCCGCGCGCGAGAAGGTGGTTATCGAAGCTTCCGCCGAGAAGGACGGCAAGACGTTTGCGGGCTGGACGGTAGTAAGCGGAGACGTGGAGATTTCCGATCCCGCTAAACTGAAGCAGATAATCGTCATGCCCGAAGGAAATGTTGAAATAAGAGCGGAATACAAATAGCTCCGCTCGTAAAGGATATGCGATGGAGAACAGAACGATATTCGCCAACCGACCGGATCTGAACGATACTCTTGCGCCGCACAGCTTTCCGGTGGAGCTCGTCGCGGAGCGCCTGAGAGACGCCGGGGAAGCGCCCATCGGCCTTGCCGTGAGCCTGCTCTCGGACGAGGAGGTGCTCTGCAGGCTGACTTTGCCGCTGCAGGAGAGCGGACGCAGGGATTTTCCGATCGACGCGCCCGTACATTTCGAAGCAGAGGGCGGCAGATGGTACGCCTGCTGTCCGAGCAGGGCGTATCTGCTGAACGCCGAGGACGCGGAGTCCGGCAGGTGCGAGCTTGGCGACCGGCTGCTGCTGCAGGCCGTCACGCCCGGCGCGCGTTACAGGCTCTACGCGAGGTACGCATATAAAAACGGAAATCTTCACCGCAATTACAATGTGCTCGAAAACAGTGAAATCACTGTCGGCAGGTCTGAAAACAACGACATCGTGTGTCCGGTCGGGCTTATGTCGAGGCAGCACGCTTCCTTTGCATTTGACGGCAGATGCTGGACGGTAAAGGACACGGGCTCCACGCACGGCGTGTACCTGAACGACAAACGCATATCCGTCGTTCAGGCGTCGGCGGGCGACACGGTCAGCCTGCCCGGCTTAAACGTGATACTGGGCTGCGGCTTTATTTCGCTCAGAAGCGAGGAAGCCGAGATAAAAATAAACCGGCAGACCGTGCAGTTTATAGACGACCCGGTCAAGGTCTATGCCGCTCCGCCGCGCATAGGACATTACAGGAGCAGGCTGTTTGACCGTTATCCGCGCAAAAGGCTCGCCTTTGAAAAAAACACCATAGAGATCGAAGCGCCGCCCATGGCGATGGACGACGACAAGCTTCCGCTGCTCATGCGCATGGGCAGCGCTATCGCGATGGGCGGCAGAACGGCTATGTCAGGCAACGTTTCGATGCTTGCAAGCTCTGTGTTCATGCCGTTTCTGACTCAGCAGTACTCAAAGGAAGAAAAAGAAGAATACGAGCGCAAGCGCACGAAGAAATACCGGGAGTATCTCGACCGCAAATGGGAAGAGATGCTTGAGGAGAAGGCGCACGAGGAGCAGGTGCTCGTCGCGAACTATCCTCCGCTTTCAGAGGTGCTGAAATACCCGAACGACCGCTACAAGCTCTGGGAGCGGCGCAGGACTGACGACGATTTCCTGCAGCTTCGCCTCGGGCACGGAAAGCTGCCCATGAAAGCGGAGATCGAATATCAGAGGCGCAGATTCGAGCTGGAAATCGATCCGCTCATGGACGAGATGTACGACCTCGCCGAACGCAAGATCATGCTCGACGACGTGCCGATAATGCTCGATATCAAAGAAAACACCGCGATAGGCGTACTGGGCAGGCAAGACGCGAAGCTGGCCTTCGTGCGCGCGATGCTGATGCGCATAACGCTCTTATACAGCTACGACGAGGTCAAGCTCGTTCTGCTCGCGTCTCAGGAAGACGCAGACGCTTTGAAATTCCTGCGCTACCTGCCGCACGTATGGGACGACAAGCAGATAGTCAGGTACATAGGCACTTCCGCCTCAGACGCGTATCAGATAGGCGAGAGCGTTTCCAAGGCGCTGGGCGACGATCTGAAGGAGCCCCGCAAGCTCGACAAGATGCTCAAGGAACGTCCGTACTATATCGTTTTCGCGCTCGACAAAAAGATCTACGAAGGCACAGAGGTGTTCAAATCGGCCGTCGAGCTGGGTGAAAACTGCGGCGTAAGCGTGTTCGCGCTGTTCGACAATCTGCCCAAGGAATGCTCGCTGCTGCTTAATCTGGACGGCGGCGACGGCGCGGCTGAGGGCCATTGCGCGGTAACTTACCTTAAGGAAATGGACAAGGCCGACGATTACTTCGCGCCTGACAGTTACGACTACCGTGAGGCGGCTGAGGCGATGCGCGTTTTGAGCGTCACAGAGCTCAAGCTGCTGTCCCAGTCGTTCGTGCTGCCCAAAACATATACGTTCCTGGAGATGCTGGGCGTAAGCCGGGTAGAGGATTTGAATATACTTACCCGCTGGAAGCAGCACGATCCCACGAAGCGTCTGGAGGTGCCGATCGGCGTGGATACGGGCGGCAGCCTGTTCAATCTCGACCTGCACCAGAAGTATCACGGGCCGCACGGGCTCGTCGCGGGCACTACAGGCTCCGGAAAGAGCGAATTTCTGCTTACGTATATCCTTTCGCTCGCGGTTAATTTCGACCCGAACGAGGTGTCCTTCCTGCTTATCGACTATAAGGGCGGCGGCCTTGCGGGCGCGTTCGACGATCCCCGCAAGCACGTGCATCTGCCGCATCTCGTCGGCACGATAACCAACCTCGACGGTTCGGCGATACAGCGCTCGCTCGTCTCGATGCAGAGCGAGATGCTGAGGAGGCAGCGCGTATTCAACGAGGCGAAGAGCATAGCCGACGAAGGCACGATGGACATATATACCTATCAGAAGCTGTTCCGCAGGGGCATAGTCAAGGAACCGATGCCGCACCTGTTCATTATCTCCGACGAATTTGCGGAGCTCAAGCAGCAGCAGCCGGAGTTTCTGGACTCGCTCGTCTCAATCGCGCGCGTAGGCCGAAGCCTGGGCGTGCACCTGATACTCGCCACGCAGAGGCCTGCGGGCGTCGTAACTGACCAGATACTCAGCAATACGAAATTCAGAGTATGTCTGAAGGTGCAGACAAAGCAGGACAGTATGGATATGCTCAAGCGTCCCGAGGCCTCCGAAATACGCGAAACGGGCCGCTTCTACCTGCAGGTGGGCACGAACGAGCTGTTCGCGCTGGGCCAGTCCGCGTGGTGCGGGGCGGATTACGCGCCGCAGGAGGTCAAGCTGACTAACCTCGACGAAAGCATTCAGGTGATAGACAATACCGGCGCGAGCATACTGGACGTCGCGCCGCCAAAGAAGAAGAGCACGAATGCGCAGTCCCAGCTCGTGGTGATCGTGCGCGCGCTGTCGCAGCTTGCGGAAGCGAACAACATAAGTCCCCGCCAGTTGTGGCTGCCCGTGCTGCCGGAGCGGATAGACATCGACGATATTCCCTACGACGGCACGCCCGAGACGCCCACCGACGTCATATTCCGCTGCGGCAGGATAGACGACCCGGCCGAGCTCGCGCAGTACATGTTCGACTTCAATCTTACCAAATGCGGAAACCTGCTTATCGTCGGAGAACCCGCTTCCGGCAAAACCACGTTCATACAGACGATGCTGTACGCGCTCTCCAGCCGCTATACGCCGGAGCAGGTGAATTATTATGTGCTCGACTATTCGAGCAGAATGCTGAACGTATTTAAAAAGCTGCCTCACTGCGGCGAAGTATTGACCGAGGACGACGACGCGCTGCTCAAGCCGTTTTTCGAGCTGATTTCACGCATAGCCAAGGAACGCAAGGCGCTGTTTGACGAGATCGAGGCTGACAGCTATGAAACCGCGTGCCAGATACGGCCTCTGCCGCTGATAATCGTAGTGATAGACAACATCGTCGCCATGAAAAACACGAGGCAGGGACAGAAATACCTCGACGATATGCCCACGCTCATGAAAAATACCGCAAGGTACGGCATTCGCTTCGTGATCACCATGACGCATAACGGCGACGTGACCATGCGCTTCAAACAGGAGCTTATCGACCGCATATCGCTGCATCTGCGCGATAAGTATGATTTCGCTGATGCTGTGGGCAAGCGCTGTACCTATCTTCCCCCGGACAAGCCGGGCAGAGGACTGTGCGTATACAACGAAAACCCGCTCGAAATGCAGCTGGCGATGTTCGCTGCCGACAAGGAAGACAAAGACCGCATACCCGCCCTGAAGCAGAGGATAGAGGAGCTCAGAGTCAGGTACGCGGGCGCGCCCACGGCGCAGCGCCTTAGGACCCTGGACTATACCCAGAAATACGAGGACTTCGCGGCGAATTTCAAAGCCAACAGACTGCCCCTTGGTTACGCGCTGCCTGAGGGCGCGGAAACGGCGCTGCCGCTCAAGCAGTTTTCGATGCTGTCGCTGTATTTCGGCAATCCCGAAAGCAGCGTTCCGATAATGGACAACTTCCTGTTTGCTGCGAAGCGCGAGGGCGCGTCGGTGCTGTTTATGAAGCGGGCCGGAAAGACGGCTTATAACAAGCTTAAGCATACGGAGGGCGTAGTCACTCTTGACGCAAACGCGGAAGGAGTGAACATGGCTGCCGACACGCTGCTTGTAAAGATCAAAGAACGCTGGGATGCCTATAAGGAACTGTGCGCGGAACGCGGACTCGTCCCGGAAGACGAGAGCTCGGCTATCGCTTTGTTCGACGCCATGCGTGAACGCTTCAAGCCGATATTTACGATATATGAGAGATACGCGGACATAATAGACGCATCAAAAACGATGGACGGTCTGGTGAGCAAGCACAGCTCTGTTTACCTGCTTGCGAAATACACGCTGATTTATATCATAGGCTGCTTTTATCCGGAGGACGCCGGCAGCCTGACGGCATCGGAGATATATGGCAGCTTCAACAAGGAGAAGTTAGCGATGCTGTTCGGCGGCAATACAGTGAAGCAGAAAATAGTGAAACTCCCCGACGCTTTCGAAATGGGGGATAAGCTGGACGTGTACAACAGATGCGTAATGAGCTACAGAAACGGAGCGTATTTCGTGTTTATGCCCTGCGGCGTAAAGGAAGAAATAGAATTGCCTGAAGACGAACGTTCGATCTTCGCAAAACCAAAATAATCCCGCGCGAAAGCGACTCAGCTGAGATATGACGAAAGGAGGGAATGGCCGATATGGACGCGTTAATGAGAAATCGCACATACGGCCTGAGAGATAATGAACGAAGCGGCTGAAGGTCGTGAATGCCTGGGTTTATGTGAAAAACTCCTGAGCATGCTTGAACAGGACAGTAAGGGACTGTCTCTCAGCCTGAAAGGAGACGCACTCGATGCGTACAGGGCTGTAACGGAAAAGGAGACAGACAAGCTGCGAAATGTGCGGGCGCTGCTCAGAAGCGCAATCGACCAATTAGAACAACAATAAAACAGGAGGAACACAGGATGGCAGATGCAAATACCTTTGATCAAGCGAGAGCCGAAGCTTGGGCTACAGAAGTCGACGCGGAACTCGACAGCGTCAACAAGACGCTGCAGGAAGTGGCTCAGGAGTGTCAGGAGTCTCCCTATGAAGACGACGTCATTTTCAGCACGATAATGAATGTCGGCAGAGCGTTCGGAGAAGCGTGGCAGGGGCTCACAAACCAGTTTATTGAAACGGTAGATGGGATGCATACCGTTGCAAAAACCATTGTTAATACCGTTGGCGGCATAATAGACGGTATTGCGAGCTTTATAACTGGTAAGAGCTATTAAGCATAAGGAGGAATTAAAGTAATGGCAGTTGTTTTAAAGTACTCTGCATCGGTGTATCAGGAGAAGATTGATGCGCTGCAGACTTTGAAAAACCGTTTGGAGGGCAATCTCGATAAATTAGAATCCCTTAAGTCGAAGATTCCTGAGTTCTGGCAGGACGAGCAGGCTTCGAAGTATATCGTCAATATCTCGAAAGCGATCGCCAAGGTCAGACAGGCTCAAACTGACATAGACGGTCTGACCAGAGTATATCAGGATTCGGTCTCTGATTTGAACAGAGGCGCCGCCGCTGTTGACGAGGTAGTAGACGGCATAGGCAACGCCATCGACAAAACAGTAGAAGTAGTCGGCAAAGTAGTGCCGGTCATCGCCGCCCTGTAAACCTGAATGTATATATCGATATCTTACAGCGGTGTCGAAGAGCACATATCTTCCGTGAAGGAAGAGATAAGATATCTCAGACTGCTGCGGCAGAATATCTCCCGCCTGAGCTCGCGGGAGGAGGCTGCCGCGGCGGCCTCAGGGCTGCGCCGCTGCGCGGACATTCTGAGTGACGTGCAGCGCAGCGCCGAAAAGCGCGCTTCTATGCTCAGAGAGCTGGTAGACGGCTTAAAGGCGGCGCAGAACCGAAATCAGAACACGGTCGAGCGTATCGCTGCCGGGCTGGAACAGGAAATATGGATAACAAAATACTGATACGTCTTGAGGTTCCTGCCGTAAAACAGGAATTTGAGATGCGTATACCGGATCATCTGCCGGTCAAAAGACTTGTGCCGCTTATGGTAAAGGCGGTAAGCGACCTGAGTGAAGGCGCTTACGTTTCGTCGGGGCATGAGCTTTTGTGCTGCAAACGGCTGAACGCGATGCTCGACACGGACGCTGCCCTGGCTGAATACGGCCTGATCAGCGGAGAGCATCTGCTGCTGTTCTGATAAAGGGCAGACTATATACAGGCTGAAAACGCGGCAGAATCGCGTCTTCAGCCTGTATATATCTTAGGAATCCCTGATTAATTCGGCGGCACATCCGGCGGCGCCTTTTCCGCCATCTGCTTTTTGCAAATTCTTTGATTTACCTCCAGTAAACCTTCAGAATTTGCAATCGTATCTGACGAAAAATACACTCGCCGGCTGACCACCTCGTTTAATCAGTGCTTCCCTTACTCTGCGCAAAACGAAACGAATACTGCCGGAGCAGAGCCGCATATACATCGGCGTATGTTCCGGCAGCGGCTTTATGCTGAGAGAGGGATAGCTTGCACGTGCGTAAAGCCTCAAGGGAGGCTTGGAGGGTGCAACCCTTGCCGTCTCGCCTGCGGGCTCGGTCACGGTTCGGTTCTGACAGTCCACTTACCTGTCATTCACTACCGAACCGCGCTTCGCGCCCCTCAAGGGGAAGCTTTTGGGTTCACGCTTATCCGCGGGCTTAAGCGAAGCGCACAAGCCCAAGGGGTGGCTTGGAGGGGCTTGCCCCTCCAAATTCATTCCGCAGCGGCGGCAAGGCGCTTTGTCTCAAATTCTATTTGAGCCAAAGCGTCCCGC
>JAFYFC010000014.1 GCA_017543905.1 Clostridia bacterium
GCCATCAAGTGAAGGAAAACACTTCAAACCCACGAGATAAGAAGAAGCCCTGGCGGGGCTGACACAAATACCGCCGAATAGAAAGGAAACAGTATGTCTAACATCACCATCAACAACAAGAACGCCACCATCGAACTGACCAAGACCTTCTCCAAGAACGCTGCCAAGTACGGTTCCCCTGCCTACATGGAGTTGCAGAACGCCCGCAAGGACTACCCCGCCTACCGCGTAGTGACCGTTGCCAAGAAGGCTGCCAAGCCCGAATACAAGGGACTGACCTTCGAGTACATGAAGAAGTACATCGCCCTGCACGATGACGAGAACAAGACCATCATGGCGAAGTTCCTGGACCTGCGCGGCGAGAGCGAAGAAGCCAAGGCTATTGGTGCCCTGTCCGCTGGCTACATCGAAATCAAGGCTTGGTTCTTCGAGCAGTACCCCGAAATCGTGAAATTCCACACTGACCGCGAAGCCATTCTGAAAGACGCTGTTGCGAAGCAGGCGGCGAAGAAAGCCGCCTGACTTCCAGCCAGGTTCTCCACCATCACACATTCGACCAACAGAAAGAGGTAATCAGTATGAAAAATACGCTGAAAATCAATCACGCCAATCACACCATCGTCATGGACCGCACTTTTGCCAGGAACGCCAACGACACCAGGAGCGAAGAATACGCCCACCTGCAAGCCATTCGCCGCGACTATCCCAACTACACTGTTGTTCAGCGGCACATTCGCATCAACAGCAACAAGAATACTTACGCGGGTCTGACCTACGAGTACATGGAGAGCTACATCCTGACCCATGGGACGGAAGAGACGAGGATGACGAATTTCAAGGCTTACCAGGAAATGCGCATCATCGCCCAGTGCCAGGGCAAAGCCTTCCGTTATCCTGTCATCAAGAGTTGGTTCCTGGAACAGTACCCCGAAATCGCCCGCTTCGGCATGACGGAAACCGAAATTGCGATTGAAGACGAAAAAGCCGCCATCATGAACGCTGTCCCCTCTGCGCAGGAGCAGCAAGCTGCGTAACTTTTTCCTCAAAGGTTGATAGAAGGAAAAAGAAAATAAACTATGGTCAACCTTTGAGGGAAGAGCGGAAAGGTGAGAGCATGAAGCAGTTAGAGATTCGCGCTTACGAGCGCCAGGAGATTGCCGAAATCACAGGGATTCCGATGTTCTACCAGTCTGGCAATCCCAATCATGATTTCATCGGGCGAGTGAAGGACCGCCTGCAAAAGTGGGGTTACACCTGCGAAACGCCGAGGGGCGGCGCGGTCATCGTCACCCGAAAACCCGAAACCGCCGAGGAACGGCTTGCTGAAATCATGATTCGTCTGTTCGGACTGGACATCCAGATTGAAGTTTATCCCTTCGCCTGCTTCCTTCACCTTATGCTGAATGAGCCTGCCGCGCAGACCATGCCCTGGATTGAGCGGCACGCCATGATTCAGGAAATGTATGGACTGGACATTTCAGAAATCACCCTGCGGCGCTGGACCAAACATCTGCTGGACGCTGACATCATGGACAAGAGCGAGTTCAGGCAGGATTCCGAATGGTGGATGACCTACAATGACAGCGGCGAAAAGCATCAAGTGCCAGTTGAGGAAGCGGACCTGCCGCAGATGCACCAATACTGGCAGCGGCACACCGAATTGCTGAACGAATGGCGCATCAAATGCAATGGGAACATGAGCGCTGCGTGGGAAGCCGCCAGAAAGGAAATGTGGCAAGAGTTCCACTGCTGTTACTATCGCTGCAAGTGCCTGACCATCAACGGCATTGGCAACGAAGAAATCGACACCATCCTGGACCTGGTGGACGAAATCCTGGAATTGAACTGGGATTCCTCAAACGCTGACCAAACATAGGGAGCGTGAAAAATGAATAGATTGCGATGCTGGAAGCGCGATGATTGCTTCCAGCCTTTTTTATCGCCAAGGTTGGCTACAATCCGCGCCGATTTGAGAGACATGAAAAAATTTGGTAGAATAAGTATGGAAAGTGAAGAGGTGCCTTCCTTCCCAGTCAGAATAGCAGGAAATCGTTTCTGAATCACCACCTTCATTCGCATGGTTTGTCTATTTCCCATGCCGCACCGATAACAAAAAATGTCATGTTACGAAACAAATAGCGGAAGCGTTTAATGGCGCTTCCGCTATTTGTTTCATTTTTTACGCAAATGTGAATCATAACACAGTTCTCATTGAAAAACAAGCCCCTTTGTGTTATCATGTACAATAGATTTTTGCATCGTCAGGAGGGACGCGGGCATGGCTGAACGGCAGGTCAAATCCAGGGAGCGCGTGGCAGACCACGGCGAAGTGTTCACGGCGCAGCGCGAAGTGAACGCCATGCTGGATTTGGTGAAGCAGGAGACCGAACGCATTGACAGCCGTTTCCTGGAACCCGCCTGCGGCGATGGGAACTTCCTGGCTGAAATTCTGCGAAGGAAGCTTGCGGCGGTGAAGGCGAGATACAAAAAGAGCGCCGCCGATTATGAAAAATACGCGGTCATGGCAGTGACCAGCATTTACGGTGTGGACCTGCTGCAAGACAATGTGGAAGAGTGCCGAAGCCGCCTGTTTGCGATTTGGGATGAGGAATACACCGCCAACTGCAAGCAGGAATGCCGCGAAGAATGCAGGGAAGCCGTGCGGTACATCCTGGAACGCAACATCCTGTGCGGCAATGCCCTGACGCTGAAAAAGGTGAACGCCGCAGGCGAGGACACCGAAGACCCCATCATCTTTTCAGAATGGGTGTTCACTGGCAAGAGCAGTGTGAAGCGCAGCGATTACCGCCTGGATGTGCTGATGAACGAAAATCCTGACCAAAGCAATTACCAGGGACAGTTGAGCCTGTTTGCCGATGAAGCGAACGGCGCTGATAACTGGATGATTGACCCCGATGACCCCAGCAAGAGCATTCCGAAACCGATACAGGAGTTTTCGCCAGTCTACTATTGGAAGGTGCAGTGCCATGAGTGAAAATCTGTTCAACACCATCTACAATCCCGATGTGCTGTCCTGCATCGCCAATTTGAGCAACGATGAAGTGTTCACGCCGCCCGATGTGGCGAACGCCATGCTGGACATGCTGCCCCAGGAATTGTTCAGCGACCCCAACACAAAATTCCTGGACCCTGCCTGCAAAAGCGGTGTGTTTCTGCGGGAAATCGCCAAACGGCTGTTGATTGGATTGGAAGACCAGTTCCCCGACCTGCAAGAGCGGGTGGACCACATCTTCCAGCATCAGCTTTACGGCATTGCCATCACAGAACTGACCAGCCTGCTTTCGCGGCGCAGCCTGTATTGCAGTAAGTACCCCAACAGTGTGTATTCCGTCACCAAGTTTGATGATGTACAAGGCGGTGTACGCTTCAAAACAATACCACATCGGTGGTCAAAAGGTAGATGTGTTTTTTGTGGCGCATCCGAAAGTGAGTATGGCGGTGTAAAGCGTGAAGGCATGGAAACCCATGCGTATGAGTTTATTCACACTATTCATCCACAGGAGATAATGAAAATGAAATTTGATGTGATAATCAGCAATCCACCATATCAGCTCAATACTACGGATTCAAGTAAACAAGCAAAGCCATTGTACAATCTTTTTGTAGAACAAGCAAAGAAACTAAATCCACGATATTTGACAATGATTATCCCATCAAGATGGTTTGCGGGTGGCATGGGACTTGATGAATTTAGAAATACCATGATGAAAGACCGTCACATAACACGAATGGTAGATTACGCCAATGCGAAAGAATGTTTCCCACAAAACAGCATAAGTGGTGGAGTATGTTACTTTCTGCGTGAAAGGGATAATACATCTGCTTGTCGATTTACAAATATTGTTGCAGGTAATGAAAATACTGAAATTCGAGAATTGAACGAATTTCCAGTAATGGTTAGATATAATAAAGCTGTTGATATTTTACGTAAAATAAGGTCAAAAAATGAAATTACTCTGTCAGAATTTGTGAGTTCGATAAGTCCATTTGGTTTATCAACAAAAGTGCGTGGGCAATCTGTAATGACTGCAAACTGCCCAATAAAGCTATACAGCAGTGCGGGCGAGAGTTATATTTCTTCAAATGATGTTCAAAAGGGACAGGAGTATTTTAAAAAGTATAAACTAATGATAAGCCAGACTGGTGCAGAACATGCAGGAGAACCAGGTAAAGATGGTTCATTTCGTGTTTTAACGTCAACTATGAAGCCTCTTGGACCAAATGAAGTATGCACCCATTCATATCTTGTCGTTGGGCCGTATGATGATAATACTACGTGTGAAAACTTGTTGTCATACATGAAAACGCGATTTGTCAGATTCTTAATATTACAAGCAATGTCATCAATCCACTTAACAAAATCGACATTCGTATTTGTTCCCAATCAGGATTATTCTAAGCCATGGGATGATGATGAATTATTCAAAAAATATAATCTATCAGATGATGAGGTTTCTTTTATCGAAAGCATGATAAAACCTATGGAACAGGAGTGAGCGAAGATGAGTGGAGACAATTTTGCGGCAGATGCTTACAAGTATGTCGTTGAGTATGCAAAACTTGCCTACGAAAAAGATTTACGAAGGCAGGATTCAATCATTCAACAGGCAAGTCACATGCAGACAGCATTCTCTTTCATGACTGCTGCATTATTCATGGTTGCAACTTTACTGGTGGAGAATTGTAAACTGTTATCAAACTGGTTCTATGTGTTTGCATTTTCATCAATTACATTTGTGCTATTATTCAGCTTGTTTGCTGCAACTATGGCACAGAATCGCAAGAAGAGCAAGACATTTGAAAATGTCGAGGATATTATTCAAAAAGTTGAGCAAGAGTATGAAAATTATAAAACCGAAGAGCAGCGTCAGAAATTTCTTGCGGTCACTTATGGAGAGGTTCAAAAGGATTTGTGTCATAGAAATGACATTGCACTAATCTGGATAAGAATATCAATGTATTCATTCTATTTTTCACTTCTATTGATTGTGGTATTCTTTACAGCGGCGATACTGAAAATACTATGATGAAGGAGTATTTGAACATGAATAATGAACAAAAGCCGAATAGTCCTAAGCCAGAGACGAAACCAAGTGAGAATAAACCTAATCCGCTAACCACTGTCAATATCTCTAAACCAACACCTCGCGTAGAAACTGCATCCAAACATGACGACAAGAAAGAGACACGTAACGGACAGTGATTTAGTAAAGGGGCAATAACTATGCCTAACATGCAGTTCTTCCCACAACGCCCTGCATCCCATCCCATGATTTACGCTTACTCCGACGTAGCCTATCCAGGTTGCTTGAAAGTAGGCTTTACCGCTGTGGATGTGGACAAGCGTGTGGCGCAGCAGTACCCCACCAAGCGCCCTGACGGAAAAGTGCCTTACACCATCGTTCTGCGGGAAAGCGCCATGTACGCTGACGGCGGTTCCTTCACAGACCATGATGTGCACGCCATGCTTCGCCGCAAGGGATTTCAGGCGGTGGGCGGCGAGTGGTTCAGATGCCGCAAGGAAGATGTGCTGGCGGCAATCATTGCCGTGCGCAATCGCACCCTGAATGTGGAGAACCGCACCGCCACCTTCAAAATGCGCCCCGAACAGCAACAGGCGGTGGACCTGACCAGCGCTTACTACAAGAGCGCCGAAGCCGAGGGAACAGGCAGGATTCCGAAGTTTCTGTGGAACGCAAAAATGCGCTTCGGCAAGACCTTCGCTTCCTACCAACTGGCAAAGAAGCTGGGCTACACGCGCATTCTGATTCTGACCTTCAAGCCCGCCGTGCAAACCGCGTGGCGGGAAGACCTGATGACCCATGTGGATTTTGAGGGCTGGCAGTTCATTTCCCGCCCCTTGAACTACGGCGAACCTGGCATGGATGAGCAATACCAGCACGCGGATAAATCCAAGCCTATTGTTTGTTTCGGTTCCTTCCAGGACTTCATGGGTGTGAACAAGGAAACGGGCGGTATCAAGGCGAACAATGAATGGGTCCACCTGACCAACTGGGACCTGGTGATTTTCGATGAATACCATTTCGGCGCGTGGCGCGACAATGCAAAAAAGCTGTTTGACAGCGATGAAGACACTTACGAAGAAGACCTGACCGATTACAGCCGTGCGGACGCTGTGGATGAAACCTGGCTCCCCATCACCACCAATCACTATTTGTATTTGAGCGGCACACCCTTCCGCGCCCTGAACAGCGGTGAGTTCATCGAAGAGCAGATTTTTAACTGGACTTACAGCGATGAACAACGCGCAAAAGAAGAATGGCCGAATCTGTCACAGTTCCCGAATTATAAACCTGCCGAGGGCGACACCAATCCTTACGCTGCCCTGCCGCGCATGGTGATGCTGACTTACAAGATTCCCGAAAGCATTCAGCGCATCGCCAAGCAGGGAGAGTTTGACGAATTTGATTTGAATTTGTTCTTCGCCGCCGAAGGCAAGGGCAAGGACGCTCGCTTCAAGTATGAAAGCTATGTACAAAAATGGCTGGACCTGATTCGCGGTTCCTACCTGGAAACCACAGTGGACGAATTGAAGCTGGGCGCGGAAAAGCCGCCCATGCCGTATTCTGACGCCCGCCTTTTGAATGTGCTGACGCATACCCTTTGGTTCATGCCGAATGTGGCAAGCTGTTACGCCATGGCAAATTTGCTTTCGCAACGGCAGAACGCTTTCTATCATGATTACAAGGTGAATGTGTGCGCGGGCGCGGAAGCAGGTATCGGCGCGGCGGCAATGGCACCTGTGGAAAAATCGTTTGGGGACCCGCTGAAAACGAAAACCATCACGCTTTCCTGCGGCAAGCTGACAACAGGCGTGACCGTGAAGCCGTGGACTGGTATCTTCATGCTTCGCAACCTGTCCAGCCTAGAAACCTATTTCCAGGCGGCATTCCGCGTACAAAGCCCATGGGAAGTGACCACCGACAACGGAACGCGGCAGATTATCAAACAAGAATGCTATGTGTTTGACTTCGCTCTTGACCGCGCCCTGAAACAGATTTCGGATTACAGTTGCCGCCTGAACATCGGGCAGAACAATCCTGAAATCAAAGTGGGCGAGTTTATCAAGTTCCTGCCTGTGCTGGCGTATGACGGAAGCGCCATGCGGCAGGTGAACGCCGCCGAGATTCTTGACATCGCCATGGCGGGCACCAGCGCCACCCTGCTTGCCAAGCGTTGGGAGAGCGCGTTGCTTGTCAATGTTGATAATGAAACCCTGGCGAAGCTGCTTGCCAGCAAGGAAGCCATGGATGCCCTGATGAGTATTGAGGGCTTCCGCAGCCTGAACGAAGACATTGAAACCATCATCAACAAGAGTGAGCATGTCAAGAAGGCGAAGAAGGAAGCCAAGAAGCTGACGCCGAAGGAAAAGAAGGAACTGTCCGAAGAGGAAAAAGAATACAAGAGCAAGCGCAAGATGATTCAGGAAAAACTTATCAAATTTGCGACAAGAATGCCAGTATTCATGTACCTGTCGGACTACCGCGAATACAGCCTTGTGGATGTCATCACGGCATTGGAGCCTTCCCTTTTCCGCAAGGTGACTGGCTTGACCGTCAAGGACTTTGAACTGTTGGTATCGCTGAATGTGTTCAACGAAGGCCTGATGAACGATGCCGTTTACAAATTCAAACGGTATGAAGACGCCAGCCTGACCTACACAGGCATTGACAGTCACGCCGCCGACACAAAGGTTGGTCTGTACTCCACATCCATTTCCAGGGAAGAATACGAAGCCATGGCGGGCTTGCTGCAAACCAGCATGGAAGCGCCTGCCATGGATGCAAACGATGTGCCTGACCGTCCCTATTTTGTCAATCAGCCTGCGCGGGATGATGACGAAGAGGAAGAGGAAACTGTTGTTTATTCGATTCCAAAACCGCAGCCCGCGCCGAAAGCTGCCGAAAAGCCGATTGTGCCGAAGATGCCCGTTGCGCCGAGGACGCCCATCACGCCGACCTACCGCCCCGCTTTTGTGCCGCCGAAGCCTGCCGCGCCCGCGCCGAAGCCTGCTGAAAAACCGAAAGTAAATGTCAGCAATGTAGGACCTGGCACTGTGGTCATTCATAAAGCGTTTGGTGAAGGCACTGTCAAAAAGATTGAAACCAGCAAAATGGATGGTCGTTCCGTTTATGTGTTCGTTGCATTCGGCAAGCTGGAAAAGCAATTCCCCTTCCCTGGTGCATTCTATGATGGATTCTTGAAGGTGAAGGAATAATAAGGAGGGAACATACATGAAGCCAAAGATGAGTGAGATACTTATTGGCATAACATACCGTAAAGCGTTCAGAATACTGGATGATGTTGGTTCAATATTTGATGAACTGCTTTATGGTAAGGATAGCTTTACACCTGAATACTTTCCACAGATAGAGTATAATGGATTTCAAAAAGTATTAAAAAACAATGATACTGGTAATTATTTGAGCATGTCAGCCGATGGTGTAGTTTATAACCATCATGTGGAAGACAAAGAAAATGATGCCATAACTGCGATGGTCGAAAGAGTAAACAAAATAATCGTACCACGCATTCTTGAACAATACAGATTGGCTATTTCAAGAATTGGAATTGTTTTTTCTTTCGAGGTGGATAAGGAATCCATTGATAGATTCAAATCAAAATACTTTAAAGATGGTGTTGATGTTAGAGCATTTCGGTTCTCAATATCTGACGGAACAATTTCCGCCGCCATGGAAAAGAATACGAAAGACTATACAAATATGATTTTTACTATATCCCAAGAGGAAGACCATTTCAAAGTTGCTTTTGATTATCAACAGTACTTTATCCCAAACAAAGCAAGCTGGGATGATTGCCGCCCAAGTAATTTCTTTGCCAATGCACAAAAAGCGCTCAAAGAAAAACTCTTGGATGAATTGGAGAGCAAAGCATCGTGAATAACAAGAATAAGAAGCGCGTAAGGAACCAAAAGGAAAGAACGGCATACTGGAAAAATGCACGTTCTCAAAACAGAATTGACCCAACTGGAATATACGGCTCCACAAATCTGCAAGGAAGCGGTGATTCTTCGTTTCCTATGGATGATACTGTCTACCAGCGACAAAATGAAGTTGCCCCTTCATCATGGAGAACCAAGTTGAAGCGTAATAAGGAAGCAATTATCAAAGGCGCTATTGGTGCAATTCTTATTCCAGTTCTTGGCTTTGCCGTCAAATGGTGGTTTGATACAAATGCCGACATTCAAGTTATAAAGTATCGAATCGAAGCCATACAAACAAAAGTGGACAGCTTGGATGAGAATATGACAACAAAAGAAGTACTGGACTTGAAGCTTGATGCAATAAAGCGCGATGTTACTTCTCTAATACCTGATATTTCTGGAATTAATACCAGATTAGATGATATAGAAAGCAGATTAGACACAATAGAAGACGAGACCGATTCTCAATCACAATAATGGCGAATCCCTCTTCCTGACTTGCGGGAAGAGGGATTCGCATGTATGGCAATCATTTTCTTTGCTGCATACCTTTCAGCGCCCAAAAAGTCCTGACCAGCCTGACGCGGCGCTTGCTGTACCGCGATGACCGAAAGCGATAGTCTGGATTATGAAGCGCTTCACACCACAACAGCCAATCCAGTTCACGCCTGACATTGCGCAGTTCGTGCGCGATTTCTGTCTTTGTCATAAAATCAACCCCTTCTTGCTCTAACCAGTGTGCTTTTGCTGATGCCTGTCATCTTTTGTACCTGACCGTAACTCTTGCCTGCCGTCAGCAGGTCCAGCGCAAGGGCAATCTGTGCGTCAGTGTACTTGCGCGGTCTGCCATCCTTGAAGTCAGGATTTTGCCGCAAGGCGATTTTTGCGGATTGAGTGCGTTCAACTATCATGCCGCGTTCATACTCCGCAAAGGCAAGCATTACAGTCAATATGAGGTTTCCTGTCAGCGTGTTTTCCACCAAGCCCATGTTGAGGATGTGGACCTTCACGCCGCGCTCAAACAGTTCGCGCACGGTCTGCACTCCCTGAATCGCTGTGCGGGCGAAACGGTCCAGCTTCGTGACCACCAGCATGTCCGATGCCGTCAGCTTCGCCAAGAGCGCCTGAAACGCGGGACGCTCCATCGTCTTGCCTGTGAAGGCTTCCTGAATAATCTCTTGACATCCATATGCAGTCAGCGCGGCAACCTGTTCTTCCAGACTGTTGCCATCCCTGCCCTGTGTGGCGGTTGATACTCTTGCGTAGCCGTAAATCATGCGTTTTTGCTCCCTTCATGATGACCCTATCTTTTGAATACAGTTGGTCATAAGTTTTGGCACGATTTTTCTGCCGCGCCAGAACTTAAAAGTTTTGACGCGCTTCACCGTTGGAAGTGCAAGAGCCAGAAGATATGATTCCATGCGTCCATGAACTCTTGCGCGGTCAGGTCTGCGGTCTCTTGTGCCAGTTCGCCGCCCTCTTCCTGCCAGCATTGAAGCGTGTACGCCGCTTCGTCAAGCGTGATTGGCGCGTGTTCGCCTGTGCCGTCAATCAGGCAAGAGAAGCAAAGGTTCATTAAATCGCCCTGTTTCATCATCACACCACCTTCCAAGGGGTTTCCTTGGGGCTTACGCCCCAAGGATGAAGTTCACGGCTTTTTCTGCCTTGCCTGCCGCGCTGACTATTAGCCTTTTGTCGTTTTTCAGGGCAGTTAGCCAGTTGGCAACATACGCCGCGCTGTTGCGGAAGCTGCTGGCGGTTTCCATGCCGCAGTGATGAACAAGGGCGGCGCTGCCGATTTCGGCAATCAGTTCTTCCTTGCTGTATGCTTCACTGCCAAAGTGGGCGGTGCTGTCTAGTCTTGCCAAGCGGTTCATATGTCCTGTTGAATGTATGCACTCATGCAGGCAAGTTCCGTAATATTCAGCGGTTTCGGTGAACTGTGCCATCATGGGAAGCACTATGCGGTCTTGGGCTGGATTGTAAAAGGCGCTGTCCCCTTCGCGGTGTTCGATGGTCACGCCTGACCGCTTCACATAATCGGCAATGATTGTTTCGGCGGTTTCATTAGGGCTTGCGGGGTTTGGGCTCGCTTGCATATGCTTCGCGGCAATCCCTTCGCATTGGCTGATGTGGAAGACATTAAAGTGTTTCAGGAATGGTATTTGCTTTACTTCGCCTGTCTCTTCGTCTTCCTTTTCAATCCACTTCCAGAACACCACAAACCGCGCTTTTTCGCCCTTCCGCACAAAACCGCCTTCCTGCTGGACCTGATTCCAAGTCAGCCATTCGCCAGCCCTGCCAAGCAAAAGCTGATTCAACAGTGAATAGGGCTTTCCTGTGGTGTAGGAAATGGCGCTTCCTGCCGCCAGCCAAGGCTTATGCCATGCCAGAACACCGTCTTTTTCGATTTCGGTGATAATGCGCTCTGTTACTGCCGCGTAGATGTCAAACATTTTTCATGCTCCCTTCTCTTGTGGGGAGCATGGATTGTGTGGTAGAATATCCATGCTCCCCGATGGTTTGTTAGCGCTTTCTGTCGTGTGTGCTGGACCGAATGCTGTGGTAGGTGTTCGGTCCTTTTAGCTGACTTTGAAAGGGCGGGTGGTGATGGTCTTGGTGTATTCATCCAGCGCGTCCCCAAGGACCTTTTTCAATGCGGTGGTGTCAACGCGGCGGGAAACGGTCTCTTTCCAAGTGACCTTGTAGCTGCCTGCCATCATGGTTTCTTCGCTGCCCATGTAGGCTTTGATTTCATCGGTGATGGCGTCCATCTGCTCTTGAAGCTCTTCTGCCAGCTTCCGCAGTTCCATGAGTTCTTCGACCTTCGCGGTGATGGTGGTGGTGGGCTTGCACATTTTGAATACCTTCCTTTCTTGGTGGGGACTTGCTGTCCCTTTTGACAATGTTATTATATAACGAATCGCGTTATTTGTCAATACTTTTTCGTTATTTTCTTCTGTTAATTTTGAATTTTTTCACGGGGTTAGTTGAAAAATAACTATTTTCGTGATACAATACACCCCAAGAAGGGAGCGTGATGTCATGATAAAATTCCGCGTCAGGGTCCAGCTTGCCATCAAAGAGATGAACCAAAAGCAATTAGCGGATTTGACAGGGGTAAGACCTTCCACCATTAGCGCCATTTGTACGGGGACGGTGAAGCACCTGCCCATTGACGCATTAGAAAAAATGTGTGCTGTACTGGAATGTCAACCAGGGGATTTGATGGAATACATACCAGACAAGGAAGCATGACCACCCCAAGCGCGGCGCGGTCCTTTTGGTGACTGGTAGGGGGGGCGTCCCTTTCGGGAGAAAAATTTTCTCTCACCCCACACCCCGCCCGCCCTGGTCCGCACAGAATCCAAGAGTGCGTAAAAATCACAGGGACGGTCAGCGGCGGGCAATCGCCCGCACTCATTCCAAGTGTTCCCATAAAAACAAAAATACGGACCGCAGGCACGCCTGCGGTCCGCTGTGCATCACTGGAAGCATCCTTTGATTACATCGGCAATGTCCTTTTTCGTTTGTTCCAGCGAATCTTCATCGACTGCTATCTCAACCGTTCCTTCGGTTTGCAGCTTTTGAATCTCTTCATCAATCATCTTCGGCAGTTCATCGTTAAGCCACTGTTCGAGCGATTGTTCCAAGCTCTTGTTCAGCGCTTCATTTACCTTTTTCTGCGGTTCCCGCAGTTTATTCACGTTCATTATCAAAACTCCCATCCGTAAGAATCTTCATCATGCAGGTTCAGCACCCTTTGAAGAAAGTACCTGTCATGAAGGAACAGATGAACCATGCGCCGCAAAAGGAAAGAAGCATCCAGCCCCATCTTTTCAGCTTCCACCATGAACTGATTCTTTTCATCGTAATCACATCTGAACACAAAATTCTACATGCTCATACTCTTGTTCTCCCCTCAATGGAAAATGGATTTCAGCATGTCGCTGATTTTTCTCTTGGCATCGGACAAAGATTTTTCGTCCACCTTTGCTACAACTTTGACCTGGTTCTGCGGTTTCGACAATTCCTTTTGAATCATCACAGGCACTTCTTTCATGACCCATTCTTTTAGTTCCTGCATGACAGCTTCGCCTACTGCATCGGCGTACTTGATTTGATTTTCCACATGCCGCATGTGGTTTGGTTTGTTTTCAAATGCGGCTTCCTGACGCATGACACCTGCAATGCCAAGCGCTTGTCCTCTTGCTGTTGAAATAGCCATAATCATTTCTCCTTTTTCTTTTCAATACAGTGCGTACCTTTTGCCGCACTGCTTCATGAATACTTGAAAATAGCGCATTGCGCTGTAATGATTTTCGCCCAAAAAGTTTCCCTCAAAGGTTGATTGTACATTGTATTTTTTATCAAGAATCAACCTTTGAGGAATGCGCCGTCATGACGGAACTGACGGTTTTTAACGGCAGGAACGATTGAAATACAACGCTTTATCGGGTATAATGTCCATGACGCTGCAAAGGAATGGAGATGTTGGCATGGAAGGCTTTAAGGACGCTGAACACGGCAAAAAGCCCAATCAGAAATTGAAGCCCTATGTCGTTTTTCAGTTCCTTTTGAAGAATACCGATGAAAACCATTTGAAGACTGCGTATGAAATTGTGGATTTCATTGACGAATGCGGCATTGAAGCAGAGCGCCGTTCCATCTACAAAGACATCGAAGGTATCAATAGTGTCGCGCTCATGTTCCGTGACGGCATTACAATAGATGAAGCTGTTCAGGAACTAACGGAAAACAAGGATGATGATTCCATCCGATTAGTGGTCTACGATAAATCCCGCAAAGGATTCTATGTCAGCAGTGAAGCCCGCCAGTACGATGTTGATGACATTCGCCTGTTGGCAGAATGCGTTTACTCCGCGAAGTTCATTGCCGAGGGGCAGGCAACACGCCTGGTGAACAATGTCATCTGCGAGTTTGTCAGCGCCCACCAAGCGGAGACCATCAAACAGAATGCTTTCCTGACGGACAGGGTGAAGACCAACAACCGCGCCGTCCTGCGAAGCCTGACCGAAATCAACAAGGCAATGAGCCTGCGGATGGACGGTAAATCGCACAAGCCCGAAAAAATCAAGTTCAAATACCTGAAATACTCCATTGATGATGTGGGTCAGCAGATTGAGCGCCGCCGAGGGGAAACATACACGGTCAGCCCCTTCCAGCTTATCATCAATGACGGCAACTACTACCTGTTGGCTTACAACGAGCAAAGAAAAGCCATCTGGACCTACCGCGTTGACCGCATGAAGGATGTGCGCCTGACGGGTGAACCGAGAGAAGGCGATGAAGCATTCAGCAAAATTGATGTTCGTTCCTTTGCCCAGCGCACCATCTCTATGTACAGCGGCAAGCAAGAGCAAGTGACCATCCGCTTCATCATGCCGCTGTTGGACACGGCGATTGACCAGTTCGGCACAAAAAATGTGCGTTACAAAAAAATAGATGACGGTCATTTCACCATGACCGCCACCATTGACATCAGCGACCAGTTTTTCGGCTGGCTATTGCGCTTCGGCAGGCGCGTGAAAATCCTTTCCCCTGAATCTGTCGCTGAACAGTTCGCTGCCTACCTGGATAAAATCAGAGCAATGTACGAAAAGCCCGCAGACGAATGACTGCCTGCGGGTTTTCATTACAGATGATTCAGGTTGCTGCGCAGAATGTCCATGCCATTTTTTGAAATTGCAATGTAGTATTGCTGCGTCACATGAATGTTCCCATGCCCCATCTGATTGCAGAGCAAATGCGTGGGCGTATTCATTTCTGCCATCATCGTGCCGAAGGTGTGCCGCAAGTAATGAAATTTGAAATCAATTTTGAGCTTATCCTTGATTTCTCTTGTATGGTACTTCATGCTGTTGACAGTCTGAATTTTTCCATCAAACAGGCAATTCACTAAATCTGTGGAAAAGATTTTTGTACCGTCAACATCTTCAATCAGTCTGCGGTTCTGCTGACGAAGTGCTTCCAGCCGCGCATTATCTTCATCGTGCTGGCGCTTTTTCTCTTGAAGGTGCTGTTTCAGCGGTTCGCACATGATGATGGTCCGCTTGGAATTGATGGTCTTCGGACCAACCAATTTTATAAGTCTCTCTTGATACTGCATCTGACGGTCAATGAAAATGGTGCCTTCCTCTAAATTCACATGGTCCCATTTCAGCCCGAAGGCTTCATTGATGCGCAGACCGCAGTACCGCCCCAAGAGGTAAGCGGTTTCAGCATTCGTTCCCCTGAAATAGTCATCGAGGACCAGCAATTCATCCTTGCTGAATGCCACAATGTCAGTATCATCTTCGGTTTTCAGCTTCGGCATGTGGATTTTTGTATTCTTGTTCACGCACAGCTTGTTGTAGGTATCGACATCAAGATAGTTCCTGGAATACGCCTGCCCGAAAATGAGATAGAACATTTTCAGAAACGATTCCACATACTTGAAGGCTTTGCCTTCCACATAGTACAGTTCCGAAAGATAATCCACCACTTCGGCGCTGCTGATGTCATCGACATACCTGTTGCCAAAGCGTTCACAAAGATGATTCTCCCAAAGGCTGTCCTGCTTACGGATGGTCTGATAGGCGCGGTCCTTCCGACCTTCGGCACAAAATTCTGTGAACACTTCTTTCACAGTTCGGCGGGCGGGTTTGGGTTTGACAGTCTTTTCAAGGCGCAGGGCAACAATCGCCGCTTCCCTGGCGGCAACTGCTTCGCGTTTGGTCCTGAACTTGTTGCCGTGCTCATCGGTGCACTTCTTTCGGCACACTCTCTTGCCATCAATGCGGACCACGAAGCGGTACTCCCAGTACCCATTCTCCTTCTGGTACACCCCAGTGTCGTTCTGTTTTGCCATGTTGTCCACCTTCCATGTTGTACTAAAAGGTGTACTAAACATGATGGAAAGATGCTTCCGAGAAGTACAACTGTTGTACCAAAGATGTAGAAAAGATGTTAGCGAGATGCTTCCCTGTTGCTACCTTGACAAAACAGCCTGGATGCCTTAAAATATCAATGAAATCAAGGCTTCCGCGCCGACGCCGAATACGGCGCTACCCAGGGCCGCGCCGACCTGGCCAAGCGCGCCAAGGCCCTGAACCTGGACGCCATCCATGACATCGTGCACGAGATCGGCCGCGACGAAGCCCGTCACGGCAAGGCCTCTGCGGGTCTGCTGGAGAGGTATTTCGGGAAGTAAGCCGGACAGCGGGTGTGTGAAGGAGGTGTGTCGTATGCTAACCATTTCAATGTTCTATGGCATCATAATATCCATGTACTGGGAGAAAGCCGGTCAGCACCACACGCCTCACTTCCATGCCCGGTATGGCGACAGCAAGGCAGAGGTCGACTATGACGGTGAAATCATCGCGGGCTCGCTCCCGCCCAAACAGGCTTCGATCGTGAAAGCCTGGGTACTCATTCATCAGGATGAACTCAGGGCAAACTGGGAGCTTGCGATGAATGACGAAAAGCCGTACAAAATCGAACCGCTCAAGTGAGGTGATATCATGCGAACACTTTCACCTGACGCAGTTGATGTGGCTGTTCGGGACAGCCATACCCTTGCAGTCAGTTTTTCCAACGGAGAAAGGCGTTTGTTTGATTTAACACCCCTTCTTGAACGGAAGTGCTATGCACGTCTGAATGACCCCGTTTTTCTGTCGAGTGTTTCAGTTCAGAATGGCTGTGTGACCTGGCTGGATGATATTGACATTGACCCGGAATGGCTTTACGAGGACAGCGTCCCCGCAGCGTCATATACATGGTCCGATGTCGCGAGAGCCTACTTCAAGCATCATCGGGTATTCTCCTATCGCCTCAAGGCTGTTTCGGTCATGACAGATGACGAGGTCGTGCAGAAATGTCATTGGTGGCAGGAAGATCATCACATGGTGGATGACTATTGGGCGTTTGTCAAAGCGCATTTTCCGGAACTGGCTTGAGCCCGTCACACCAAGGCCTTCAAGGGATTGCTGAAGAGGCACTTCGGGGAAATAAAACGCTTGCTCCGTAAGCGTTTCAAACGGATGATACCTGATCGGAATCATCCGTTTTTTGTTGCCAAATGGTCTCGATCCACGGTTTTCGGAGTTCAAGTATGTGACTCACAGAGTATCCTTTTTTTAGCTGGCGGTCGTACGGATACACAGCGAGATAGCCCCGGGAGTATGCCTGACCGAAGATCAGGCAGAACGTCTGGTCTACTTTCCCTCCTGCTTCGAAACGCCCTTTCCGAACAGCTGCTTCAGCTTTCCGCGGAACATCAGCGCGAGCATGAGCGCCTCGAGCATGAGCATAATGCCGAGCGTTGCCCAGCTCCATGCGAGGCTCTTTGCCACGTAGCCCATAAGCAGCAGCATGGGGAAGCCCATGATTATAGACCACAGGTTCTGGTATACGAGGTTTGAGGAGGCGGGGGTTTCGAACGACGGGTCGATCTCGCGCAGCAGTATCACGCCTGTGGACGCGGTGCCCGTGAGCATGCCGTACAGCGCGAGGAACGCCTCGTCCTCATAGCTGCCGAACAGCCGCGCGCACGTCCATTTGCAGTACAGGTACGTGGCCGCGGCGCCTACTGCGCAGGTCAGCGTGAGCGGCAGCACGAATTCCTTATGCGAAAACGCGCCCAGGTCTATCGCGGCTATGGAGGCCGCCACCATCAGGTCGAACATGGTGCCGGATATACGGTTAAGCATGAAATTGTTGGTGTAGGCGCGCTTCATTATGTTTTTGCGCATGAGCAGGTTCAATACGCTCTTCAGGCCTATCGCGACTGCGGTGCCCACAAGGAAGTTGAAGCCCCACATCAGTGGGCGCACGGTGTTGTCGTAAAATTTTATGCCGCTGCACAGCGTGTGCACGAGGTACATAAGCAGATACGCTATACCGTAAGCGATGAACACCAGCGCGAACTGCACAGTGAGCTTGTCCACGGATTCGCTTAACGGTATCTCTCCGGGAGCGGTGATGGTTTCTGCGGTGAGACGTTCGATTTCCTCGGCGTTTTCTACGCGCCGCACGTTTTTCTTTCTGCGTATGCGCCCAAGGTATATCACGCCGCCCGCCGAGGCGGAGATAAACCCGCACGCCGCTACGGACAGCCCGTAGGAAATCCCGTTTTCAAAGCCCAGATCGGAGAAATTCTTGCCCCAGGTGTACGCCTGTCCGGGGCCCTGGCCGTAGCCCATCGGCAGCAGCATTCCCGCCGCGGCGAAGGATTTTATCGCGTAAAACAGCGCAAGCGTTAGCGCAAGCCCGACTATGCCCTGCAGAAGGTAGGTACTGACCACCACTGTGGAGGTGTTGAATATGTCCCTGCGCGCCTGCCTGCCCTTCTGCTTTTCGGTACTGCGCAGCGAGAGTGCTACGAAGCCCAGCCCCAGCCCGTGGTACGTGAGCGCCTCAAGCGTCGTCGTGCTAAGCATCGGCTTACCGGTGAGGCGCTTCCAGACCGCGCCCGCGATCAGTACGCCGAAACCGGCCAGCACGCTTGAAGGTATCAGAGATTTGCGCAGAAATGGCAGATTCCGCCTAAGCGCGTTCATTACGATCATCGCTCCGAACAGAACCGCCAGCACCGTTACAAAGCTCCAAATGCTTTGATCCCAGAAATTCGCTTCGCCGTTAACCATAAAAAGTACCGCCTGACAAGTTTATTACAGACCGGAGTCTGTTTAATAAAGACCTAAGTCTGTTCAGCATGTGAGCTGTATTTTGATATTATAACGGCTAAAGGTTGATTTTGCAAGCTTTTGCATGCTGTAATCACCGGTCGGCTTGCATGTTGTAATCGCCGGACGCGCGGCAGGGATCGGGAAAGCGCAGCTGCAGCTCGCCCAAAAAACGGTTGTCAGAATTCAGCTTCCCTGTATCGGGCGCATCCATTCTGCTTGTCAAAAGCAAATCATTTTTACCTCCGAAAACTCGGATTCGTCTGACTGTTTTGCTCAAAAGGCGGGCTACCAAACAAAAAGTCCCTCGCCGGAAGCGATTTGCCGGATCAGCTCCAACAGGCGTGGATCCGGATTAAAAACAGTTAGATGAGTGTCGTCGGGTTCGGAAAGGATCATGCTTTCGCCTGTCATAATATAGAGATACCGTTTTTTCATCTCGTCGGCAATGTGTTTCGGCGACGGATTTATCACAGCTTCATCGCTTATCGCTATGTCTCTGTAACAATTCAGCTTCAGAATAAGGGCGGTATGCTTTTGCTTGATCTCTTCGATCCGCTCGCCTTGCAGGAAATATTCTTCGACGGCAAAGTATTGTCCGGGACTGTCTTCAGGCACTTGCGACGGCAATATGTCGACGATCCAGTATGGGCATTGAAGCAGTTCTTCCACTGTTTTCATATCTTTACCTCGTCAAACCGGAATTTTGCCGTATCTACCGGAGGGTTTTCAGATAATCCTTATGTTCGTCGGAAACGCGGTAGCTTTCGATCGCTTTCTGGATCGCTTTTTTGTGCGTCCATGGCTCCAGCCTGTGATTTTCAATATAAACGACGCTATAGTCGTATTTCTTTGCAAGTGCTGTAGCGAAAAACCATGCGATCATCATTCTGATATAGTAATCTTCGCCTGTGACCTTTGCGACCCATTCCAGGTATTCCGGCCTGAAATCCTCTCCGAGGAATTCGTTCATCAGCATACGGATACCGAACCGGACAGTGTATACATGCTCCGTCCTGATCCATTTACGGATCAACGGGAGGAGCTTTTCGTGATTTTTCGCAAAGGCTTTCGGGCTTGACTGGTCGCATACCGGCCAGCAATCCACATAAGGCAGGAAGGTTTCCGCCGCCTGTACGCATTCATCGAAATCAGGGATCATCGCGATCAGAAAGAAATGCACAAGGTTTTCTTCATAGTATTTGTGGGGAAGCTCCGCAAGGAATGCTTCCGCCGCTTTTGTCCCCTTGATCTCCTTGGCGATCTTCCGCATTTCAGGCGTTTTGACGCCCAGGATCGTTTCCTTTGGAATATTGGGAACGAGTTTGCTTTGAAAAATCCTGTACTTCTCGTCGCCCAGTTCAGCAAGCCTTTCAGATACTGTCATTTGGCAGGCTCTCCTTTATAATTTCCAATTTGCTGATCGTAAACAAAATCAAAAGATAATCTGCTGCACGCAAAGCGGAATTTACGTGTTAGCCTGTGATATATACTTCTCGACGACAGAACGTATTGGGGGAGATATTTCGGAAAGAACTATTTCGCCGACTGAGAAAAACCGTAAATCTTCCATTTCGCCATCTTGAGATTTTGGTTCACCATGCCATTTTCTGCAAACATAGACGATTTCAAAATTTGAAACCTCGTCTCCGTTTGGGTAGATATAATGAGTTTCCGGTCCCGAATTCACGCAAAAGAATTCAAGCTCTTCTGCGAGCAGCCCCATCTCTTCAAACAATTCCCTTTTGGCGCATTCTTCGACGCGTTCATCAATTTCGATCGCGCCGCCGGAATATCCCCACATGTGATTGTCAGAACGTTTACCCAACAAAACACGCCCGTTTTCATCAACACAAATGATGCTGGCGGCGCACTGAATAATCGTTTTGTGTCCAACCAGCTTACGCATTTCTGCCATATACCCTGTCATACTTTTACCTCATCAAAGTGGAATTTATCTTATTGTCCACTCAATAATTACGTTATCAGCATATAGTCTAACGATGTAGTAAGTATCACCGCAAAGTTCAAGCTGGATTGAACCATAACCAACTTCATGGTAAAGATACTCCAGTCGCGCGACTTTTTTCGTCAGTTCAAATAGCTTTATTGGTTTTCTTTCGACATAAACAGATTCGTATTTCCTCTGCTCATGGGCAAGAAGCTCTATATCCTCTTCATCGCGCAAATGGATTTTCATTGTCATTGTCCATGCGTCTGGGTGAATGGACTGTATTGAATCGTGTAGTGCGATATCGTCCTCGAAAGAGATTATCAGCCATGCATCCTGCAAAGATATATCTGTGATGACACAGTCATGCGGAACAGGAATGGTCGGAAGCTGCCGATTGATAAGACAAAAACGGTTAGTAACACAATTCATACCTATTTATCGCTTACCCCTTTAAATTCGGATTTGTCTATCCAAATCTCTGAAACACGTTGTTTTCCTGCATTTTTCGCAGGTCTGCTACCATAAAGCGCCTCCGTTTTCCCTTGTTTTTGCCCTTATGAGGCAAAACGAGGAAGCAGCGTTTTGCGCATCCTGTACAGAGAATGAATACCTCGACGATTGAGAGCGAAATACCCCCCGCACAAATCGCCGGATTCATACGAGGGGTGATATCTCGGGTGGTCTATGCTGTTGTCCCGGAATTCCCGTTTGTTTTGGCAAGGTAGCGCCGGATTTCTTTCACCATCTTTTTGTTTTGGAAGTTCGCCTCAATTTCGTCCATATCCACGGTACGCCCGGAAAGGATCCCTTGGATAAGCACCTCCGCATACATTACCTCCCGGGTCATAGGATCTTTTAGGTACGTCAAAAGGTCAATATTCATTTTTTCGTTGATCCCCTCGATCATTCCCACGAAAAAAGTACAGTCTTCGCCGAAAAGCTTTCCTATGCTTTCCATATACTGAAAGCCGGTTGTAACGTCCTCAAGCCTCATAAGTCTGCGCTCGACTGCCGCGAGACTTCCTCCGTTGAGCAGCTTATCTGCCGTTGTATTCAGTATATCGCACAAATCGAGAAGAATACCGGTATCGGGAAGCGTATCCCCGTTCTCCCATTTTGAGACGGCCTGAAAAGAAATATTCAACTTCTCTGCCAGTTCTTTCTGTGTCATGCCGGCAGCCTTCCGTAAATGCTGGATATAATGTCCGATTTTCAATGTATCCATTGTATGCTCCTTAGTCGTTCATTCTTCTTGCGGCCCGCGATTACATTATACTGTAAGAGAAGCAATTTGTAAATAACGAGAAAAGCGAGAAAAATCTACTTCTGGTGGAATAAGCCTTCACGGCAAATCCGTTTGCCCTTGTTTTTGCCCTTATGAGCCAACCAGGCGATGTTAAAATGGCGTAACATTTAATAAAGGGATTCGGTGAGCAGATTGCGAAAAATCCTTTGTTTGGGGCGGTTTCTGAGGACTTCATTAAAGCCCTATAATCAGCGGCAAACGCCTGTGATTTCGGGAATATCAAATTCAAATTTGTCGAGCCCAAGCTCCTATATTCTACCAGCTTCCCTGAATCTCCTGCAATCAAAGAGAGACAAAACTCTATGGCCGAAACCCTGCGCGAAGCGATGCTCGCGCAGTAGTTTGACCCTGCCGATTTCTCGCGCAATATGCGTTTTATCAATCTGCGGATCAAGAAAGCCGAGTCTGCCTTTCGGCTGATCGGGGAAGGCGCATAGAACTGCGAAAAGAGCATCGCGGGCATGAGGTCAACGCTTGTGTGCAGGCGCAATTTTCTTGCGATTGCCGATACGTTAACGCGGCCATCTGAACACTTGAGTGTGCGTATTTCTGACGATTGCCAGCGTGTCGATGCTGTCGGGCTGAACGCTTATTGTGTCGACCTGAGTGTGGACGTGCCGTTGTCATGCGTCGTCCTATGCCGGAAAAGGTTCGCGGCTTGCGTTGCGCCTTCGCGGATATGCTCTTGAGTGCTTGCGAGTGTTCCCGACGATTTGCCAGCGTGCCGATGCTGTCAGGTTGAACACTTGCTGTGTCGGTCTGAATGTGGACGTGCCGCTGTCATGCGTCGTCCTATGCCGGAAACGAATCGCGGCTTGTGTTGCGCCTTCGCGGATATGCTCTTGAGTGCTTGCGAGTGTTCCCGACGATTTGCCAGCGTGTCGATACCGTCAGGCTGAACGCTTGCGTGCGTGTGCGTATTCCTGTCGATTTGCCGGCGTGTCGGTGCCGTTGGGCTTAAAATTTACGTGCAGGCACGAGACCGCATCAAAAGCTTGCACAGAAAACAGACCGAAGTCTGTTCAGGCGTTCTTAAACATTTGCTGTGTGCCGTATACATTTGCGCAATACTGCTGCGGAATTCGATCTGCAATACAGACCAAAGTCTGATTTTTAAGCTTTGTGAGTGCTGTTTTGTTGACTTGCGGTTAATACGCTGCGTTTCGCGGATTTCTCACGGAACAGACCAAAGTCTGCATTGCACTCTGCTTCATGACCGCTACTGTGAATGCCGGATTCGCAGTTAAACATATTATGATCTGTATCGCTCCGCCGAAGATTGCTTACTGCGCCAGTGTTTTCGAATTCGGTTTGTTATATTTACAAAACAGACCAATGTCTGTATATAGCAAGACTACAGTCTTTAAAGCGTCTTGACGATTTGCACTGCGGCGCGATCGCTTGTGAGCTGATGCCTTGCCTTTCAAGCATGCCTTCGAAAGGTACGGTTCGCATGCGCTGTGCCGCAGGATTTTCGTTTAAACAGATTAAGCACCGCTGTTATGCGGTCGGCATTATCTGACTGGAGCGCGGGTAGATGAGCCTGTTCAGAGAACCATTCCGGCTTCATCAATTGAACAACAGCCTCCGATGCTGGAATGGGAACTGGTTCTGCGGTTGTGCGCTTGCTCATCCTTCGCCAGAAGCCCGACAACAGAGACCGCGTAAACTTGCTGGTCGCATTGGTTAATCCGCCGATTAGGCAGGGCGCGAGACCGTTATCGACCGAAGAATCAGCCTCTTAAACGATATATTTGTCGGGCCTGTCTTGATGCCATATTTATAAACAGACCAAAGTTTGTAATAAAAAGACATGAGTCTTTTGTTGCTGCTTTATTTTTCTGTCCGCTTGTCTGACCACTGCACGCTCAATTGCGAGCTGATGCTTCGCTGTTTGCAAACCCTGTAAGGAACACGTGCGTTACGTGCGTAATATTGCGAAATTGCCATGCGAAAGGTTGAAGTTCGCTGGGTAATCTTTGACGGCTGCCCCTGAGAGGGTGCGTTTGATTATTGCTGTCTTAGCTTCTTCTTTGCAAACAGACCATAGTCTGTAAAAAATAAGACTTAAGCCTTTTATTGCTGACGTGGCTATCTTTTCTGTCAGCAGCGCGCTCGATTGCGGGCTGATGCTTTGCTGATTGCTAACGCTGTCGGGGACATGTGTGTTACGTGCGTAATATTGCGAAATTGCCATGTGAAAGGTTGGAGTTCGCTGGACAATCTTTGACGGCTGCTTCCCGAGAAGATGCGTTTGCTTATTGGGGACTTGGCTCATATTTTACAAACAGACTATAGTTTGTAATAAATAAGACCAAAGTCTTTAGTTATCGCCTTGCCGATCTTTGCTGTCAGCGGCGCGCACGATTGCGGGCTGATGCTTTACTGATTGCAAACTCTGTCGGGGGACGCGTGTGTTACGTGCGCAACACTGCGGAATTGCTTGTGACTGGTTAAAGCTCGTGAATAATCTTTGGCGGCTGCTTCCTAAGAGATACGATCGCTTATCGGAGTCTTGGCTCCTATTTTGTAAACAGACTAAAGTCTGTATAAAATAAGACTAAGGTTTTTGCAGCCTTGTCGATCTTCGATGTAAATGGTGCGCTCGATTGCGAGCTGATGCTTTGCTGATTGCTAACGCTGTCGGGGGACGCGTGTGTTACGTGCGCAATATTGCGGAATCGCCTTGCGACAGATTGAAACTCTCTCTAAATCCGTTGGCGGCTGCTTCCTGAGAGGATGCGCTTGCTTATCGGTGTCTTTGCTCCTTCTTTGCAAACAGACCAAAGTCTGTTAAAAATAAGACTAAAGTCTATTGTTGCTGACTTGCCTATCTTCGCTGTCAGCGGTATGCTCGATTGCGGGCTGATGCTTTGCTGATCGCTAACCCTGTCGGGAAATATGTGTTACGTGCGCAACACTGCGAAATCGCCCTGCGACAGGATGAAGATCGCCGGATAATCCTTGACAGATGCTTCCCGAGAGGATACGTTTGCTTATTGCTGCCATAGATTCTTGCTTTGTAAACAAACTATAGTCTGAAATAAATAAGACTAAAGTCTATAATTGCCGCCTTGCCTATCTATCCGGCTCTCCGTCTGCCTTGTGGCGTGTTCAATTGTTCGCTGATGGGTCGCGCTGTTAGTAATTTGCAGGTTGCGCGTGCCGTACTGCGGGCTCGCCGTACAACCGATTGCGGTCTGCCAAAAACCGTCGTCATTTGCTTCTTGAGGCAACGTTCGTTGGATGCAGTTCAGTTGTAATGACTATAAACAGACCAAGGTCTTTTTATATTAGCAGAAGTCTGAGTAATAGCTCTGCGTATTGAGTCAAGAGTTGGCGTATGTCGGGGGATACGTTCAGCCGCCTGCTAAACAGACCAAAGTCTTTTTAAAGAATCGAAATCATCATATTAACCCTGCGTGCTCTGTCATACACAAGATCGTCTTAGTATTCATCTGAAGTCAGCAAAAAACAGACTATAGTCTCTTGAAAAAGAACTAAAGTCTGTTTTTAAACTCGAACATCCAGCCAAGTCAGCAATGCCGCGCTACTCTATTCGCAACAGCTTCCAAAACAGACTAAAGTTTATATTAAAAGAACCAAAGTCTGTTTCACGCTCCCGCAGCCGTCCGCTCTATTTCTTTGCCAGATAATCCGCGATCTTCTTTTTGATATCGTCGGGTATCTTGCGCTCGACGGGCAGCACGCGCGCGTTCGCCATGCGTTCGGCGAAAAGCTTTATCATTTTGCCCGTGCGCGCAAGGGAGGCGGCGCTTACGTAATCGAGCTTGTCACGGCGCGAATGTATGTAGCTCATGCCGGGCGCGCCGAAGCGTCCCATCGAGACGGCGGGCACGCCTGCGTCCGCAAACGGGATGCAGTCGGAGGAATACGTGTCGCATTTTACCTCTACCGCGAAGCCGTTTTCCTTCATGCTCATGTCGATGTGCTTTGAAAGCTCGTCCGGTCCGGTGACTATCGCGAAATCGCGTCCCGCGGGGCTGCCCGCAAGGTCGACGTTTATGCACAGGCGGGTGTTTTTGATCTCCTCATCGTGCGCCTTTACGAACGCCTTGCTTCCGAGCAGACCTCTTTCCTCGCTGCCCGCCCAAACGAAGCGCAGCGTCCGCGCGGGGGGATTCTGCGTGAAATGCCGCGCAAGCTCCATGATAATGGCGCTGCCTGCCGCGTTGTCGTAGCAGCCGTGCGAGAACTGTACGGAATCCATATGCGCGGTGAACGTGATTATTTCGTCCGGATATTCCGTGCCCTTGATGCACGCGGTGACGTTGCGGGAGGTGTTTTCGAAATCGCGCGTGACCAGCTTTATCTTCGCCCTTGACGCGCCCTTCACTATCATTTCGTACAGATCGCGCATGCGCACCGTGAGCGCACAAAGCCGCTCCTCGCAGCTGTCCGTGACCGAGGGACGCAGCATCCCGCCGATCAGGTCGGTATCCTCGTCGCGGTCGAGCAGGTCGCCGTTTCCGACTATGACGCAGGCGGGCTTCGCCTTCACAAGCGCGGGGTATTTCTGCTTCGTTATTCCGGTGTTCAGCAAAATCGCCTTGCCGGCGCAGCCTGCGAGGTTGACGTCCAGCCCGTCCTCGGCGTATTCGATGCCTACTTCGGCGTCCAGACACGCGCTGCGCCTGTGCGCCACCGCTTCGTACACCTTGCGATAGGGCTCGAGCACCTCCAGATAAGTTTCGAGCACCTCGCCGTCCTGGGTAGGGAAGGTTTCGATGCCCGCGTCAAGTGAAAATGACGTGCACTCCGCGGCGATGATCCGCGCCGCCCGCGCCTCGTCCTCCGTACCGCTCAAACGCACGAAATCCAGCTTTTTGATCAGCTCGTACATCCTCTGTCCGTCCGTATCGATCACCCCTTATATATGGATATTTAACCTGACTGATTATATCATGCGAAAAGCGCGCGCGTCAAGGGAAAATCGCGCGAAGGGGTGATGACTGAGATTCCCAAAGGCGATTGCTCAAAATATTCCGTATAGCAGCGTTTATACTTATATACAAATAAACCATGTGCAAAAAAATGAGCAAGATTACTCCCCGTTAACTTAAAAATTTTTACCGAACAGCCAAAAAGACAAATAATAATAATTTTGAGGGAAAATTTTAAGAAACTTGTGATTATTTCACGGCTTGAATCGTGCTTTAATATTCTCACCGAGCAATTGATGCTCATAATCATTATTGAGGAGGCTGTATTTATGAGAAAACTGCTTTGCCTGCTGCTTGCGCTTACAATGCTGCTGGCAGTCGCCCCCGCCTTTGGCGAGGAGCTCGAGCCCGTAACGCTCACCGTTTTCCGCGGTGATCCAGGCGACCAGCCCACTGACGACAACAAGATTTACAAGCTCATCGAAGAGAAGTTCGGCGTGACGTTCAAGTTCGAATATCTGGCCGGCGACCTCGACGAGAAGCTCGGTCTTATGATCGCGGGCGAGGACTATCCGGACCTGTTCGACGGCGGCAACAGCGCCGACCTGATCATAACTGCCGGCGCGCTGATCAACCTGATGGACTATATCAACCCCGAAGACACCCCCAGGCTCTGGGCGCACATCGAGCCCCAGAAGGCGCGTCTGATCGAGAAGAACGCCGCCGGCGAGGATGTGCTTTACATTATCCCCAACTACGGCCTGACTTACGGCGACCAGATAGTCAACGCAGTAAACGGCCCTGCGTTCTTCATACAGAAGCAGGTGCTTGCGTGGGCGGGCTACCCCGAAATCCACACGCTTAACGAATACTTCGACGTGATCGAGGCGTTCCTTGCCGAGAATCCCGAAAACGCGGACGGCAACCCCTACACCGGCTTTGCGATCCTGTGCGAAGACTGGCGTCATTTCTGTCTCATTAACCCCGTACAGCACCTGATGGGCCGTCCCAACGACGGTGAAGTGCTGATCGACGTGAGCACTGACGAGTTCCATACCGAGACCTTCATCGACAAGCCCTACGCCAAGGCGTATTACGAGAAGCTGAACGACGAGTATCACAAGGGTCTCATCAATCAGGATACCTTCGTTATGAATTACGACCAGTACATCGCGGCGCTCTCCAGCGGCACTGTGCTGGGCATGTTCGACCAGACCTGGGACTTCAACACCGCCACGTACGCCCTGCAGGACGCGGGCATGTACGAGAACACCTACGTGGCTCTCGGCCTCGTATACGATCCTGAGTATGTGGACGGACGCGAGATCGAGGAGCATTACGTAAACGGCTCCCTGCCCAACGTACGCCGCGGCTTCGGCATCAGCACCAAGTGCGAGTGCCCCGAGCGCATAATCGCCATGTGGGAAGAGATGCTCTCCGACGAGTGGCAGATCATATTCAACTGGGGCATCGAGGACGAGGACTACTACGTAGAGAACGGCCGTCTGCTGATGACCGACCAGCAGTACGCCAACCTGAACGACGCAAACTGGAAGCTTGCGAACAAGGCTGAAGGCTTCTTCCAGTCCAGCCCCAAGAAGCAGGGATGGATACTTGACGGCGAGTTCGCCGGCAACTGCTGGGAGCCCGTAAACCAGCCCGAGATCGTGCTTGGTCTTATGAACGACTATGACAAGGAGTTCCTCGGAGCTTACGGCTACAGCAAGTTCGCTGACTTCGTAAATCCCCCGATCGAGCTGGCGCCCTACGGCGAAGCGTGGCAGATCGACTACACGCCCGTCGAAGTAGCGCACACCAAGTTCCTCCAGCTGCAGGACAGCTTCCTGCCGCAGCTCATCACCTGCGATCCCGCTGAGTTCGACGCCCTGTGGGACAAGTTCGTGAGCGAGATCACGCCCTACGCGGACGAGTTCGGCGCTTATATGCAGGAGGCCGTGCTGGCCGAGGCTGCAAAGGTGCTCGGCAACTGATAAATCCCTGACGCACGTGGGGGAGAGCGCTGTCTCTCCCCCAAAATAATTTGTTACTTCCGGAAGGAGCTGCTTTTTATGAACGCTGCAGCGAGCAACAATCAGATGCAGGCAATAAAGGTCAAGCACAAGGGTTTTCTGCGCACGCTCTGCAGTCAGTGGCAGATGGCGCTGATGTCCGTACCGGTGCTTTTGTATGTGTTGCTGTTCAATTATTTCCCGCTGAGAGGCTGGATAGCCGCGTTTGAGGATTACAATCCAAAGTTAGGTTTCTACGGCAGCAATTTCGTCGGACTCAAGAATTTCAAGGACCTGTTCGGACTGGGCGAGCTGCCGCCTGAGGAGTTTCTGCTTTCGATCAGAAACACGCTCGCGATGAGCGTAATAAACCTTGTGTTCGGCACCGTATCGTCGATACTGCTGGCGGTTTTGCTAAACGAGGTAAGGAAAACCCTCTTTAAGCGCACTGTGCAGACTGTGACCTACCTTCCTCACTTTCTGAGCATGGTCATCGTCGTGGGCATGGCGCAGAACATATTTGCCTCCGGCGGCCCGATCAACGACCTGCTTGCACAGCTGGGGCTCATAAAGGAGCCCGTGTTCTGGCTGGGCGAAGGCAGGTATTTCTGGTGGCTGGTAGGCGTGATAAACGTCTGGAAGGAAGTCGGCTGGAACACGATCATATACGTGTCGGCCATGACGTCGATAGACCCCTGCCTGTACGAGGCGGCTGCGATAGACGGCGCGGGGCGCTTCGGCAAGATAATGCACGTAACGCTTCCGGGCATCAAATCCACATTCATAATACTGCTGATAATGAACATCGGCCATTTGCTTGAGGCCGGTTTTGAAATACAGTACCTTTTGGGCAACGTAAAGGTTATGGATTACTCGCGCACGATAGATATCTATGTGCTGGATTACGGCATCTCCGCTCAGAAATACGGGCTGGCGATCGCTGCGGGCATGTTTAAGAGCGTGGTTGCGATATTCCTGCTGCTCAGCGCGAACTTCGTGGCGCGCAGACTTGACGAGAACACGCTGATTTAAGGGAGGAAAGCATATGGTGGTTCAGTCGGTAAACAGGCCGTCTAAGGGTTTTCGCCGCAGGGACTGGCTTTTTCCCATCGTAAACGCGCTGCTGCTTACGCTGCTAATGTTTATTACGCTGTATCCGGTAATAAACACGGTGGCGTACTCGTTCAACGACGGCACCGACGCGGTAAGAGGCCACATCGGCTTGCTGCCCAGAAAATGGAGCCTTAAAAGCTATCAGAGCATACTTTCAGACGCGAACGTATTCCACGCGGCTTATATATCGGTGGTCAAAACGATAATAACGACCGTGCTAAACCTGCTGGTTACGGGCATGCTTTCCTTTACCCTGTCGCGCAGGGAGTACGTGCTCAGAAAGCTGATCACTACGCTGCTCGTGCTTACTATGTACGTAAATGCAGGACTCATACCGAATTACCTGCTCATATCCAAGACCCTTAACCTCAGAAACACGTTCTGGGTGTATATCATACCCACTATGTTCAGCTGCTTCAACATGATAGTCATCAGAACGTACATAGCGGGACTGCCGGACGCGCTGGTGGAATCCGCGCGTATAGACGGCGCGGGGGATTTCAGGGTATACTGGCAGATAATCTTCCCGCTGTGCAAGCCGGTGCTGGCGACGGTGGCGCTGTTCGTGGCGGTGGGCAGCTGGAACTCGTGGTTCGACACGCATCTTTACTGCGGCACGGAGAAGGACCTTTACACGCTGCAGTACCTGCTTAAAATGAAGCTCGCGACCACTAACCAATCCGCAAACGCCGCAAAGAGCACTGCGGAGGCGCTCAAGAGCACCACCAACACCACGCCCGTCACCATACGCTGCGCGATAACCGTCATATCAGCCGTGCCTATACTTGTCGTGTATCCGTTCCTGCAAAGGTATTTCGTCACCGGCATGGCGCTGGGCAGCGTAAAGGGCTGATAAAAGACGCACGAATCGTCGATCACAGGAAAGGAGCTTTTTCATGGACGGCAGATCCGCCTCCCGTTCCCGTTTTCCGGACGGGTTCAGGATACTGAAGGGCAATCAGGAGTTTGTCACATATCCTGAAAACTCCACTGTGCGCGTCTGGTATGCGGATACTCCCTGGACGTACGACGCGCATCATCACTCCGCCGTCGAGATAATTATGCCCTTGAAGGGCGAGGTGGAATACACGGTCGCCGATTTCAGCTACAAGGTGCAGTCGGACGAGGTGCTCATCGTGCCGCCGGGCTGGGAGCACAGCCTCAGCATGGGTGAAAACAGCGCAAGGTATCTGTTCCTGTTCGAGCCGGAGCCCATATTCGGCATGCGGGACATGAAGCTGGTGGAGAGCATACTCAAAATACCCATATACCTGAGCGGGCAGCCGGAATTGCAGGAGTCTGTGCGCGGACTGCTCACGCAGGTGGTGAGCACGTACGACAAGCGCGACTTTTTGTGGAATTCGCTGTGCTATTCGATACTTACGCACCTGTACGTGCGGCTGGGTCAGGTCAACATGGCGCATCTGCTGGGCAAGAGCGTGTCGCGCGGAGCGCGGGGCGACATGGAGATCATCGACAGCGCCCGCGTGTACATAGACAACAACTATATGCGGGACCTCGACCTTGACGACATGAGCGCGTTCACCGGCTTTACCAAATGCTACTTTTCCCGCATATTCAAGCAGCATGCGGGCACAACCTTTTCGGAATACCTGCGCGACAAGCGGGTGAGCGTGGCGGCGGAATTGCTTATCCACTCAAAGCTGCAGATACAAGATATAGCCGCGGGAGCCGGCTTCGGCAGCATAGCCACCTTCAACCGCGTGTTCATGAACGCCAAATCCTGCACGCCCTCAAAGTACAGAAGCATCTACGCTGATCTGGAAACCGAGAAAACATAGGCGCTTACGGGCCGAACGCTCCTGCAGACGCCCGCGCAGGCGCATAAGAAGATGGCGGGCGAGCAATTAAATATGAAGGTATATCGCCGCTCGAGGCCGCACCTGCAGTTACCGTAAGCAGACGCGATATACAGTGAATATCCATACGCAGCACCCCGCCGCTCGCGGGGTGCTGCAAAATTACTTATTAATATATGGGTACCGTGCCGGATATGCGTTTGCCGTCACACGTGAATGCGCAGCTTTATCCTGTGCCGGCTCTTCGGGGCGGACGTGAACAGGAGGCGGAAGAGCCTGTCTCTTTGCCACGACGTTCTGAGCGAGGGGTCGTTCAGCGGGATGTCCTCGCTTTTTACGCTCAGCGCGGCGGAATCGTATGAAATCCGCAGCAGACCCGCTTTGCCGCGCAGCTGCACCTCGCCCGGCGCGAGCCTCGCCTCGCACGCGCAGAGCAGAGGCAGCGTGACAGCTATGTCGTCGCTCAGCGCGGCTTCGTCTTCTATGACGATCTCGCTATTTTGGCGGTCGAGCGTGACGCTGCGCTTATACGAATCGAGATGCGAAAACACGCCGTACGCGTCCGCCATGTCCAGCGAGAACGCCGCGCGCTCGCCGTCGTCGACGAACGCGACGTCTTTTGCGGCGAATTCCTTGCCGGGAAGCTGGTCGTTTTCGCCGATTATCGCGGTGTTATGATAGCACGAGCGCGTCGTCCAGATATTGTAGCGGCCGGAGGAGAAGGTTTCCCTGCGGTACGTTTCCGTGCCCGCATCGCAGATGTACGGCTCGCCGTCCAGATACACGATATAAGAGCCGATGTCGTTGTGGTTGTGGCTTTCGGCGTTGGTTCCGCCCTTTGCTGCGACGTACAGCCCGCTGCCGTCTGCCTTTTCACGGGCGCACGCTACCTGTATGCCCGGGAAATAGTGCGAAAGCGGATAATCCCTGACGCTGCTTATAAGGTCGCTTCTGCGGTATGTGACGGTATTCTTGATGCGGCGGTAGATGCCGTCGTACTGTACCGCGCAGGGGAATTCGCAGTTTTCGTCGGAAAGCAGGTTTTCGGCCCAGCGCTTGAGTGCCTCGTCGCCTGTGCGCACGGCGGCGCGCCTTACGAGCATCGCGTCCGGCCGCACGCGTGGCATCGCGTCCGCGAAGTTTATGTAGTATTCGCCGTAAATGTGCGCGTACATGATGTATGAGCTCATGTTTTTTATGATGGGCTGCGAGTATATGTCCGCGCGGCCGCCGGTCGCGTAGTCGAACAGCTCCAACTCGTCCAGCAGCGAAGCGCCCGCGCGGTTATAGTAGCTGGGCCCCTCGTCGCAGCCGCCGTCGGGCGCGTACTGGGCAATAAAGCTGTCCGTGCCGCGCGCTATGAGGCGCGCGAACTGTGCGCGCACGTCCGCCTCCCCGACCGACAGCAGCATGACCGCCAGCAGGTTCGAATATATCCACGGCGTCCAGTTGTTCAGCTTTCTGTCGCCGTTTAGTCCGGTCCAGCCCATCTGCGGGTGAGAAAGGTATACGTCGAGCACCCGCTTTTTGATCTCGTGGTCGATGCGTCCCGTTATGGCGGGGTACGCGGACAGGCGGGGCAGGAGCAGGTATTTCGCCCACGCGAGCACGCTTGCGGTCTCCGCGCAGAACAGGTCTATATAAGCCTTGGCGGTCTCGGGCGTGGGGAGCGGCTGATCCTTGAAGCCGCCCTCCTCCACCTGATGCATGTGCGCGGGGATGACCCACGTGGTCTCCTCGCAGATCGCCCAGATCAGGTCGCAGATCTTGCCGATATAACGGCCGCGGTCCTCGATGCATTCCGCCATGCACATCGCGTACAGGTTCCTGCGGCGCTCGAAATACTGCCTCTCAAACGTGACGCGCGTGCCGCTTATATAAAAATCCGCGTACAGCGACGCGGGCAGTATGCCCGGCACGTAGTTAAGCAGCGCGGCGGAAAGCCCGCTGAAATATGCGCGCGTTTCAGGGTCGGTGTGCTTCCAGATGTCGCGCTCGTTTATGTCCGGCAGGGGATGAAACTCTTCTTTTGAGACCAGACAGCCTTCGGCAAGGGCCGCGTCTACGCTTTCGTACAGCATAAATAAACTCCTTACAGTGCGTGCAGCAGATCAAAATCGCGGGGCAGGCTCAGCGGCACCCAGAAAACGCCGCTGCTTACCGAATAGCCGGTGATCACGCCGGCGGAATTGGTAACGGCGTAGCGTACCTCGCTTTCGGGCAGTATTTCGCGCACCTGTTCGCGTATGCGGTCGTCCGCGCTCTCGCTGTGGCAGTCGATTACGAGCAGCTGCTTTTCACCCTCGGGGCTTATGCGGCTGCCGACGAGGGCGACGATATGGCCTGCCCGCAGGTTCGCCAGCGCGCAGCCGCCGCCGCTTATGCATTCCCACAAAAGCGAGCGGTCGTTCAGATGCCCGTCCAGCGCGTAGCGGAAGCCGTACTCGCTGTCGAGCCCATGCTCGACTATCGCCTTGAGCAGCGTGGGACGATCGGTGCCGTCCTCGGCGCGGCCGCCTACGCTCACGGAGAAATCCGCCATCTCCTCGGGGGAGACGCGCACTCCGCTCATGTATTCTATGGCCTCGCACAGCGAAAACACGCCGCAGCCGGAATGCGTGAGCGTGCCGCCGGGGTTCGGCGCGTATTCGTAAGGATACGTCCATTCGGGGCAGCGCTGGTTGTACAGCGTAAGCTCGCGCCCGCCGATGTGCACGGGCAGCGTTTTGCCGGTTATAAGGCGGGAACGGCGGCGTATGTCGGCTACCATATTAAGACGGCGCGTGTGCCTGCCGCCCTCAAATTCCTCGCCGAGGAACGCGTCCACGATCATGTTCGCAAGCCCGATGCTTATCACGTCCGCGCCGAGGGCAAGTATGTTGCCGTTGTTGTGACGCCGCGTCAGCGTGGCGGTGTAAACGTCCGAGCAGTTCACGCAGCGCGCGCCTTCCACCGCGTTGGCGCTCAGGGAGATGCCAAAGCCCGTCCCGCACACGAGTATGCCCATCTGCGCCCTGCCCTCCACGACCGCGCGGGCGACCTTTTCTCCGTATATCGGATAATCCGTGCTCTCGGGCGAATAGGTGCCGAAATCCTCCAGATCCCAGCCCTTGTCGCGCAGGTGCATAATAATCGAGTTTTTGAGGTTCAATCCGCGGTGATCGCAGCCGATTGCCAGCTTCATACACGCACTCCGTTTCATCGTTATTGTTTGGCGCTATTATATATTAATATGTTTGATTTTTCAACACCGCGGCGAAGAGGCGCGGCTCAGAAATGAAGGGAAATATGCAGAAATAAAGCTTAACGCAAGTTGTATGCCGCAAAGCGGCGCGCAGGAAAACGGCGCTGAAAAGCCGCAGTGTTTACATAATGATGAGATAGGATTAATATTTGCAAAACACGGCTGTATTCCGCTTGACGTACTTGAATTGACTTGATATAATCAAAAACTACGCTAATATGGCGATTAAGCGACTCTCATACGGCATGGTGCAAAATGAATTTTGAATATAAATGAAAAATTCATTTTCGGGCCGTAAAATTATCCGCGAATTAACGCGTGGGAGCCGCACCGATACGTAAACTTACACTTGTGAGGAGTGAGACTGATATGGTGCATCCGGTCAAACAGGGCAAACGCACGCGCATGAGCTTTGCCCGCGTAGAAGAAGCGCTCGCCGTCCCGGATCTGATCGAGGTCCAGAAGAATTCGTACCAGCATTTCCTGAAGGTGGGTCTGAAGGAAGCGCTGGACGACGTATCGCCGATCAGCGACTACACGGGCAGCATAAAGCTGGAATTCGTGGACTACACGCTGGACGACACGCCGAAGAACACCGTCGAAAAGTGCAAGGAAAGAGATTCGACCTACGCTACGCAGCTTAAGGTCCGCGTGCGCCTCACCGTGCGTGAAACGGGCGAGATAAAGGAATCCGACGTCTACATGGGCGATTTCCCCGTGATGACGGATTACGGCACGTTCATTATAAACGGCGCCGAGCGCGTCATAGTGTCGCAGCTCGTGCGTTCCCCGGGCGTGTACTTCTCCCGCGCGATTGACAAATCCGGCGCGTTTCTGTATTCGTCTCAGATAATCCCGAACCGCGGCGCGTGGATAGAGTACGACACCGACTCCAACAACGTGGTGTACGCGCGCGTCGACAGGGCGAGGAAGATACCCGCGACGGTGTTGCTGCGCGCGATGGGCGTAGAAAGCGACGACGAGATATACGAGCTTTTGGGCGACGACGAGCGCGTGAGTGCGACGCTGGTAAAGGACGCCGGCGAAAACGCGGGCGACCGCTTCGAAAGCCACCGCGATCAGGCTCTGATAGAAATATACTCCAAGCTTCGTCCGGGCGAGCCGCCGTCGGTCGAAAGCGCGACTACCCTCATAAACAACCTGTTCTTCGATCCCAAGCGCTACGATCTTGCGCACGTGGGACGCTATAAGTTCAACAAAAAGCTCGCGCTCGCAAAGCGCATCGCGGGCTATGAGGCGGCCGAGGTCATAGTGCATCCCCATACCGGCGAGGTAATGGTGGAGGAAGGCAGCGTCATCAGCGCCGAGCAGGCGGAGAAGATACAGAACTCCGGCATAAACACCGTGCGCGTGAACGTGGACGGCCACGTGTTCAAGGTAGCCGGCAACGGCTTTGTGTGGCTGGACAAATTCCTGGAGACCTACGATCCCGAAATGTACGCGCAGTACGACGAAAGCGTATGGAAGCCGCGCGAGAGAGTGCATACCGAGCACCTCGTGGCGCTGCTCGAGCAGATTAAGAACGACAACCTGCCCCTAAACGAGACGCTGAGCGCGCACGCGAACGACCTGGTGCCGCGTTATATAATGAAGAGCGACATCATCTCCAGCATCTCCTACCAGTTCGGTCTGTTCTACGGCATAGGCGAGATCGACGACATCGACCATCTGGGCAACAGACGTCTGCGCAGCGTGGGCGAGCTGCTGCAAAATCAGATAAGGGTCGGCCTCGCGCGCCTTGAGCGCATGATACGCGAGCGCATGAGCATTCAGGATCTGGACAACGTGCGTCCGCAGGATCTGATAAACATCCGTCCGGTAACTGCCGTAATAAAGGAATTCTTCGGCTCGTCGCAGCTTTCGCAGTTCATGGATCAGCCCAACCCCCTCGCAGAGCTCACGCACAAGCGGCGTCTGTCGGCTCTGGGCCCGGGCGGCCTGAACCGTGACCGCGCGAGCTTCGCGGTCAGAGACGTGCACTACTCCCACTACGGCCGCATCTGCCCGATAGAGACCCCCGAAGGCCCGAACATCGGACTGATCGGTTCTCTGGCCACATATGCGCGCATAAACGAGTACGGCTTCATCGAAGCGCCGTACCGCCGCATAGACAAGCAAACCGGCGTAGTGACGGACGAAATCATATATATGACCGCCGACGAGGAGGACAGATACCTCATCGCACAGGCGAACGAGCCCGTAGGCGAGGACGGAACGCTTGCGAACGAGCGCGTTATCGTGCGCATGCGCGAGGAGATAATCGAGGTGGAGAAATCCCGCGTCGACTTCCTCGACGTAAGTCCCCGCCAGCTGATCTCGATAGCCACCGGCATGATACCGTTCCTTGAGAACGACGACGCGAACCGCGCCCTGATGGGCTCGAACATGCAGCGTCAGGGCGTGCCGCTGCTCAAGCCCGAGGCGCCTATCGTCGGCACGGGCATAGAGTACAAGGCCGCGTGCGACTCCGGCGTCGTGATGCTCTCAAAGCAGGACGGCCTCGTGACCCGCGTGACCGCGGACGAAATCCGCGTTAAGGACGACGACGGCAACGAATTCATATACCGCCTGTCCAAGTTCGCCCGCTCCAATCAGGGAACCTGCATCAACATGCATCCCGCGGTGAGCGAGGGCGAGCGCGTAAGCAAAAGACAGGTGCTCGCGGACGGCCCCTCCACCGATCAGGGCGAGATCGCGCTGGGCAAGAACGTGCTTATCGGCTTTATGACCTGGGAGGGCTACAACTACGAGGACGCCGTGCTTATAAACGAGCGTCTGGTAAGGGACGACGTGTACACCTCCATCCACATAGAGGAGTACGAGTCCGAAGCGAGAGACACCAAGCTCGGCAGCGAGGAAATCACCCGCGACATACCCGGCGTGGGCGACGACGCGCTCAAGGATCTGGACGAGCACGGCATAATCAGAATAGGCGCCGAGGTGCGCGCAAACGACATACTCGTCGGCAAGGTCACCCCGAAGGGCGAAACGGAGCTTACGGCTGAGGAGCGCCTGCTGAGGGCGATATTCGGCGACAAGGCGCGCGAGGTCAGAGACACTTCGCTGCGCGTGCCGCACGGCGAATTCGGCATAGTAGTAAACGTAAAGGTATTCACGCGCGACAATCACGACGAGCTGTCCCCGGGCGTAAACCGCATGGTGCGCGTGTACATCGCGCAGAAGCGCAAGATTTCCGTGGGCGACAAGATGGCGGGACGTCACGGCAACAAGGGCGTCGTGAGCCGCATCCTGCCCGAGGCGGACATGCCCTTCCTTGCGGACGGCACGCCGCTTGACATCTGCCTGAACCCGCTGGGCGTGCCTTCGCGTATGAACATCGGTCAGGTGCTCGAAACACACTTGGGTCTTGCGGCGCGCGCGCTGGGCTGGCACGTCGCCACGCCCGTATTCGACGGCGCGACCGACAACGACATAAAGGACGTGCTGGAGCAGGCGTCTAAGCTGCCGGAGGGCCCCCTGTTCGACGAAATGGGCAGACCCACGATACAGTACGACAAAATCGGCATAAACACCGAGGGCAAGCTGTGGGTGTACGACGGCCGCACGGGCGATCGCTTCGACAATCCCGTTACTGTGGGCTACATGTATATGCTCAAGCTCCACCATCTGGTAGACGATAAGATACACGCGCGCTCGACCGGCCCGTACTCGCTGGTCACGCAGCAGCCTCTGGGCGGCAAGGCTCAGTTCGGCGGACAGCGTTTCGGCGAGATGGAGGTGTGGGCGCTGGAGGCCTACGGCGCCAGCCACGTGCTGCAGGAGATACTCACCGTAAAGAGCGACGACGTGGTGGGCCGCGTAAAGACCTACGAGGCGATAGTAAAGGGCGAGAACATACCCGAGCCCGGCGTGCCGGAGAGCTTTAAGGTGCTCGTGAAGGAGCTGCAGAGCCTGTCGCTTGATATAAAGGTAATGTCCACCGATCAGCAGGAAATCATCCTCAGAGAGCTCGAGGACGAGGACCTCGCGCCGGAAAGCGAGTTCAAGAAGGAGCTTACCGCCGGCATACTCCCGCCGCCTGAGGGCGACGACGAGGTCGGAAGCGACGACTTCGACATCGAGAATCTGGATCTGGGCGACGATCTCGACGATATCGAGAGCCTTGACGATCTGGGCGAGATCGAGTCCGAGGACGACCTTGACGACGATCTGGACGAGGAGCCCGACGACGCGGAGTTAAGCGAAATAGAGCTTAACGAGATCGACAAGCTGGACGCAGATATAGACGCGATGGCCAAGGACAGCTTTGACGGCTTTGACAACGTCTGAGCGCGCTTAGAGAAGGGAGAGAGCCGAATTGTTTGAGCTTACAAACCTTGATTCCATACAGATAAGCCTCGCTTCGCCCGAGAAGATCAGAGCATGGTCTCACGGCGAGGTGACCAAGGCCGAAACCATAAATTACAGAACCCTGAAGCCGGAGCGCGACGGTCTGTTCTGCGAGCGCATATTCGGGCCCACCAAGGACTGGGAATGCTCCTGCGGCAAATACAAGCGCACGCGCTACAAGGGCGTCATTTGCGACAAGTGCGGCGTCGAGGTGACCAAAAGCAAGGTGCGCCGCGAGCGCATGGGACATATAGAGCTGGCCGCGCCCGTAAGCCATATCTGGTATTTCAAGGGCATACCCAGCAGGATGGGCACGCTGCTCAAAATGAGCCCGCGGGCGCTGGAGCAGATACTGTACTATGCCTCTTATATAGTGCTCGACCCCGGCACCACCACGCTCGAAAAGCATCAGATACTCACCGAAGGCGAGTATCAGGAAAAGTGCCGCGAGTTCGGCAAAAGCGAGTTCCGCGTCGGCATAGGCGCGGAGGCAGTGCGCGAAATGCTGCGTGAAATAGATCTGGACGAGCTGAGCGCGGAATTGCGCAGCGAGTTCGACAAAATCGCGCAGAAGGCGTCCGGCAAGGAAACCGACAGTCAGAAAAAGCAGCAGATAGTCAAGCGGCTCGAGGTGGTCGAGGCGTTCAGGCAGAGCGGAAACAAGCCCGAGTGGATGGTGCTGGACGTGCTGCCCGTCATTCCGCCGGAGCTTCGCCCGATGGTGCAGCTGGACGGCGGCAGGTTCGCGACCGCAGACCTTAACGATCTGTACCGCAGGGTAATAAACCGCAACGACCGTCTCAAGAGAATGCTCGAGATGGGCGCGCCGGAAATAATAACCCGCAACGAAAAGCGCATGCTGCAGGAAGCAGTCGACGCGCTTATAGACAACGGCAGACGCGGCCGTCCGGTCACCGGCGCGGGCGGACGCACGCTCAAGAGCCTGTCTGACCTTCTGCGCGGCAAGCAGGGCCGCTTCAGGCAGAACCTGCTGGGCAAGCGCGTGGACTATTCCGGCCGCAGCGTTATAGTCGTCGGGCCGTCGCTCAAAATGTATCAGTGCGGTCTGCCCAAGGAAATGGCTCTGGAGTTGTTCAAGCCCTTCGTCATGCAGAAGCTGGTTTCTAACGGTCTCGCGCAGAACATAAAAAGCGCGAAGCGCAGCGTCGAGCGCCAGAGACCCGAGGTCTGGGACGTGCTGGAGGGTGTCATAAAGGATCATCCTGTCATGCTCAACCGCGCTCCCACGCTGCACCGTCTGGGCATACAGGCCTTCGAACCTGTGCTCGTAGAGGGCAAGGCGCTCAAGCTGCATCCTTTGTGCTGCACCGCGTTCAACGCGGACTTCGACGGCGACCAGATGGCCATACACGTACCGCTGTCCATGGAAGCGCAGGCGGAAGCGCGTTTCCTCATGCTGGCGGCGAACAATATACTCAAGCCGCAGGACGGCAAGCCCGTCGTCGTACCTACGCAGGACATGATACTGGGCTGCTATTACCTGACCATTATCCGTGAAGGCGCGAAGGGCGAGGGCAAGTACTTTACGGACGTCGACGAAGCGAAGATGGCTTACGACTGCAAGGAGCTGTCCCTGCAGGCGCTTTGCCGCATCCGCATGACCAAGGTCATCGACGGCAAGGAGTACTCCAGGATCATGGAGACCACGATCGGCCGCATCATCTTCAACGAGGCGATACCGCAGGATCTCGGACATCAGCCCAGAAACACGATAGACGACATGTTCCTGCTTGAGGTAGACGAGGTCGTAGGCAAAAAGCAGCTGGGCAAAATAATCGACGACTGCTACCACAAATACGGCGTCACCGAGACCAGCGAAATGCTCGACAGGGTAAAGGCGATGGGCTACAAGTATTCCACCATCGGTTCCCTTACCGTTTCCGTCGCGGACATAAAGATACCCGAAGCCAAGAAGGTCATCATCGCGGAGACCGAAGAAAAGGTACATACGATCGAAAAGCAGTTCCGCCGCGGCCGTTTGTCGGAGAACGAGCGTTATCTGAACGTAACCGGTCTGTGGGAACAGGCTACCAAGGATATAACCGCAGAGGTGCTCAAGTCGCTCGACAAGTTCAACCCCATCAACATGATGGCTACCTCGGGCGCCCGAGGCTCCGCGAACCAGATCCGTCAGCTTGCGGGTATGCGCGGTCTGATGGCTTCGCCTTCAGGCAAGGTCATAGAGCTGCCGATAAAGGCGAACTTCCGCGAGGGCCTCAGCGTGCTGGAATTCTTCCTCTCCTCGCACGGCTCGCGCAAATCGCTGGCCGACACCGCGCTGCGTACAGCTGACTCCGGTTACATGACCCGCCGCCTCGTGGACGTATCGCAGGAGAACATAATCCGCGAGAAGGACTGCTTCGAGGTGCGCGGCATGAACGTGGGCGGCATGTACGTAAGCGACATTGTGAAGTCCGAGGGCACGGTCATAGAACAGCTCGAGGACCGTCTGCGCGGACGCGTGGCTGCGGAGGACGTGACCGATCCCGTTACCGGCGAGGTATACGTAAGGCTGAACGAGCTTATCAGCTACGAGGCCGCCAAGCGTATCTGCGCCGCGGGCATCACGAAGGTCAAGATACGTTCCGTGCTCACCTGCCAGTGCGACACCGGCATCTGCGCGCGCTGCTACGGCGCTGACATGTCTAACGGTCAGATGGTCGAGGTCGGCGAGGCGGTAGGCATTATCGCGGCGCAGGCCATAGGCGAGCCCGGTACGCAGCTGACCATGCGTACGTTCCATACCGGCGGCGTCGCGTCGGGCGAGGACATCACTCAGGGTCTTCCCCGCGTAGAGGAGCTCTTCGAGGCGAGAAAGCCCAAGAAGGAAGCCATACTCGCCGAGATCAGCGGCATAGTGCATCTGCCGCAGGACAACAAGAAAAAGCGCGAGATCGTTATCGTGGGCGCTGACGCCGACACCGAAGCCAAGCACTACCCGATCAACTACGGCTCCAAGCTCAAGGTTCAGGAGGGCGACTTCGTGAACGCCGGCGACGAGCTGATCGAGGGCTCCATAAACCCGCACGAGCTGCTCAGGATACTGGGTCACAAGGCCGTGCAGGACTACATAGTGCGCGAGGTCGAAAGCGTGTACCGCGATCAGGGCGTCGAGATCGCCGACAAGCATATCGAGGTCATCGTGCGCCAGATGCTCAGAAAGGTGCGCATCGAAGAGGCCAACGACACAGAGCTGCTTCCGGGCTCTCTGGTGGACATCTACCGCTTCGAGCAGGAAAACAGAAAGACCTTCGAAGCCGGCGGACGTCCCGCGACTGCGCGCCGCGTGCTGCTGGGCATAACCAAGGCCGCGCTCGCGACGGACAGCTTCCTCTCCGCCGCCTCCTTCCAGGAGACCACGAGAGTGCTCACCGAGGCCGCGATCAAGGGCAAAACCGACCCGCTCATCGGCCTTAAGGAAAACGTCATTCTGGGCAAGCTTATCCCCGCCGGCACCGGTATGCGGAGATACGCCGACATAGAAGTAAACGAAAACATCTGATAAATAATTCAAAACCGCGCGGGGGAGACCGTTTCCCCGCGCAGTTTTTATCCGGTCAAAGAAACGCGCTCTGCCGCGCCGAAGTCTGTAATGATCCGTTATCGGCTTTTAAGCGAAAACGATTTCGGGCTCGGCTTAATTTATTTCTCTTCGCGCATATATCTTAACTTTTATTTTCAAAATTCTAAATTTAATCCAATTGACAAAGACCCGACCGAGTGATAAGATATATAAGTTCGATTATGCGCATAAGGAGGCGGCACGAGTGGAGGAGCTTAAAAACGGTCCGCACACGGTTGGACTGCGTACTACGCTGCGTGCCGTACAAAACGGCAAGGCGCTGCGCGTATACGTCGCGGAGGACGCGGACGTGTTCGTCAGGAGACGCGTGCAGGAGGTCTGCGCCGCCCAGAACGTGGAATGCGTGAAGGTGCCCGCCATGAAAGATCTCGGCAGCGCGTGCCAGCTTCAGGTAAAAGCCGCGTGCGCTGCACTGCTCAGAGACTGAGCGGCGTCAACGCGCCTTAAAGCATAACCGCGCGAAAACGATGTACTCTTCCGAGGGTTGCGGAAGCTGTATATATACAAACCCGAATTTTGAGGAGGTGTTTCCGTGCCTACGATCAATCAGATGATTCGTCATGGTAGGGAAAAGGTAGTCAGCAAGTCCAATTCGCCTATTCTGCAGAATTGCCCGCAGAAGCGCGGCGTGTGCTTGTCTGTTAAAACTCAGACGCCCAAAAAGCCGAACTCGGCGCTCAGAAAGATCGCCCGTGTCCGTCTTACTAACGCAATAGAAGGTACCTGCTACATCCCCGGCATCGGACACAACCTGCAGGAGCACTCGGTTGTGCTGATTCGCGGCGGCAAGGTGCGTGACCTGCCCGGCGTGAGATATCACATCATCCGCGGCGCACTGGATACCGCCGGCGTTGCCAAGCGCATGCAGGCCCGTTCCCTTTACGGCGCCAAGAGGCCCAAGAAGTAAACTCAGACAAACCGTCTGCCGCAGAACCCTCCCGTTTTCTGAAGGAACGCGGATGCGGGGGCAAGTATGTGCGCGGAACGGGCGCGGCGAACTGCGCCAAAGGTTCGCAGGCGCATTGTCGGTAACTATCAAAGCTTTAAGACAGCCAATACAAGGGAGGAAATTAAAATGCCAAGACGTGGATTTATACCGAAGCGCGAAGTGCTTCCGGATCCTGTATACGGCACGGTTATAGTAACCAAGCTTATAAACCAGATCATGTACGACGGCAAGCGCGGCGTCGCGCAGAGCGTTTGCTACAAGGCCTTCGAGAAGGTCGCCGAGAAGACCGGCAAGGAAGCCAACGAGGTCTTTGATCAGGCCATCGCCAACATCATGCCCGCGCTCGAGGTCAAGGCGCGCCGTGTGGGCGGCTCCACCTATCAGGTGCCTGTCGAAATCCGTCCCGAGCGCCGTCAGACGCTGGCGCTGCGCTGGCTGGTCATGTTCTCCCGCAAGAGGGGCGAACGTGAAATGGCCGACAGGCTCGCTTCCGAGATCATCGACGCATCCAACAATACCGGCAACGCAGTAAAGCGCCGTGAGGATATGCACAAGATGGCAGAGGCGAACAAGGCTTTCGCACACTATCGCTGGTAATAAATACCGGAAAACACGTATATCGCGCGGCGGTATGAGACGCAGACTTTTACGGCGTCTGGATTCGCCGCGCGATTTTTGAATTTTTCAGCGTCCCGCGCGGGATATTTGAGAGGAACCTAACGTGGCAAGAACACATTCACTTGACTTGGTCCGCAATATCGGCATCATGGCGCACATAGACGCCGGTAAAACCACCACGACGGAGCGCATACTGTTCTATACAGGCCGCACCCATAAAATGGGAGAGACCCACGAGGGTCTTGCGACGATGGACTGGATGGAGCAGGAGCAGGAGAGGGGCATAACGATAACCTCTGCGGCGACTACCTGTGAATGGCGCGGACACCAGATAAACATAATAGACACTCCCGGTCACGTGGATTTTACCGTCGAGGTCGAGCGCAGTCTGAGAGTGCTTGACGGCGCGGTCGCGGTATTCTGCGCGAAGGGCGGCGTCGAGCCGCAGAGCGAGACCGTGTGGAGGCAGGCTACCAAATATGCCGTGCCCCGTCTTGCGTATGTCAACAAAATGGACATAACCGGCGCGAACTTCTTCCGCGTCGTCAGGATGATGCACGAAAAGCTTGGCGCGAACGCCGTGCCCGTGCAGCTTCCGATAGGCGTGGAGGCTTCGTTCAAGGGGATAATCGACCTTATCGCGATGAAGGCGGAAATCTACGTAGACGATCTCGGCACCACGATGAAGGAAAGCGAGATTCCCTCCGACATGCTCGAAACTGCGCAGCGCTATCACGACGAGCTGGTCGAAAAGGTATGCGAGACCGATGACGAGCTGACGGAAAAATACCTGCTGGGCGAGGAGCCCACGGCGGAGGAGCTCAAAAAGGCCATCCGCGCCGCCACGATCGCGGGAAAGATGAACCCGGTATTGTGCGGCACGTCTTACAGAAACAAGGGCGTACAGCCGCTGCTGGACGCGGTGGTCGACTATCTGCCCTCTCCTATAGACATCCCCGCCATCAAGGGCGAGCTCAAATCGACCGGCGAGGAGATCGAGCGCCATCCCTCGGACAGCGAGCCTTTAGCCGCGCTGGCGTTCAAGGTAATGGTAGACCCGTTCGTGGGCAAGCTCGTGTTCTTCCGCGTGTATTCGGGCACGCTCAAAAGCGGCTCCTACGTTTACAACGCAACTAAGGGCAAGCGCGAACGTATAGGACGCATACTGCGGATGCACGCGAACCACCGCGAGGAGGTGGACGAGGCGTACGCGGGCGACATACTTGCCGGCGTAGGCTTCAAGGACACCGGCACGGGCGATACGCTCTGCGTGGAAAACAAGCCCATTATCCTTGAAAGCATGGAATTCCCCGAGCCTGTCATCAGGGTCGCGATAGAGCCCAAGACCAAGGCGGGCCGCGACAAGATGGCGGACGCGCTGATGCGTCTGACTCAGGAGGATCCCACCTTCCGCACCTATACCGACGAAACCACCGGCCAGACGATAATCGCGGGCATGGGCGAATTGCACCTTGAGATAATAGTCGACCGTCTGCTGCGCGAATTCCGCGTGGAGGCCACGGTGGGCAAGCCGCAGGTCGCGTACAAGGAATGCATCACGAAGACCGCAAAGGCGGAGGGGCGTTTCGTGCGGCAGACCGGCGGTCACGGCCAGTACGGTCACTGCGTTATCGAGCTTTCGCCGCTTGAGCCCGGCAGCGGCTACGTATTTGAAGACAAGACCGTGGGCGGCGTGATCCCCAAGGAGTTCATACAGCCCATCAGCGACGGCGTAAAGGAGGCCTCCGCTTCCGGCGCGCTGGGCGGATACGAGGTAGTGGACTTCAAATGCACGCTGCTTGACGGCTCTTACCACGAGGTGGATTCCAGCGAAGCCGCCTTCCATATCGCAGGCTCGCTCGCGTTCAAGGAGGCCGTCAGGAAGGCCGACTGCGCGCTTATGGAGCCGATCATGAAGGTCGAAATCGTGGTGCCGGACGAATACCTCGGCGCGGTTACAAGCGATTTGAACTCCCGCCGCGGCCGTGTAACGGATACCGACCAAAACGGCGATCTGCATGTGATAGACGCGCTGGTGCCGCTGAGCGAAATGTTCGGCTACGCCACCGACCTGCGCTCAAGAAGCCAGGGGCGCGGCACGTTCACGATGCAGTTCGAACGGTATGAAAGCGTTCCCAAAAACGTCGCAGCCAAGATATTGGGCGCTGCGAATTACTATTGATCACGACATCAACCTTGGAGGTAGATTACCATGGGAAAAGCAAAATTTGAGCGTACGAAGCCGCACGTAAACATCGGAACGATCGGACACGTCGACCACGGCAAGACCACACTTACCGCGGCGATAACGATCGCGCTGTCGC
>JAFYFC010000004.1 GCA_017543905.1 Clostridia bacterium
TAATCCTTTCGCAGTCCTGCCTTCTTACCCTCAGCAGATGCGCCAACATCCACCCGAGCTTCCGGCATTCCCGCGCGTTTCGCTCTTTCAGAATTAACTGTCTTGTACGTTCGTTTCTTTGTTCTCTGTATCGTTTTCACGGTCCGTCGCCGTCCCGCCACGGGGCAGAAAGCTTGTATATATTACTACGGCGGCGCGCGCCTGTCAACCCCTTTTTGTGCTAATTTACCGCATATTTACATTTCAAATTTCTTTCCCGCTTTGATTCGCTTTACGTAATACTATGTTAAACAGAACGTCATACCGATTTAAGCCGTTTTGATTATAATGTGCAAAAACATTTTGAGGTGCTTATGATACGTTTTGAATCGGATTATCTTGAGGGCGCGCACCCGAAAATACTCGAGGCGCTGCAGCGTACGAATTTCGAGCAGACGCCGGGCTACGGCACGGACGTTTACTGCGAAAGCGCGCGGGCGAAAATCCGCGCGGAGGCGGGCGCGCCGAACGCAGGGGTGCATTTTCTTTCAGGCGGCACGCAGGCCAATCTTACCGCGTGCGCCGCGTTTTTGAAGCCGTGGCAGGGCGCGATATGCGCGGACACCGGACACATAGCCGTGCACGAAAGCGGTTCGGTTGAGGCCACGGGGCACAAGGCGCTCACGCTGCCCAACACGAACGGAAAGATATACGCGCGACAGATACGCGCTTACTGCGCGGCGCATTACGCCTCCGACACGCAGGAGCACACGGTGCAGCCGGGCATGGTGTATATATCCCAGCCCACGGAATACGGCACGCTATATACGCTGTCCGAATTAAAAGAGATAAGCGCCGCGTGCCGCGAATACGGGCTTAAGCTGTTTGTGGACGGCGCGCGGCTTATATACGCGCTCGCGTGCGCGGAAAACGACGTCACGCTGTCTGCGCTGGCCGAGTACACGGACGCGTTTTACATCGGCGGCACGAAGGCGGGCGCGCTGCTGGGCGAAGCGCTGGTAATCAACGATCCCGCGCTCGACAAGGATTTCCGCTATATGCTGAAGCAGCGCGGCGGCATGCTGGCGAAGGGGCGGCTGCTCGGCATACAGTTCGATACCCTCTTCACGGACGGGCTGTATAAAGAAATCGGCGCGCACGCGATAGGCCTTGCGGGCGAAATACGGGACGCGCTTATCGCGAAGGGCGTGCGCTTCGCAGTGCCCTCCCCCACGAACCAGCTGTTCCCGGTATTCGACGCGCGCGTCTTAAAGGCATTAAGCGAAAAATACAGCCTGTCCTTCTGGGAGGACGCCGGAAACGGCGAAAGCGTGATGCGCATATGCACCTCCTGGGCCACGCGCTCAGAGGACGTACAGTCGCTTATACGGGATTTGAACGCCGTTTTGTGATTATTTTCTTTTTTAACTTGAAATTACGTTTTTAATGCGGTATAATGGTTTCAAGCGGGGTGAACGATATGAAGAGATTTACGGCGTTTGTATTATGCCTTGTATTCGCGCTGGCGGCGTGCGCGTACGCGGACGAGTATCATTATTACGACGACTTCTTTTATATAGGCAAGGGCTACCATCAGGCCGTGTGCCGTCACGACGGCTGCGGTCACAAAAAGTTCAGGGAATGCGCCGTGCTTTCCTGCACGTACGAGGGCGCGGAGTTCAGCGTATGCCCGGTATGCGGGCACAGCGAAGAGGCGGAGTCCAAGCGGCAGTACTTTCCGGTAATACTGTTCAATTACGATCACGCGCCCAAGGGCGAGACGCTCGCGTTCGTTTACGAGTCTCCGTTCGGAGTGGAAAGCGACGTCGCATACGCGATCAGCGCGATATTCGAATACGCGGGCCGCATAGACGATTACGAGGGCATGATGCAGGTCAGCATAAAGCTTGCGTGCCCGGAGGAATTCACGCTGCTTAAGGCGAAGGGCGACGAGCTGAGCGAGACGGAATATACATACGACGCCGAGAGCGAAACGCTTACGTTCATTTCCGACGATTTCAACGTGCTGTATCTGATCAAAAGGGTGTAAGAGTTTAATGGGACCCGCCGCCGCGTGTTTTTTCGCAGCGGCGGTTTTTTTGTTTTTAGGATTGAGTTGGTGAGTATGCGGAGATGCATCGAGGCCATGCCGTCTCGCCTGCGGGCTCGGTCACGGTTCGGCTCTGACAGTCCACCGGACTGTCATTCACTACCGAACCGCGCTTCGCGCCCCTTGAGGGGAAGGCGGCGCGGCGCAGCCGCGACGGATGAGGTGGCGGGGCTTTGGTTACGGTTCTAAGAGCATCAGGATAGAGCGATACGCCACCTCATCAGTCAGCCATACGGCTGACAGCTTCCCCTCAAGGGGAAGCCTTTGTACGGGATTAGGGGATTTATTTTAGAAAAGCCGGGCGCGCACCGCGGGGACGACGCTATAGTTAGAGTAGTTGACAAGGTAGCCAAAAACGCGGACACTGCCAAAGTTGAGGACATAGGCGGCGTACACGGAAGCGGAGCCGGGGGAACGGAGCCACCAGTAACACGCCCCGTTATTGCTGCTATACCATGCGCCCTTCGCTATTGCGTACGCGGTGGGCTGCTTTATTAGCCTGTCTTCACCGTACCAGTAATACTTCTCTCCGGTGTTCTTATCTATGTTATAATTCTTTTCTATCTCCTCAAGGCTGAGCAGAAACACGTAATCGCTCGTGTCGTTTCCGCCTTTCGTTCCGTATACGGGATTGTTCGAGTTTTTGTTCTTCGTCACTACTATCTTGCCGCGCTCGGTCGTATTAAACGCGTTATTGTAAAAGGTGTTTTTGAGCCAGCTTCTGAGCGAGCAGGTTTCCCACGTTACGTCTTTTTGCTCTTTATTGTACGGTCTGCAGTCAAGCGCGTATCTGCTTATAAGCAGGCAGGTGCCGTCACTTTCGACGTTCAGTACCTCCCATTCGATAGGCTCCTTGCCGTTTTTTGTATTGTTGTCCTGCTCGTAGGAGCCGAAGGTTACTATGTCCCCTACCTTTACCTTGGGAGCGGGTGTGGGCGTGGGTGTGGGCTTCGGAGTGGGCGTAGGTGTCGGCTTCGGCGTGGGTGTGGGAGTGGGCGCGGCGGTGAGCACGGAGGTAAGCTGCGCGCCGGTGGTTTTGAGGCCGGAGGAATAGGCGGTAACCAAAAAGTCGTAATACTGAGCGGGAATAAGGTCATTTACGGGATAAGAGGTGTTCGCCGTCTCTCCCGCCTGAAGCCACGCGGAATCGCCGGTTACGCGGTACTCCACGGTATAGCGGGTGGCGTGCGCGGCCTTGTCCCAGGTAAGGGTGACGGAGGAGGCGCTGACGGATTTGGTTTTAAGGTTTTTTACGCTGCCCGGGTTGTCGCGCTCATTTTCGGGTATGTAGCCGATATGCGCGGCGATCGCGTCCGCGCGCTGAGCGGCGTCGGAATATTTGCCCGCGGATTTGAAGGCGAAATAGGCAGAGGCGTAATCCGAGGAGCGCAGATAAGTCCCCGCGCGGTCGTAGGCGTCTTTATCCTTCTGGCTTAAAAGGGCGAAATAGCGGTCTGAGGAATCGTAAAAGTCTATGCAGCCGAGATAGGCATTAAGCGCGGCCTCGACGTCGTTTTCGTACTGGGCGGCGCGGGCGGCGGCGTAGGCGGTAAGCAGCGAAACGCTGCCGATGGAGCTGTTGCCGAGATTAAGCAGATATTCGTCAAAGGAAGCGGCCTGTCCGAGCATGAAGAGGTAGTTGTCGAGCTCGTAGTCGAATTCCGCGGTGGAAATCTTTAAAAGGGCGTTAGTATAGTACATGAACAGGCGCGCCTGCGGATAGCCGCCCAGACGGGCGAACTCCTTTGAGATCGCGCTGAGCAGGGCGGGATTGTCCGTAAAATCCATAAGGTAGGATTCGAGGGAGGTCACGGCGGTTTGGAAGATCCTGTCCTTCTCCGCGGTGGTGAGCACCTCGGACACGCCGAGGGACGGAAGGAGCAGCACGAGCGCAAGGACAAGCGCGGCAAGGCGTTTCATTGAATATCACTCCTTTGCGTGGGTAAATCGCTATGAGTATATTATACAGCAAAGTTTTGGAAAGTGCAATGGGAAATTTTGGGGAGATGGAGATTGGAATATATTATATTCAAGAATAGGTGATAGTGGAGGGTGGAGAGTGGA
>JAFYFC010000015.1 GCA_017543905.1 Clostridia bacterium
AAGAGCCGCTTCAAGACCCGGAAATATGCACCAAAATAGCGATATTTTTGCTCAAACAGTAAAAATCAGGCGCTAACAGATTGACTTCTGCGTACAGATAAGCTATAATTTGTATGGGCGCTGAATTAATCAGCGGTTCCTATAATCGACGTCATGCTTGACGAAAGCGGACGAAACACCTTATGCGCAGAGGTTTCGTAGGCGGCACAGACAGAAGGTCGGCCTTTGAAGACGGCTTCAGCACGTCTTCAAAGGCCGGAAAAGCGCTAAGACTGCGTTTGCGCATAAGAAGCGCAAAGCTGTATTTGGCGGCGCTCAGTAAGCTCTGACGGAACGTATTTATTTCCTGCGAAGCGCCGCACTTATGAAGCCCATAAACAGCGGATGCGGTTTATTCGGGCGGCTTTTGAATTCAGGGTGATACTGTACGCCCACGAAGAAATCTTCGCCCGTAAGCTCCACGGTCTCCACGAGCCTGCCGTCCGGCGACAGCCCTGAAAGGCTCAGACCCGCGTCCTGCAGCGGCGCGCGGTATTCGTTGGCGAATTCGTAGCGGTGGCGGTGGCGCTCGCTGATGTTTGTCTTTCCGTAGCAGCGCGCGATCACCGTATCCTCTTTAAGAATACACGGATACCTGCCCAGACGCAGCGTGCCGCCCTTGTCGATCTCGTCGTTCTGATCGGGCATGAAGTGGATCACCTTATGCGGGCTGTGCTCGTCGAATTCGTGCGAGTTCGCGTTTTCGAGCTTCGCGGCGTTTCTTGCGAACTCGATAACGGCGATCTGCATTCCCAGACAGATGCCGAAATACGGTATATGACGCTCGCGGGCGTATTCAGCGGTAAGTATCATGCCCTCGATTCCTCTTGCGCCGAAGCCTCCGGGAACTATGATCCCTTTGACCTCCGACAAGACCTCGCTTATATTGTCTCTGCTCAGCTTTTCGGAATCTATCCAGTCTATTTCCACCTTCGCGTCCAGCGCATAGCCCGCGTGATGCAGCGCCTCGGCGACGGAAAGATATGCGTCGTGCAGCTGCACGTATTTGCCTACGAGTCCGATTTTGACCGTTTTGCTCTGATGCCGCACGCGCTCTACCATTTCCTGCCACTCGTCCAGCTTAGGCGCGGGGGCGTCTATGCCCAGCTCCCGGCAAACGATGGACGAAAAGCCGGATTTTTCGAGCATCAGCGGCGCTTCGTAAAGCACAGGCAGCGTCACGTTCTCGATCACGCAGTCCGTTTTGACGTTGCAGAAATGCGCGATTTTTGAAAAGATGCTTGCGTCGGTGATTTTTTCGTCCACGCGCAGCACTATGATATTCGGCGTGATGCCCATGCCCTGCAGCTCCTTTACGGAGTGCTGCGTGGGCTTGGATTTGTGCTCGCCGCTCGCCTTAAGGTACGGAACCAGCGTCACGTGCACATAAAGCGCGTTTTCGCGCCCGACCTCCAGCCCCACCTGACGTATCGCTTCTATAAACGGCTGGCTCTCTATGTCGCCGATCGTGCCGCCGATTTCGGTTATTACCACGTCGGCGTCAGTCTTCTCTCCCACGCGGTAAATAAAATGCTTTATCTCGTCGGTAATGTGCGGGATGGTCTGCACGGTCGAGCCCAGATATCCGCCCTGACGCTCCTTCTGAATGACCCTCGAATACACCTTGCCGGTAGTGAGATTTGAATACTTGTTCAGGTCTTCGTCGATAAAGCGCTCGTAATGGCCGAGATCGAGATCGGTTTCCGCGCCGTCCTCGGTCACGTAAACCTCTCCGTGCTGATACGGGCTCATCGTGCCGGGATCGACGTTTATGTACGGATCGAGCTTCTGCGCGGCGACCTTGAGCCCGCGCGCCTTGAGCAGCCGCCCCAGCGACGCCGCCGTAATGCCCTTGCCGAGGCCGCTCACCACGCCGCCCGTTACAAAAATGTATTTCGTCATCTGTGTCACTCCCGTCAGACCTCAGGATTCGTTTGCGTGAGCTCTACCCCTTCAAGGCACGGCGCAAGCTTATTCAGAAAAGCCGTCACCTGCTCGGCGCATCTGCCCGTGTAGCGCTCAGGCAGGAGCGCCTGACGCAGCTCCTCCTCGTTCATGCCAAAATCCGGCGTGCGCGCGAGGCGCTCGATCAGATCGCAGTCCTTCCCGTCGTTCATGCTCTCTATCGCTTCCATCGAGCACCTGCGGATTATCTCGTGCATCTTCTGCCGGTCGCCGCCTTTTTTCACGGCCTCCATCAGCAGGTTTTCCGTAGCGATGAACGGCATGTATTCCTGTACGGCTCTGGCTATGATCTTTTCGTTTACCTTGAGTCCGCCCGCGATGCTTTTGGCGAGGCGCACGATCGCGTCCGCGCACAAAAAGCCTTCCGGGATCGAGATGCGCCGGTTGGCGGAATCGTCGAGCGTGCGCTCCAGCCACTGGGACGACGCAGTCAGATGCGCGTTCACCGAATCCGTCATCAGGTACCGCCCGAGGGAGCAGATGCGTTCGCAGTATATCGGATTGCGCTTGTAGGCCATGGCGGAGGAGCCGACCTGCGTATCCGCAAACGGCTCTGAAAGCTGCCTGTCGTGCTGCATAAGGCGTATGTCCGTAGCCATGCGGCAGCAGGCCTGCGCCACTGCCGACAGCGCGTTCATGACGAAGCTGTCTATTATGCGCGGATAGGTCTGGCCGCTTATGTCGAAGCAGGAATCGAAATCAAATTCGTTTGCGAGCATGGTATTCAGGCGGTCGATCTTTTCGGTGTCGCCCTCGAACAGCTCCACAAAGCTCGCTTCCGTGCCCGTCGCGCCGCGGCAGCCGAGAAAACGAATGCATTCCGCCGCGTGGCTAAGCTCGCGTGCGCCGAACCAGATGTCCTGCAGCCACATGCTCGCGCGCTTGCCCAGCGTGACCAGCTGCGCCGGCTGATAGTGCGTATAGCCCAGCACCGGCAGCGCCTTGTACTTTTCCGCAAAGTCCGCAAGGCTTTTCATAAGCTGCAGAAGCTGCGCGTGCAGATATCTGAGCGCGTCGCGGTAGATTATAAGGTCGGCGTTATCCGTAACGAAGCAGCTGGTAGCTCCGAGGTGGATGATGCCCGCCGCCTTTGGCGCGGCCTTGCCGAAGGCGTGGATATGCGCCATGACGTCGTGACGCACTTCCTTCTCCCGCTGACGCACGCACTCATAGTCGATATCCTCTATGTGCCCGGTCATCTCGTCGATCTGTTCCTGCGTGATCGGCAGTCCCAGCGCGCGCTCGGCCTTCGCCAGCGCTGTCCAGAGCCTGCGCCACGTTTTGTATCTTGTGTCCTGTGAAAACAGCGAAAGCATGTATTCCGAGGCATAGCGCGAGGCAAGAGGCGATTCGTATCTGTCTGTCATATTATTCCCCGTTCATCTGATAATTATGCTGTCGCGGTGCGCGCCGACCGATATATAGCGTATCGGGCAGCGGATCGCGTTTTCTATAAACTGAACGTACGAACGCGCCTGATCGGGCAGCTCGCTCCACGTGCGTGCCGCGGAAATGTCGCATTTCCAGCCCTCCATATACGTTAGCACGGGCTGCGCGCAATCAAGCTCGGCCGGGAACGGAAACGCGTCCGTCTCCCTACCCTCTATACTGTACTTTACGCAGACCGGGATTTTGTCCATATAGCTGAGCACATCCAGCTTGGTAAGCGCGATCTGAGTCGCCTGCTGCGCCTGCACGCCGTAGCGCGTGGCGACCGTGTCGAAAGCGCCCACCCGGCGGGCGCGTCCCGTTTTGGCGCCGTACTCCTCTCCGGCCTGACGCAGCCTGTCGGCCTCGTTTCCGAACATCTCGCTCACGAAGGGTCCTTCGCCCACGCAGGTGGAATACGCCTTCACGACACCCACCACCTCGTCTATCTTAACGCCCGGGCAGCCGGAGCCTATAGGCGCATACGCGGCCAATGTGTTGGACGACGTGGTATAGGGGTAAATGCCGTAGTCGATATCCCTAAGAGCGCCGAGCTGCGCCTCGAACATGACAGGCTTGTTCCGGGCCTGCGCCTCTGAGAGCAGCGCGTCCGTATCGCACAGATACGGCTTCAGCCGCTCGCAGCAGCGCTCCCTCCAGTCGCGCAGCATTTCGGGCGTGTAAGGCTCGGCGCCGTAAACGCCCTCGAGCGTCAGGTTCTTCCATTTTAAAAGCTCGTCCAAATGCCGTTCAAGCAGGCCCTGGTAAAAAACCTCGCCCGCAAGCACGGTCTTTTTCGCATACTTGTCGGAATAAAACGGCGCGATGCCCTGCTTTGTCGAGCCGTATTTTCTGTCTGCGAGCCGCGCCTCCTCCAGCGCGTCGAGCTCGCGGTGCCACGGCATGAGCAGCGACGCGCGTCTGCTGATTTTAAGGTTGTCCGGGGTGACGCTCACGCCGCGCGCGTTCAGACCGTCTATTTCCTCAAACAGGTTTTCGGGGTCGAGCGCCACGCCGCTGCCCAGCACGTTTACAACGCCGCTTCGGAACACGCCCGACGGCAGCAGATGCAGCGCAAACTTGCCCTTCTCGTTTATGACCGTATGTCCCGCGTTTCCGCCGCCCTGATACCGCACCACGTAATCATAGCGTTCCGTGAGCAGGTCGACCATTCTGCCCTTGCCCTCGTCGCCCCAGTTGATACCGACTACCGCACAATTGCTCATATTCTGCTCTTTCCCTTCATCCATGCATCGATTTCCTGCGCCGCCTTGCGTCCGTCCGCCAGCGCGCGCACCACCAGGGATTGTCCCGTGCGCATATCGCCCGCCGAAAACAGCTTTCCGCCCAGATAATGCGAGCCGTCCGCCGGCAGCAGCCTGCCGCGCTGATCCGCCGCGAGCGAAAACTCATTAAGCGTGTTTTCCTCGCAGCCCACAAAGCCCGCCGCGATCAGCAGAAGCTCACAGGGCAGCGTGTTCTCGGAGCCTGCTGCGGGCACGAGCCGTCCCTGCGCGCCCCGTTCGAGCCGCACAGTCGTCAGAGCCGTTATACGGTTCTGAGCGTCCGTGCATATCTCCTTTACCGTCGTTTCGTATATCCTCGGGTCTCTGCCCTGCACCGCCAGCGCTTCCAGCTGCCCGTAATCGGTTTTGAGCGTCCGCGGCCATTCCGGCCACGGGTTGCCCGCTGCGCGTTCAGGCGGCGGCGCGGGCATCATTTCCAGCTGCGTCACGCCGGCGCAGCCCTGCCTGAGCGCTGTTCCCACGCAGTCGTTTCCGGTATCTCCGCCGCCTACCACCACGACGTGCTTGCCGCGGGCGTCGAGTGTGGAGGCTCGCCCCTTAAGCAGCGCCCTGGTCGCTTCCGTAAGATATTCGACCGCATAGCATACGCCGCCCGCGTCGATATGCCCGACGTTAAGCGCCCGTGGTCTGCGCGCGCCGCCGCAAAGCAGCACTGCGTCGAAGTCCCTAAGCGCTTCGGCGTCGGTCTCGGTATTCAGTACGAAGCGCACGCCCTCTTTTTCCATGAGCTCTACGCGGCGCAGTATCACGCGCTTTGGCAGCTTCATGTTGGGTATGCCGTACATAAGCAGGCCGCCGGGCAGATCCGCCCTTTCGATCACGCTTACCTCGTGCCCCATGCGGTTTAAGATATCCGCCGCCGCAAGTCCGGATGGTCCGCTGCCGACGACGGCGACCCTTCTGCCGCTGCGCTTAGCGGGTATCCTCGCCTGTATCCAGCCCTTCTCAAAGCCCGTCTCTATCAGGTACAGCTCGTTGTCGCGGTTGGTCACGCCCTCGTTTGCCAGATTGCAGGCCTTTTCGCACAGCGCCGGACACACGCGTCCCGTAAACTCCGGAAACGGCGCGGTCTCCAGCAAACGTTCGAGCGCTTCTTTTTCAAAGCCCCTGTACAGCAGCTCGTTCCATTCGGGTATCAGGTTGTTCAGCGGACAGCCGTAATCCGACTGGCAGAACGGCACGCCGCAATTCATGCAGCGCGACGCCTGCTCGCGGCGTACGCTCACGCTCTGGGGCGCATGCAGCTCCTCGAAATCCCTCAGCCGCTCCTCCGCACTGCGGTACGGGTTTTCGGCGCGGGAGTATTCCAAAAATCCGGTCGTTTTGCCCATACCCTCACGCCCCCTTCAGATACGCCAGATATTCGCCGGAGACGACTGATTTAAATTTCGGCAGGAACGCCGTAAATTCCTGCAATATCTTTTTAGCTTTCGCAGAACCTGTGGCGGCAAGGTGCGCTTCCAAAAGCGCTTTTAATTCGTCTGCCTGCTCCGCCGCTACCGGATACGCTTTTACGTGTCCCGTATTCAGATGCTCGGACAGCCTGTCGTCTTCGTCCAGCACCCACGCGACGCCGCCGCTCATGCCCGCGGCGAAATTGTCGCCCACCGGACCCAGCACGGCGACCCTGCCGCCGGTCATATATTCGCAGCCGTGGTCGCCCACGCCCTCCACAACCGCGCACGCGCCGGAGTTGCGCACGGCGAAGCGTTCGCCCGCCATGCCTGCCACATACGCGTTTCCGGCGGTCGCGCCGTACAGCGCGACGTTGCCGATCAGCGTGTCACACGCTTTCCACACGCTGTCCGCAGGCGGACATACCGCGAGCGTCCCGCCGGACAGCCCCTTGCCCAGATAGTCGTTGGCAGTGCCGTAAAGGGTTATGCTCTGTCCCTCGGGCAGGAACGCGCCGAAGGACTGCCCTCCGCAGCCCTGCGCCTGTATATGCCGCTTGCCCCTGAGCATCGTGCCGAACGCACGGTCCGTGGTCGTCAAATGCACGTGATCCTGAAAAAGCCGCGCGTCCGTGCGTTCGTACAGGCGGAAATCGTGCTTCGCCTCCGGCTGATAATGCGTGTTGCGCGCAAAGCCGATCAGACTGCTCAGGTCTATGCGGGCATCGCGCTTCATCTTAAGCAGGTCGCTGCGCCCCACGAGCTCGTTTACCGTGCGCGCGCCCAGCTTCGCCATTATGCTTCTGAGCTGCTCTGCTATGAAAAACATGAACCTTTCGACGTATTCAGGCTTGCCCGCGAACCTTTTGCGCAAAGCCGGGTCCTGCGTCGCTATGCCGAACGGGCAGGTGCCCAGCTGGCACACGCGCATCATGCGGCAGCCCAGAGTTACGAGCGGCGCCGTCGCAAAGCCGAATTCCTCCGCGCCCAGCAAAAGCGCTACCGCCACGTCGTGTCCGCTCATAAGCTTTCCGTCCGTCTCCAGCGTGACCTTCTGCCTGAGCCTGTTTCGGCACAGCACCTGATGCGCCTCGGCCAGCCCGATCTCCCAGGGCAGACCCGCGTGATGCACGCTGCTGAACGGCGCGGCACCTGTGCCTCCCTCCGCGCCCGATATGAGTATGCCGCCGGCGCCCGCCTTGGCCACGCCGCTGGCGATAGTGCCCACGCCGCCGGAGGATACCAGCTTTACCGTGATTTTCGCGCGCTCGTTCGCGCATTGCAGGTCGTATATAAGCTCCGCCAGGTCCTCTATCGAATAAATATCGTGATGCGGCGGCGGAGAGATAAGCGATATGCCCGGCGTGGAGCAGCGCGTCCGTGCGACGCTTTCAGTCACCTTCGCTCCGGGCAAATGCCCGCCCTCGCCGGGCTTTGCGCCCTGCGCCATTTTGATTTGTATCTCGCTTGCGGAAAGCAGGTATTCCCGCGTGACGCCGAAGCGTCCCGAGGCCACCTGCTTGATGGCGGAATTGAACTCTGTGCCGAAGCGTTCGCTGAGCTCTCCGCCCTCGCCGCTGTTGGATTTTCCGCCGATACGGTTCATGGCCGCGGCGATGCATTCGTGCGCTTCTTTGGATATGGAGCCGTAGCTCATCGCGCCTGTGCGGAAGCGCTTTACGATCTGTTCCGCGCTCTCCACCTCGTCCAGGGGCAGCGCGCGGCAGGCCTCGTACCTGAACGTAAGCATGGAGCGGATCGTGCGCGGGCCTTCGTTTTCGACCCGCGCGGCGTAGCGGTCAAACAGTTGTCTGTCATTCGTCCACACCGCCTGCTGCAGCAGATGTATCGTTTCGGGAGAATACAGATGCTCCTCCGCCTGAGGCCCTGTGCGCAGACGGTGCACGCCCACGCTTGCAAGCCCGCCGCCCGGTATGCGGTCAAACGCCTCGGCGTGACGCCAGCGGCTGTCCGCCTCTATGCGGCTTAGATCAGTCCCGCCGAGCGTCGAGGGCGTGTTGGTGAAATATCTGTCCACGAGCTGCGCGTCCAGCCCTATCACCTCGAACAGCTGCGCGCTCTGGTATGCCTGCAAGGTGGAGACGCCCATCTTCGACGCGATCTTTAGTACGCCCGCCGTCAGCGCGCGGTTGTAATCGCCAAGCGCCTGCGCGCTGTCCTTGCTTACTATTCCCTTGCGGCACAGCACGCGCACGCAGTCGTGCGCGAGGTACGGGTTTACCGCCCGCGCGCCGTAGGCGATCAGCATCGCCAGCTGGTGCACGTCTCTGGGCTCTCCGCTTTCGAGTATCACCGAAACCGCCGTGCGTTTTTTTACGCGTATCAGGTGCTGCTCGAGCGCGGAAACGGCCAGAAGCGACGGTATCGCCATATGCGATTCGTCCAGCCCTCTGTCCGAAAGTATCAATATGTTTATCCCGTCTGCGCAGGCGCGGTCGCACTCGGCGAAGAGCGCCTCCATCGCCCCGCGCAGCGAAATATCTTTATTGTACAGTATGGATACCGTGCGCACGGAAAACGCTGCGTGATCGATGGCGCGGATGCGGCCGAGCTCCTCCTCCGTGAGCACGGGCGAGGGCAGCTCCAGCACTGTGCAGTTGTCCTTTCCGCCTGAGAGCAGATTCCCGTCGTCGCCGATATAAATGCTTTGATCCGTCTTCATCTCTTCCCGCAGCGCGTCGATGGGGGGATTCGTGACCTGCGCGAACCTTTGCTTGAAATAATCGTACAGGGACGGGTGCGTTTTCGAGAGCACCGCCTGCGGCTCGTCCGCGCCCATGGAAACGATAGGCTCGCTGCCGTTTTGAGCCATGGGCTGCAGTACGTCGTAAATATCCTCGTTCGTATAGCCGAACGCCCCGCACAGCTTTTTGAGCGTTTCCTCGTCGCAGGCGGGCAGCTTTGTTTCGGATCTGGGCAGGTCGTCCAGCGCGATAAGCTGTTTCATCCATTCTGAATATGGCTGCGCCTTGGCGTAGCGCAGCTTGATTTCGTCGCTCCCGGAAAGCGTGCCGGCGTTAAGGTCGGCCTCGAGCACATCGCCGCTTTTAAGTTTCCAGCGCCTTACGATATGCGCGTTTTCTTCAAACAGCACGCCCGCCTCCGACGAGAGTATGAGTCTGTGATCGTCCGTGAGCGCGCAGCGCAGCGGGCGCAGGCCGTTTCTGTCCAGCGACGCGCAGAGCGTGTCGCCGTCTGAGTACAGTATCGCCGCCGGACCGTCCCAGGGCTCCAGCATCGTGGCGTAATAGCGGTACAGGTCGCGCCACGGGCGCTGTGTACGGGCGCCCTGCCAGGGCTCCGGCAAAAGCACCATGCCCGCAAGCGACAGCGGAAAGCCGTTCATCACCAAAAATTCCAGCGCGTTGTCCAGCATCTGGCTGTCGCTGCCGCCCTCCTCGATCACCGGCAGCACGCGCCGCATTTCGTCGCCCATCACCGCGGAAGACATGGTCTCCTCACGCGCCTTCATACGGTCGTGATTGCCGCGGATGGTGTTTATCTCGCCGTTGTGCAAAAGCAGCCTCTGCGGATGCGCCTTGCTCCACGACGGGAACGTGTTCGTCGAAAAGCGGGAGTGCACCATCGCCATGCGGCTCACATAGCGCACGTCCTGCAAATCGTCGTAAAACGATCTCAGCTGGCTGACCAGCATCATGCCCTTATATACCACCGTGCGGCAGGACAGAGAGCACACGTAAGTATCCGTATCCTGCTTTTCGAAAACGCGGCGCAGTATATACAGCCGCCTGTCGAAGTCCTGCCCGGCCGCCACGCCCCCCGGACGCTTCAGAAAGCATTGCCTGATGCGGGGCATCGTACGCCTCGCGCCGGCGCCGAGCTGCGCAGGATGGCAGGGAACGTTCCGCCAGCCCAGCACCTCCATGCCCTCGACTCCGGCCAGCTGCCCGAATATCGCGCGCACGTTTTTCTCGCTCACCTCGTCCTCAGGCAAAAAGAACATCCCCACCGCGTAATCGCCGGGTCTGCCGAGGTCGATTCCCTCCTCCTGCGCCCAGACGGTAAACAAGCTGTGGGGAATGTCCGTCATTATGCCCACGCCGTCGCCGGTGGTGCCCGGCGCGTCGCTGCCCGCCCTGTGGGCCAGACGCTCCACTATGCAGAGCGCCTGATCCACCGTGCGGTGCGTGGCCTTGCCGCCAAGTTCGGCGATCGCGCCTACGCCGCAGCTTTCGTGCTCCAGTTCCTCATGATACAGAGGATATCGTTGATCGGTCATTTCAGTTAATCCGCCTTGTTCAAAACTCTGAGTATCTGCGCCGCGTAATCGGCCATCTTCATGCCGTGGTTCATCGCGTACTGCTGCAGCAGCTTATGGGCCTCCTCTTCGCTCAGACGCTGCTTTTCCATCATGAGCTGCTTGGCCTGCTCCACGAGGCTTTTGTCGTCCGCGCTGCGCTTCGGCAGACGCATCTGATGCAGCTGCGTCAGCATCTCCACCGCGCCCGTGACCGCCTGTCCGGTCGTGGGCAGCGCCAGACGGAACACTTCTCTTGATTCGCAGGCCTCAAGCATATCCGGCTTGCCTATCAGCAGTATGTGTATCCGGCCGCCCCAATCCCACTGAAGCTCGTCCGGCTTAAGCTCTGGAACGGCCCCCGCGAGTATCACCACGGCGTCCTCGCATTCATTTAACGTGCGTCTCAGCTCGCTTGCCGAGCCGCACAGGCGAAACACCGCGTAGCCGGAGGAAGCCAGCAGGCGCGAAAGCTGTTCCCGGTTCGAGCGTGCCGCCGAGGCGATTATGATACGTGCCGTCGCCGCTTCCCCCTTCCGCTTTTATTTCGCTTTTATTTAGCTTCTTGGCAAAATCAGTACATCACGATATATCTGTCTATCTCCCAGCGGCTGACGTGGGTGCGGTAAGCGTCCCATTCCTTCTGCTTGCCCTCCACGTACTGCGACAGCACGTGCTCGCCCAGCGCGGCGCAGACGACCTCGTCCTGCTTCAGACACTCGACTGCCTCCAGCAGCGTGCCCGGCAGACTTCTGATCCCCTTGGCCTCGCGCGCCGATTCGTCCATCGCGAAAATGTTCTCGGTGATCTCCTCGGGCGGCGTAAGATCCTTTTCTATGCCGTCAAGACCGGCCGCAAGGCAGACCGCCATATTCAGATACGGGTTGCAGCTGGGGTCGGGGCAGCGCAGCTCTACACGCGTGCCCATGCCGCGGGCGGCGGGTATACGTATGAGCGCGCTTCTGTTGCTGGCGCTCCAGGCCAGATAGCACGGGGCCTCGTAGCCCGGCACCAGACGCTTGTAGCTGTTTACCAGCGGATTGGTTATGGCCGCCATGCCGCGCACGTGCGCCAGTATGCCGGCTATGAAGGCATACGCCTCCCTGCTCAGCCCACGCTTGTCCGTAGGATCGCAAAACGCGTTCTTTCCGTCCTTGAACAGGCTCATGTTGGTATGCATGCCGCTGCCGTTTATGCCGAAGACGGGCTTTGGCATGAAGGTCGCGTGCAGACCGTTTTTCTGCGCCAGCGTTTTGACCGCCAGCTTGAAGGTCATTATGTTGTCGGCGGCGGTCAGCGCGTCCGCGTATTTAAAGTCGATCTCATGCTGTCCGGCGGCCACCTCGTGATGGCTGGCCTCGATCTCGAAGCCCATCTGCTCAAGCGCCATGCATATCTCGCGTCTGGTGCTCTCGCCATGATCCAGCGGGCCCAGATCGAAATATCCCGCCTCGTCGCCGGTCGCGGTGGTCGGACGGCCCTGCTCGTCTGTCTGGAACAGGAAAAACTCCATCTCCGGCCCTACGTTGAACGCGTAGCCCATTTCCGCCGCGCGCGCAAGCACTTTTTTGAGCGCGCCTCTGGGGTCTCCCGCAAACGGCGTGCCGTCGGGATTGTACACGTCGCAGATAAGGCGCGCCACCTTGCCGTGCTGGGGTCTCCACGGCAGGATCGCGAACGTATCGAGGTCCGGACGCAGATACTGATCGCTTTCGTTGATCCGCACGAAGCCCTCTATAGAGCTGCCGTCGATCATGATCTCGTTGTTGACCGCCTTTTCTATCTGGCTGGCGGTAATCGCCACGTTTTTCAGCTGTCCGAAAATGTCCGTAAACTGCATGCGGATAAACTCTACGTCTCCGTCCTTTACCAGGCGGACGATGTCTTCCTTCGTGTACTTGCTCATAACGGTGCCTCCTCAAAAACAAAAACGGCAGGGTAAGCCATACGATATGACCCCCTTGCCTTATCTGCGTGACATTTTACGCGTCGGGCCCGCACCTGTCAAGGGGTTTATGCAATACTTAACATTAAAACTTGCAGAATTTCCGTTATTTCATTATTTACAGGCCGTATCTGCAATTTCCGTTTGTTAAAATTTCATAATCGCAATTGACAAATTCCCGCCGCGGTGCTATCATGTGCGCAATTTCACAGACAAAGCGTTGCGGAAGCAAAGTAACCGGCTGAGCGGCATCCCAGAGAGCGGGCGGCGGTGAGAGTCCCGTATGAGCAGGCCGGCGAAGAACCCTTCCAAGTCCAAACCGAACGCGAAAGCCAGTAGGAGCGGCGTGGCGGCGGCACGTTACAACCGCAGGGGCTTGCTTGAGCCCTGTAAGAGAAGCAAATCAGGTGGCACCACGGAGCGGCGGCCTTCGTCCTGAAATACGTGATCAGAACGATTGCCGACCGACGAAGGAGGTGCCCTTTTATGTGTTGTATTTTCGCCGTAACAGACAGAAGCGTTCCCGCAGAGACCCTGAAGGCGTGCTTTGCCCGCACGGTTTCCCGCGGGCCGGACATGAGCCGCTTCGAGGAAGCCGGCCCCGGCTGGTTCGGCTTTCACCGTCTGGCCATAATGGGCCTGAACGAGCGCGGGATGCAGCCCTTCCATATGGACGCGGACAGCGTGATCTGCAACGGCGAGCTGTACGGCTTTCGCCCGCTGCGCGCGCGGCTTATGGAAAAATACGAGCTTAAGGGCGAATCCGACTGCGAAATCCTCTTGCCGCTGTACCGTGAGTACGGCGCAGAAATGTTCAAAACGCTGGACGCCGAGTTCGCGCTCGTCTTATACGACGGCAGGACAGGGCAGTTTATCGCCGCGCGCGATCCCATCGGCATCAGGCCGCTGTATTACGGCAGGCTGTCCGGCGGCGGCTGGGTCTTTGCGAGCGAGCCCAAAAACCTTATGGGGCTGTGCGCGCAGATACGCCCCTTCCCTCCGGGGCATTACTGGACAGACGGAAGGTTCATACGCTACGCCGATCCGGCGTACGTCGGCTACTTCACGATGAAAACGGAGGACGAGGTGTGCGCGAAGCTGCGCAGGCTGCTTATAGACGGCGTGGAAAAGCGCCTCGACGCGGACGCGCCCGTAGGATTCCTCCTCTCAGGCGGGCTGGATTCCTCACTCGTATGCGCGATCGCGCGCAAGCTCCTTAGACGCCCGATACGAACCTTCGCAATCGGCATGGACATAGACGCGATAGACCTTAAATACGCCCGCACAGTCGCGGACTATATAGGCAGCGAACACACGGAAGTCATAATAAACGAAAAGGACGTGCTCGGCGCGCTTCCGGCCGTGATCGAGCTGCTCGCCACCTGGGACATAACCACTATACGCGCCTCCATAGGCATGTACCTCGTGTGCAAATGGATACACGAGCATACGGACGTGCGCGTGCTGCTGACGGGAGAAATATCCGACGAGCTGTTCGGCTACAAGTACACGGACTTCGCGCCCGACGCAGCCGCGTTTCAGGAGGAGGCCGAAAAGCGCATACGGGAGCTGCACGTTTACGACGTGCTGAGAGCCGACCGCTGTATATCGGTAAACAGCCTCGAGGCCCGCGTGCCCTTCGGAGACCTTAAATTCGTGCGCTACGCGATGAGCGTCGATCCCGAGCTCAAAATGAACCGCCATAACATGGGCAAGTATCTGATCCGCAAGGCGTTCGCGGAGGATAAGCTCCTGCCTGACGAGATACTCTGGCGGCAGAAGGCAGCCTTCTCCGACGCAGTCGGACACAGCATGGTGAACGATCTGAAGGCGCTTGCCGAGCGTACGTATACCGACGCGGAATTCAGACAGGGCGCGGCGAAATACGCTTACCGTCCCCCCTTCACCAAGGAAAGCCTGCTCTACCGCGATATTTTCGAAAGGTATTATCCCGGACAGGCGGAGATGATACCGGATTACTGGATGCCCAACAAGGCCTGGCCCGGCTGCGACGTGGACGATCCGTCCGCCCGCGTGCTCGCCAACTATGGCGACAGCGGAAAGTAACAGGATTGCTTTCTTCGGCGTTTTATGCTAAACTAAGAGCCCGGAAACCGCAGTTTTAAAGAGATAACACTGTTTATTTTTCAGGAGGCAGCATGGCGGCACGGCAAAAGATAATAATACTCGATTTCGGCGGACAGTATACCCAGCTTATCGCGCGGCGCGTGCGCGAAAACCACGTGTATTCCGAGGTCGTTCCCTGGAGCGTGCCGGCGGAGGAGCTCAAAAAAGCCGCGCCCGCGGGCATCATCCTTTCCGGCGGCCCGTCCTCGGTGCAGGACGAAAACGCTCCGCTGTGCGACAGGGCGATATACGATCTGGGCGTGCCGCTACTGGGCATCTGCTACGGCATGCAGCTGACCGCGCAGCTGCTGGGCGGGCGCGTGGAGCGCGCAACAGAACGCGAATACGGGCGCGTGAACGTGCGCATAAACTCCGGCTCTGCGCTTACGCAGGCCCTGTCGCCCGAATCCGCGTGCTGGATGAGCCACACCTGGCAGGTCACGAAGTGTCCTCCCGGCTTTGCCGCCGTCGCCCAAACGGACAACTGCCCCATCGCCGCGATGGCGAACGAAGAAAAGCGCATATACGGCGTGCAGTTCCACCCCGAGGTCACGCACACCCAGCAGGGCAGGCTGCTGCTTGCGAATTTCCTTACTAACGTGTGCGGCTGCACCGGCGACTGGACGATGGAGGCTTACGCCGATATCGCGGTCAGGCAGATTCAGGATATAACAGGCGAACACGGCACGGTGCTGCTGGCGCTGTCCGGCGGCGTGGATTCGTCCGTCGCGGCCGCGCTGATCTACCGCGCGATAGGCAAACGGCTGACCTGCGTGTACGTGGATCACGGCTTTATGCGCAAGGGCGAAAGCGAGCAGGTGTGCGATGTGTTCAGGCGCCTGTTCCCGGTGCGCTTCGTGCGCGCGGACGCCGCGAGTCGGTTTTTTGCCGATCTTAAGGGCGTGACCGAGCCTGAGCAGAAACGGCATATAATCGGACGCGATTTCGTCGAGGTGTTCAAGGCCGAAGCGCAGAAGCTCGGAAAGCTCGACTATTTCGCTCAGGGCACGATCTATCCGGACGTTATCGAGAGCGGGCAGGGCACGAACGCCGCCGTGATCAAAAGCCATCACAACGTAGGCGGCCTTCCGAAGGAACTGGGCTTCGCGGAGCTGATCGAGCCGCTGCGCATGCTGTTCAAGGACGAGGTGCGCGCGCTGGGCGAGGCGCTGGGCTTGCCCCGCGAGCTGGTCTGGCGTCAGCCGTTCCCCGGCCCCGGTCTCGCTATCCGCGTGATCGGCGAGGTTACCCCGGAAAAGGTGGAGATCGTGCGTGAAAGCGACTTCATCCTTAGGGACGAGATCGCAAAAGCGGGGCTTTCGGGAAGCGTCAGCCAGTATTTCACAGTGCTTACCGGCGTTCACAGCGTGGGCGTTATGGGCGACGAACGCACCTACGACTACACCGTGGCTCTGCGCGCCGTGACTACCGACGATTTCATGACCGCCGACTGGGCGCGCCTGCCCTACGACCTCGTCGCCCGCGTATCCGAACGCATAGTAAACGAGGTCCCCCACGCCAGCCGCGTAGTGCTGGACGTAACGAGCAAACCGCCTGCAAGTATAGAGTGGGAATAAGGCCTGAAATCCCTGAACCCGCATAGAATCAGGGTTCCCGGGCGATCAGGCCCCCGCGTGGCAACAATTTGGCAACAAAAATCCGTCATTCCGAGAATGAGGGCTAACTGATTTTGTGAAAGTCAGTTAGCCCTATTTCTGTGGAGTTTTCGGAAGGATGGAGGTGTCATTTGTGGTCATCGTCGGCGTGTTCCTGAAGTCCGGCAGCCAGATCATCCATCAGGCCCTGAGAAGGAACTTTCACCCACCGCCGGGTGGTGTCGCCATCGGGGAAATTTTTTTCACAGGCTCGAATCAAGGATAAAGCAAACTCCCGATCATCGGATTGTCACCGGTGACCGGGTGCTACTTTACTCATCATCAACTAGAATATCGAAGAGGCCTTCATTCCTGAACTTGGCTAGCATTTCCAGCATGTGGATGCCGATCTTCTCAGGATCATTATCCAGACCAGCGCAGATGATGCGGAGACCGTCCGGCGTAATGATACGGCCATGCAGCTTGTCGGTCTGGTATTGCTGGTACTTCTCATATTCCTTGTTTGATATCTGCTTCATAGGTACCTCCGGTCATCTTG
>JAFYFC010000016.1 GCA_017543905.1 Clostridia bacterium
AGAGGGTCCCACCTGTACCCATCCCGAACACAGAAGTTAAGCCTCTTAGCGCCGATGGTACTTGGCCGGCAACAGCCCGGGAGAGTAGGTCGCCGCCGGATACCAACCAAGCGGACGAGTAATCGTCCGCTTGAACTTTATTATCCGGCTTTCATCGGTAAAAAGCACGAACGATACCGCTGTCGGAGGCGCGTTTTGAACCAGATCATCATTCACGTGGACATGGACGCGTTTTACGCGTCTGTCGAGGTGCGGGACGATCCCGCGCTTAAGGGCAGACCGCTGATAATCGGGTCGCTGCCGCAGGAGCGCGGCGTGGTCGCGACGTGCAGCTACGAGGCGCGCGCGTTCGGCGTGCATTCCGCGATGAATATAAAGGAAGCGTACCGTTTGTGCCCGCAGGGCGTGTATATGCACCCGAATTTCGAAAAATACCGCGCCGTATCGAACAGGCTGCACGCGATCTGGAACGAGTACGCTTCCGCCGCGGAGACGGTAGCGCTGGACGAGGCGTATCTCGACGTGACGGAGCGCGCGGGCACGTGGGAAAACGCGTGCGAGATCGCGCGTATCATCAAACGGCGCACGCGGGAGGAGCTGGGGCTGACCTGCTCGATAGGCGTGGCGTATTCGAAGACCGCCGCCAAGACCGCCAGCGAGGAGAACAAGCCCGACGGCTATTTCGAAATCGCCACTCCCGAAGATTTCGTAAAGCTGATAAGCGACCGTGACGTAAGGGTGATTTATACAGTCGGCGAAAAAACCGCGCTCAAGCTTCACAAAAACGGAATACGCACCGTGCGGGACGTGCGTGAAAACGCGGGCGAGGTGATACGGCTGCTGGGCAAACAGGGCGAGTGGATCAGCCGCATCGCAAACGGCGAGGACGAACGCAGGGTAACCGTATACCGTCCCGAGGACGCCAAATCGATAAGCCGTGAGCTTACGTTTCAGCAGGACGTTGACGACAGGGAGCTGCTGGAGGACGTACTGCTGCTGCTCTCGATAAGCGTCGAACGCAGAGCGGCGCGCGTGGGCCTGTACGGCGAGGGCGTGACGCTCAAAGTCACTTTTTCAGACATGAAAAGCGTCACCCGCTCGCGCATAATCCCTTCCGCGCGCGACGCGGGCACTATCTGGCGCGAGGCCGTCTCGCTGCTTGCGCAGGTGCCCGTGAGGCCGATCCGGCTGATAGGCGCGGGAATATACCGCCTTACCAACGAATACGCAAGACAGCTGCGCCTTGAGGATATTCTCCCGGACGCGCCGCCCGCCGAGCCCGGCGTCATGCACGCGCTCAGAATGCTGAACCGGCGCTACGGGCTCGATTTCGAAGCCAATCTCGAACGGATATTTCACGGCGAAACGCTGTATAAAACCGTGGAATATATGCGCAGGCATAAGGGAAAATAAGACGGACGCTATGCAATGAACTGTCTATCGTACCAGTTGACAGTTATTCACATATATGCTTAACAATGACATACCTTCACAAACGCCTCTTATTGTTACGTGCTGCCCGGTCTTAATTGTGGTTAATGCATTGACTTGACTTTGACCAAATATACATTCAATAGTGTCGATTCCATATCCATCGGCATCCAGACTGACATAATACTTTCCAAGCAACTTACTTATTGATGTAATTTTGCCGGTTACTTCAATATAATTATTTAAGTACTTTTTATCAGCGGCAATTACATTTTCCTCATAATCTTTATATAATTGATAAGCTGTAACTTTTATATAGTTTATCTGATTTGTTGGAGTAGGAGCTATTGGGGCTGTTGTAGTTCTGATGAATACATATTCCATATTATTATCACTATCAGCATATAAAATATGTAATTTGTTGCCTTGGATAGTGACAATACAAGAACTGTTATCTATACTAAAAACAAGCGTATTTCCTGATAAAGAGTAAGAACCTTTTTCATTATGTGTTTCACCATTTATTGTCATGATACCTACATAGGTGTTATCTTCTTTAAATTCATAATACATTGACATCGAGTAACCATATTCAGCAAGTTCAACTGACTGATTATTTACTATAGTTTCACTCAGAGTCCACTTTCCAAGAAGAGCTTTTGACAAATTCGGTGTAGATGTAACGATTGGAGTAGTTTGCACTGTATTTGACATGGTAGTGACGACTGGAGAGGATTTTGTTATAGTTACTGCCTGATTTGCTCTGTGTGAATTTTTATTGGAAAAGAATAAATGATAGCATACGAATATAATAACGATAATAGCAATGACAGATAATAAAACTTCTATTATTGAACGGAGTATATCTGAATGCATCTTTTTTTTGTTTGTTGTCTTTCTCTTAACCTTACTCCCGCATTCAGGACAGAATTTTGAACCCTTTGGAATACTTTCACCACATTTTTTGCAAATCATATATTTATCTCCCTACTGTAAGAATCACCAAATCTGTTATCGATTCAATGCTATTATGTCAACGTAATGGGGCATGAATTAAATGAATAGCACCAGCTGCTGCTTTGTTATATGCTGCCTTTTCCCGCGAACCTTTTCGATTCCTCCTTGCTCAGGACGGGCGTGCAGAAGCCGGAGCGGCAGTATGTGCCGTCACGCTGCTCGCAGACCTTGCGGAACGCCGCTTTGGTCTGTATGAATTCCTCGGGCAGATAGGTCTGGGCGGTTTTTTTAAGCAGCTTCATGTCCGGCGGGAGCCTGTCGTCCTCCGAGGTATAGAAGCTGTTTGACTGCACGGTGTAATACGTCCACGCCACGCCGCAGGTGATCGCGGCGAGCGTGTCGCTGTCGCCGCCTATGGAGATCACGTTTCGGAGCGCGTCCTCGAAGCTTTTGGATTCGAAAAACGCTTCCAGCGCCTGCGGCACGCTGCCCTGGCAGGTGGTGTCGAAAATGTAGAAGGGCCGGATGGAATCCAGCGTGAAGTCGATCTTGTAATAGTTTTCACAGATATACTTTTTGATTTCAGCCTTGTCCCTGCCTGTTTTGGCAAGTAATACCGCGGCTGCGGTCGCCTCCGCGCCCTTGATACCCTCGGGATGGTTATGCGTGACGTACGCGCTGGCGCGCGCGAGCGCCTGCGCTTCCTCAAGGCAGGCCGCCGCGAGCCCGCAGGGAGAAGCGCGCATGGCGGAGCCGTTGCCGAAGGAGTTGTAGGGCTCGGGATTTTCACTGTGCAGCCAGGCGTTAAAGCTGCCACCGTACGCGCCCTTAGGGCAGGGATAGCGCCTGCCGTACTCCTGCATAGTCCGAATGAGTATGCCTGTGAACGTTTCGCCGGTGTTATTGTAATTCGCTATGCGGCTGCGCATGATCGCGTCCGCGACGGCTACGGTCATTATGCTGTCGTCGGTATAATCCCACCCCTTCGAAAACAGCGGAAAATCCTTGGTGCCGATATTGCTGAATTCGTATATCGAGCCGACGACGTCTCAGATGATCGCGCCGTACATTTATATGTTCCCTTATACAAGCACCGTTTCGGTGCCCGCGAGCGCCGCGTTTATGAGCGCGTCCGCGTCCAGCTTCGTTTCCTCGTATGCCGCCTTGTCCTTTTTGGGCTTTGTGGCGGGATGGCGCGGCGTGAACACCGTGCAGCAGTCCTCGTAGGGGAGTATGGAGGTTTCGTACGTGCCGATGTGCTCGGCGATGCGGATTATTTCCAGCTTGTCGTGCCCGATCAGCGGCCTGAATACGGGCAGGTCGGTCATTATGTCCGTGCAGCCGAGCGCTTCCATGGTCTGGCTCGCCACCTGTCCTATGCTTTCGCCGGTTATGAGCGCCTGACAGGCGTTCTGCTTTGCGATACGGTCCGCTATGCGCATCATGAAGCGCCGCATTATCAGCGTGGTATACTCCGGGTCGCAGTTTTCGTGTATGGCCATCTGTATGTCAGTGAAGGGCACTACGTGCACGCGCATGCCGTATTCGTACGCGCCGATTATCCGCGCGAGCTCCAGCACCTTTTGCTTCGCGCGCTCGCTGGTGTAGGGCGGAGAGGCGAAATGCACCGCCTGACAGTTGACGCCCCTGCGCATTATGCGGTAGCCCGCGACCGGACTGTCTATGCCGCCGGACAGAAGCAAAAGCGCCCTGCCCGCAGTGCCCATCGGCAGCCCGCCCGCGCCGGGCAGCTCGGTGTTGCACAGATACGCGTGATCGCGTATCTCTATCCACATTTCGGTCTGGGGCTTATGCACGTCCACGCTCAGAGAGGGATTCGCATTCAGTATCTGCTCGCCCGCGTATACGGCAAGCTCCTGCGAGTTCAGGGGAAAGCGCTTGTCGCTGCGCTTGCACAGCACCTTGAACGTGCCGCTTACGCCCTGCATCATGCGGGCGGCCTGCGCGCAGACCGCGTCCAGCTCCTTTTCCATTTCCACAGCGGGGCTTACGGAATATACGCCGAACACCCGTCTTACGCGCTCCGCGCAGTCCCGCATGTCCGGCGCGCCCGCCACGTATATGCGGCTGTCGCTCAGCCACACGCTTGCGTGCGTGCCCTCCAGCGTCTTTTTTATGTTGTTGACCAGCATTTTTAAAAAATACGGCCGGTTCAGTCCCTTAAGGTGCACCTCTCCGAAGCGCACAAGCAGTACGTCACGCATGTTTATCTCCTCTGGAATTTTGAAAGTACAGCGTATTGCTCCTGTATTATCTGCGCCGCGCGCAATATTTCTTCCTCTGTGTTGTAGGGGCTTAGGCTGAAGCGCAGCGCGCATTCCGCTCTGCGCGCGGGCACGCCCATGGACGTCAGCACGCGGGAGAGCTTTTGCTTTTTGGCGGAGCACGCGCTGCCGGTAGACACCAGCACGCCCTGCGCCTCGAGCGCGTGCAGTATCGTTTCTCCGCGCACGGGTGGCAGGCTCACGTTCAGTATGTTGCACGCGCCGTCCTCCGGCGCGGGGCCGTTGACTGTCGCCTCGGGGATACGGGCGGCAAGCTCCCGCGCGAGCAGGAGCTTAAGCTTAAGCATGTGCTCACGCCGCAGGGGCAGCGCGCGCATGTCGTCTATCGCCTGTGAAAGGGCGAGTATGCCGGGTGTGTTTTCGGTGCCGCTTCTGAGCGCGTTTTCCTGCCCGCCGCCCACGTGCGCGCTTTTGAGGCGCAGCCCCCTGCGCACGACCAGCGCGCCGACGCCCTTGGGCGCGTGTATCTTGTGACCGGACAGGGTGTACATGTCCGCAAGGCGCAGATCGAAGTCCTCGCGCATAAAGCCCTGCACGCCGTCCACGTGCAGCCGGCACGCGGGGCAGATTTCCCGCGCGAGGCGCGAGATTTCGGCTATGTCGTTTTTAGCGCCGGTTTCGTTGTTTACCTGCATGACGCTAAGGAGCGTCAAGCCTTTTTTTAGTTCCGACCTGACCGCGTCTATGTCTACTGTGCCGCCAGCGTTAAGCGGCAGCACGGCACATTCGCACGCGCCGCCTTGCATAAGCGAAAGCGCCGCGTCGTAAACGCTCGGATGCTCTCCGGCGCTTACCGCGACGCGCAGCGGCGCGCGGGACACGCCAAGCGTGCCGGTGAGGGCTAAATTGTTGGCTTCCGTGCCGCCGGAGGTGAATATGACCGCGGCGTCGCTTAAATGAAGCTCCGCGCGGATCCTGTCCCGGCAGGCGTCAAGCTGCTTTTCGACGCCCAGCGCGGGCGCGTAAAGCGAAGAGGGATTGTAATAATCGCTTTCCAGCGCACGGGTGAGCGCGCGTATTACGCTGCCGGTCGGCCGCGTGGTCGCGCTGTTGTCAAGATATATTTCCATAATACGGACGGCAGAAGCTCTGCCGCGCCTCCGAAAAGTGTGTTTTTACGCGTCCTGCCACACGCCGAAGCCGAGATAGCCTTTTGAGCGTATCATCTGCTGCATTTCCGCGCTGGGCTCTATCACGGCGAGATGCCGCACGGCGTTCTTTGTGAAATACAGGTATATGAGGTTCGCCTCGCGGTTTAAAAACCAGTTGTGCTTTTTTATGCCGGAATCGTTAATGTAGCGGTTGAACGCGGGGCAGCTCACGCTGCCGCAGCTTTCCACGAGCTTGAGCGGTATCTCCGCCAGATACTTGCGTTTGGAATTGTTAAGTACCATCGACACGTCCAGCGTGCCGTTGGTGAAGGTGTATTCGTATTCCACGCGCAGAGTGTCCTTTTTAATGTACAGAAGCACCGCCGTGCCGATAAGCACGGCTGCGAGTATCAGATCCGGCCACGGGAAGGCTGCTCTGCCGATAGACTGCAAAACGCCCTGCAGCATGAATATGCCCACTATGCCGAAGAGCACTATCGTGACCCAGCAGAAATAGTATACCGCGGTGCTCAGCCCCGCGCGATGCTTGGTTACGATCTCTTCCTTGAAATTGTCCATTGCCATGAAACTGTCCTCCAAATTCGTTTGGCGTCATTATAACATATTTTCGCGCAATAAGCAATAATACAGAGGCGACGAAAACAAACACGTATCCGCAGGATTTTTTGAAAAATCCCGGATGAAGCGGGCGCATAAGCGAAATAAGCGCGCTTCCCCCCGCATAACGCGCCGCACGCACGAAAATAATCCGCGCTACGCCGAAGGACGGACGCTTTTCAGCGTAATTTTTGAAATACGACCCTGCAAAATGAAATTTTATTAATTTGAGGCGGGCGCTTATAAACAGCCCCGTTTACAAACGCTTCATAATATGCTATAATGATCGCATCGGCGGTGAACCGCAGACATTTATACAGGAGGGGAAGTTATGGCGCATTACGTATTTCAGAGGAACAACGGATACGGCGATTACGACTACATCCGTTCGTTCGATACCATGGAAATAACGGATTACAAGGAATATGCCGCGCAGATCGACGACAAATATCTGGCATATATCGACATTCCCTACATGAACAGCCTCGGCTTTTATCCCATAAGGATCACCAGCCTCGCGCTGCGTATAGAGCCGCTGCTTCTGTTCACGCCGCTCATCCGCGGATTCAGACCGCTTGTCAAGCCCCGCGCTCCCCGCGCAAGAGGCGCTCTGCCCGGACCGCGCCCGATAGCAGGCCCGATGCCCGCGCCCAGACCCGCGCCCAGACCGCGCGTGGTCGCGCCCAGACCCAGAGTCGCCGCTCCCAGACCCGCGGTAAAGCCCGCGCCGGTGGGACGCACGACGCGGCGCGCCGCAGGCCCCGCCGTTCCCCCGCCCCCCAAAGGCGGCAGAGGCGGCAGAGGCCCGGGAGTCAGATAAACGATAAAAGGGCGTTAGCCAAGCCAAGGGGCCGTTTTACGGCCCCTTTGTTCTTTCCCGCCGCCTCGTCTCTCTGCGCTTCGCTCCCGCCGCCTCGGCTTCGTTCTGCTTTATTCCCGACTCAAAAATATGTAGCTTTCCTATCCGCTTTACTTCATATCTTCCTTTAAACCCGCACGGCGGCGGGCGTTAATGACGTTTTTCTTTCGGACTTATTCATTTTGCGTTTTATTTTACGCGATTTGGCTTGACAGAACCGGCGTGCGGGCGTAAAGTATCGGATATTCTTTTTATACGCTAAAGGAGTCAAAGTATGTTTCTTAAAGTACTGCTTTTGGTCGTGTTTTTTTCGGTTATGATCGGCATCGGCGTTTACTGCCGCAGAACCGCCACGGACGTTAACGGCTTCGTGCTGGGCGGCAGGAGCGTGGGACCGTGGCTTACCGCCTTCGCGTACGGCACTTCTTATTTTTCCGCGGTCATATTCGTAGGCTACGCGGGACAGTTCGGCTGGAAATTCGGCATCGCCTCCACCTGGATAGGTCTGGGCAACGCGTTCATAGGCTCGCTGCTGGCCTGGTCGGTGCTGGGGCGGCGCACGCGCATAATGACGCAGCACCTGTCAAGCGCCACCATGCCGGAATTCTTCGCAAAGCGCTTCGACAGTCAGGCGCTCAAGATCGTTTCCTCGATAGTGATATTCGTGTTCCTCATCCCGTATACCGCGTCGCTTTATAACGGTCTGTCCCGTCTGTTCGAGATGGCCTTCGGCATCGACTATCTGTGGTGCGTGATCGGCATGAGCGTGCTTACCGCGGTGTACGTGATCGTAGGCGGCTACATGGCGACCGCGGTAAACGACTTCGTGCAGGGCCTTATAATGATAGTGGGCATTATCGCGGTTATCGCAGCGGTGCTGGGCAAAAACGGCGGCCTGCTCGGCTCGCTTACGGAGCTTGCAGAAAGATCGGACGAAAGCGTGTCCTCCGTAAAGGGCGTGTTCAACTCTTTCTTCGGGCCGGACCCGCTGGGGCTGCTGGGCGTCGTGATACTTACCTCCCTCGGCACATGGGGCCTGCCGCAGATGGTGGGCAAGTTCTACGCGATAAAGAGCGAGGGCGACATACACAAGGGCACCGTGATCTCGACCGTGTTCGCGCTTATAGTCGCGGGCGGCTGCTATTTCCTGGGCGGCTTCGGACGGCTGTTCTCGGCCAGCGAGGCGATACAGTTTAACGCCGCCGGCGGCATAGTGTACGATTCGATAATCCCCGCGATGCTTTCGGACGTCGGGAGCGATCTTCTGATAGCGGTAGTTATAATCCTCGTGCTCTCCGCGTCGATGAGCACGCTGTCCTCGCTCGTGCTGACCTCCTCCTCCACCGTCACGCTCGACCTTCTGAAGGGGCACGTGGTTAAAAAGATGAGCGACAAAAAGCAGCTGCTTATAATGCGCGCGCTCATAGTCGTGTTTATCGCCGTGTCCGCGATCATCGCCATCGTGCAGGTCAAGTCTCCCGTGGCGTTCATCGCGCAGGCGATGGGCGTAAGCTGGGGCGCGATGGCGGGCGCGTTCCTTGCGCCGTTCATGTACGGCATTTACTGGAAGCGCACCAGCAAATTTGCCTGCTGGGTGTCGATACTGTTTTCTACCGTGTTCATGACGCTGGACATGCTGGGCAACCTCGGCGTTATAGGCCTGGACCTCGGCATACTCCAGTCCCCGATAAACGCGGGCGCGTTCTGCATGCTGGCGGGTCTTGTGATCGTGCCGGTAATAAGCCTGTTCACCAAAGCGCCGGACAAGGCGCTCGTGGACGACGCGTTCTCCTGCTATGAGACCCGCGTAACGGTAAGGCAGAGCGAAGCGCTGGGCGACAGGGACTGACGGCCAAGGGCATTTTTTAAGCTATGATAATCGATATCCATACGCACGCTTTCCCGGACGCGATCGCGCAGGCGGCGGTTTCGAAGCTGCAGGCGGGCTCGCACACGTTCGCGTTTTCAGACGGCACGTACGGCGCTCTGAGCGCGGGCATGAAGGCTTCCGGCATAGATATGAGCGTGGTTCTGCCGGTAGCGACGGGCGCGCGTCAGGTGGAGCACATAAACGATTTTGCGATACGCGTAAACGAACGCACGGCCGAAACCGGCGTTATGTCCTTCGGCTGCATGCATCCCGGGTTTGAAGATCCGGCGCCTGAGCTTGAGCGCATAGCCCGCGCGGGCGTGCGCGGTATAAAGCTGCATCCGGCGTATCAGCAGGTGGACTTCGACGACGAAAGGTATCTGCGCATACTCGATATCTGCGCCGCGCTCGGGCTTGTCGTGATAACCCACGCGGGCTACGACGTGGGCTTGCCGCTCTGCGCTCAGGCAAGCGCCGAAAAGCTGGCGCGCGCGGCCAAAAAAGCAAAGGGCGTCACGCTCGTGCTCGCGCATATGGGCGCCTGGCGGGACTGGCAGCGCGCATGCGAGCTGCTGCCCGAAACCGGCGCGTACATAGATACCTCGTTCTCGCTGGGCAGCATGACGCCCTGCGGAGACGGGTATTATAAAACGCCGCAGGAACTGGAGAGGCTGTCCGAGGAGGAATTCTTAGGTATCGTGCGCGCCTTCGGTTACGAACGGGTGCTGTTCGGCTCGGATTCCCCCTGGGGCGACGCGGGCGCGGACGCAAGACGCATAGCCGCGCTGCCGCTTTCTGAGACCGAAACAGCGGCTATACTCGGCGGCAACGCGCAAAAGCTGCTCGGAATTAAATAACTTTTCAGCGGGCTGCGCGGCGAACGCCGCCAAGGGCCCGCTTGCCGTATACAGGGCTGGCTTTGAAATTCAGACTGAAGAGGTGATCGTTTTGCATGTGCGCTCGAGAGGCTGGATAATAAATCCGGAGGACCTCACGCGGCGGCTTATAGACCGTCTGGCGGCGTCCGGGATAAACGAGCTCGGTATACATCCGGGCGGCGGGAAAGCCGCGCCGGAGCTGCTGCTGAAGACGCTTGCGTTCCACGAAGAAAAGCGCACGCGGGAATTGTACGATTACGCGGGCGAAAGGGGCGTGACGGTCGAATACGACGCGCACGTGCTTTCGTATCTGCTGCCCCGCAGCGAGTTTTCCGCCCATCCGGAGTGGTTTCGCATGGACGAAAGCGGCGCGCGCGTGAACGACGCGAACATGTGCGCCTCAAACGAGGACGCGCTCGATTACGTGAGCAAGCGGGCAAGAGAGCTGGCGCTCACGCTCAAAACGCCCTCGCACCGTTACGCGTACTGGACGGACGACATAGTCGGCAAGACCTGCCGGTGTCCGCGCTGCCGTGAAAAAACCGCCGCGCAGCAGACGCTTACGATCACGAACGCGATCGCACGCGGGCTAAAAAGCGCCGATCCGCAGGCGATCACGGGATTTCTCGCGTATCTGGACGCGCTCGAAGTGCCGGAGGGCATACGGCCCGAAAAGGGCGTTTATCTCGAATACGCGCCCATCGGACGGGATTCCGCGCGAGCGATAAACGACGCGCAAAGCCCCGAAAACGTACATCAGACGGCAAAGCTCGCCGCGCTTATCGCGTATTTCGACGCCAAAAACGCGCGCGTAGTCGAATACTGGGCGGACAATTCCCGCTTTTCGAACTGGACGCGCCCGCCCAAATACATGTCCCTTAACGCGCAGGTGATGCGCGCGGACGTAAAATACTATCTCGAATGCGGCTTTGAGGATATGACCTCCTTCGCCTGCTTTTTAGGCGAGGACTACGAAGCCCTCTACGGTCCTGCGCCGGTGGAGGAATACGGGGAGATACTAAGCGGAGAATACTGAAAACTATAAAACCGTCAAATAATGATTGGAAGGTGCAGTTTCCGAAAAAAAGGTGCTGCCTGCGCAACGCCCGGAAAGCTCCGATATGTAAAAGCATTTGTCCATATGCCTAAAATCCTGTGTTGAATTAACGATCTTCCTTGTAGTACTGCGCCTGTGCCTGCCAAAACGCTGAATATCTGCCATTCTTGTCGCTAACAAGCGCTTCGTGACTGCCGCGCTGTACAATTCTGCCTGCGTCAAATACCAGTATCTCGTCACAGAATCGGCAGGAGGACAGGCGGTGGCTGATGAAGATCGCCGTTCTGTCGCCTACGATGCCGCCCAGATGCGCGTAGATGTCCGCTTCCGCAATAGGATCGAGCGCTGCCGTTGGCTCGTCCAGAATGAGAAACGGCGCATTTTTATACAATGCGCGGGCAATGGCAATCTTTTGCGCCTCGCCGCCGGAGATATTGATGCCGTCGTCGCCGAAATCCCGATACAGGCAGGTGTCGAGTCCCTGCGGCAGCTCCTTCAGGCGTTCACCGAAACCCGCTTCCTCAAGCGCCGTTTTGACCCTGCCTGCGTCGTAGTCCGCCGAGCCAGCAACGTTCGCGCCCAAGGGCTGGGAGAAGAGTTGAAAGTCCTGAAATACCACTGAGAAAAGATCCATGTATTCGCGGTAATCGTACTTCTTAATGTCGATACCATTGAGCAGGATCTGTCCTTCCTGCGGATCGTATAAACGACAAAGCAGCTTAATGAATGTGGTCTTGCCCGAGCCATTTTCCCCCACCACAGCGTAGCGCGCGCCGACTTTGAATCGGACATTCAGTTGTCTCAGCGCCCAAGTATCCGCGCCGGGATATTTGAAGGAGACATCCCTAAATTCCACATCGTATTCCCGGTCATTTCGCTTTTCGGTGGGAATCGTCCCCTGAACCATGAGGTTAGGAATCTCAAAGAAGCGATTCGCGGTTTTAAGGTACGACGCGTTCGCCGTAAGCCGGCCTGCGGCGCCGAACAGATTGAATACCGTAAAATTGGCCAGCGCCAGCGCGCCTGCATACTGCGTGACCGAGCCGATTGCAAAAGCGCCGCCCAGCGCTTTAAGGCAGATCAGTACATACGCCCCGCCGGTAAAGAGCATCTGGCCGCCCTGGGACAGGCCGAACAATACACCAACATTGGACAATACAAGCTTGTCTACGGCTCCACCCGGGCCATAGGCGTCTTCGCTGCGGATATGGTTCAGGGCGATCTTCTCCTGACGGTACAAACGGATATCCGCCGCTCCCAGTACGCTTCTGCCGAGCTTAACAAAGGTATCGCGCACACGGTTGCTCTTAGCGCTCAGCTCCTTTCCGTGTGTCCAGTTGCTTTCCGCTTTTTTATTAAGCGTTCCGGCCAAATAGCTGATCCCCATCAGTATGAGAACTGCCGCAAGAATGATGAACGGTGAATTAAGCAGCCTGAGCGGCCCATCCGCAGTAACCTTTGACGTAAACAGGGAAACCGTTAAACCAATCCCGCTCAAAACCGAGGTCAGACTATAGATGATGTCAGATAGGATTCCGGGCACAGCGCCGAAGCCAAAGCCCACCGAGCGCTCGTTCTGCCGGATCTGCGCCAGCAAATCGTGGGTGGAATGCTTGTCCACATCAGCAAAATCCATGCTGAAGAGCTTTTCCATGTAGAGGCGTTCAATCGCTTCCCCGCTGACCTCCTCCAAAAGCTGCGACCGCCTGTGGAAGTACCTCACGATCAGCTCAACGATTAGCGCGGCAATGGCGCCGAAAACAGCCCATTGAATCAATTTCCCGACACGGCATTGGCCCACAAGCTCGTTCAAAAGACGTGCAGTTATGAAGATGAACAGATAATTGTTCACGGCTTCCAAGGCGTTTGCGGCTGCAAGGCTTGAGAACAGTCCCGGGCAGACACGTGAAATCTCTTTTGAGGCCTTCAGATTTATGGAAATTGCCTCGATCAGAGAAGGCTTCTTCTGTTTTTCCCGCATCAGAACTCAACTCCTTCCCGGTAATAGCGGCTTTGGACATCGAACAGTTCCTTGTATTTTCCACCCTGAGCGATCAGACTTTCATGCGTGCCCTGTTCGCTTATAATGCCGCCGTCCAGTAGCACGATGCGATCACAAAAGCGCGTGGAAGCGAGGCGATGGGAAATGAACAGCGAGGTCTTGCCCTCAGACATCGTGCTGTACTTCATGTACATCTCATGCTCCGCCAGCGGATCGAGGGCCGCAGTAGGCTCGTCCAGCAGCAGGATCGGCGCGTCCTTGTACAGTGCTCGCGCCAGAAGCAGCCTTTGACACTCGCCTCCCGAGAATAGTGTGCCGTCTTCGTACAACTCCCTGCCTACGGGAGTATCGATACCCTTTGGCAGCTTAGAAAGCTTTTCCTCAAGCCCGGCAATTCTGAGGCAGGCTTCCACCTTGCCCCTGTCCGTCTCGTCGGGCAGACGCATGGATATATTTTCTGCAATAGTGAAATCGGGGATCGAATAATCCTGAAAAACAGCGGAAAATAGCTCATAATATTTTGTTCGATTAAAGTTCCTTATGTCCCGTCCATCCAGCAACACACGCCCGAGCGTGGGATCGATCAGACCCGAAAGCAGTTTTACCAGCGTGCTCTTGCCCGCACCGTTTAGACCAACAAGGGCCAGTTTTTCGCCCGCTCGGATCGTCAGGTTAATGCTTTTTAGGATATCATCCTCCGCGCCCGGATAGCGATAGAATACGTTTTCGAGCCGCAGTTCGTAAGTTGCCTTTTGAGGGATCGGTTCGCCTTCGCCCAGGTGGAAAGGTTCATCCATCTCCAGGAACTCCCTGAGCGCGGAGATGTCCAGACAATGGCGCTTCATGCGCAAAAGCGTATTGATAAAGCGCCAGATCCAGTTCGTAAAGAAGTGAACAGCGTTAAAGAACAGCACGAACTGGGACACGCTCAGCTTTCCATGCAGTATGAGTCCAATGATGTAAGCGTAGGAGAAGAGGTGGGAGAGCAGGCTCATAAAAGAACCCAGTGCATCATCCCGGAACTGTCTGCTCTTATACTGCCCCATACTTTCCTTGTAGGCATCCGTCGCGGTCAGGTGAACCTTGCTGAGCCAGTAAGAGAGTGAAAAGATGCGGATATCCTTGGCTGCAGCCACGGATTGAGCGGCGCGGGCGATATAGCTGATCCTGCCGCGGAGCTTTCCAATGTCGCCGCGGCGCTTAAAATACCACATTTCCGTCATCTGATGAGTAATCAGGATCACCGCCGCAGAAAGCAGAGACATGAGCGCGATCGGCAGGCTCAGATAAGTCATCAGCGAAACCGCCGAAATGAGGCTGAACAGCGTAGAACCCAATGTAGCCAGCATGAGGTAGATTTCCGAAGGCCCCCAGCGGTTGTTGTTCACGGTGTTTTCCGCTGTCTCCCGGTGATGTACCGTTTGGGATGAAAGCATATTGCTGTAGGAAGTCGTACACTGCTTTTCGATGACCTTTTCGTGCAGTCTGCGGTTCACCACCCGGAAGCGTAAGTTCTGCACCTCGTGCATATACCTCATGAGGCCGAGACTTACACCCTCGATGAGGGTGAACAGCAGGATCGTTCGAAGCAATTTTCCAAGCGACGCGCGCTCTTCGAGGCACGCAAGTATCTGCGGCGCAAAAAACAGATCCGCGGTCTGATAGGCGACGGTGACCAGTATATACGCGGCGATGATCGCGATGATCGGTTTGTGATATTGCAGCGCGCATTTAAGCGACCAGACCATGTTTTGGAAAGTGCTGTATTTCGGCTTATCGGCTTTCAAAATCCTTCACCTCCGATACCGGGAGGATAACACAAAAGCGCCGGGCAAAACCATTTTATGCACGAACGGTCAGCCTGGCGCACGAATGACATGATGATCCTCGCTTCACAACGGCAAAAGCAGCTCGGTGGCAAATACGCCCTCCTCGCTTTGGCGGTTCACGCTGCCGTTGTATTTGGCGGCGATGCGGTCGATACGATAAAGTCCGAGGCCATGTTCCGACGTGGCTTTTGTGGAACAATAGCTGCGTCCGGAGCGGCATATCGTTCCTGAAGAATTGGTAACAGAAATATACAGTTGTTGTTTCAGTACGCCGATATATACGCGTATAAAGCGCTCGCCTTCCGTCTGCCGCAGGCACGCCTCCAAAGCGTTGTCCAACAGGTTACCCAGCGCTACGCACATATCCACGTCGTTTACGTTCAGCGCTCCCGGCAGCGCGGCTTTGACGTTGGTCGCGATACCGTGCGACTTTATCAGCGAAAGCTTGCTGTTCAGAATCGCGTCCACCATGACGTTGCCCGTTTTGACGACCGTATCCACCTGCGTCAGATCGTCGTTTAGTCCAAGCAGGTATTTTTTGAGCTGTTCTCTCTGTCCGTCTGCCTCCAGCGCCAGCATGGTCTGTATGTGATTATGATAATCGTGCCTCCAACCCCGCATTGTTTTATAGATGTTCTGTACTTCCTCAACGTGTCTCTGCAGCAGATCATCCTGAAAAGCGGCAACACGTCGTTCAAGCGCGCGGCTGAATATCAGCTCAAACAGTTTCATCCGCGTCACCTCTGTAATAGTCGATAAAACAGCGGCGCACCTCGTCTGCGTGCCGGCGGGAGAGCGGCAGGCACATACCGTTGTCAAGCGTGATCTCATTGCGGCTGAGACGTGAGATCCATTTGAGATTAACGATGTAGGATCTGTGGCAGCGCACAAAACCTTTGCTGAGCTTTGCTTCCAGCTTTGCAATGGGTTCTTTCAAGCTGTATGATGCCGAAGAAGTTTTCAACTCAGTTGAATGAAGAAATGCTTCAGCATAGATGATTTCATCGAGATACAGTCTGATATAGCCATTAGAAGAATTAAACACCATGCTTTTACGCCGATGTATGAGGTTATCTACAGCACGATCCAATACTTGAAACAGTTTTTCTTTTTGAATTGGTTTAAGCAGATAATGTAGCGCAGCTACCTCGTAGCCTTTCGCCATGTGATCCGGATATCCGGTTATAAAGATAATCTGAACCGGTTTATTGTCTTTCCGTATCAACTCGGCCAGCGTGATCCCATCCATTTTTCCCATTTCAATATCGAGAAGAAGTATGTCATAATCCTTTTCTTCATCATATTGAAACAGGAATGCCTCAGCTGACTGAAATGTTTGAAGGCTGATACTTCTGTCATTTGCCCATTCCATGACGAGATCGGAAATGTATTTTGTATCTACAGGGTTGTCATCGCAGATAACAATGCTACAGCGCTCTGTTTTTGTCATTTTGCCAATGCTTTCTGTGGGATCGTTCCGTTTTGTTTTTTACCATCTCCTTGACCATTATACCATACTCCGACCCACTCCGCAACGCCCCAAAACGAAGAAAACCGGGCATTTGCCCGGAATCCTCGTTGTGCTTATTTCAAATTATCAGCCCCGTCCGCGTATGCAGTCCAGCGCTTTATCAGCTCGGTTTCGGCGGGGTCGTAGGGGCGCAGCGAGGGACGCAGCAGGTCGTGCTGCCATTTGGTAAGGTCTATGTCGCGGCGGCCGTTTTCGTACGCCTTCCAGAGCGACTCCCAGGGCTCGTAGGTCTGGTACAGCCCAGCCACGAGTCCCCAGCAGTAGCAGCCCACCTTTTCAAGCGCGTACAAAGGGAATACGCTGAATACGTCGTTGTGGGTTATGCGGTTCAGCCATTCGGTGTTCAGCAGCGGACGGCCGTATTTTTTAAGCTGCATCACCTCGCGCACGATCGTCTCGTAATCGGCATAATTGTGAAAGCTGATCACGTCGGAGTTTTCGAATATCAGGTTTACGAGTTCGTTGTCTCCCGCCTCGATGTCCTTCCATTTGCAGGGGCCGCCCCAGTAGCCGACAGTGAGCGGCTGGACAGGGTCTATGCTGCGGGCGATCTCGAAAAAGCGTCTGAGCGGGGTAAGGCACTTGAGCGCGCGGTTATTGCCGCCGGGCTCGTTGTACATATCCCATATTATCACGCGCGGATCGGACGCGTACGTGCCGATTATCTCCTCGACCATGCTGTACCAGCGCTCGGCGACGTCCTCCTCGTCTATCGGGCAGTAGCCGACCTCGCCGGGGAAGGAGCCGTGCTGTGAGTTTTTGCGTCCGCCGTGATAACCGATGTCGCAGGTCTGCGGCCCCATGACGGGCGGCTTGTAGTACGCCTTGGGCACGCAGCAGTCGTTGCCGAAGCAGATCATCGCGCTTATGCCGTGGGACGCGCATACGTTCAGATACCTGTTCAGCCGCTGCATGAAGCCGTCGTGCTGCATTTCCCATACGGGCTCGTTAAGTATGAGCCGCACGGAATTGAAGCCCAGCTCCGCCGCCGCGGCGAGCTCCCGGTCGGTGGTAGAAAGTCTTTCCTCAAATCCGTATTCCTGCCATTGGTCGACGCGGTTGTGACAGTCGGCGGACATGTAATTGCAGCCCCTTATCCATGCCCTCGAATCCCGCCACGCCATGGCCTGTTCTCTTGTCCAGCGCGGAGCCATATTTGTACCTCCCGTTCAGCTCAGGCTTTGAGTACGGCGTCTATCCTGTCCAGCTCCTCCCTGGTGAATTCCGGACCGAAGGGAGCCTTAACGTTGTCGAGTATCTGCTCGGGCTTGCTTGCGCCTATCAGCGCGCTGGTCACCACGCCGTCCCGCAGCACCCACTGAAGCGCCATCTGACTTAACTTCTGTCCGCGCGCGAGCGCGAGCTCGTTAAGCGAGCGGATCTTTACAAGCTTGTCCTCGGTTATGGAATCGGGCTTCAAAAAGCGCGGATCGTGCGCGGCGCGGCTGTCGGCGGGTATGCCGTTTAAGTAGCGGTCGGTCAGCAGGCCGCTCGCCAGAGGCGCAAAGCAGATGCAGCCCACGTTTTCCGCGCGCAGCATGTCCGTGAGCCCGTCCTCGATCCAGCGGTTGAACATCGAATAGGAGGGCTGCTCTATAAGGCAGGGCGTGCCCATCTCGCGCAGGAGCTTTATCGCCCTGCGCGCTTCCTCGGGCTTGTAGTTGGATATGCCCGCGTACAGCGCCTTGCCGCTTCTTACGATATGGTCGAGCGCGCCCATAGTCTCCTCGAGGGGAGTGTCGGGGTCGGGACGGTGGTGATAAAATATGTCCACATAGTCCAGATGCATGCGCTTCAGACTCTGATCGAGGCTGGATATCAGGTATTTGCGGCTGCCGTGATCGCCGTAAGGCCCGTCCCACATGAAATAGCCCGCCTTGGTGGATATGACGAGCTCGTCCCTGTGCGTGTGCCAGTCGAGGTCCATGTGACGGCCGAAATTGCTTTCCGCCTCGCCGGCGGGCGGACCGTAGTTGTTTGCAAGGTCGAAGTGCGTTATGCCGTTGTCGAACGCGCACCTTAATACGCTTTGCTGCTGAGCGAATGGGGTGATGTTGCCGAAATTGTGCCAGAGCCCCAGCGAGATCGCGGGAAGCATGAGTCCGCTGCGTCCGCAGCGGCGGTACGCCATTTTTTCGTAGCGGGACGGGTCGGGTGTATACATAAATCCAGCCTCCTGTTTTTTGTTTTGATTATACACGCAAACGCACTTTCAGGCAAGCCTCGGCGCGTTTTTTACGACAGTCTGAGCGTTCAGCTTTCCTTGCTGTGTTAAGGCCCGGGCATGCGCCGCCTGAAAACCGCAGTGTATCCGAGCGTTTCCAAGCTGCGCGTCTGCCCCTTATCTTGCGTTTGAGGCGCGTCTGCGGCCGCGCTTGGATTTTTCGTTCGTGGTCATTACCTTTTCTCCGCGCAGCTCGAGCATTTTGTCTCTGAGGCGCGCCGCCTTTTCGAATTCCAGATTGCCCGCCGCCTCGAGCATCTGCTCCTCGAGCGCGTCTATCGCGAGCTGGCGCTCCTCCTGCGTCATGCGCGTGTCCGCGTGCGCGTCGGCTGCGCGGGATACGTTCATTACCTGCTTTATCGCGCTGCGCACGCTTTCGGGGGTTATGCCGTGGGATTCGTTGTACTCCTGCTGTACCTTGCGGCGGCGGTTGGTCTCGTCTATCGCGCTTTGCATGGAGTCCGTGATCTCGTCCGCGTACATTATTACCCGTCCGTCCACGTTGCGCGCCGCGCGGCCTATCGTCTGCACCAGCGAGGTCTCGCTTCTTAAAAAGCCTTCCTTGTCCGCGTCCAGTATCGCCACCAGCTGCACCTCGGGCAGGTCGAGCCCCTCGCGCAGCAGGTTTATGCCCACCAGCACGTCGAACACGCCCATGCGCAGGTTTCTGAGCAGTTCTATCCTTTCCAGCGTGTCGACGTCCGAATGCATGTACTCCACGCGCACGCCCATCTCGCGCAGATACTCCGTAAGTCCCTCCGCGGTGCGCTTGGTCAGCGTGGTGACGAGCGCGCGCCCGCCCTTTTCCGCGGTCAGGCGCAATTCGCCCAGCAGATCGTCCACCTGATGCGTGGCGGGGCGCACGGATATCTCCGGGTCTATAAGGCCGGTGGGGCGGATGAGCTGCTCGACCGTCTGCTCGGCAAGCTGCTTTTCGTAAGGTCCGGGCGTCGCGGACACGAACACGGTCTGGCCTATGCGCTGTTCGAATTCGTAGAACTTGAGGGGCCGGTTGTCCAGCGCGCTTCTCAGGCGGAAGCCGTATTCAACCAGCGTGGACTTGCGCGAATAGTCGCCGTTGTACATCGCGCGTATCTGCGGCACGGTCACGTGGCTTTCGTCTATGAACACTATAAAATCCTTCGGGAAATAATCAAGCAGCGTAAAGGGCGGCTCGCCCTCCTTTCTGCCGTCGAAGTAGCGCGAATAATTCTCTATGCCGTTTACGTAGCCTATCTCGCGCAGCATTTCAAGGTCGTAGGTGGTGCGCTGGGTAAGGCGCTGCGCTTCTATAAGCCGTCCCGCCTCCTCCAGACTTTTAGCTTCGGCGTCGCGGTCGCGCTCGATCTCCGCTATGCCGCGCTCGAGCTTGTCCTTAGAGGTGACGTAGTTCGTGGCGGGATAGAGTATCGCGTGGGACAGGTACTTTACCGCCGCGCCGGTCACCGTGTCCGTCTGGCTGATGCGCTCTATCTCGTCGCCGAAAAACTCTATGCGCAGCGCCTTGTCGAACGATGAGGCGGGCAGTATCTCTACCAATTCGCCGCGTACGCGGAAGGAGCCGCGCTGCATTTCGAAATCGTTGCGCGTGTACTGTATGTCGACGAGGCGGCGGATTAGCTCGTCCCTGTCGATTTTCTGACCCTCGCGCAGCGACACGCTCTGTCCGCGGTATTCCTCGGGATCGCCCATGCCGTATATGCAGCTGACCGACGCCACGATTATTACGTCCCGCCTTTCGGACAGCCAGCTCGTGGCGCTGTGGCGCATGCGGTCGATCTCGTCGTTTATCGACGAATCCTTTTCTATATAAGTGTCCGTCGAGGGCACGTAAGCCTCGGGCTGGTAATAATCGTAATAGGAAACGAAATAGCCCACCGCGCTGTCCGGGAAAAACTCCCTGAACTCCGAAGCAAGCTGCGCGGCGAGCGTCTTGTTGTGCGCGATGACGAGCGTGGGACGCTGCAGACGCTCTATCACGTTCGCCATAGTGAAGGTCTTGCCGGAGCCGGTGACGCCCAGCAGCACCTGCTTCTTCATGCCGGCTTCGATGCCCCTGACCAGCGCGTCGATCGCCTCGGGCTGGTCTCCGCGCGGCCTGTAATCGCTTTTAAGCTTAAACATTTTTGCCTCCGCGCTTTTTAAGCGCAAGCCAGTACGCGTCCATGAGCGCGCGGGCGAGCGCGTCCTTGTCGGCGTCGCATAGTTCTCCGCCCGCGTACAGCGCGCGCACGCTTTCCACTATGCGCGCGGCCTCGGTTTCGGCGGGAGTAGCATACTTACTGTCGCCTGATACGGTTTCTTCGTCCTCGGTCAGAAACCAGTTTTTGTCCACGCCGAATATCTCGGAAAGACGCGCGTAGATCTCGCGCTTTCTGGGATAGAACGCGCCCGCCTCGTAGCCCTCCAACGTGCGCTTGGATACGCCCAGACGCGCGGAGAGCTCCTCCTGAGTCAGGCGCATTTGCGTGCGCTTCAGGCGCAGCTTTTCACCGAACTTCATATCGATTACCTCAAATCAGCGTCGTTTGTGTGTTTTCCACAAAAAACACGCAAATTAATTTCGACATTAACGCTTGACAACGAAATTATATTGCGATATAATTTGCAAGTCGCAACTGAGTTGCGAGAAGTATTATAATACCAGGCGCGCGCGGTGTCAACCGTTTTTTAAAGCTTAACGTTTACGCAGATCTGCGTAAACCGCTATGGGGAGATGAGACAGAATGAAAATCAGTGAGATGTATCCGAAGGCATGGGAGAGACTTAAAGCACTTGACGCGCTGCGTGAAAGCGTGCGCGCGCTGGATTACGAGGTGAAATCGCTTAAAAGCGCGGCGGCGCGCACTGCGCGCAGATACGGCGGCGTGAACCTGCGCGCGGGGGAGGAGCCGGAGGGGATACTTGCCGCCGCCGCGAGCGCGCGCGCCGAGGCGGAGGAGGCGCGCAAAAAGCTGAGTGCGCTGATCGCCGCGACGGACGCGCTCTTGCGGCGGCTCGAGCGGCCGCTGTACAAGGCGCTATTGACGAGCCTGTATTTGGACGGACTGAGCCCCTGCGAGGTGCGACGCGCGTTCGGCTATTCGCAAAGCGGCTATTACCGCGCGCTGTGCTCGGCGCTTAAGGAGCTCGAAGCGCTGCTCACGGACAAGCGCGCGGGTAACGTAAGTGCTTAACAGAAGGGAATTAAAGCGCGCAGCGGACGCGCTCACGCGGCGCTTCGGCCTGCGCGAGGTCACGTGGGAGGAGATAGACGGTCTGTATACCGAGCGTGTACCGCTGCCCGTAGTGCGCGAAAGCGACATTGTGCGCGTGTGGATAGACCGCCTTTACATATCTTATGCCGAACGGGGCGGCCCCGTCAGATACGTGTACATAACCCGCGCGCATATCTGTGAGGAAAGCCGCTCCTACGCGCTTGCGCGCCGTCTGCGGAAAAGCGGCGTGGCGCTTCCGGAGGACGTAAAAAACGAATTCAGGCGCGCGCTCAGGTATATGCGCGCCGCGCAGTCGGATATGCATCTCTACGCGGCGGAATATGTTTACGGCAGGAGCGTCTGAGGTCTCCGCGTTCATACGCGCATAACATTGGTTTGCTATAATGACACAAATAACCGTATATTCGGGAGGCGTGCGCTTGATTATCGATCTGTCCTGTCCGGTGGAATTGCGCGGCTACGAGCTTCTGCACGACGACGCGGGCACGGCCCGCGCTTATATAGACCTGTTCAACGTATCCGAACGCACGGTCACGGGCTACGCGGGCACTGTGCGCTGGTCGCGCGACGAAACGGGCGAAAGCCTTAACGACAGCGTGAGCGTGGACGAGATCGCGATCCCCGCGGGCGGCGAATTCCGCCTGCTGCTCACCTCTTCCGGCCTGAAATACGCCGACCGGCTTGAAATCTACTTCAGCCGCGTCGCCTTCGAGGGCGCGCCGGAGTGGAAATGCGGCGAGGGCGAGCTCGTGGACGTGGGCGAGCAGCAGACGCTGCAGGGAAACGAGCTTGGCGCGCTCAGAGCCGCCGCGGGCGGCGACGCGGTCATGTATCCGGAGACGCAGGACAATTTCTGGAGATGCGTGTGCGGGCGCATAAATCCTTTGAGCGAGGCGGAGTGCGCGCGCTGCCGCCGCGAAAGGGAATACGTGCTGGGCGAGCTTAACCGCAAGACGCTGCATCTTGATCCAAAGCAGCAGCGCGCGCGCGAAAAGCGCCGCGCAAAATCCCAAAAAGCCTCCGCCAAAGCCGTAAAGGCGCAAAAAAACGCGAAATACATGGCGGCGCTGGTCGCCGTATCCGCCTTCGCGTTCGCGCTGCTCACGGTGCTGGTCATAATAAACAGCCGCGTATAAACGGGCCGAACATATTACCAAGAGTTCTGATATGACCGGGCGGGGCTGCCTTGCAGCCCCGCCCGGGTCTATTGTCTGAATATGCTGTTTGATTTAAACGTCCGCCTGACAGAAACGCTGCATAAGGAAAACAGCTTTTGCAGAACTGCCGCAGCCTGCGTTTTTAGCTTTCTTCGCCTTTTTCCGGCTCCGCGACGTCGACCTTCAGCGTTTCCACCCTGTGGGGCTCGGCTTCGAGCACGGTCACGGTCAGGCGGTCGTATGTGAAGCTGTCGCCCGGGACCGGAAAGCGATCCAGCATTTCCGTCGCCCAGCCGCCGGCTGTAGTGTAGTGGGTGCTGAAATCGCGGGGCGGCGTGAATTCGATCGCGCCAAAGAAATCGTAAATGTTCATGGAGCCGCTTATCTGGTGGCTGCCCGCGCCCACGTCCACGATCTCCTCCTCTACGTCGTCGCGCTCGTCGAATATCTCGCCCACGATCTCCTCCATTATGTCTTCCATCGTGAGTATGCCCATCGTGCCGCCGAATTCGTCCAGCACCACCGCCATCTGCAGGCGCTTCCTGCGAAATTCGCGGATTATGGACGATACCATGCGCGTTTTGTGCACGAACACAGGCTCGACCAGAAGCGTGCGTATGTCCGCCTCGGCGCCTGAGAGGCGCTGCTTCATAAACAGCTTCGTTGGCAGTATGCCTATTATGTTGTCCTCCGTGCCGCTGTATACGGGCAGGCGTGAATGGCGCAGCATTTCGGGAGTCAGCGTGTCCAGCGGCTTGTCTGCGTCTACCGCCACCATGTCCACGCGCGGGGTCATTACCTCCATCGCCATCGTGTCCGAGAATTCGATGGCGTTGTTTATAAGCTCGCCCTCCTCCTCCGTGAACACGCCCTGCTCCTCGGCGTCCTCGAGTATTATCTTGAGCTCGTCAGGCGTGGTCTGGGGCGCGGCCTCTTTGGGCGTCCAGATGGGGGAAAGCTTGTTTACCAGCTTTTCGACGCCCGTCACGAGGGGCTTGAACAGCTGCATGAAAAAGCGCAGTACCGGCGCGAATTTGCGCGAAAGCTCGTCCGGTCTGTCGGCGGCGATTATCTTGGGCATCGTCTCGCCGAAAACTATCAGCAGCAGCGTGGTGACCAGGGTCGCTATCGCTTCTCCGCCCGAAAGATGCAGAAGGCTTACGAAAAACACCGTCGCCGCAGAGGAGGCCGCGATGTTCACAAGGTTGTTGCCCGCAAGGATGGTGGACAGCGAGCGGGTGTAGTTGTCCTGAATATATTTTACGCTGCGCGCGCGCCGGTCGCCCTTTTCGGCGTCGTTTTCCGCGCGCTTTTTGTTGGCGCGGGCGAAGGTGATCTCGCTGCTCGAGAAGAAGCCGCTCAGCGCGATCAGGCACACGTAAAGCAGTATGACGAGCAGCTTAACGGCCATCCTTCTCGCCTCCCTTTACGTCGTCCTCGTCGTAAATTTCGCCCGCGATCTCCTCCAGTATGTCCTCCATAGTCACTATGCCCAGCGTCTTGCCGCCGTCTGCGACTACGGCCAGATGCGTGCGGCGGCCGCTCATGCCCTCGAACACCTTGCTGACCGGTATGTCCGAGCGGATTATGTAGGGGCGGGTCATAACCTCAGACACGCTTACGAACGTGCCCGCGGAGAGCTGGGAAAGCGCCTTGGACGCTGAGAGCACGCCCACTATCTCGTCCACGCTGTCCTTGCGTACGGGTATGCGGGAAAACTTTACGTCCATAAGCAGCTGCTTTAATTGCTCCGCGTCCGCGTCGAAGGGCACGGTCACGACGTCCTTTATCGGCGTCATTATCTCGCCTGAAAGTATGTCGCCGAAATGGATGGTGGATTTTATTATGTCGGTTTCCACAGGCTCGATAAGACCGCCCTCGCCCGCGTTTTCGACCAGCTCCTCGAACTCGTCCTCGGTGACGTCCGGCAGGCTTTCCTTTCTGGGCAAAAGCTTCTTGGCCGTCTCGCCGATAAAGGTGAAAAACGCCGAGAGCGGGGAAAGCAGCAGCCGGAACAGCCGTATGGGATACGCGGCAAGCAGCGCCCAGCTGTCGCTGTTGGCGCGGGCGATGTTTTTGGGTATGGTTTCGGAAAACATGAACACCAACAGCGTCGTGACCAGCGTCGCGAGCACCGAGCCCGCGTCTGATCTGAACAGACGCACCGCCGCCACCGTAGCCAGCGCGGATACGAATATGTATATCAGGTTTATTACGATCAGAAGAGTGACGATCGTGCGGTCGTAATCGTCCAGCAGCTTCGTAAGACATTTCGCGCGGCGGCTGCCGTTTTCCGCAAGGGCGCGCACGCGCGCTTCGTTTGCGAAGGAGAACGCCGTTTCACTGCCCGCGAAAAACCCGGCGCAGGGGATAAGACAGAGGATCAGAATAATACTTCGGGGAATATCGTCCATAAAAGAGGAGCTTCGCTTCCTTTCACATAATATGGAAATATTATGCCATATATTTAAAGCGTTTGCAATACATAACGGAAACAAAATCGAAAAAACAGCGTAAATAATGCGGCTTTTTGCGCGCGATTTATTAAGCGCATATACCAAACGGGCAAAAAACGTGCGCTTTCGCCCGAAAAAGGCGCCGTTTGCACGCGCGGCGCGCGCTTTAAATAAGGTACGCTTGACATACTCTGTAATAACTGTTATTATACATAAAAATTCCGTACGGAGGGCACCGGCTTGGAAGAGGAGTTTAACGGCAGCCGCCTGCCGATGAACAAACGTCCCCGCAGAGCGAAGCTGAATTCAGGCACGCTCGTGACTGCGGTCATGCTCGTGATCATCGCGCTGCTGGCGTATCTGATAGTTAAAAACGTAAAAGAAAACCGCACGCCCAAAAACGTGAGCGAGCCGCAGGTGATAAACGCGGGCGTGGGCTACGACGTGCCCGGCGAAACGCCCGCGCCCCAGCCGCAGCTCAGGCCGACCGCGAGCGCGCAGGGCATGCTGCCCGTATACTTTCAGGCGGGCACGAACGAGCCCTGCGTCGCGATAACCGTGCAGGGGCTTGCCTCGCGTTCGGACATGGACAAGCTGCTTGAGGACTGCCGCGCCTACGGCGCGCAGCTTACGTTTTTTCCCACGGGACGGGAGCTTTCCGAGGGCGCGGATTTCTGGGGCGACGCGCTTTTAAACGGGCACGAGATAGAGTCCGGCGGGTATAGCGGCGGCGAGGTCAAATCCATGAGCCAGAGCGAGCTCGAAAACGAGGTGGACGCGTTCGAGGCGTTGCTCAGGTCCTACGTGGGCGAAGGGTACGAGCTGCACTTTTTCAGAACCAACAGCATAAACGACGACAGCGATCCGCACCTTAACGCGTACCTGCAGTCGAAGGGCTATTACGGTCTGGCGGGGCAGGCGGTCACGCAGCCCTCGAAATTGGAAGAGATAAGTCCCGGTGCGGTGATATTCGTAAACCTTAAGTCCTACGACGTGGGCAGGGTGCGGGAGATGCTGCGCGCGCTGTACACGGGCGGCTACAGCATGCTTACGCTGAACGCGCTGTTCGGGTATTCGGGCAATCTCGCCGGCGGCGCGGAAACGGAATACTGACGCAAAATTTCCCCGCAAGGGCGTTTAGGGGCTGAAAAGCGGCGCGCCGATGGGAATTACATGCCAAAATGCGGTGTTTTTTGCCAAAAACTTGACATGACAGCGCTATAGTTATATAATATCCGAGATCGAAATACGGAGGAAGCATATGTTCGTATACAACTGCAAGGGTACCTGCTCCAGCAAGATAAACATAGAGACCGACGGCGACACGATCACGCACGTGGAGTTCGTGAACGGCTGCCGTGGAAATACGCAGGGCGTGGCGCGTCTGGCGGAGGGCAGGAAAATCGACGAGGTAATAGGCCTGCTCGAGGGCGTACAGTGCCGCAACGGCACCTCCTGCCCGGATCAGCTGGCGCAGGCGCTGAAGATGATCAAAGCGGGCGCCTGACATGCCGGGAAAAACGGAAAAATTCGACCGCTTCGTCAGAGCCGAAAAGCGCGGAAGCGGCAAGCATACCTCTTATGCGCAGGAGGTCAGCCGCAGGGCCGCAAGCCGCGACAATGAGCTGCTCCGGGCCATGATCATCGAGCTTGCGATCTGCATACTCGTGCCCCCCTACGGCATATTCCGCATCTGCAGCGACAAGCGCTTCGGGCTTATGTTCAGGGGCGTTTCGTGCGTGATCGGCGGGATAATACTGTTTTTATGGTTTATGCTTATAATTCCGAACCGTAAACCCGCGGCGCAGAGCGTAACCTACGTGAACGCGACCGCCGTTCAGGAGTATTCGTATTCGGATTAGGAGGACAAGCTATGTTCTGCTCCAATTGCGGTAAGAATCTGAAATCGGATAGCGTTACCTGCCCGTATTGCGGCATGGCGGTCGGAGAAAGCCGTTTCGATTCGAGCCGCGGCTACACAGGCGCGCAAAACAGGCTGCGTCCCGGTCACGCCGTGCGCGTCCCGGATTCCTACGGCAACCACTATTCCGCGGAGTTCGCGGTGGAGAGCGGGAAGACCGCGCACGAGCTGCCGTCGGACGAGGACAGCATATACAGGGCGGCGCGCGGTGCGGGCATAAGCGGCTACGGCGAGGGCGACGAGCGCGAGCCGCTGTACAACAGCGAGGAGGACGGCGCCTGGGCGGACGGGGACGACGTACAGGAGAACGACGGCGCGGACGCGCAGGGCGGCGTAAGGTCGCTGTTTTCCCGTTTCCGCAAAAAGGCCGAGGACGAGGAAGAGCCCGCGCCGGACGAGGACACGGGCGAGGAGCTTACCGAGGAGGAACGCAGGTCAATACTCATAGACGCCCCGGAGGAAACGGGCGGCGCGGGCATAAGCGAGGACGTGCGCCGGTTTATGAGCGATCTGCGCGAGGAATATTCCCGTAAGGAGCAGGAGGAAAAGCGCCGGCAGGAGCGCAAGGCCGCGCGCGGAAAGGCCGCAAGGGAAGAAGAAATACGCGCCTTCGTGCCGCCCGTGCCGGAAGACGGGGAGGACAGAAAAGAAGCGCCCGAGGCCGCGCAGGAAAAGCCCGCGCGCGCGGGCGTACAGATGCCCTCGATAAGCCTGTCCTTCTTAAAGCGCAGAAAGCAGGAGGAGAACTTCGACGACCTCGATTTGGACGACGAAGCGCCCGAGGCCGGGGAGTTCGAGGACGAAACCGGCAGCGAACCCGAGGAAGAGGAATACCAGGAGGACTTCGAGGAGGAGTTTTCCGACGAAACGATAGAACGCGGCATGCGCCGGGAAAGCCGTCTGCGCACGCTCAAATACGTCGCGGGCGCGCTGATTTTGGTGCTGATAGCCGTGGCGGTGTTCGTGATAATACCCAAGCGCAACGAAAGTACCGCGCTCACGCAGGTCGAAAACGTCACGCCGGATTTGTGGCAGACGGGCACCGCGCTTATGCAGGAGCGCACAGGCAGCGCGTACAGGCGGGAGATGCTCGCGCTGGTGAGGTCCTCAAACAGCGGCATGGGCGAGCTCGCGGCGGCGTATACGCGCGATCTGGACGGGCTGAGCTCCCTGATGCCCAACGATCCCATGCTCAACGACCAGCGCTTTATAAACGCGCTCAAGGCGATACAGGAAAGCATAAACAACTGCCTTGCCAGCGACGCGATCGCGCTTTACGACACCACCAAGACGGGCGCGCAGAAGGACGAGGAATCCGCCGCGCGCTGGAGCAGGGTGCAGGATCAGGTAAACGTGCTTACCAACGCGAAAACGCAGGGCGAGCTCGACTCCATAATAAAGGGCGAGCGCGTAGAGTACATAGCGCAGGCCACGCCCGCGCCCACGGCGGCGGCGACGCCGGTGGTGTATACGTCGCTGCAGAAGGGCTCAAGCGGACAGAGCGTCATGAACCTGCAGACGCGCCTGACGGAGCTCGGCTATCTGAACGACACCATAGACGGCTCCTTCGGAAACAAAACCAAGACCGCAGTCGAAAAATTCCAGCAGCAGACGGGGCTTAAGGTCACGGGCATAGCCGACGAGGAAACGCAGAGACTTTTGTTTGACCCCGACGCGCCGCGCGCGAAATAAGGATTAGGCAGCAGGCCTAAGGCGCTTGCGGCACGGTATCGTGCCTGCGCCGGCTTGACTAAAGACGAAGTATACGGAAATCAGTGATTCCGGAGGTTTGGAGGGAGCGTACTCCCTCCAACTTCATTCCCAAACGGCGCACGCGCGCCGCGAAAAACTCCATAAGGAGAGAGTGTTATGCCAAACAGACCCATAGCGGCGCTCATTTACGATTTCGACAACACGCTTTCGCCCAAAAACATGCAGGAATACAGCTTTATTCCGGAGCTCGGCATGAGTCCGGAGGAGTTCTGGGCGGAATGCAGACAGGCGCAGCTCGCCTACGGCATGGACAGCGTGCTTGCGTACATGATGATGATGAAAACCAGGTCCGAGCGCGCGGGCATGCGTCTTACGCGCGAGCGCCTTGAGAGCATGGGCAGCGCGGTGGAGTTTTTCCCGGGCGTGGAAACGTGGTTTTCGCGCATAAACGCGACAGGCGAGAGCCTGGGCATAAACGTGGAGCATTACATAATCTCCTCGGGTCTTAAGGAGATAATCGCAGGCTCGCGCATAGCGGGCGAGTTCAAGGCGGTGTTCGCGGCGGGTTACGTGTACGGCGAGGACGGCAGCGCCGTGTGGCCGGCGACCAGCGTCAACTATACCGAAAAGACGCAGCATCTGTTCCGCATAAACAAGGGCATACTCGATATGACCAACGACCGCGACCTGAACGGCTTCACGCCCGAATACAAGCGCCGCGTGCCGTTTTCGAACATGATATACATAGGCGACGGGCTTACGGACGTGCCCTGCATGAAGATGACCTCCTCGCGGGGCGGCACGTCGATCGCGGTGTATTCGGACACCCGCTACGAGGCGGCGGACAACATGCTGCTGCAGGGCAGGTGCGATTACTGCCTGCCCGCGGACTACAGCGAGGGCAGCGAAATGGAGCGCACGCTTTCCATGCTGCTTAAGCGCATCGCGGGCGTGAACGAGTGCCGCATGCTGCACGCGCGCCAGATGGAGACCGCGGCCGCGCGCGGCGGCACGCCCGAATGGCTGCTGCAGTTAAATTTGGACAATACCGATTTGGAATCGTAGATAGCGGGGCTGTTGCCAGCCACTTCGTTCAAAATGGAATGATATTCCATTTTGAACGGTTGAGTTACGTTGAATTATAACGATTATACTCAAAAACGTCAGGCTTTCAGCAAGTTATGCAACAGGTTTGCAGTTTTTGCTGAAAATCCTGCGGGATTTTCCGGGCGCAAAAACCGCAAGGTAACGATTTTTGCTCTGGTCGTCTCCGCTGCGCTGCGCTCCCGACGCAAAAATCGCTCCTCGAGGCGGCAAAGCCGCCACTGCGGAATGAAGTTGGAGGGGTAAAACCCCTCCAAACCACCCTGCAGAGTTTCTTCACTTTTGCAGGCAGCCCCGCTATCGGAATAAAGCCGAGATTTATTCAAATCAAACGGGTTCGGTAAATCTGACAGGCTTATATTCATAGCATATCATATGCAAAGTATTGATTCGAAATAATTCAAAGTATCGATACGGATAAATCCAAAGTACACCATATCGTCCCACCCATTCCGGCAATGGAATATTGAATTGACAGTATGCTTTGTTTACAGAAAGGCGGATATCAAGTGCTTCTGGGTAAGCTGTTTTATAAAATTGCAGCTGTGCTTATTGCGCTGACTGCAGGTTTAGCCATAATGCTGCAATACGATGCGGAAACTATGGATGAAACGCCGGAATGGCTGAATGATACGTTGCTCATCAACACGTTCGGGTCAGACGAACCTGTTGCCGGGGACGAAAGCCCTTACGAACAGTACGTGTGCGCATTTGATTTTGGAGCGCGGGCAGCAGCCTCGGCAGCAGTGCCGTACCGTTCTGTGCTTTTGTCGTATCAGGATGAACCAGTAGTATTATTCCAAAAAAACTATTTCAGGTCAGGCTTGAACGAAAACTGGGCGGCTAATCCGTACGCAGAGTATGCTATGAAAAAGATAGCTGTAAACGAGGCAGACAGCGTGATCCTCTTGCCTGAAGAAAACAGTTATATGGATTTCACATGTGCTCCGATGATCATTTATGATATTCGCAAAACAGGAACCGAAGACGTAGGATTCTGCGATTGCCCAACTGATATTATAACGTATTATTATTTACGCTGCATTATATCTTCCGAAGGCAAACCTCAATATCAGCTCGTGAGTGAAAGTACGTACGGCGAGTTTACAGAGTACGCTTGCTTTAACGATATAGAGGAGGCGGAATACGTTTTTGCCGGCGCATCGCCCAACGGCACTGAACTTGCGTGGCAGCAATACGTAAGATCGGCCGATCCGGAGGAAAGCGGATTGTTTGTTTCCGACGGCGAAACGGTGCAAAAACTGAAATATTATCCGTACACCGCTAATGCGGTGTGCTGGCTGGATAACGATAAGCTGCTGTTTGCCGTACGCGAATACGGTAATACATCAGCGGATTCATTCTTCTGCCTGTATATATGGGATATCGAAAATGACACGGTACAGCCTTTGAACGCTTTATGGAACGGAGACAAAATAAACCTTCCCGATTATCCGGCAGCAATGGCTGTGAATAAAGTAAAGACGCTGCTTGCAGTTTATATGCAGCCGACCGACGATTGGTATTATTCGAGGGGTACAGTCGATTTTATCTGGATAATCAATCTTAGTACTGGCGAGTACTTCGAATTTAAACCGTGGAATACAGAATACAGAAGCGATTACGGATATTTCGATGCGTATTTCATTGATGACGGCGGAACGATAATCTATGAAGCCGGGGACATGATATACCCGCAGCTTACATGGGGATGACAATGGGTGCAGAGTAACGCAGGCGCGTAAAGCTGTCCTGCGTTTTTGCCGTCATTCGCCGTCTGCGGCGTTTGACATGAAAAAATAACGTTATTATCAGGATATTGTTTCGTAAATCGCCGCTGCGTATGGTATAATCCTGTAAACGATACGTCGGGAAGTGATCATATGAACGGATTCAGACAGTTCCTCGCGCGCTTTATGGCGGGACGCAGGGGCATGGACGAGTTGGGCGGCGCGCTTTATCTGCTGGGCCTGATACTGTGGGTAATCTCGCTGTTCGCGGGCGGAATATTCTCTGTTCTGCCGCTCGTATTGTGGGGCTACAGCATATTCCGCTCGCTGTCCCGCAATATAAACGCGCGCGCACGGGAAAACGAGTGGTTTCTTGCCAAATTCGGGCCGCTGCGCAAAAAGGCGTCGCAGGCGTACGTGCGCTTCAAAAACCGCAGGATATACCTGTATTACCGCTGCCCGCAGTGCAAAAGCTGGCTGAAGCTCCCCCGCAATATCGGCGAAAAGAAGGTCACCTGCTCACACTGCGGCGCGACCTTCGTGAAAAAGGCCTGAGATGTTCGGTTACGTCGTCACGAACGCCGAAAAGCTCACAAAAGAGGAGAAGGCGCGCTTCCGCCGCGTGTACTGCGGCGTGTGCGCGGAGCTGCACCGCACGTGCGGCGCGCGCGGCAGGTTCATACTCTCAAACGACTGCGCGTTTTTGGCGCTGCTATTAAACGCGCTCTACGAGCCTGCCGAAAAGAGCGAAAAAACGCTGTGCAGCCGCCATATGCTCAAAAGGCACGCGCACGATACCAGCGATATGACCGCCTATGCCGCGGACGTAAACATACTGCTGTTTTATCACAGCTGTCTGGACGCGTGGCGGGACGAGGGCAGCCGCATACGAAAGGCGGGCGCGGATATGCTCAAAAACGCATACGCGGCCGCCGCAGCGCGTTTGCCGGAAAAGGCCGCGGTCATAGAAAAGGAGCTGGCCGCGCTCTCCGCGCTTGAAAAGGAACGCAGCACGGACGTAGACGCCGCGGCGGGGTGCTTCGGGCGTCTGCTGGGCAGCGTGTTTGCGGTGAAGGACGATATGTGGGCGGGCGCGCTTTCGCGCATGGGCGATCCGCTGGGACGCTTCATATATATTCTGGACGCGAGATGCGACCTCGAGGCCGACCGCAAAAGCGGCGCGTACAATCCGCTGACGCAGCTGAGCGCTGCGCCGGATTTTGACGAAAAGGTATACTCCATGCTGAAAACCGAGATTTCGCTGTGCGCGCAGGCGTTCGAAACGCTGCCCATAGTAAAGGATATCGGGCTTATCAGAAACGTGCTCTATTCGGGCGTCTGGACAAGATATGCAGCAAAGACAGGCGGCGACAAACCGCCGGAGGGAAAATAATGGCTAACGACCCCTATGCAGTGCTCGGTCTTTCGCACGGCGCAAGCGCGGACGAGGTGAAGGCCGCATACCGTCGGCTTGCCAAAAAATATCATCCCGACCTTAACCCCGGCAACCGGGAAGCCGAGCGCAAAATGAAGGAGATAAACGAGGCCTACGACCTGATCGTAAGCGGAAAATACGATCCGAACGCGCAGCAGTCCGCGTATTCCGCCTATGGCGCGCGGCAGGGCGCGGGCGCGTACGGCGCCTACGGACGCACTTATGCCGACCCGTTTTCGGGCTTTTCGTGGGGCCCGTTCACAGGCGCGTACAGCGCGCGCGAGGACTCGGTCGAAATGCGCGCGGTATTAAATTCGATAAACGCCGGACGCTATGCCGAGGCGCTGACGCTTTTGTCGCGCATAAACAGGCGCGACGCGTACTGGTTTTATTTAAGCGCGATCGCAAACGACGCTCTCGGCAACCGCTTAAACGCGCTGGATCACGCTAAAAAGGCCGCCGCGATGGAGCCGGACAACATGGAATACGTAAACCTCGCCAATCGCCTCGAATACGCAAACGGCGCGGGCGGCTCCTACGACCGCCGCTTCGTAATGCCGAACCGCGGCCTTTCGGGTCTGCTCGGGCTGTTTTTCTGCCTGTTCTGCGGGCGCGGCGTTTTCTGCTGCTAAGGGCTTTTGCGATCAGGATATACATTCAAAAAATAAATCGGAGGTTATCAGGCAATGATCATTCGTCAGCAGGCGTTTACGGGCGGCAACGACAAATTTTTGAAGGGCGGGCTGCACTGCCATACCACGCGCTCGGACGGGCAGGTCCCGCCGGATGAGGTTATCCGGCTGCACGCCGAACACGGCTACGATTTTCTCGCGCTCACGGATCACAGGTTTTATAACTATACGAATTTCGCGCCGGAGACGAACGTGCTGATCGTGCCGGGCATGGAAATAGACGTAAGCATTACGTCGGACGCGGGCATGTGCTTCCACACGGTCGCCGTCGGCCCCGCGCAGGACAAAAACGGTTACGCGCAGGACGAACGCGTGCCCAGCGGCAGAGTCGCGGACGCTGCCGAATACCAGCCATACGTGGACGCGCTCAGGCAGCGGAACAACCTTGCGATATACTGCCATCCGGACTGGAGCCGCACGCCCGCGCGTTCGTTCGAGAACATAAAGGGCTGCTTCGCCATGGAGATATGGAATTCCGGCTGCGCGCTCGAGCTGGACATGGATACCGACAACGGGCTGATCTGGGACGAGCTGCTGCAGAGCGGACGGCAGATAAGCTGCGTGGCCGTGGACGACGGGCACAAGCGCGAGCATCACTGCAAGGGCTGGGTAATGGTCGACGCTGAAAAGCGGCTGGACGCGATACTCAGTGCGCTCGAGGGCGGGCGCTTCTATTCCTCCTGCGGGCCGGAGATATACGATTTCTATGTCGAGGACGACACGGTTTGCGTGCGCACGTCTCCCGCCGCGGCGGTAAAATTCATGTGGGGCTTCCGTCCCTCCCGCGTGGTACGGGCAGCGGACGCGCCTCTCACCGAAGCAAGCGCGAAGCTGAACGGCAGAAAATACGTCCGCGCCGTGGTGATCGACAAGCAGGGCCGCAAGGCCTGGACGAACCCGATATATCTGGGATAAGCGGAGGCAGACAGAAGCGCCGTATGCGCCGCCGCACGGGCGGAAAAGCGCTGAGAATATGATTGGAGGGAACGCCCCTCCAATTTTGCTCTGCGGCGCGGAAGCTGCAGCATATGTATTAAAGCTCTCCAGTCACGGTCGCGTCCGGCGGGACGGGCGCTTGACAAGCGAAAATGTGAGATATATAATTAGCGCGTAAGCAGGAGGTATGCGTATGACTTGCAATATCGAGCTTGTATGGGACGAAGAAGCTGCCGTGTGGATAGCTACAAGCAAGGACGTGCCGGGCCTGGTTTTGGAATCCGGCTCGTTTGATGCGCTGCTCGAACGCGTAAAAACTGCCGTGCCGGAGCTGATAAGTCTTAACGGAACGAACGCGCAAACTCTGAAAATGAGTTTTGCAGCCCGGCGGGAAGACAGGATTCCGGTGTATGGCTGAGTACGAGAAGAAGGTCCGCGAGGAACTCAAAAACAACGGCTGCCGCTTTGTGCGCCGCGGGAAAGGCGATCACGACATCTGGTACAGTCCGATAACGCACGCAGCGCGAGGGTATAGATAATTGGATCAAGTGCATAAAACACGGCAAGAAATCAATCCGCCTGCGGGCGGTTTTTTAGTGCAAAGGACATTCATGGCACAGCTAACGATACGTGCCTTCCGGCTCAAACCCATCTTTGCCTGAGTAAACGGCTGAGTAGTAAATCGTCTGAGGCGCGACAGAAAGAAAACGTTGACACTTCCCGCGACTTCTTCTATAATGGGCTCGACGCAGTCGGGCAGGGTCTGCCCGCTGCGGGCATTTGCGAAAGAAACGCCGCGACACGGAAGGCAGGAGGGGATGCACATGAAACTGGGCTTTCTGGAAAGAACGGACGAGGGCATTCGGGAGGCCTGGCGGATGTCCTTCGAAAAGCTCTACTGCGAAAAGACGAAGCTGTTTTACGATTATCTTGCCGAGGACGCTCCCGACGGGGCGATTTCCAATCTGCCCGATCCGGAGACGATCCGTCTGCAGATACCCAACCCCTGCGGCTGGGGCACCGGCATGGAGGACAGCGTGCTGAACGGCGGCATCATGCTGGAAGCGCTCGTCACGCTGTACCAAAAGACGAGGGACACAGAGATACTGCCGGTGCTGCACGAAGTATTCGAGGGATTTCTGGCCTGCGCCACAGTATCGGATCAGGAGGGATTTCTGGCGCGGAGCATTTCACCCGCGGACGGCAGGAGTCATTACATCAATTCGTCGCGGGATCAGTACACCCACTGGGTGTATATGTCAATGCTGCTTTTCCGTTCCGGCCTGGCCACGCAGGCAGAAAAGGCCGCCATTGCGCGGGTGCTGGCGGGCTTTGCCGGAAAGGCCGAGCGGGAAATCAGAAACGGTGCGGACGAGTATCTGCGGGAAGACGGGCAGACGGGCATGGTCTGCCGGATGTGGGGCAAGCTGGAACCCCACGAATATCTGCGGCTTCCTATGATATATCTGGCCGCGTGGGCCGCCGGCGGCGACGAACACTGGTATAAGAAGTATAAAGAATACAGGGAAGAGGCGTTCCGGCTTTCGGAGGCGATTTGCAAGCCGGGCGAGACGGACAGGTATCTCTATGCCTATGCGCTGCTGCAAATGCAGTATTCCCTGCGTCTGATCTACGATCTGGAGCAGGACCGGGAATATGCTGACCGCGCTGCCCGGCTGATGGGCTTCGTAGCCGATTTTTCGGAGAAGTATACCGTGCTGGGCGTGCAGGAAGCGGACGCGCCTCATGCGGATAGGTATCAGAACTGGAGGAAAGAGAGTGCGCGTTTCTGGGGTCTGATCAATGGATACGCCTATTACGTGCCGCTGCCGGATAAGCGCGACGAGCGCGTGCTGCACATGCGCAACACTGCCGAGGCCGTCATCATCCGTCAGCTGTGCCCGAAAGGCGCGCTGAAGCCCGAACAGCGGGCGATGTTCTTCCATGTGCTGGAGAAGACCGACTTCCGCAAAGCGACGCAGTATTGGCCGATCATCTTCTGCGACGCCTGGGCCATGCTTAAATAACGGCGGGAGCTTTGCCCGCATATGGAACACTGGCTATAGAAAAAGGCGAGAGGATATACATGCATCACACGAAAGGCGTTGACAAATCATATAACACATGATATAATTTAATATATGACAAATGTTATATATAGAGGTATCGATATGCAAACGCTGATCAAACAAATCAGAGCATACCTTAATATGAGTCAGACCGAATTCGCAGAACATCTTAACGTTGCGTTCGCGTCAATCAACCGCTGGGAGAACGGAAGGACGAGCCCGAACAGGCTGGCGCAGACAAGAATATATGAGATATGCAAAGCGGACGGGGTGCCTGTATACGATCTGGCGCTTGAAAGAATCGACGGTATTGCAAAGGGTGTGAAATTGTCAGCCGGGCGGGTCCTTCTTTATCACGGCTCCAAATCGGGCGTCGAAGGAAAGATCGAGCCGAAGAGCCGTTCACAATGCGACTTCGGCAAGGGCTTTTATATGGGAACGGAAGCGGCTCAGGCATTGACGCTTATATGCGATTATGATAAATCAAAGCTGTATTTGACTTCCGTCGATCTTTCCGGACTGAAAACAGTCGAAGTCCCCGCGAATATCGACTGGGCGCTGCTCGTCGCATATCATCGCGGAAAGATGGAGAAAATAGCAGGGACTCCTTTATATGAAAAATACCGCCTTATGACGGCGGACAAGGATATTGTCGTGGGCAGTATCGCTAACGACAGAATGTTCTATGTTATCGATAATTTCTTTATCGGCAGCATCACGGACGCTGCGCTTGTAGGCAGTCTCTCAGCGCTGCAGCTCGGAAAGCAGTACGCGGCGGTCTCTCAGAAAGGCTGTGACGCTGTGCGAATAGAGCAGGAAATCGAGATTTCCCATCTGGAACGTTTATTTATCAGAGACGCAGCTGAGAGCAATCGCGCGAAAGGCGTGTCTATGGCGAACGATATATGCAAGAGCTACCGCCGCGAGGGTTTGTTCTTCGACGAGCTTCTCGAACGCGCAAAGAATGGTGAAGTATAATGGATGAGCTGCAATTAAAACTATGTGATATTCAAGGGCGCCTGTTCGAGCTTTCCGGCGAAAAGCAGCTCCCGAGCGCAGCGTTTATCCGCGCTTTCATGACGTCGGACGTGGCGAAAGAGCTTGATTCCCGATATAACCGCGCACAGTGGATGGGCGAGGAATATTTGCTTGAAGAAATAAAGAGCCTTGCCTGCGACGCGTTATCTGTTGCAGGCGAGGTCTTTGCAAAGGATATTCTTTATTGGATCGGGTATGTCTATCGCTTTTGGCATTACTATACAGGCGAAGACTCCTCAAGAATCCTCCGTCAGGCGCCTGTCGACAGGATGAAACGCAATTTTATGATGTTTCACACGATGGATCCGGTTCTGGCAATTGAGAAGCTGAAAGAAATACATGAACAAGGGTGAAATGCTTATATGAATAAGCAAACTGTGATATAAATGTTCTAAGAAATATCATTTTAGATAGTCAGCACCTGCTTGAAAAAAGTACTGAGAGCATAGAGAAGATCACATCGGATATTTGCGGAGTGCAGTACAATTGAAAAAGGGCATCGGAATAGAATATGCTTTTTCGACAGGCGTACACGAGATAACACACCACGCGGATAATGTAATGGGTTTCCCGGCAGAAAACATTGTAAAAACGGCATGCAAGAGGTTACGTAACGAGTATTCAGGAGTCAGGATAAACAGGCTCAAAGCAGAAACAGCAGCTGAAAAATGGGAAGACCCGCATGAATTGTTGGCATACAGTATGGAAAAGTACTGTGTAGGGAAAGGCAACGTACTTGCTCAAGAGATAGCGACAGAGTTTTTAAAGAGGTGTAAGAAGAAATGAGATACGTTAATGTGCTTTGGCCAAGCGATTTGGAAACAGAATATTTGTCGCTTTTTTCTGAATACTGTGACATCGCGGAAGCGGAAGGCATAGAAGACGAGCAGCTATTCAGTAAGAAAGTAAATGACTACATAGAACAGAACGCATCAGTTAAACTAAAAGAATGGTTTAAGAGATTAGAGAAGTTAGAAAAGCAACCAGCTTAATAGCGCATACCAATAATTGTAACCAAGCCGCCTGCGGGCGGTTTTTTAGTGCAAAAGAGCAGCATGGCACAGGTAACAAAAAACTTTGCGGAGGCGTTTCCCCTCCGCATTGTAACCGACAGATATTGAAATTTGTATCAGTCCGTCAGACCGTTCGCCTTTACGTTTTTTCCCCATTGCCAGTTGACAGCTTTTTTACTGATTTGCGAGCTTTGCGCCTGTCGTCCTCGTCAAGGTCATGATAATATTCCAGCAGGCGGCTTTCGTCTTCGCTTAGATAGTCTGTAATGTTGATTTCTTTATCGCCGGATTTATTGACCGTGGCTTTCAGGCACAGAAAAATCGCTATCGTCAATGTGGAGAAAGCGGTTACGGCAGAAAAGACCAACTGCAGCGAAAAGAAGTCGCCATCAATGTTGTTGTTATCAGCAAATACGAGTGCATTGGATATAGGCTCTTGCATTACTACGCAAAGCACTATAACGATAAAGGCAAAGCACATCGCCGCAAACAAAAGTCCAACGTATGTAGAGGGTTTCATTGTTCGGTCACCTTCCTTTTCTCATTGATGGCGGCAGCTTGTACGATGGTCTGCCCCTCAAAGCTCAGTGTGCGGTAGTTATTTATCAATTTCAGTTCATTCTGCCCCAGCACCTGCATTCCGTCCACTTCACCAGTGAGCAGTTCCAGAGGACTGACATTGAAAAACTTGGAAAGCGGGATAATGTATGCAGAGGGGATTGATTCATTGCGCCGCTTAAACCAGTCGGACACAGTGGATGGAGCGACACCGAGGTACATGCAGAGGTCACGCTGAGTGCAGCCTTATATTAATGCTCGTACCCGACTGGATTCGAACCAGCGGCCTTTGGAGTCGGAGTCCAACGCTCTATCCAACTGAGCTACGGGTACACGAGCCTTGTTATTATACACCCGCGCCGCGCGTTTTTCAACATGCGCGGTGTTATTTTTCTTTTCAGTGCGCGCGGCGTTTTTTCGCGTCAGAGTATGCGGCGGCTTTTTTCGTCAGGCGTATCTTTGGCGGGATGAAAACCGCGCTCCGGCATTCGCCCGGAACGCGGTGAGCCTGCATTTTGCTTATTGTACGGAGTTTTCCTTCTATTATATATCCCTGTCTGTATATTTCCCGTCAGATATCGCCTTTAAGCATATCCTTCAAAAACTGTCCGGTGTAGCTTTCGCTGCACTGCGCTACCTGCTCGGGCGTGCCGGCGGCTACCACGCGTCCGCCTGCGTCGCCGCCCTCGGGGCCCATGTCTATTATGTAGTCCGCGCTTTTGATCACGTCGGGGTTATGCTCTATCACGACCAGCGTGTTGCCCGCGTCGACCAGCCGGAACAGCACCTCGTTCAGCTTTTCCACGTCCGCGGGATGCAGCCCGGTGGTGGGCTCGTCCAGCACGTACAGCGTGCGTCCGGTGGCCTTGCGGGAAAGCTCCGCGGCGAGCTTCACGCGCTGCGCCTCGCCGCCCGAAAGCTGCGTGGAGGGCTGGCCGAGCTTGACGTAGCCCAGCCCCACGTCCACCATCGTCTGCAGCTTGCTTCTGAGCTTCGGCAGGGCGCTAAAAAACTCCAGCGCCTCGTCGCAGGTCATGTCCAGCACCTCGTAAATGTTTTTGCCCTTGTAGCGCACCTCGAGGGTCTCGCGGTTATAGCGGCGGCCGCCGCACACGTCGCAGGGCACGTATACGTCGGGCAGAAAGTGCATCTCGATCTTGATTATACCGTCGCCGCTGCACGCTTCGCACCTGCCGCCCTTTACGTTAAAGGAGAAGCGCCCGTTTTTGTAGCCGCGCGCCTTCGCGTCGGCGGTGGTGGCGAACACGTCGCGTATCAGGTCGAACAGGCCCGTATACGTGGCGGGATTTGAGCGCGGGGAGCGTCCGATGGGGGACTGGTCTATCGCGATCACCTTGTCCAGCTGGCTAATGCCCTCTATGCCGTCGTGCGCGCCCGGCTTTTCGTGGGAACGGTTCAGCGAGCGGGAGAGGGATTTGAACAGTATGTCGTTTACCAGCGAGCTTTTGCCGCTGCCGGAGAGGCCTGTCACGCAGGTGAACACGCCCAGCGGGATACTGACGTCTATGCCCTTCAGGTTGTGCGCGCGCGCGTTTTTGACCGTGATGAAGCCGGAGGGCGCGCGGCGCATATCCGGCACGGGTATTTCGCGCCTTCCGCTCAGAAAATCTCCCGTCACGCTGCCGCGCGTCTCCATAACCTCCTGCGGCGTGCCCGCGGCCACCAGATAGCCGCCGCCCGCACCCGCGCCGGGGCCTATGTCTATTATGTAATCCGCGGCGAGCATCGTCTGCACGTCGTGCTCCACCACTATAAGCGTGTTGCCCAGCCCCTGCAGCTCGCGCAGCGTGTTTAAGAGCTTTTCGCTGTCGTGCATATGCAGACCTATCGAGGGCTCGTCCAGTATGTACACCACGCCCACCAGCCCGCTGCCTATCTGCGTGGCGAGGCGTATGCGCTGCGCCTCGCCGCCGGAGAGCGTCGCCGCCCCGCGCGAAAGCGTCAGGTAATCAAGCCCCACGTTCGTAAGAAAGCGCAGGCGCGCGCGCACCTCGCGCAGTATCTGCGCGGCGATCATGCGCTCCTTTTCGCTTAGCTCGAGCCCGCCGAAAAACTCCAGCGCGCCGCGTATGGACATGTCGCTTAGCTCGGCTATGCTTTTGCCGCCCACCGTGACCGCGAGCGCCTCGGGCTTCAAGCGTTTGCCCCCGCATTCCGGGCAGGGCGTGAGCGACATGTACTCCTCCAGAGATTCCTTCGCCGCGTCGGAGCTCGTCTCCCTGTAGCGGCGTTCGAGGTTGGTAACTATACCCTCGAAGGGCGAGGAAAAGCTGCTTTGGCGTCCGTCGCGCTCGTAAATGAGCTTCAGCTTTTCGCCCTTCGTGCCGTAGAGTATCACGTCCAGCTGCGCCTTCGTCAGCTCCCTTACCGGCGCGTCCAGCGAAAAGCCGTACTTCGCGGCCAGCGCGTTTAAGTACATGCGCGCCATGCCGCCGCCCTCCTCGCTGCTGTCCCAGCCGGACACCCGTATCGCGCCCTCGTTCAGGCTCTTGCTGCCGTCGGGTATCACGTTCGCGGGATCGACCGTGGTCAGATACCCCAGCCCCGAGCAGCACGGGCACGCGCCGTAGGGATTGTTGAAGGAGAACATGCGCGGGGTAAGCTCCTCTATGGATATCCCGCAGTCCGGACACGCGTACAATTGCGAAAACAGCATGTCCTCGCCGTCCTGCACGCTTGCGATCATCAGGTTTTCGCCCAGCTTTAGCGCGGTCTCCACGCTGTCGGTCAGGCGGGAGAGTATGTCCTCGCGCACTATCAGGCGGTCTATCACTATGTCGATGGAATGCTTTTTGTTTTTGTCGAGCACAGGCAGGTCGGTCAGCTCGTACATTATCCCGTCTATGCGGCAGCGCACGTAGCCCTTGCGGGACATATCCTCGAGCAGCCGCGTGTATTCGCCCTTGCGCCCGCGCACCACGGGCGCGAGAATTATTACCCTCGTGCGCTCCGGCAGCGCCATTATCCGGTCCGTTATCTGATCCACGCTCACGCGGTCTATCACGCGCCCGCATTTGGGGCAGTGCGGCGTGCCCGCGCGCGCGTACAAAAGGCGCAGGTAATCGTGTATCTCCGTCACCGTGCCCACGGTCGAGCGCGGCGAGCGCGAGGTGGTCTTCTGGTCTATGGAGATCGCGGGCGAGAGCCCGTCTATGCTGTCCACGTCCGGCTTGTCCATCTGTCCCAAGAACTGCCGCGCGTAGGAGGACAGCGACTCCACGTAGCGCCTTTGCCCCTCCGCGAATATCGTATCGAACGCCAGCGAGCTTTTGCCGCTGCCTGAAAGCCCCGTGATGACGGTAAATTTGTCGCGCGGTATCTTTACGTCTATGTTCTTCAGGTTGTGCACCCGCACGCCCCTTGCGCTTATGAATTTGTCCATTTCAGCTTCCTTTTATATGTAGTGCCCGCATTATACCACACTTGCGCGAAAATATGCCAACTTAGCGCAATTTTCACACCCGCAGGAAAAGCGGGCTTTCACCGTATCGGTCGGCACGCCGCTTTATTGGCGCGTAACGGTTTACTCGCCGTCCGCGCTTTTTTTCGTAACATGTCGGGACGGAAACCGCCCGAAACAGGTTTAAATATACAAAACTGTCTCGAAACTATCCTGAAACGCCGCGTTATAGCCCTGAACTGTTTCGTTTATATTACATAAGTATTGCAGCGTAAAGTGTAAAATTTTAGTGAATAGCTTTAAAAGTATTCAAATATACGCTTTTCAGTGATATAATGAAGAATGTACGTTAAAAAGGGGGGTTGTATGCCTATGGTGCGTATCCATATGATGGGCAGCTTCTGGATAGAAGCAGACGGCCGCACCTACGACAACCTCGTCAGCAGATCCCGCAGGGGTGTCAGCCTCCTTCAGTACCTCATTCTCGAGCGCGGCCGCACGGTAACGTCCCAGCGTCTCATACGCGAGCTGTGGGAAGGGCGGCGCAGCGAAAGCCCCGAAAACGCGCTCAAAACCATGGTCAGCCGCATCCGCACGCTGTTAAACGGCGTCACGGAAGGGCTCGGCGCGTGCCTCGTATCGGAACAGGGCGGCTACTGCTGGAAAACCGACGAAAACGTCACCGTGGACGCGCTGGACATACTGGACATATTCGAACAGCTCAGGCGCGCGGAAGGCGTTGCGCAGCAGGCGCAGCTTGTGCGTCGCCTGCAGGACGTATACAAGCGCGACCTTTACCAGACCGGCGACATAAACAACGGCGTCGCCACGGTAAACTATTTTCACCGCGAATACATCGAAGCAGTGCTTTCCTATGTGGAAGCGCTCAAGAAAAACGAGGAATACAACGAGATCTGCGACGTATGCAGAAAGGCCCTGCTGATAGACGACCTGGACGAGCAGCTGCATATAGAGCTCATGCAGGCCATGGCGAATTTGAACCGCGCCTCCGAGGCGATGAGCGAGTACCGCAAGGTGGTCAAGGCCCAGCGCGCCGCCTTCGACGCGGAGATAAGCGACGGCCTCAAGGACTGCTACAACGTCCTGGCGGAGGCGGGCAAGCACCTAAAATTCAACCTGGACGTTATCCGCAACGAGCTGAGCGAGCAGGACAGCGGCCGCAAAGGTCCGTTCTTCTGCGACTACCGCGCCTTCAAGGAGATCTACAACATACAGATGCGCAATCTGGAGCGTCTGGGCTCCACGATGTTTCTGGGCGTGATAATGCTGGGCGAGCCGGGCGGCAGCCTGAATCCCGTAAGCCGGGAAAGCGGCATGGCGGGTCTGCAGGAAATACTCAGAAACAACCTGCGCAAGGGCGACATAGTCACGCGCTTTTCAGACAGCATTTACGCCATGCTGCTGCCCACCGTGAATTACGAAACTGGCGCGATGGTTATAGACAGGATACAATCGCTGTTCATGAAAGAATTTCCGAAGGGAAATATCGCGTTCCACGCCAGAATAAGTCCGCTCGGCGGCAGCCACTGAGCAAACGAACGCGTATATATAAATGAAAACAAAAATATTCAAAAAAAATTCAGGTTACGCATGAAATTACCGCAGGTGTAACCGGCCGGTGATAAAATCGGCACACAGAACGAAATTAGTCCCCAGACGACATGGAGGTTTGAAAAAAATGAAAAAGACCTTGGCAATAATTCTGACACTGCTGCTGGCGCTTGGAAATTGCATCGACGTGGCTGAAACAGACGACAGCCAGCCCGCAGACGTGTTCGAAATGATCGAATCGCAGAGCGTAGTGCCCGCGGTGGAAGCCGTGCCCGCTGAGGAAGCTGCGCCCGAGGAAGCAGCCGCTCCCGCTGAGGAAGCCGCTCCTGCGGAAGAAGCTGCTCCTGCGGAAGAAGCTGCTCCCGCTGAGGAAGCCGCTCCCGCGGAGGAAGCCGCGCCTGCGGAAGAAGCCGCTCCTGCGGAGGAAGCCGCGCCTGCGGAAGAAGCTGCTGATACAGCGGAAGAAGCCGCTCCTGCGGAAGAAGCCGCTCCTGCGGAAGAAGAGTCTGAGGCGGCCTTCGCCGGAACGTTCAGCGCGAAGATACTGAACCCGGTTATTTACGAGCAGGAAGAAATGACGTTCGCGGCGTTCGTGACCGGAGCCGACATGGACTACGCCGTCTCCTGGCAGAAGAAGGACATGACGCCGGTCGAAGAGGACCAGCCCCAGCACGAGTGGGAAACCGTCGCGCACGGCGAGCTTTATAAAACGGTCGCCGCCGCGTCTCTTGAGATATACGCCTTCCGCGCGGTACTGACCGCCGCGGACGGCACTGTGCTGATTTGCGAGATACCCGCCTTCGAGGTGCTCGAGCGCCCCGCAGAGGAAGCCGAGACAGAAGCGGAAGCCGAACCGGCCGCTGAAGCCGAGGAAGCCGAAGAAGCCGAGGACGCAGTACCCGAAAACACCGAAGCCGAAAACACCGAAGCTGAAAACACCGAAACCGAAATAAACGAAACCGAAGCAACTGAGGAAGCGACCGAGCCGGAGACCGAGCCTGAAGCTGAGCCGGAAGCTGAGACCGAGCCGGAAGCTGAGACCGAGCCGGAAGCTGAGACCGAGCCGGAAGCCGAGCCCGAAGCTGAACCTGTAACCGAGCCCGAGACCGAAACCGAGCCCGAGACCGAAACCGAGCCGGAAACCGAAACCGACCCCGAAGCCGAGCCCGAGACCGAAACCGAGCCGGAAACCGAAACCGACCCCGAAGCCGAGCCCGAGACCGAGGCCAAGCCGGAAACCGAAACCGAGCCCGAAGCTGAAGCCGACCCTGAGACCGAAGACGCAGCGGACGAACCCGTTGCCGACGGCGACCAGCCTGAAACCGAGCCCGAGGCTGAGCCTGAAGCTGAGCCTGAAGCCGAAACCGACCCCGAAGCCGAGCCCGAGACCGAGGCCGAGCCGGAAACCGAAGCAGAGCCTGTAACCGAGCCCGAGGCTGAGACGGAAGCTGAGCCGGAAGCCGAAACCGACCCCGAAGCCGAGCCGGAGACCGTAACCGAGCCCGAAGCTGAACC
>JAFYFC010000017.1 GCA_017543905.1 Clostridia bacterium
AGAGGGTCCCACCTGTACCCATCCCGAACACAGAAGTTAAGCCTCTTAGCGCCGATGGTACTTGGCCGGCAACAGCCCGGGAGAGTAGGTCGCCGCCGGATACCAACCAAGCGGACGAGTAATCGTCCGCTTGAACTTTATATAAAGAGGTCCCTTGAAGGGAAGGTGGCGCGGCGCAGCCGCGTCGGATGAGGTGGCGTGACGAGCTAATGTGTATACGCTCAAAAGAAGCGTATATGGTAAGCGATACACCACCTCATCAGTCGGCTTCGCCGACAGCGTCTCGCCTGCGGGCTCGGTCACGGTTCGGCTCTTGAAGTCCACTGGACTTCAAATCACCACTGAACCGCGCTGCGCGCCCCTCAGAGGGGAAGCCTTTGTGGCGCGCGACCATGCCGTCTCGCCTGCGTGCTCGGTCACGGTTCGGCTCTTGTGATGCGTTTAAATCCTGCACGCTTCGCGCAGGCGCGAAAACGTCCTGTATCGCTGAGATAACCTTTCGCTTTAAGCTTGTCCTGCTCGTTTCGCGCAGGCGCGATGACGTCCTCCCTTAGCTGCGGCTTGCGGAACGCGGCTCCCTTTCTGTGCGGCAAAACGCAGCTGCTTGTGAATAATGGTGTCCGGAGCTGCTGACAATGCAGCTCGATTTCGTCATAATTCGCCCAAAACGGCGATTTCAGGGCGTTTTGCGTGAAGATTATTGTTGCCAAGCGCGCAAAAACATGATATAATAGTATAAAATGGAAAAGTGGGGCGGAATATGCGTCTGGTTTCGTGGAACGTAAACGGTCTGCGGGCGTGCGCGGGCAAGGGCTTTTACGAGAGCATGGCGGGTCTGGACGCGGACGCCGTCTGCCTGCAGGAAATAAAGCTGAAGCCCGAGCAGTTCGAAAACCGCATGGAGGGCTACGAGGCGGTTTTGAACAGCGCCGAGAGGCCCGGCTATTCGGGCACGGCTGTGTTCACGCGCGTAAAGCCGCTCTCGGTGAGTCTGGGCATAGGCATACCCGAGCACGATACCGAAGGGCGCGTGATCTGCGCCGAGTTCGAGAGCTTTTATCTGGTGTGCTGCTATACGCCGAACTCCAAGGACGGCCTGAGCCGTCTGCCCTACCGTATGGAATGGGAGGACGCGTTCCGCGCGTATCTGCTGCGGCTGGATAAGCAAAAGCCCGTCGTGCTGTGCGGAGACCTGAACGTGGCGCACAAGGAGATCGACCTTAAAAACCCGGACACGAACCACATGAGCGCGGGCTTTACGGACGAGGAGCGCGGCAAAATGACAGAGCTCCTCGGCGCGGGCTTTACCGACAGCTTCCGTTACCTGCATCCGGACGCGGCGGGCGCGTACAGCTGGTGGTCGTACCGCATGCGCGCGCGGGAGAGGAACGCGGGCTGGCGCATAGACTACTTTATAGTATCCGACCGCATAAAGGACAGGATACGCGCATCGGAGATACACGCGGAGATACAGGGCTCGGATCACTGCCCGGTGTCGCTGGACATAGACGTCTGACAGGGCGCGGAGCGTTCCGCGCATGCGGGAAAATAGCTTAGCGGAGGCAAAAATGAGCATAAAACCCACACGCAAAACCAAAAAGCTTCATATAAAAAGCGCGCTGCCCATCTACGCGGCGGCGGGCGCGTTCGTACTGTTCGCACTGATACTGCCCATATACAAGCTGTGGGCGATACTTTTGAGCGCGGCGCTGGCGGCGGGCTGCTATTTCGCGCTGGATAAGCTTGTGTTCACGGGGCGCGACATTACCGTCACCGAGGAGATACTTACCGGAGACAAGGATCTGGACGCGCTTATAAAGCAGGCGCGCGGCACGATAGAAAGCTTCCGCACTATCGCCGAGAAGAGCGGCGACCAAAGCGTAAAGGAATACCTTACCCGCATATCGGACAGCTCCGAGGACATAATCGAAGAGGTAGTAAACGACAAATCCGACCGCGGGGACGCGTACACGTTTTTCAGCTACTACATGCCCACGCTCGACAAGCTCATGGGCTATTACGATACGCTCGCCGGCAAGGGCTCCATGGCCGAGGAGGGCCGCGGCCGCATAGAGAGCTGTCTGGGCATGGTCGCGCAGGCGTTCGAGAAATTCCGCGACAAGCTGTACAAAAACGAAGCGGCGGAAATCAAGGTCAGCATAGAGGTGCTCAAAACTATGCTGCGCGCGGACGGGCTTGCCGACAAGCAGGAGAGACCCCGTGCGTCCGGTGTGGACGCTGAAATAGATGACATAAGCAAACAGCTGCAGACCGAGCTTCAGGAGGAGGAGAAGCGGCTGCTTGCGGCAACAGCGACAAATTGATTAAGGAGAGAAGAACATGGCGGATACAAGTTATCAGGCGGCCGCGACCGCAATAGTGCCCGAGTTTGAGGAAGCGCTCAAAAGCATAGAGGTGGAGATCGACACCACGCAGGACCCGGAGAAGGTCGAAAAGGAACGCTCCAGCGTCTACAAGGCGATACGCGAGGTCGAGAAGACCGACATCAAGGAAACCGCCGACGTGTTCGCCTTCGGCAGCGAGATACAGGGCGATCTGAGCCGCTTCTCCGACAGCGCGCTTGCAAACGTCAAGACCAAGGACCTGGGCGAGGTCGGCAATATGATCAGCAAGCTCGTGCTGGAGCTCAAGGGCTTCTCCGTGGACGCCGAAAACAAGAACAGGGGCATATTCGGCTTCTTCAAGAAAAAGGTGGACAAGCTCGCGCTGCTCAAGACCCGCTACGAGGACGCCTCCGCGAACGTGGACGAGATCGTAAAGGCGCTTAACAGCCACAAGATAACCCTGCTCAACGACATCGTGCTGCTCGACCAGCTTTACGACGAGAACCTCGTATACTTCAAGACCCTTACCGTTTACATCCAGATGGGCAAGAAAAAGCTGGAGGAGTTCCGCGCCAAGGAGATCGCCGAGGCGGTCGCGCTCGCGGAGCGCACGGGTCTGCCCGAGGACGCGCAGGCGGCCAAGGATCTGAACGACAAGGCCGACCGCTTCGAGAAGAAGCTTTACGACCTCGAGCTCACGCGCAACATCTCCATCCAGATGGCGCCGCAGATCAGGCTCATACAGTCCTCCGACACCGTCATGGTCGAAAAGATACAGTCCACCATCGTGAACACCATCCCGGTCTGGAAGAGCCAGATGGTCATGGCGCTGGGCATAGAGCACAGCCAGCAGGCGATGGAGGCGCAGCAGGCGGTCACGAACCTTACCAACGAGCTGCTCAAGAAAAACGCGGATCAGCTGCATATGGCTACGGTAGAGACCGCGAAGGCCGCGGAGAGAGGCATTATCGACATAGAGACCCTGAATTACACCAACCAGCAGCTGATCGATACGATGGACGAGGTGCTCAAGATCCAGCGCGAGGGCAAGGAAAAGCGCCGCGCCGCAGAGGAACAGCTGCAGGCGATCGAAACGCAGCTTAAGCAGAAGCTGCTCGAGTTCAAGGCCTAAAAGGAGCGTTCATGAGCCAGGCGATCGCGAAGCTTGCCGAACGCAGGCAGGAGCAAAAGCAAATCCAAAGCGAAATAACCGAGGCGGCGGGCGGCAAGCTTTCCGCCTCTGAGAACCGTCCGCGCGCGAAGCGCATACTCGCGCTCGCAGTCGCGCTGTCCATACTCGTATTAGGGCCGCTCAAGCTGAACGCAAGGCGCAGCAGCGTGATAAAGGAGTTCAAAAGCGGCACGGAGACCGCGTATACCGAAAGCGCGTACAATTTTATAATGGACGCGAAATCCAGCGCGGTGAAGCTGAACGGCTACGCGAAAACCGCGGGCGAGACCGACGCCACCCGCGCGCTGGACGCGGCGATCGCGCGTTTGGACGGTATCGACGACGAAAACGAGCTGCTCAAGGCGTATAAGTCCCTGTACGCCGCCGCGGACACGGTGTACAAGGAATACATAGCGGCGTCCGGCTCGGACAGCGACACGGCCAAAGAGGTTAGATATTGGTACAAAAACCTCGAAAGCACGGACAATTCGCTGTTCAATATCGCGTATTGGGCGTCTGCGGAGGATTTCAATCAGGATCGCTCCGCCTTCCCGGCGAAGCTGCTGGCGGGCATTACCGGCATTAAAGCGGTGCCGGCGAAATAAAGCATATCCGCAGACGGGCTAAAAACCGGGAGTGACGGATATCCGAAATCGGGTGGTTTGGAGGGAGCGCACTCCCTCCAACTTCTATCCGCGCAAAAACATTTTTCGCGCCGGAAACGCCCGCAGGCGTTTTAAAGGCGCGAGCTCCCTTAGCGGCCGGGACAGATTTATGAATAAACAGAAAATCCGTTTTGGCCGACGGGCTGTTTACAGCCCCCTTTACCAGGAGGTGGCAAATTGAAAAAAGCAGTGGCGCTTATGCTGCTTGCGTGCCTCGTTATGACGCTCAGCGCGTGCGGCAAAGCCAAGGCGTACATCGAGGCGAGCGAGGACTTTTACTACAACGATACCGCAAGCGTGCTGGACCGCGAGACCGAGGCGGTAATATATTACAACAACGTGGCGCTTGAGCAGGCGTGCGGCGCGCAGATCGTCGTGGTGACGGTGAACAGCACCGGCGGCGTAAAAACAAATAAATACGCGCTGAACCTGTTCAACGGCTGGGGCGTGGGCGACAAGGATCAGGACAACGGGTATCTGCTCTTGATGGCGATAAGCGACGACGATTATTATCTCACGCAGGGCTCGGGCACGCTGCGCATAACCAGCGCGGGCGCGCTGGACAGTATGCTTAAGACGTATCTGGAGCCGGATTTTGCGGTAAAGGCGTATTCCGCAGGCACGCAAAAGCTGTTTAAGGCGCTGTTCGAGCGCGTGGTTTCCTATTACAACGTGAATCTCGCCTTCATGAACGCGGAGGCTCTGCAGCATACCGGCAAGCTTTCCGATACCTCTGGCAGCACGGTTTCGCCCTCAGGCTTCGGCGGCGGACAGCCGGGAGGCGGGAGCATGGACGACGGAGGAATTGGAGATATTATGCCTTTGATAGCGTTTTTGGTGATAATCGCGGTGATCGTGATCGTTTCCTCGAGCAGGCGCGGCGGCTACTACAGCAGCGCCTACAGGCCGAGATGGTTCATTTTCCGCGCGCCGCGTCCGCGTTATCCGCGCCCGCCGCTTAGCGGACCGTATAACAGACCCGGCGGCTACTACGGCGGCTCGCGCAGCGGCTATTCGGGCGGCTCGCGCAGCAGCGGTTCCTCCCGTTCAGGCGGTTTCAGAGGAGGCTTTGGCGGCGGCAGCTTCGGCGGCGGCAGCGGCGGCGGCGGACGCTCCAGCGGCGGCGGAGCGGGGAGACATTACGACGCTGCGCTTGCGCTTCGCTTCGATTGAAATGAAGCTGCGCTTCATTTCAATCGGGGGGTTTATGTAGCTGAATAAGGTGCTTGGATAAAACGTTCGGCTTTCGGCAAGGGCTGAGGCGGGTTTTGCAATTTTTGCTGAAAATCCTGCGGGATTTTCCGGGCGCAAGGCGCACCGCCTCAAATCGCAGATTTGAGCCGATGCGTCCCGCCGAAGGCGGGATTGATTTGCCAATGGCAAATCAACCTCAAATTGTAATGAAGCGATTATTTGCTCCGGTCGTCTTCGCTGCGCTGCGCTCCCTGCGCAAAAATCGCGTCCTCGGGCGGGCAAAGCTCGCCCTGCGGAATGAAGTTGGAGAGGCAAGCCCCTCCAAGCCACCCCTGCGGGCTTGTGCGCTTCGCTGAAGCCCGCGGGGTTGCGGATTGGTTTTTAAGATTGGTTTCTGAAACGGCAGACTTGCGGTGAGTTTTGCGGCGGGGTGACGGCGGGCTTTTCGCTTCGCTTAAGCCCGCGGGGTTGCGGATTGGTTTTAAGAATGGTTTCTGAAACGGCGGGATTTTGGCAAGACTTGCGGCGGGTTTGGCGCTTGTGCGACAGATGCTGCCGTCTGAATAACTACATTAAGGAGTAATTAAAATGAAGCGCGAAACCGCTATGTACCGGTTTTTTCCGGGCAAAAAGGACGAATTTATCAGCCTCGTAAGCGGCGCGGAGGCCTATATTCAGCGCGCCTGCGCGCGTTTGGGCGCAAAAAACGCTTCCGCTTGGAGCGTCAATGAGTTTCTGTATCTCTACGCGGAGTTCGAGGACGGCGATCCGCATGGACTAAAGCAGCTTACAGACGAGTTCGCGGGCGATATGAGCGCCTGCGTACAGGAGATAGCCGCGCCGGGCAGCATGCGCCTTATGTACCACGACATCGGCAACGTGCGCGCGGACAAGAGCCTTATCCGCAGACGCGTGTTCGCGACGGTGCTCAAGGACGGCTGCGCGGAGGAATACAAAGCGCGCCATCAGAAGCTGATCGACGCGCGCGGCGAGCGCGTATCCGACGGCCCGGAAACCAATTTCACCATCCGCTGTGCGTGCGACAGGTATATTTTCGGCTACTGCGAGCTGGTAAAGAGCTACGACCACGAGCCCAGCGCGGAGGAGAAGGCCGCCACGATCGCATGGGAGACCCGCCAGCTCGAGATAATGGACTGGCTTACCGACGACGTGGACTGGATAACGGGCGAGCGTCACGAAAAGATGAAAAACCTGTTTATTCAGGACGGGTACAGGTAAGCGGGGTTACAGCTTCAAGACATTAAAACAAACCGGAGGGCTCGTCCCTCCGATTTGTTTTTTGCTTTCTGCAGAGTGTTATAGTATTGCTCGTTTTATTTATTCGCCTTCCTTGCGAAAAACCTTTTGCGCTTTTTCTCCTCCGGCTTCGGGCTGTCGGGGAGGCGGCGGTCCACCGCTTCGTTTACCATGCTGCTTATGAAGGCGACTATGGGCGTTCCGAGTATCATGCCCGCCAGACCGAACATGCGTCCGCCCACGATTATCGCGACCATCACCCAGAAGGGCGAGAGCTTCATGGAGTCGCCGAAGAGCAGCGGCTTTATTATGTTACCGTCGATCTGCTGCAGAATTACCGTGAATATGAAAAACGCGAGCAGCAGATGCGGCTTGGTCAGAAGTATCACCACGCCCGCCGCGACGCCGCCGATTATGGGGCCGAACGTGGGTATATAGTTGGTCAGGCCCAGCAGAAACGCGAGGATCAGCTGGTAATCCGCCTTCGCGATGCCCAGGAATACGAAGTTTACTCCGCCGATTATGAGCGAGTCGACCAGATTGCTGCTTAAAAACGTCATCAGTATGCTGTCGCCGCGCTTTATCACCGTGCGCGTGCGCTGCGCTTTTTCCTTGCTTAGGAACGCGTCCAGCAGGCGCTTAAGGCCATGTTTCAGGTTTTTGCGGTCGATAAGCGCGTAGATCGCCATGGTTATCGTTATAAGGAAGTTGACCACGAAGCCGGAAACCTGCGTAGCCATCGAAACCAGCGTGTTTATGTTGTCCTTCGCCCAGCCGCCCAGCCGGTAGAGCAGTTCGTCGCTCGTGCCGATAAAGCGGTCTATTTCCTCGGGCTCTATCTCGACGAACGTGATCTTAGCGGAAAAATTCTTTACCGTGCCCTTGAAGGATTCCACATAGCCGTCGAAGTTCGAAGCGAAGTCGATCAGAGAGGAAAGCATCTGCGGCAGGAACGCGTACAGCACGAATACCACCAGCAGCACGAACAGCAGTATCGCCAGCACGTTGCCCGTGTTCGTGCGCACCCGCTCGCTTTTGATCTTTTTGGGCAGCAGGCGCGAAATAAGGTTAGCGAACGGCCGCATCAGGTACGCGATTATGAGACCCCAGTACACCGGTGCGAAAAACGCGATGAACGCCTTTACCGCGCTTATCGCGGCGTTAAAGTTCGAAAACAGACAAAACGCGAGCACCGCCGTCACGAATACGATTATTCCCGACGATACCAGCCGCTTGTCGGCATGCCTGAACAGCTTCATATCAATCAGTACGCTTCCTTTTATTTGCAGCGGGAAGGGCGGCATATGCTGCCGCGCCGCTGCTAAAGTTGAATTTCTGCCTTTCGCGCCTACGCATATTATAGCGCAAAAAAGGTCTGCGCGCAACGCCTGAATAAGCGGAAAATACGCCTGTCTGCCGTTTTCAGTCCTCAAATATGTCTCCCGAACCCCTCGGGCAGGCGCTTTCTGTAAGCGAGATCACGCGCGCGGCGATGTGCGAGCCGTTTTCGCAGGCGCGGCGCAGGCTCTGTCCGCGCGCTATGGACATAATCGCCGCGGAGAAGAACGCGTCTCCCGCGCCGGTGGTGTCCACGACCTTGCAGCTTTGCGCGGGCAGGCAGCCGCACTCGCCGCTTCCGAAATCCGCGTACACGCAGCCCGCCGCGCCCAGCGTCACGATTATCGCGCGCAGTCCCATGCTTTTGCCCGCCGCCCATACGAGCGTGAGCGCGTCCTGCGGCAGGGCCGCGTCTATTTCGCAGGAAAACAGCTTTCCCGCCTCTATGCCGTTCATTATCACGCAGCGCGTGCGCGCCATGAGGTCTTGGCGTCTGCCGGTGACGGACATGTTGCCTATCACGGTGAACACGTCCTTACGATACCTTTCGGCTATCTCCAGCGTGCACTCGGACATGCGCTCGCCCGCGTCGAATTCCGCGCAGACCACGTCGCAGGCGCTTATAAGAGCGTCTCCCTGTTCGTCCAGCAGGCATTCAAGCGGCGCGGTGTCCGGCATCTGGGATATGCTGCCCGCCAGATCGCCCTTCTCGTCGAACACCGCCAGCCATATGCCTATGCCGCCGCTTTTTACGCGCACGGCGTGCGCGAGGGATACGCCCGCGCGCTTAAGCCTTGCGCTCACGTCTCCTGAAAACGGGCTGTCGTCCAGCATGCAGGGAAACTCCACCTGCGCGCCGAGGTTGGCAAGGTCCTCCGCCGCGTTCCTCGCAACGCCCCCGTGGGTGACCACGACGTTTCCCTTGTTGGTGCCGAAGGGATCGTATGCGCCGCAGGGAAAGCCCTTTATGTCCGTGAACGCGACGCCCAGCACGAGTATATTCATACGCGCCTCCCAAGTCGAAGGGTTTAGGGAATCCTTAGAACGATCAATATACCGAATTATAAGGGAAAGATGCGCGTTTTGCAATACGCGCGGCAAAAAAATGCCGCGAGCGTTTGATTTATAATACTAAACTTTCAGGCAAATAAAATTAAATTTAACACTCTGCGCGCGCTCAGGCGCTTGACAGGCGCGCGCGTATGTTGTTTAATATTGCTGAACTTTAAGGTTCATTTTATTAAACTGAACCGCAGGCTCACGGGAAGGGGGGAAGGCATGTGCTGATAGGCGAAAGGATAAAGCGTCTGCGCCTGCAAAGGGGGCTCACGCAGTCTGAGCTCGCGGACAGGTGCGAGCTTTCGAAGGGCTTTATTTCTCTGGTCGAGAGAGACCTTACCTCCCCCTCGATAACCACGCTGCAGGACATACTGCTGTCCCTCGGCAGCGACCTGAGCCGCTTCTTCGCCTCCGCCGGGGACGAAAAAATCGTGTTCGGCGACGAGGACATGAGCGTCAAGGAGGACAGCGAGGGCATACGCGGATACATACGCTGGCTGGTGCCGGACGCGCAGAAAAACGAGATGGAGCCGATACTGGTGGAGCTCGGTCCGGGCGGCGCCACCGCGCTGGACGATCCGCACGAGGGCGAGGAGATAGGCTACGTGCTCGCCGGCACTCTCACCATAGAGCTCGGCGAGCGGCATATAAAGGCCCGCAAGGACGAAAGCTTCTGCTTTAAGCCCTCCGCGCCACACCGCATAGTCAATTCCGGCCGCACGCCCTGCAAATTCATCTGGGTTTCGAGTCCGCCCTCATTTTAATATACCGGAGGCCGTCACATGTACGAAAACACAAAGCTCATAGAGCTCGTCGGAATAAGCAAATCCTTCGGCGACACGCAGGTGCTGAAGCAGATAAACCTCTATATCTGCCGCAGTGAATTCGTTACGCTGCTGGGCCCCTCCGGCTGCGGCAAAACCACTACGCTGCGCATAATCGGCGGCTTCGAATCGCCGGACGAGGGCACTGTGCTCTTTGACGGCAAGGACATAACGGGCGTGCCGCCCTACAAGCGGCGCGTGAACACGATCTTTCAGAAATACGCGCTGTTCACGCACCTTAACGTATACGACAACGTCGCCTTCGGTCTGCGCCTCAAAACTCCGGAGGAGCTGCTGCCCGGCGTCGCCAAACCCACCCGCGCGCAGGCGAGGGAGGAGATCGACAGGCGCATAATGCGCATGCTCCGTCTGGTCAAGATGGAGGCGTACGCCAAGCGCGGCGTGGACGCGCTATCCGGCGGTCAGCAGCAGAGGATCGCCATCGCCCGCGCGCTGGTAAACGAGCCGGAGGTGCTGCTGCTGGACGAGCCGCTGGGCGCGCTGGATCTGAAGCTCAGGCGCGAAATGCAGCTGGAGCTCAAAAACATGCAGCAGCAGCTCGGCATCACGTTCATATACGTGACCCACGACCAGGAGGAGGCGCTCACGATGAGCGACACCATAGTGGTCATGAACGGCGGCGTGATACAGCAGATCGGCAGCGGCAAAAGCATATACGACGAGCCCAAAAACGCGTTCGTGGCGAACTTCATAGGCGACAGCAACATACTTGACGCCGTAATGAACGAGGACTTCGAGGTGAGCGCGGCCGGACGCGTGTTCGAATGCGTGGACGAGGGCTTCGACAAAAACGAGCCCGTGGACATGGTCGTGCGCCCGGAGGACATAATGCTGGTGGGCGAGGACGTAGGCATGCTGAACGGCGTGGTAAAGAGCGTGCTGTTCAAGGGCGTGCACTACGAGATGATAATCGAGGCGGGCAGCTTCGACTGGAAGGTGCATTCCACCGCCATGTACGCGCCCGGCAGCCGCGTGGGGCTGAGCGTGGTGCCCTCGAACATACACATAATGCACAAAATGGCGCGGGAGGCTTAAAATGAAACGGAGCTTCTTTTCCGGCCCCTACGCGCTGTGGATGGTGCTGTTTACCATATTTCCTCTGATATTCGTGGCGTTTTACGCCCTCACGGACAAAAACGGCGCCTTTACCTTCGCCAATCTCGCTCAGGGCTTTGAAAACGATTATATGAAGGTGCTTTGGCGCAGCATACGCCTGGCTCTGGAATGCACGGCCATCTGCCTTTTGCTCGGTTATCCCTGCGCGTACATACTTGCCGGCAAGGATTTTTCAAGGCACAAGTCGCTGTTTGTGCTGATACTGCTGCCGATGTGGATGAACTTCCTGCTCAGGACCTACGCCACCATGACCCTGCTCGAGGACACGGGCGTTATAAACTCCCTGCTTGAAAAGCTGGGCATGCAGCCCAAAAAGCTTATAGGCACGCGGGGCGCTGTGCTGTTCGGCATGGTATACAACTATCTGCCGTTTATGGTGCTGCCCATACACACCAGCGTTAAAAAAATGGACGAGCGCGTGATAGAGGCCGCGCAGGATCTGGGCGCAAACCCGGTCAGGGTGTTTTTCAGGGTCAAGCTGCCCCTTTCCGTGCCCGGCATAATCAGCGGAATATCCATGGTATTCATGCCCTCCGTAACCACCTTCGCAATCAGCCGTCTGCTGGGCAGCGGCATGATACACATGCTGGGCGATACCATTGAAAACCAGTTCATGACGCTGAATAACTGGCAGTTCGGCAGCGCGCTGTCTCTGGTCATGATGGCGCTCATACTGCTTTCGATGGGACTGCTCAACCGCATAGACATCAATAAAAGCGAAAGGACGAACAACTGGTGAAACGGTTTTTTAAAGGGCTTAAGGGCTCGTATATCGCGCTGGTGCTGCTGTTTTTGTATTCCCCCATCGCGATAATGATAATCCTTTCGTTCAACGAGGGCAAAAGCCGCGCGAACTGGCAGGGCTTTTCTCTGAAGTGGTACGCGTCTCTGCTTGACAATTCAAAGCTCATGGACGCGCTCGAGGTAACGCTGATTGTCGCCTTCGCCGCGACGCTGGCAAGCGTCGTGCTGGGCACGCTGGGCGCTATCGGCATACACGCCTGTAAAAAAAAGTATTCGACCGCCCTCATAAACCTGTCCTACCTGCCCATGACCATGCCCGACATCGTGACCGGCGTAAGCCTCATGATGATGATGGTGTTCATAAACAAATATCTGTTCACACTGCCCCGGGGCATGTTCACCATGATACTCGCCCACATTACCTTCGATACGCCCTATGTGCTTTTCAGCGTGCTGCCCAAGCTCAGGCAGATGGATCCCAACACCTACGAGGCGGCGCTGGATCTGGGCTGCACGCCGATGGAAGCGATAACCGACGTCATAATACCCGAGATCAAGCCCGGCATCATAACCGGTGCGCTTCTTGCGCTGACGATGTCGCTGGACGACTTCGTTATATCGTATTTCACCGGCGGATACGTACAGAACCTGTCTGTAGTTGTGTACTCGGCGGCAAAGCTGGGCGTGACGCCCGACATGTACGCGATGAGCACAATAATGTTCGTAACGGTGCTTACGCTGCTGATAGTTGTTAACAAGCGGTCCACGCTTGAGAGCATAAGTTAATTTACGGGAGGACAACTCATGAAAAGACGCACTCGCAGAATCATCATTATCGCCGTTGTCGCGGCGCTTGCAATCGCCGCGATACTGTACTTCGCGGTATTCAAGAACCGTCAGGACAAGCTGATCGTGTACAACTGGTACGATTACATCGACGAAAGCGTTATCGAGCAGTTTGAGGAAGAGACCGGCATAAAGGTGAACTACGTCAACTTCACTACAGTCGAGGAAATGTACACGCAGATGACCGCCGGCAACAATTCCTACGACATAGTCGTGCCTTCTGATTATATTGTTGAACGTCTTATAAAAGAAGACAAGCTGGCGGCCCTTGATTATGAAAAGCTGCCAAACGCCAAGGCCAATATACTCGATACCATGTGGGCCTATTCCTACGACAACGGCAACAAATATTCCGTGCCGTATATGTGGGGCACCATGGGCATACTTTACAACACCGAGAAGGTCAACGGCGAAATAACCTCCTGGAGCAGCCTGTTTGACCCGCAGTACAAAAACGGCGTGTTTATGCTGGATTCCATACGCGACATGATGGGCGTAATGCTCAAGTATCAGGGCTACAGCCTGAACGACTTCTCTGACGAAGCCCTCTCCAAGGTAAGCGACCTGCTTATCGAGCAGAAGAACAACGGCATCGTCGCCGGCTACATGGTAGACGAGGTCAAGGACAAGATGATCGCCGGCGAAGGCGCGATGGCGGTAATGTGGTCGGGCGACGCGATGTACGCGATTATGGAAAACGACAAGCTGGCGTACGTGGTGCCCGAGGAGGGTTCAAACGTCTGGGTGGACGCGATGTGCGTGCCCAAGGACAGCAAGCACTACGACTGGGCGCTCAAGTTCATTGACTTCATGTGCCGCCCCGACATCGCAAAGAAGAATTACGAATACATTTATTACGCTTCCCCCATCAAGCAGGTGGTGGCCGAGCTTCCCGCGGAAGAGGCTGAAAACGTCGCCGTCAATCCCAACGAGGAAATACTCGCAAAGTGCGAAACCTTTACCGACATGATGGATAAGATGGAGCAGCTCAACAAGTACTGGATGAAGATCCGCAACTGATTAAACCATGCGTCAGCGTGCCCGGGTGCTGCGGGCACGCGCTTTTGTATAATCCGGAGGACGTTATGCTGTTATCTGCTGCCGAAAGCATCAAAAAATTAGCGGGCGAGCTGCCCGATCTGTTTATGCGCATTTTCAAGGCCGGTCTGATAGTCGCACTGGGCATAATCTTTATACGGCTGGTCAGGAAGCTTATCAAAAAGGCGTTCGCCGCCTACAACGCGCGGCACAGCAGCACCGGCCGCGGCGGCACCGTGCAGACACTGCTGGAAAGCCTGTTCAACGTGCTTATGTATATAACGGTGGCGCTGACCGCCCTGAGCACGCTGGGCGTCGACATAAAAAGCCTGCTCACCGTCGCCGGCGTCAGCGGCGTCGCAATAGCCTTCGGCTGCCAGACGCTGGTAAAGGATATAATCAGCGGTATGTTCCTGTGGATGGAGGGCTCCTGCAACGTGGGGGACGTGGTCACCGTGGCGGGGCAGACCGGCCGCATAGAGAGCGTCGCGCTGCGCACAACCACGCTGAGGGCCACGAACGGCGCGCTGTTCGTGATACCGAACGGCGAGATCCGCACGGTAATAAACATGTCCGGCGATTACCGCTGCGCGGTGGTGGACGTGACCGTCGCACACGGACAGGATTACGACAGGGCGCTCGAGGTCCTTAAAGACGCTATGCGCACGGTGAACGAGGAGTTCACCTTCATAGACGAGGACCCCGTCGTGGACGGCTATATTTCGATGGACAGGGGCTGCGCCACCTGCCGCATAGAGTGCCGCTGCTCGGTGGACCGCTGCTGGGAGCTCGAGCGCGGGATACGCCTGCACGCGCTGAAGGCGCTGGGCGAGGCGGGCATAAAGCCGTAACAGGCGCGAAAACGTCAGGAGGTCGTTATGAAAATATCCTTTTCACCTTCCCACGGACTGAACGCGGGGCTTTCCAAGCGCGAAACGATGAGATGCATGAAGCGCGCGGGCTTCGACGGCATAGACCTGAGCATGTGCAGGTACATGGATGAGCCCGAAAAGCTGCTCACATCCGAATGGACGCGGGACGTCACAGAGACCGCTCAGATCGCGCGGGACGAGGGGCTTGAGATATCGCAGGGACATCTGCCGTACTTTCCCGGCCACACGCCCAATCCCGGCGACGGCTCGCCGCGCGCGTTTTCAGAGCACTGGCTGCCGCTGTACCGCCACGCGCTGGACGCAGGCGCGAAGGCGGGCTGCCCCGTCGCCGTAATGCATCCCATGTACATGCTGGAGGGCTTTGCGCAGACCGTGGACGCGAACGTGTTTCTGCTGAGCGAGCTTATAAACGAGCTTAAGGACATGGGCGTGCGCGTCGCGCTCGAAAACATATTCGCGCGCCGCAACCGCCAGTATATCGGCGCGTCCGTCGAAAAGCCGGAAACCCTCGTCAGCGTGATAGACCGTCTGGGCTCGCCCTGCGTGGGCGCGTGCCTCGACACCGGTCACGCCAACATTTTCCGCCTGAACATGAGCGAGTGCGCGCGCACGCTGGGAAGCCGGCTGATCGCCCTGCACGTAAACACGAACGCGGGCGAGGACGAGCACGCGCTGCCCGGCGCGATATCCGCCTGGTGCGCGAGGCAGGATTTTCCTGCCTTCACGCAGACGCTTAAGGAGATAGGCTACAAGGGCGCGTACAATCTGGAGCTCGCCTGCTCCCTGCTGCCCCCGGAGGCGGTACAGCCGTATTATTCCTACTGCGCCGCAGTAGCGCGCGCGCTTGCGAACCCGCCGGAATAAGTGCAGCCGCAGGTGAGGCATGAGCCAGATAATCCGCATAAGAGGCGGTCGAAAAAAGCATTAGAATTGAAAAACTATCCGGAATAATTCCTGCCCGTCGTTTTAATTAGGACGGGCAGCTTTTTTTGCATATTATTATCGCATATAACGTAATGCCCCTTGCAATTACTTCGGTATACCGTTATAATGTTGTGAGAAACGGCAGGGAGGAGGCGTCAGGCATGCTGATACAGGAACAGCTCGAAAAAAGGCAGCTTTCAAAATACCGTCTCAGCAAAATAAGCGGCGTTCCGCAGGCGACTGTCAGCGACCTGTGCAGCGGGAAGACCGATGTCGAAAAGTGCGCTGCGGGGACGCTCTACCGCCTGGCAAAGGCGCTGGGCGTTACCGTCGAGGAAATCCTTGAATCGGCGCGGCAGGAATACCGAAGCTCTTTTGAAACGTTTAAGAGCAACACATGCCATCATGTGAAGGACATGGGGGATGTGGATTTTATGCTGAAGCTTCTTGAGACGGACGAGATCAGGACGCTGTATAATAAACGCTGGTATCCGGAAGCTTTGTACCTGCTGGCGATGCTGGATTATCTGTCCCGCGAAAACCGGATACCGCTCTGCACAAAATATGACGACATACGGGCGCAGAGATTGAAAAAGCCGGTTTTTCCCGTCGGTGTGCTGATGACATGCGCGGTTATGAAATCAGACGAACCGCGGCGCAAGGCAGAAAGGGAAGCGATCCCGGAGTTCAAACGCTTTAATATATTTGAAAGCGGGGTAAGGGACGTTGTTTGAAAAGCCTTTTACCAAAGAGAAGCTCGACCGCTGTCTTAAAGAATTGGCCAGGGAGTTCCGCAAACGCAACGGAAAGTCCGTACCGGCGGAAATCATTCTCATCGGCGGGGCTTCCGTCGTGCTCAATTACGGCTTTCGGGAAATGACTTATGACATGGATGCGCTGATTAATGCGGCCTCTTCCATGAAGGAGGCCATAAGCGCTGTGGGCGATCGCTGTGGGCTGCCCGCCGGCTGGCTGAACGATGAATTCAGGAAGACAGAATCCTACACAGATAAAATCACCCAGTATTCCCGGTATTACAAGACGTTTTACGGCGTTCTCAACGTGCGGACAGTCACAGGGGAATATCTGGCGGCGATGAAGCTTAAGGCAGGCAGAGAATATAAATACGATCGCTCAGACGTGATAGGCATCCTGTGGGAGCAGGAAAAAGCCGGTGACCCGCTGACGCTGGAGCGGCTAAAGAAAGCGGTTACAGACCTTTACGGGACATATGACGTGGTCGCCCGGGATGTTCAGCAGTTTATCCGTCAGGCTGTGCAGAACGGCGATTATGGATCGATGTACGCTGAGGTCCGAAGGGCAGAAGCGGAAAACAAGGAAAATTTACTTGAATACCAGCAGGAGAAGCCCGGCGTAATAAACGAAGGCAACGTGAGCGATATTATCGCCGCGCTCAGGCGAAGAAAAGAGAGACGATGAAAAAACTGCGTCCCGTTACGGACAGGACGACGGGCTGCCTGTTTTAAACCCTTTTGAAATGTGTGTGGATGAAAAGACGAACGAGGCAGGCCGAGCCGCGCAGGCGTTTCTGTTCATTTGTCAATGATGTGAGACCGAATTTACTGGACCACAGCAGCACTGGCAGAGCCATCCCCCGAGGAGCCGAAGGGAGGGGCGGAGCCCCGACCGAAGGCACCTCGGGGCGCGCGGATCAAATGACCGTCGTCAG
>JAFYFC010000018.1 GCA_017543905.1 Clostridia bacterium
GATTTGCCATTGGCAAATCAATCCCGCCTTCGGCGGGACGCATCGGCTCAAATCTGCGATTTGAGGCGGTGCGCCTTGCGCCCGGAAAATCCCGCAGGATTTTCAGCAAAAATTGCAAACCTGCCTCACAACTTGCCGAAAGCCGAACGTTTTATCCAAGCACCTTAAACAGCTACAGAAAACCAAGCCGTTCAAAATAAATCAAAGATTCATTTTGAACGAGGGGCTGCGCAAGCAGCCCCCCCAACCCGATTGAAATAAAACGAAGCTTCATTTCAATCGTTGCGCTGCGCAAGCAGCGCAAGCGCGTCTCCCTGTATGCTCATATAGTATTCCGTCGTTTTGTCAATCTCGTAGCCTGCGGGCGCCTTTATCACCTGCACGTGATAGATGTCGGGCTCGGCGCAGTATACCGCCACGCCGTCCTCGTCCGTGGTCACCTGCTCGCAGAGCGTGTCTGTGCAGAAGTTGATTATCACTCCGGGCACGGCATCGCCGTACTGGTCGACTACCGACACGGTGTAGTATGCGTATCCGTCGTCCTCGATGCTCGCCGTCGCAGATGTTGAGGGCGCGCTGCCGTCCGCATAGGTCCAGCTGAGCGCGATGCCGTAAAAGCTCATCTCCTCCACGAAGGAATTCACGTTTTCCTCGCTTGCGAACGTGAGCGCCATGTGCACGTCCTCGACGTCCAGCGCGTCTATGCTCTTATACAGCATCACGCCGCCGTAGGCGTAGCCGGTGGTTTCCATGCTGTCGATCATGCCCGTAAACGGGTACTCATTGCCGTCGTAGAGCTCTTCCATGCTCATTATTACGCCGTCGCAGTAGTTAAGCAGGAATGCGCGCGCGGTGTCCTCGTCCTTGGTAAAGTGCGCCTTCACGCTCACGCTGCCGCTTGGCAGTATGTAGCAGCCGTCCAGCGTCACGCCGAAAATATACTGCTCGATTATATCCTTATCGCTGAACACGATCTCCAGCGCGTCCGCGTTCGTAACCTCGAGGGCGAACACGCCGTCTGCCGCGTATACGGGCAGCGCAGCGCGTATCGCGGCGGCTTCGTCCGCGGACACCAGCCTCACCTCGTCCAGCCATACGCTGTCGCTCTTTATCGCTTCGCCGGTCATGCTCTGCGCGGTGTTGGCGTAATAGGTGAACGCCACGTCGTGCGCGCCCGCCGTGAGCGGCACCACGTACGTCTGCCAGTCGTTTTTGCCGCCGTAGGCCTTTACGTCCGTTCCGTCCACGCTCACGGTGAGCAGGTTGAACGCGCTCAGGCTGTCGGTGCTCAGATCGAAGGCGAGCTCCTCGCCTGCCTGAGCGTTTACGTTCACGTGCAGCATCGCAAAGGTTTCCGTATAGGAGGCGTTCGAGTTGGTAAGCGCGCTCCTGCCGTCCTTGTCGGCGGGAACGAAGGGCCACACGTAATCGTCGTCCTCGTTAAAATACGTAAGGCTGCTGCCCTCCGCGTTCGCCTGCGCGGCGAGCTCCGCCGGATCGGGATCGGCGTACTGGGGCTTGAGCGGCGGTACCGCGTGCAGAATCTCGGTCTCGGTATAGTCCTCGCTCAGGAAATAATCGAACAGGCGCGTAAATACGCTTGCGGAGGACTGCGAGCCCACCTCCAGGAACGCGACGTTTCCGAACCTGTCCACGATAATCGTGGTTGGTATGCCTTCCTTTACGAACTGCGAGGCTATCCCCAGGCCCTCTTCACGCGCGACGGGGAAGGTAAGGCCGTGGCTGTTTGCGTACTGTATCAGCATTTCAGTGGTATCGTCGGGGTCCTCGGACAGCGCGAGCACCTCTACCCTGTCCTTATACTGCTCGTAAGCCTCCTGCAGATACGGGAACTCGCTTTCGCAGGGCCCGCACCACGTCGCCCAGAAGTTGATGAGCACGAGTCCCTTCTCTTTGAGCGCTTCGGAAAGTGTGAAGGTTTCGCCCGTAATGGTCTGCACGCTGAAATCCGCCAGCGGCTTTCCTATCGGTATCCCGCCGTATTCGTCCTGCTCGGCAGATGCGCACAGCAGGCACAGGCACAGTATGAGCGCGAGCACGAACGGCAAAAGCTTTTTCATGATGTATCTCCTTTAACAATATGTCGGTGCGTTTATTATACGCGCGCGGATATGCTTTGTCAACGTGCGCCCGAACCTCAGGCGCGGGTTATGCGCTTTATAAGCTCCTCCATCAGACGGTCGCGATGTATGTACCACACATACCTGACCGGCACGGGCGCGAATTCCGTTTCGGAGTATTTGAAATCGTAGCCCGGCAGGGGCATTTTGATTATACGGCTGTTCATGAAGCGGTCATCGTCGTTTATCAGGTAAGCCGCCGCGCACACGTCCCAGATCACGCGGCTCCAGGGCCTGCCCGGCGCGTAGCTGTTCGCCTCTTCGATAGCACCGTCCGCGAGATAGTCCGCCAGAGAGTTTTTGCCCTTGAACCAGAACTTAAGCTCCGGCTCCGATATCCTGAACTCGCTCACGCAGCCGAAGCAGGGCAGCATCACCACCGCCGCGCCGCTTTTGAGCACGACCCGCGCTGCGGCGACGTCCTGCGCCATATTGAATTCGCGCGTGTCCGGCCAGTGCAGCGCGTGCCCTCCCAGCCAGACTATCACCGTGCTGCCAGCGATCTCAGGGCGCATAAGCAGCGCGGAGGCGACGTTCGTTATCGCGCCGATAGCGACCACGTAGAGCGGATTTTCCGGCGTATGCGCAAGCGCGGCGCGCACGAGCTGCCGCGCCGCGGGCGAATCCACAGGCGTGCGCTCGTCCGGTAGATAGCTGCGCGAGCCCTGATACGCGAGCGTCTTCATGTCCCCGTGCCCGCTTATATCCAGCAGCTTCAGTATCTCCGCGTAGCTTTTGAGCATGCCGTCCTCCGGCGAAGCCGAACGCGGATTCAGAAACGGCGCGGCGTATATGCCCACGAGATTTATCCGTTCCGGACACGCGAGCATCAGGCTCAGCGCGAACTGATCGTCTATCTCGTTGTAGGTGTCGGTATCCAGCACCGCGTCCACGCGCCCGCTGACCGGCTGAAGCCTTGAAAGCACGCTGTCGTCCATGTGTTATCCCTCCTGAAAAAAGGGCTGCTGCAGAACGCTCCTTCTATAGACAGCCCGAAATCAAAAACAAGCTTCAAGCAAAAATACAAAGAAAAACAAAGCCCAAGAGAAATTTAAAAGCTCGCGCCCCTTTAGCTTTATCCCGCCTTTTGCGGGGCGCATCTGCCAAAATGTGCGATCTGAGGCGCTGCGCCTTGCGTACGGAAAGCCCCGCGAAACTTTCAGCAAAAACCGTTTTTCTGCTTCACGCCTCGCATATAAGCTTTATAACTCAGCCTATATACCTCGCGTCCGCGCCCAGCCGGCGCAGCTTTTCGTCTATATGCTCGTAGCCGCGCATTATGTACTGCACGCCGCTTATGTCGCTGGTGCCCTCGGTCATAAGCGCCGCGACTATCATCGCCGCGCCCGCGCGCAGGTCGGTCGCGGTGATAGAGCTCGCGTGCAGCTTTTCGACTCCCTGCACCACGGCGGTGCGGTCGAACACCTTTATGTCCGCGCCCATGCGCCTTAATTCGTCCACATAGCGGAAGCGGTTTTCAAATATGTTTTCGGTAATGTAGCTGGTGCCCCACGCGACGGTGAGCATCGCGGTGAGCGGCTGCTGCAAATCCGTCGGAAAGCCCGGATACACCTGCGTTCTGAGCGTCACGGGACGCAGATTCCCGCTTGCGCGCACGCGGATCACATCGTCCTCGTCGGTCACGTACACGCCCATCTCCAGCAGCTTCGCGGTAAGCGATTCCATATGCGTGGGGATAGTGCCGTGCAGCGTCACGTCTCCGCGCGTAGCCGCCGCGGCTATCATCAGCGTGCCGGTCTCTATCTGGTCGGGTATCACGGTATAAGTCGAGCCGTGCAGCGGAAGCCCGCCGGTTATCCTGATGACGTCCGTGCCCGCGCCCTTTATGCGCGCGCCCATGGAGGACAGGAAGTTGGCCGTGTCGACTATATGCGGCTCCTTCGCCGCGTTGTGTATATAGGTCTTGCCCGGCGCGCTTACCGCCGCGAGCATCGTGTTTATTGTCGCGCCCACGGAGGGCATCGCCAAAAACACCTCGTTGCCGCCGAAGGCAGGGGTCTTTTCCGCGCGGATTATGCCGCCCTCGGTGTTCACCCTGAGTCCCAGCGAGGTAAGCCCCTTGATGGTCTGGTCTATGGGACGGTTGCCTATGTCGCAGCCGCCGGGCATCGGCACCTCCGCGCTGCCCAGCCGTCCCGCGAGCGTGGGCACGAGGTAATAGCTCGCGCGCATCCTGCTGACCATTTCGTAGGGCGGATTGTTGCGCGTGACGCCGGAAGGGTCTATCCTCATAACGCCCCGCTCGAACGTGACATCCGCGCCCAGCCAGCGCAGTATGCGCATAAGGCAGTATACGTCGTCTATGTCCGGAAGGTTTTCTATCGTGCTCGGGGACGAACCCAAAAGCGCCGCGGGTATCAGCGCCACCGCCGCGTTTTTGCTGCCGGAAACGTACGCGTCTCCGTTTAAGGGAACGCCTCCCCTGATACGCAAAATCTCACTCATGCAGGAAAAAGCTCCGTATAGTATGGCGCGCCCGAAACGCGCGTACAGTATATTATACGCATTTTGGCGCGCTTTGCAAGTTATTTATTTATCCGTGCGGTCAGGCGCAATTCTCCCTCGTCCGGCAGCGCGCTCCTGCGCGCGGATATGTCCCACGTAAGCACGGACACGGTCGCCCAGCCCTTCGCGCACATCACCGCGTCGCTGTTTTCGGGATACGGCTGCGTATTCGGCCCGTCGTCCAGAAAATAATAGCGCGTGTTGTAATCGCTCACAAACTCCTGATAGTTCGCGTCGGTCAGAAACTCCGGCGCGAGCACCTGTGTAAAATATACTCCCTTCGCCGCCGTGTCCGCAGGCACGTTCAGGTTGTATATCTCGCCCCGGCGCAGCGGATGCGCAAGCGCCCACGCGCACATTTCGAGCGTGAGGCGCGCTGCCTGTTCGTAATCGGAGGACGTGAAGGAATCAAGGCTGGAGGCGATCGCCGGACAGCCCGCCATGGAGGCCTCCATCGCGGAATTCACCGTGCCGGAGTATATGCACGCGCCGCCCAGATTCGGGCCGCGGTTTATGCCGGAAACGCAGATGTCGGGCTTGTCGTGTCTGAGCAGGTACAGCCCCAGCCTCGCGCAGTCCGCGGGCGTGCCGTCTATCGCCCAGCCGGGTACCTGCCCTATGCGTATCTCCCGCGCGCGCAGGGGCGGCGTTATCGATATCGCGTGTGATACGGCGGACCTTTCCCTGTCGGGCGCCGCGACGGTTACGCAGTGTCCGTTATCCGTAAGCACGCGCGCAAGGCAGCGTATGCCGTCGGCATGGTAGCCGTCGTCGTTTACAAGCAGTATGTGCATAAGCCCTCCTTCCGCTAAAACAAAAGACATCCGCTGTAGCGGATGTCTGAGCACCTCCACAGGGAATCGAACCCTGGTCTTCGCCGTGAGAGGGCGACGTCTTGAACCGCTTGACTATGGAGGCATAAGCTGGCGAACTAGGATTCGAACCTAGAATGAACGAGTCAGAGTCGTTAGTGTTACCGTTACACCATTCGCCAATGTGTCAACCGAGCACAACGTGCCCGACCGACTATGTTATTATATATATTCCTTGCGCATATGTCAATATGTTTCTGTTTTTTAACAAAGCAGCCGCGGTTCCGCGCGTTCAGATTCCCCAATAATATCAAATCCAGCCTTCGAATTCATGCGTGGGGAGCTGACCTTGCTTAACCGCCGGTATCAGTTCTTCTATATCCGATGCTATCGTCCGCTCTATTTCGGATAAGTCGTCCCAGCATATATCGTCCTGCGGATCGTAAAACACTCCGCCGCAGCATTTGATGCAGAACGCTCCGAACAGATACGCGATCAGGGGTTCAAACGCGTCACTCATGCCGCAGCTTAAAAACAACACAAATGTTCTGCCTTCGATTTTTTTCGGATCGAAAGGCAACTCTTTGGTCGCGCCCTGCTTCGGGCTGTAAAGCGAAGGATATGACTCGAAGCCTGTTATGAACCGACCGACACCGTTCTGTGTGAAACGGCTGTCCTCCAGACAAACCGGAGCAAACCCCGTATCCTTCAGATAATCATGTTCCGGATGAACAGTCAGGCGCAGTCCCAATGAAGCCGTATAGCTTTCAAACGCCGAATTTGTAACAGCTGCCTTGTCCTTAATAAACGCATAATAAACCAGACTCATATGCAGCCTCCGTACAGTTTCACAGTCCCCTCAGCGCGTCCACCAGCGCGGTCTTGCTTTGGGTTTTTTCGTCCTTGTATTTTATTATGCGCGCGGGGACGCCCGCTACTACCGCGTTTTCGGGCACGTTTTCGGTGACCACCGCGCCGGCGGCGACCACCGCGCCCGCGCCGATCTGCACGCCCTCTATCACCACGGCGTTTGCACCCACGAGCACGCCGTCGCCCACGTGTACCGGCACCGCGCTGGCGGGCTCCACCACGCCCGCGAGCACCGCGCCCGCGCCGATGTGGCAGTTTTTGCCCACTATCGCGCGGCCGCCCACCACGGCGTTCATGTCTATCATAGTGCCCTCGCCGATCACCGCGCCGATGTTTATGACCGCGCCCATCATGACGACCGCCCGGTCGCCGATCTCCGCCCGCTCGCGGATATACGCGCCCGGCTCGATGCGCGCGTTTATGTTTTCAAGATCGATGAGCGGCACCGCGGAGTTACGGCGGTCGAGCTCCAGCTCGAAATCCGTGATGTACTCGCTGTTTTTGTCGAGCCATTCGCGCAGGACGCGCGCTTCTTCCATAAGCACGTTCCCAAACGCGCGCAGACCGCTCGTATCCAGGGGCTTTATGGAGGTATAGTAAAGCTTCGCGGGCGTTTTTTTCTGCGCGTCGCGGATAAAGGCGATGATTTCTTCTGCGTTCATAATCGTATCCTCTCGGCTGATTTTTGCCTTATTATGCCATACAGAGCGCCCCGGGTCAAGCGCCCGCGCCCGCTTATAAATGCTTTTATGCGCTTTTCATTCAAAATTAATGCGCGGTCGGTGCGTGCCTTCTCGCCTGCGGGCTCGGTCACGGTTCGGCTCTTGAAGTCCACTGGACTTCAATTCACTACCGAACCGCGCTGCGCGCCCCTCAAGGGGAAGCCTTTGGGTTCACGCTTATCCGCGGGCTTAAGCTAAGCGCACAAGCACGCCGCAACCCCGCCTCACAACTTGCCAAAATCCTGCCGTTTCAGAACATAATCATTATACCCAGACAGCAACCCGCGGGCTTAAGCTAAGCGCACAAGCCCGCAAGGGGTGGCTTGGAGGGGCTTGCCCCTCCAACTTCATTCCGCAGCGGCGGCAAGGCGCTTTGTCTCAAATTCTATTTGAGCCAAAGCGTCCCGCATAGCGGGATCAACTTGCCAGCAGGCAAGTTGACCTCGTACGGCGCGAGGACGCGA
>JAFYFC010000019.1 GCA_017543905.1 Clostridia bacterium
CATCACAGCCATCAGCTGCACTGTATTGTAGCCGTCCTTCTTGATGCGCGGCAGGGTATAGTCAGTGAATTCGTCGTATGTGCCGATGTGTCCGTGCTCCTGAGCCATGCCGACGTGCGCTTCGTATATAAGGGGACTGGGCTTTCGGCGTTTCATGAACGCAGCGTCCGTCCAGCTAAACTCAGCTTCCGGGGCGTATATCACGCCGTTGTAGCTCGCGTTCGGGCCGTCCTGTACGACCTTGTGTATATATGTCGGTATCCGGTCGAATACGTCCTGACCGCGGCGGATGCGCAGCTTGACCCTCTGTCCGTGACTTAACGCATGCTTGCCGTTTAAGTATATCTCCCATATGCCGTTTGCGCTGATGCGGTTCAAAGGATGCGAGCAGCCGTTCCAATCGTTGAAATCTCCTATAAGATGTACTTCGTCGGCAGCGGGCGCCCATTCCCGGAACACCCAGCCGTCCTCGGTTCTGTGAAAACCGAAATACAGATGCCCGTTAGCAAATGAAGAGATATCGTTTCCGCCGCTCAGCAAAGCGTTCCGGACGGAATTGTACCTGTCCATGCGCATGTTGATATCGCCCTCGTACGGCTTGAGCATCGGATCGAGCTTTACAAGCTCGTATGATCTGGTCTTTTTCATCGCAGACACCTCCGTGCATATTATACCGTATTATTCCCGAAAAAACAATTGCTTATTTTCGTTTGATAGTATATAATAGCTTTATCACTGAAAAGGGGGATTTTTCGATGTCAAGCTATGTGACCCGTAAAACTCCGGGCGATACCGAATGGTTTACCGCCTCACGTTTCGGCATGTTCATTCATTGGGGATTGTATTCGATGCCTGCGCGGCATGAATGGATAAAGTCCCGTGAACGCATAACCGAAGAAAAATACGACAAATACTTCAAATATTTTGATCCCGATATGTACGACGCCCGCGAATGGGCAAAACGCGCGAAGGCCGCCGGCATGAAATACGCGGTGCTTACGACCAAGCATCACGAGGGCTTCTGCATGTTCGATTCCGCATATACCGATTACAAATGCACGAATACCCCTGCAGGCAGAGACCTCGTGCGCGAATATGTGGATGCGTTCCGCGCCGAAGGCCTCAGGATAGGCTTTTACTATTCGCTGATCGACTGGCATCATCCTTCGTTCCCGATCGACGCGATACACCCACGCCGTGACGACCCGGACGCCCGCGAGCAGAGCGAAGGGCGCGATATGCACGTATACGCTGAATACATGCGTAATCAGGTGCGCGAGCTTATGACGAATTACGGCAAGATCGACATTCTCTGGTTCGATTTTTCCTATGGAGACCCGACCGAGGGCAAATACGCGAACGGCTGGATGAAGGGCAAGGGCAAGGACGACTGGGAAGCGGAAGAGCTGATAAAAATGGTGCGCGAGCTGCAGCCCGGCATAATTATCGACAACCGTACGCAGATAGAGCAGGATCTCTGGACTCCGGAGCAGTATCAGCCGCTTGAGTGGGTGCGCCATAAGGAAACGGGCGAGCTGGTTACCTGGGAGGCCTGCCAGACCTTCTCCGGTTCCTGGGGTTATTACAGGGACGAAATGACGTGGAAATCTCCCGAAATGCTCATTCGCATGCTTGTAAATACTGTCGCGCTGGGCGGCAACCTGCTTATGAACGTCGGCCCGACTTCGCGCGGCTATATGGACGAGCGCGCGGTAAAGGCGCTTGAAGTATATGAAAAATGGATGAAATACAATTCCCGTTCCATATATAACTGCACCATGGCAGAGCCGGAGTTCAAAGCGCCGCAGGATTGCAGGCTCACACAGTCAGTCGACGGAAAGCGGCTGTACGTACACCTTTTCGCGTATCCTTACGCGCATCTGCAGCTTAAGGGCTTTGCCGGCAAGGTCGATTACGCGCAGTTCCTGCACGACGGAAGTGAGCTACTGTTCACGGAAGGCAAAGTAAACCACTTCTCCGAGGGTGCGGCGAAATCGGACGATCTGCTTGTAATAGAGCTTCCTGCAATAAAGCCGGATGTGACTGTTCCGGTAATAGAGCTTTTCCTTAAATAAAATGGACAGGCAGAATATAGAACGCATAAACGAGCTTGCGCGGCTTGCGAAAAAGCGGGAGCTTACAGACGAAGAAGCTGCCGAGCGTCATGAACGCAGACAGAAGTATCTTGAAGCGTTCAGACGATCGTTCAGAAATCAGCTTGACCACACGGTAATACAGCACGAGGACGGCACGCGTGAACCGTTCAGACGAAACAAATAGCAGCGTATGCGGCGGGCGTCAAACCCGCCGCCATGCTTTTATTGTGAAACTTTGCGTAAAGTATGGAAAATGCTGCTCGGTTATGGTATAATTCCGGTAATAAAACTGTGAGGAAGCACTATGAGTGAAAACAAAAGACCCGTAAGAACTGCCGCGCCCACCAAAAAACCCGCTGCCGCGCGCCCTGCGCCTGCAAGAACCTCTTCTCCGCAGCAGCGCAGCGCAAACGCCGTCCGTACAAATGCGGCGCGCAGACCGGCGCAGAAAAGGGGCAATGTAAGAAGAAAGAAAAAGCAGCGCTTCAGCAAAGACGAACTCGTGGTATTAGGCGTGATAGCCCTGCTGCTCGTGCTGATAATCGCCGGGCTGATCTGGGGGATCAGCAGCTGCAACTCAAGTAAAGACAAAAGAGTAGTAAACGTATCCGCGAATATACATCCTGAAGAAACCCCCGTGCCTCAGTCAAACGAAAATACGCAGAAAGCAAGCTCCAACACGGAAATCGAGAATACTGCGTCCTCGCCAGCCGCGTCCTCAGCTATAGTGCCGACATCGACAGTTACCGCCGTCAAAAACAATACCTCCGGCGGCCTGCGCTCCTGCCACATACGCACGGTAGGCGATTTCGTTATCGATTCAGAGCTTATCGACAGTGCGAGGGAATTTGGAAAGACGACTACCAATCCCGCAAAATATGACTTTTCAGGTATGCTGAGCCTCATCTGGGATTACATGGGCGACGCGGACTGGACTGTCGCGAATGTCGACGGCTCGATGGGCGATCATTACAAATACGGATTTACCGGTTATCCGCAGTTCAATACTCCCTCCGATCTTATGTATGCGCTGAAGGACTCGGGCGTCGATATGCTGACGCTTGCGAACAATCATATGCTGGACGGCTGGTTTGACGGACTCAACTACGAAATCCAGAATGTCGAGGCGAAAGGGCTCGATCACATAGGCGCGAGCAGCACTCAGGAGGAACGCGACACACCGAAGATCGTCGAAATAAACGGCATAAAGGTGGGCTTCCTTAACTATACCGAATCCCTGAACAGCATGGAGTCAAGAGGTGTGGATCAGAAAGCGCTGGACTTCGGCGCGCACTGGATACGCAATTCCGACTGCGCGCTGGACGTGCGCGCGCTGAAGGATGCCGGGGCGGACGTCGTCGTATGCTATATGCACTGGGGCACTGAATATAAGACCGATCCGGACAACAACCAGAAGTTCTACGCGAACAAGCTGGTCAAGGCGGGCGTGGATATTATAGTCGGCGGACATCCTCACGTTGTGCAGCATGCGGAATGGCTTACCGGCACCAATCAGTACGGCGAAACACAAAAGACGCTGTGCATATACTCGGTCGGAAACTTCCTCTCGAAGCATCGCCTTACGAATACCGACGGCGGCATCATATTCGATTTCACCATTCAGGAGAAGGGCGACGGCTCGTTTGAAATAACGAACTATTCGTACATACCCACATACGTCTGGATAACCGGCAACGAAATAACCGGCACCAATTATCGGATAGTGCCCTGCGGAGTATATCTTAACAGCAATACGCGGCCTCAGGGCATGAGCGACAAGGATTACGCCTCGATGAAGCAAAGCTACGAAAACCAGGTCAAAATAATGGACGAGGGCGTAGGCACGCTGAAAACCAAGTAACTTAGAACAGGGCTGCTGCGAAGACGCAAAAGCCCAAGGGTGATTTGGAGGAGCCAAAACTCCTCCAAATCTGATTCTTCAGATTGATTTTTGACAGAATCTGCTCATAAGAACAGAAGACTCAATGGATTGAGATGAATTTTTGATTCATGTCGATCGTGGGCTGTGCGGCAGCCCTTTGCTTTATGAAGCGCAAAACAATAACACGTAAAGAATGGCAGGGCATATACAAACGCTCGTATGCCGAAGAGGATTTCAGCATAGGCGGTTACAGCGGTAAAGCCGGGCTTATCATGATGCTCGAATGCGACGACTTTTGCATAAACGCTCCCGACTACAGACTGCGCATAACGCATAAGGGCTACAGCTGGCTGAGCGTCGCACCGCGCGATTGCCGCGTATGGGCAACGGTGATGTTCGACGCCACCGGATGTCTGTTTCAGTGTTATTTTGACGTCACGGCGGGCAACAGGGTTTTGGACGGCGGCGCTTCGTATTTTGACGATATGTATCTCGACGCGGTCGTACGTCCGGAATCGGAGATCGTTTCGCTATACGACAAAGACGAGCTTGACGCCGCGCTCGCGTCGGGCGAAATAGGCGAACGCCAGCATGCGTCGGCTGTGAGCGCGCTTGATAAGCTGCTCAGCTTTATCGAGCTTAATAAAGAACCGTTTTTTGAATTCTGCCGCAGCGAAAGAAGCAGACTGCTTCCTTATTTAGAGCCGCTTAATTATTGAGCGTGCTTGTCCCAAAGACCGTATTGCTTATCGTTTTGAAGCGCGCTTAGAAGCAGCTCACGCGCGTCGGGCTTCGAGGCGCAGATATAATCAAGCAGCTGCTTCATATCCTCGCGTTTCGTGTAGCCGTTTGCGGGGCAGGGCGAAGCGATAACGGGCAGATTCAGCTTGCGGACGAGATGGATTATATGCTTCTCGCTTGCGTAAACCATTGGCCGTATCTGCGTGATTCCGCTGCGGGACAGGTACGTTTTCGGATGAAACGTATGCACTCTGCCCTCATACAGCATGCTCATGAGCAGCGTTTCCTCTGCGTCGTCCCGGTGATGGCCGAGCGCGAGCTTGTCAGCGCCTGCTTCTTTGCACAAATCTATCAGCGCGCCGCGCCGCATCTTCGCGCACAGCGCGCAGGGATTCTTTTCTTTTCTTTCGTCAAATATGATCTGAGATATCTGAGTGCGCTTGACGATATACTGAACGTCTATCTCGTCGCACAGCTTTTGAATGGGGGATAAGTCGAACGGCTCTCTGCCAAGATGCAGCGTAGCGGCGATCAGCGTAAACTTATTGGGACAAAAGCGCCGGTAAAGCGAAAGAGCGTACAACAGAACCAGACTGTCCTTTCCGCCCGACACGCCTACGCAGACCTTGTCGCCCTGCTGTATTAGGCCGAAATCCTTATCGCATTTGCGTATACACCCAAGCAGCTCTTTCATTTCATACAAACCCGGCGAAGCCCACGAGAATAAGCAGCGAGCAAACGTCGACGATAGTCGTTATCAGCGGCGCGGCCATTATCGCCGGATCGAGCCTAAGCTTGTTTGCAAGAAGCGGCAATATACAGCCTATGCACTTGGAAAGCACCACCGTGCACAGCATCGCGCAAGAGATCGTGATCGCCTCAGGCACGGTTCGCGAAAACACGAATAACTGGATTCCAAAGCTTAATATCGCAAGCACGACGCTGACGATAGCGGAAACGCGAAATTCCTTCCAAAGCACGCGGAGCGCGTCCCTCGGCGAGATTTCGCCCAGAGCCAGACCGCGTATAGCAAGCGTGGAGGACTGAGAACCGCAGTTACCGCCCGTGCCCATCAGCATCGGTATGCACGCGGCAAATGCGATAGACAGCTGGCTTTCATAGCCCTGGATAATGGTTTCGGTGAGTATGCTTGAAAACATCATGAACAGCAGCCACGGCAGACGGTTGCGGGCGAGCTTCACGGGCGCGGTCTTTATGTATTCGTCCTCGGAGGGAAGCAGCGCGTTCATCTTTTCGATATCCTCGGTCGCTTCCTTCTGTATAACGTCCATGATGTCGTCAGCGGTCACGATGCCTACCATGCGGCCTTCCTTGTCGACGACGGGCACGCTGATCAGGTCGTACTTGCGTACGATCTGTGCTACGGCCTCCTGATCGTCAAGCGTGTTTACGCATACGAAAGAGGTCTCCATAAGGCGTTCCACATTCTGCCCGGGCTCTGCGAGGATCAGCCGGCGCAGAGGCAATGTGCCAATAAGCCTTCTGGTTGGATCGAGCACGTACAGCGTATATATGGTTTCTTTGTCTATGCTGTTTTTCTTCAGGTATTTCATGGCGTCCGCCGCGGTGACGCCCTCATGGAATTCGCAGAACTCCGCCGTCATTATCGAGCCTGCGCTGTTATCGGGATACTTAAGAAAACGGTTGATGTTGCCGCGCTGCTCGTCGCTCACGTTTGCAAGCAAGCGCCTTACGAGGTTCGCCGGAAGCTCTTCAAGAAAGTCTACCGCGTCGTCGACGAACATATCGTCTATAAGCCGCGCGGTCTCGCTGTCGCCTATAAGCGTCATGAGCTTATGCTGCTGCTCGGGTGAAAGATACGCGAACACGTCAGCGGAGATGTCCTTGGGAAGTATGCGGTATACCTTAAGCATCCTGTCGTTTTCAAGCTCGTCCATGTATTCGGCTATGTCGACGACGTTCAGCATCATGAGTGCGCCGCGCATTTCGCCCATTTTTTCGCTGTCGAGGAGTGCGTCAAGCTTCGTTTTGATTTCGGTGTTTTCCATCCTGAAGCCTCCTTACAGCAGTATCATGCTCGCGAGCACGAACAGAATTACCAGCGAGCACGTATCCGATATGGTAGTTATCAGCGGCGATGCCGTAAGCGCGGGGTCGAGCTTCAGAGCCTTGGCTCCCAGCGGCAATAAGCCGCCGACGATTTTTGCGAATATTACGGCGAAGATCATGGAAAGAGATATGGAGAGCGAAACGATCAGCGCTCTCGTGAATATAAAGCGCTGTATACAGAAGCATACTATGCCGAGTACGACGGCAACCAGCAATGCTACACGCGTCTCCTTCCACAGCACCTTAAAGGCATCCGTAGGGCGGATCTCGCCTGTTGCAAGACCGCGTATGACGAGCGTGGAGGCCTGCTGTCCGCAGTTGCCGCAGGTATCCATTATCATGGGTATACAGGCTGTAAGCGCCACTCCGATAGCCGCCATACCCGTTATCATTCCCTCGTAGTGACTTATGATAAGTCCTGAGAATATCGACAGAACGAGCATAAGCACGAGCCACGGAAGACGGTTTTTTACCAGCGTGAATACTCCGGTCTTTATGTAAGCGTCGTCTGACGGAGTCAGCGCGCTCATCTTTTCGATGTCCTCTGTAGCCTCCGCCTGCATGACGTCCATTATATCGTCTGCGGTTACGATGCCTACGACGCGCCTCTCCTTATCTGTGACAGGCACGGCGAGCAGGTCGTATCTGCGCACGGTTTCGGCGACAGCCTCTCTGTCGTCGAGCGTTCCGACCGTGATGGGATTGGAATCCATTATATCCTTTACCGCCGCGGAATCGTCTGCGCTGATCAGGCGCCTTAACGGCAGGGTACCCACGAGTCTGCCGCCGTCGTCGACCACGTACTCGGTATTTATCGTTTCCTTGTCGAGACCTGTGCGCTTGATTTCGCCCATAGCCTGCACGACTGTGTATTCCATCGGAATCGAGCAGAATTCGATCGTCATTATAGAGCCTGCGCTGTTCTCGGGGTAAGAAAGGAAACGGTTTATAAGCTTTCGGGTGTCGGGACTTACGTTTTCGAGTACGCGCTTTACCAGCGCGTCCGGCATTTCCTCAAGGAAATCGACGGCGTCGTCTATGAACATGTCGTCGATCAGAGCGCTTATCTCATGATCGCCTATGGACGAGATGAGCTTTTCTCTCTGCTCGTCGTCCATATAGCTGAATACTTCCGAAGAGATTTCACCGGGAAGTATGCGAAACACACGCAGCATTTTGTCTGTGTCGAGTTCTGACAGATACTGCGCGATATCGACGCGGTTAAGCATGCGCAGCGCCCCGCGAAGCTCGTTCTTTTTGCCTGACTCAAGCAAAGAGTCGAGCCGCTCTTTTACGATATTCCATTGCAAACGGTATCACCGCCTTCACTTGAATTGATACTTTAATATCCGGCACACGAATATGTGCCGCGCGACGGTATCAAACTGCGCTCAGTGAAGACGCGCCGGGAAAACAGACTCAGCCGCAGAAAACAGCGGCTTTACTGCATGATCGGGGCACGCCGTCTTCCGAGTAAGATCTTCCGCCGTCTTCCATGACTTGTCACCTCCCGATAAGAATTGTTCACGCATATATTTCTGAACTTAGTTATAATACTACTAAAAACCGCCTGCGTCAAGCGATAATCTGAACCAAAGTATTTCACATATTTGAATTTTTCGTGCGGGATTTATTTAAGGCAATTTTGAAACATATACGGTAAAAATATGAAATAATTCCGAAACAGAACTGTCACTGTCAGATGTTATTATCTACGCCGTTCGGAGGTGCACAATAAATGACGCCAATCAGTTTGTTCTACGGTATCATAGTTTATATGTATACTGACAAGTCGAGGGATCTAAAGGTTCCGCACATACACGCAG
>JAFYFC010000020.1 GCA_017543905.1 Clostridia bacterium
AATAAGCCCCAAATCGTCCCTGAGCCAGCTTATGACTGCCGCGCTGTAGTTTACGTTGCCCTCCAAGACGTAACTGAGCTTGCCGCCCCGCTTCCAGGCGATAGACGTGACCAGCCCGTTTTCGGATACGGCTCTTTTGTCTCCGGTATTCATCATTATCGAGGAGCCGGTGCCGTAGCTCGCTTTGGTCATGCCCTTTTCAAGGCAGCCCAGCGCTAACAGCGAAGCGTGCGAATCCCCCATCACGCCGCGTACCGGAATTTTATAGGGCAAAAGCCCCTCCAGATCGGTGTAGCCGAACTCCCCGTCGCTGTCCAAAACGCGCGGCAGGTCTTCCGCGTCGACGCCGAAGGCAGCAGCATAGCCGTTACAACTCCGCAGATGGTAAGGATTAACGATAGCAGGTTCTTGCTTATCTGGAGTGAAGGAAGCAATGTAAAATATGTATTCCCAAACGGAAACGGCGATAAGTTAACAGATATCTATTCAGCATCCGCCGACTTGTCTGACTGTCAGCCTGTAGTCGGCGACGACTGTGTGATGTGGTATGTAACCAGAAACAGTGCTATCGTAATGTATTCTATCAGTCTCACGGCACCCTATGCGTTAACCATCGGATGAATGGCCTCACGGCATTCAATACGATCCTCAAGACCGAATTGATTTATCCTGTCTTAACGCTAACAAAAGAAAGCAGATAACGGAGTATGTTTGCTTCATTGCAATTCAGGATACCGCTGCCCGCTCCACAGGCTTTCGAAAAGATAGTTTAACCTTAAACAACAATACAGCGCGGTACCGCCATAATGCGGCACCGCACTGTAGTATACAGAATACTATCCGCAGTTCAATCCTTTTACCGCAAATCCGACTGAACATACCTGAACTGTCCCGATACTTCGATGCTTCCGTTGTTGAAGCTGCCTCTGAATGTGCAGTTATAGGCGCTGTTGGCGGCATTCTTCACATCGATCGAAAAATAGTCCTCGAGGCTCTGAAAACCGTCGTGCTCTGCTACCATGGAGTATTCGTCGAACCATACTTTATACCAGAAGCCGTCGCTCCAGCTGTAAATAGAATTGTTAGCTTGAAAACGTGATTCCGAATAGCGATGACGAAGCAGCTTCCACGCAAGATACTCGGTATCGTTTATGCTGAACCCGCAGCCGCTGCAGTTTACAAACACTACGGATTCATATTTGCCTGTCTTCGCGTCGCAGGGTATCGAAATAGATACGGTTCCAAGACCCATGCTTTCAAAGCGGAACGTTCTGCCTGCCTGTTCATAGGTATCTTCCTCGGTGTACGAAGGTCTGCTTAAATGATCGGAATAGTAACTGGTGAAGCTGTAGTTCAGCTCATTGAATATTTCTTCCCGTCCGGTTTTGTCGCAAACCTCAGTCATACTTACAAAATCCAGCAAATACTTGCTGCCGTTCAGCGTGAGCAGCATCTGATTATTCGAAAGCGTCAGCGTATAAAGCTCAAAAGGCAGCTCATTCTGAACGACCAACAGAGGATTTGTGCCGTCGAATTCATTCATAAGTATGGCTTTGAAGGTTTCTCCAGAAGGCGCTGCGGCGCTGATTTCGTAAACATATCGTTCACCAAGCCATATGCCCTCAAATTTAAAGCCAGCTTTGCGGCAAACAGAAGCGTACTGGCTTATGGCATCGTCTGTCAACGAACCGCAGTTATACAAGTACCCTGCGCCTATAAACTCGCCGAGGTCGAGAACTTCGCTGTAAAGCGTCCCCTCGCAAGCCATCGCTTCGCCGAGATCCGGCAACGGCGTTGTGCCGTCCCATTCAACTCTGCCGTCTATAGTGTGCGCGAACTCAGGACTTGGCGCAGGCGTAGGCTCAGGTGTCGGAACGGGCGTGGCAGAAGGGCTGAAGGTCGGCAGAATTATATCCGCCGCAGCCGTACAAAGCAAAGCATGCACAAGCATAACCGCAATAATAATCATGTAAAGTCGCAATAATCGCATATTGTTACCTCCTGTCGGTTTTGATTAATTATAATCCATAGCCGCGTTTGTTTGGTGTCCCGTCAGAAGACTTTTTTGCAAAAGCTTGGGCAGCTGTTGCAGAGGCAGCGTTTGTTGTGGTATATTTTACACAGGAAGTGAATAGATATATGAGTACGCGCAAAAATGGAATTACAAGTCTGAGGCTACTGCGAATGATTCGTTCATCCGAGACGTTTGCGGAAGCTATGGCATATCACAATGAACATGTCGAGCCCTCGTTTACGAATGAATTATACGAGCTTATGGAGCACAAGCAGCTTGCGCCAAAGCGCGTAATCGCGCTGACGGGGCTGGACAGGTCGTATTTTTACCATATTCTCAGCGGCAAAAAGCACCCGGGCAGGTCAGTCGTGCTGCGCATTTGCTTTGCGCTGCAGCTCGACCTTTCCGAAACGAACCGACTGCTTAAGCTTTCTGGGCATAACGAGCTGTATCCCAAAATCAGGCACGATGCCGTTCTGATTTTTGCTATTGAAAAGAACATGGATGCTGATGAAGCCAATGAGCTTCTTACAAAAAGCGGAGAGGAGCCGCTGTATGCTGCCGGTGTCTGATTTGCCGAGTCTGCCGGTCAGCGTGTCAGGCAAATACAGGCTTTTATCCTGTCTTAAGGACAGTGAATGCGTGAGCATCTGTCTTGGCGAACATATAGAAACCGGCGAGAAGGTCATCATCAAGCTTGCAGATAATTCCGACATGGCAAAGAATCTGAAAACGGAATACACTTACCTTAAGCGAATTGAAGCCGATGGATGCAATACAGCACGTCTGTTTCCGAGATGTCTGCAATTCTTTACAGCTGATACCGGGCAGGTTTGCCTCATACGCGAGTATATCAATGGATGCTCGCTGGAAAGCTTCGTTGAGAGGCGCATTGAAAAGCCCGGTATCGGACGCATGGAAACGTTGAATTGCGCCGCACAGCTTTTGCAGCAGCTGAAGCTTTTGCATGATTTGCGACCGCCGGTAATTCACCGCGATGTAAAGCCGCAAAATGTGATACTGGATGATACGGGCGCATACCGACTGATCGACCTCGGTATTGCCAGAGAGCATAAAAAAGGCGAGGACGCCGATACCGAAATCGTCGGCACCAGTCTGACCGCGCCGCCTGAGCAGTTCGGCTTTCGGGCAACCGATCAGCGCAGTGACCTGTATTCCTTGGGTGTGCTTATGCGTTTTTGCATGACAGGTGAATACGGTGACGACGCAGACAGTGAAATCGACGCGGATTTGCGCCGTGTGATCAAACGCGCCACGCGCTTCGATCCTGACGAAAGGTATAAAAGCGCCGATACGATGCTCCGGGACATTGAAGCGCTGCGGGGAAGCCGAACGCCCATATGCGCTTTGACGGCGGTCGTTCTTCTGCTCGCATTGGCCGCGTTCAGTCTGCTGATCCGGACGCTCCTTGTGAACGGAGGAAACACGGCGTATGTTTTTCGGGAGCCGTTGTTCGAACAGGCAGTGCGGCAGCAGCTTGGAAAATATTCGGGCGAAATCACAACGGACGAGCTTAAAAAAGTACGCGCCATCCATATCTTCGGATGCCAGGTCTATGACAGCGAGGAGCAGATCTGGTTTTTAGGCGATCAGGCATATATGCGGGAAGCGTCATTGCGTGATGCAGGCTTATGGCGGCAGCGCGGCAGCATCGAAAGCCTTGAGGATGCACGGCATATGCCTAACCTGAGCGAACTGTATATTTACAATCAACCGCTGAATGACATAAGCAGTCTTGAGAAAATGAACCTGACAGCACTCGGTATCGGGTACTGCGATGTGCACGGCCTGTCAGCGCTTGGAGATATGACGGAGCTGACCTATCTGAACCTGAGCGGGCTCACCGGAATCGACACTTTACAGTTGCAGCAGCTTGGAAAACTGGAAACGCTTTGCCTTGCCGGTGCCGAGATAAACAGCTTAAAACCGCTCACATACCTGAAAGAACTGAAAAGCCTTAACCTGTACGGCGTAAACGCCGATTATACCCCCATCTCTGCGATGAAGTCGCTGAAGGAAATTACGATCAACAGGCCGGATGAGAGCATTTTCAGGATTTTGGCCTCGCTAAAGCTCGAAAGCCTTTCCGTCGTCCATTCAGGCAATGTGCCTTTTGAATTATACGAACGTATCGAAACGCTTGAAACGCTGTATTATTACAGCGATCAGAACGAAACGCTTCCGGACAGACCTCTGCGTTTCGCTAATATGAAATGGCTTGACATCAAAAACGCCGCAATACCGTCGCTCGATTGCTTTGCCAAAATGAAAAAACTGCAAACTCTCCTGATCTACGCATCTGCCGTCAGCAACTACAACGGTATTGAAACGCTGCCAGCGCTTAATGAAGTACACTGCACCCCGGAGCAGGCGGCGATGCTTGACGAAATCTACCACGATCACACATGGAGGATGGTTATCATTCAATAGTATCTAAACTGCTCCGGTTTTATCCGCAGATCAAATTGGACTGACGTTACTGTTTTGTCGCCGAGATGACCATCTTCAGCGCGCCCCGCCAGCCGCTTAACAGCTTTTGACGCGCTTCATCTGAGATTTCAGGACAATACGCGCGGTATGAATATGAGGAGAACACAGCGTCCGTACACACGCCCGATGCGATACCCGCCATATACGCCGCGCCTGCCGCGGAAAGCTCCTCCGCCTGTGCGCGCTGTACGCTGCAGGCGAGTATATCGCTCTGGAACTGCATAAGATACCCGTTCGACGACGCACCGCCGTCCACACGCAGACTGTCTATAGGCATTCCCGCGTCCTTTTCCATCGCCTCCAGCACGTCGTATATCTGATACGCGATGCCGTTTAGCGCCGCGCGCACGATCTCCGCCTTGCCGGTCAGGCGCGTCATGCCGCAGATGAGCGCCTTTGCGCCGCTGTTCCAATGCGGCATGCCCAGCCCGGTAAACGCGGGCACGAGGTACGCGGTATCGGCCGCGTTTGCGGAGCGAGCGAGCGCTTCGGTCTCCGCAGGAGAGGAAATAATCCCCAAATCGTCCCTGAGCCAGCTTATGACTGCCGCGCTGTAGTTTACGTTGCCCTCCAAGACGTAACTGAGCTTGCCGCCCCGCTTCCAGGCGATAGACGTGACAAGCCCGTTTTCGGATACGGCTCTTTTGTCTCCGGTATTCATCATTATCGAGGAGCCGGTGCCGTAGCTCGCTTTGGTCATGCCCTTTTCAAGGCAGCCCAGCGCAAACAGCGAAGCGTGCGAATCCCCCATCACTCCGCGTACCGGAATTTTACGGGGCAAAAGCCCCTCCAGATCGGTATAGCCGAACTCTCCGTCGCTGTCCAAAACGCGCGGCAGGTCTTCCGCGTCGACGCCGAAGGCAGCGCAGATTTCGCCGTCCCATTCAAGCGCGCCGATATCGAACAGCTGCGTGCGCGAAGCGTTTGAAAAGTCGGTCAGATAATTGCCGGTGAGCTTATAGAGCAGATACGTATCCACCGTACCCATGCACAGCTTATGCCTGCCTGACAGCCTGCGCGCTTCGGGCACGTTTCTGAGTATCCACGCAAGCTTCGCAGCCGGAAAATACGGAGAAATCGGTATGCCCGTACGCTTGCGCACGGCGGCTCCTATGCCCGTTTTTTCGATTTCGGCGCACACGTCCGCCGCGCGCGCGCACTGCCACACTATCGCGTCGCACACGCTTGCGCCCGTATCTCTGTCCCATACGACGGTCGTTTCCCGCTGGTTGCAGAGCGCAAGGCACGCGATATGAGCAGGATCGATGCCGGATGCTTCGATCACGCCGCGCGCGGACGCGAGCACGTTTTGGTATATTTCCTCGGGATCGTGTGAAACCCAGCCCTTTTCGTTTATAATCTGTCTGTGCGCAAGTGAGGTTTTGCACACGAGCAGACCCGCACCGTCGAACAGCGCGGCCTTGGTGCTCTGTGTGCTCTGGTCTATCGCAAGCACGTATTCAGCCATATTTTACCCCTGCAGCTCCTTGCACACGCGCTCCGCTATCCCCTGCGCGGTGAGATGGTAATACTCGAATACCTGCGCGGTCGTGCCGGTTATAACCGGCGCGTCCGGCAGCGCCATGCACACTACCCTTTTAGGATCATGCGCGGAAAGCACCTGCGCGGTCATACTGCCCAGCCCGCCGAAGGGCGAATGCTCCTCTGCGGTAAGCACGAGCCTGCAGCTCTTCGCCGCAGACAGCAGACCTTCCGCGTCGAAAGGCTTCAGGCAGTACATATCCAGCGCTCCTGCGGATATCCCTTTGTCTCTGAGCAGCGCAGCGGCGTCCTTTACCGGCTTTACCGTCTCTCCGCAGCCCACGAGCAGCACGTCAGTGCCTTCGCTGAGCACGCTTGCCTTGTTCATCATGAACGGTACGTCGTCTTCAGTATATACGTCCTCCACAGGATTGCGCCCGAGGCGGATATACGCGGTGCCTACGTCCTGTACGAGCTCTTCGAACAGCTTTTTGGTTTGATGCCTGTCGCTGGGCAAATACACGCGCATGCCGGGTATGGCGCACATCGCCGCTATGTCCTGCGCGGAGTGATGGGTCATGCCCAGAGCGCCGTAGCTGATGCCGCCCGATATGCCGACCAGCTTCACGTTCGTGTTCGAATACGCGCAGTCTACCTTGCACTGCTCGTAGGCGCGCGTGGAAATAAACGACGCGGGCGACACCGCGAAGGGCCGCAGACCGCAGGAAGCCAGCCCCGCAGCGATGCTGACGAGGTTCTGCTCCGCTATGCCGACTTCTATGAACTGCTCAGGGTAAGTATCAGCAAAAGACGTCATCGAGCCGGAACCGCGGCTGTCGCTGCAAAGCACGGTTATGCTTTTGTCGTGCGCTGCCGCGTTTTTAAGCACCTCGCACATGACTGCGCGGTTCGGTATCTTATTCATTCAGCAGTGCCTCCCTCCGGGCAGCAAAATCGCCCCTGATTATCTCGTATTCCTCCGCCGTAGGCAGATGGTGATGCCAGGACGCCTTGTTTTCCATAAGCGGCGAGCCCTTGCCCTTTACGGTATGCGCGATTATCACGGTCGGCTTGCCCTTCGTGCGTTTGGCTGAAGACAGCGCCTTTAGCAGCATATCCACGTCGTTTCCGTCAGGCACGTCTATCACGCGCCAGCCGAAAGCGGAAAAGCGCGCGCGCAGATTCTCCTGCGACATTACGTCCTCGGTGCTGCCCGAAATCTGCAGACCGTTTCTGTCTATGACAGCACACAGGCTGCCGAGCTTATAATGCCCCGCCGCCATGGCCGCTTCCCATACCGAGCCCTCCGCAAGCTCGCCGTCGCCCATCAGCGTGTAGACGCGGTAATTACGCTTGGTGATCCTGCCCGCGAGCGCCATGCCCACGCATACGGCAAGCCCGTGCCCGAGCGAGCCGGAATTCATCTCTATTCCGGGCAGCGTGTTATGCGGATGCCCTATATATTCAGAGCCGAACTTTGAAAACTCGCGCTTGACCTGCTCAAGATTTAAAAATCCCTTGTCTGCGAGCACCGCGTACAGCGTTTCCACACAGTGCCCCTTGGAGAGCACGAAGCGGTCACGGTTCGCATCGTCAGGCCTTTTTGGCGAAACGTTCATGCGGCTGTACAGCGCCAGCATGATCTCCATACAGCTCATATCGCCGCCTATGTGTCCGCCTCCGCCCGATACGATTATGTCAAGCACGTCCTGCCTGAGCTCATATGCCTTTACGGCCAGCTTATTTATACTCATACTTCATCAAACACCACGTCTTCACCGTGCAGATACGCCTTTACCTTATCCTCTATCGGATCGTACAGATCGGGCGTCACGCCTATGTACTTGCACGCTTCGTATATTATCGGAACAACGTCGCCATGTATCGCCGCGACGTGATGGATATACGGACCTTCCACTACCTTTGCCTCAAGGCGCTTAAGGTTGTTGACCTCCACCCATACGTACGTGCCGCGCGTCCACGGACCGTCTATGCCGCGCGCGTGACCGAGCAGCACTGAATAATTGCCGTCGTCGCCGTCAAAGCGCACAAGGCTCATAAGCCCGTGCTTCGCTTCTGCGGATACCGCGCCGTTTTGCGGGAAGGCGACCGGCACGCAGATGGTGGGCTTTTCCTTCGCCACGGAAATGGGCCACGGGCCGCAGTGCTGCAGCAGCTCTCCGTTGTCGTTGTCAGGATGGCGCACGGTCCAGTCCGAGAACATGACGCGTCTTTCGTTCATGCTCGCGGCCTCGGCGATAAGCTGCGAAATCGCGCCGTGTATGTCCGTTTCGCACACCACCGGTATGCCTTCTTCTATAAGCAGGCTGTTAGCCGCGCAGGGCATTATATGTATCTCGTCCTGCAGCGCGTTCCAGCACTGTATCGCTATGGCGCTGCAGCCGTATTTCTCCGCCAGCGATTTCATGGCCGTTTTAAGCTCCGCGACGTTCTGAAGATACTCGTCGCTGATATTGCAGATCATATTCTGCCTGCAGTATGCGACGGTTTTTTCGACTTCGGTTTTCTCCTCGCGCCATTTTTTCATCTCGGCGTAAAGCTCGGGCAGAGGTATGGGCGCAAGCTGTATATTGAATTTCTCAAGCAGCTCGCCCTCGTTGCACATCGTCGACCAGAAATCGAAGGGTCTGGGGCCGATCTGCAGTATGCGCGTATGCCTGAATACCTTTACGACGTTGCACACAGATATGAAATCGCGCACTCCGCGTTCAAACTCCGGATCATCCAGATTGCAGTTGTTCATATATGTGAACGGCACGCGGAAGCGCCTTAACACCTTGCCTGTGGCAAACAGTCCGCACTGGCTGTCCCTCAGGCGCATGCCGTTCGCGTCCGGACGCTCGTCGCGCGGACCCCACAGAAGCACGGGCACGTTCAGCTCCTTCGCAAGGCGCGCGCATTCGTATTCAGTACCGAAATTAGCGTGCGGCAGGAACAGGCCGTCCACCTTTTCACGTTTGAACTTCTCCGCGATCTTCAGCATTCCCGCGTCGTCGTACAGAAGACCCTCGTCGTTTATATCGTCTATGTCAACAAAATCGATCCCGAGCTCGCGCAGCCTGTCTGCGGTGAGCTTGCGGTATTCAAGCGCCGCCGGCGCGCTGAAAATCGCACGGCGGGTAGGGGCGAAGCCAAGCTTTATATGTGCGCTCATACTGTTTCTCCGTGTTTCATAAATACTGATCGCCTGCCGCTTGCGCGGCTGTGACCGATTTTCATTATACCATCCGGCATCGCCGCGCGTCAAGGCATAAAAGCGGCTTTTCACCAAAAACGCTTTCCGTTTACGGCTTCCAGTATTCCGCTATGCATTCCTTTGCGATTTCGACGTACCTGCGGCCGCGCTCGTAATCGCCGTAAATCGTGCCCACCTCGCGCTGCGCCACCTCAAGCAGACAGCCGCTGGACGCCTCGAACACGCCCTTAAAATACTTCCTGAGCGCCTGCTCGTCCATGGGGCCGGGGGCGGTTACGTATTCCGCACGCGGCTTTGAATAGTATACCACATTGCTTCCGCGCAGGTATTCGCCCACGAGCGCTTCGTCGTTGAACGGCGAAACCGACAGCTTTCTTAAATTCTTCCACCTGGACAGATAATCCGGCCAGATCGCGTCCACGCGCTCACAGCAGCCGTAGGAAAGCAGGCCGTATCTCCTGACCAGTCTATCCTGATACGGAAATACGAACTCACCGAACGTCGCAGGCGCAACGGCGGTGGTCTCCTGCGATTCCAGAAATCCCCAGACGTCAGTGGTCTTTTCGGCTTTATCCACAGGCAGTTCGCTGTTGAAGGCGAAGCTTTCCTGCGCTACAGGGCTTATGCCGCAGGTAGGCAGCAGCAGCGCATGCTCTTCAAGATAATCGTAATACCGTTCGTAGAGCGAAGTCGCCATATCCATGACCTCGTGCAGCGTGTCAGGGCAGTCGTACATGGAAATATAGTAGTTTTCCATGCCCATCAGATGCACCAGCGGATTTGTGATCGCGCCGGTAAGGCTGGGCAGTACGAGCCGCACGGGCAAAAGATCGCCAAAGAGGCTGTCGGCCAGCTCCGCGCGCTTACGCGTATCCTCCTCGTCCACTTCAAAGCTGCCGCCGCGCAGCCGGTCTGCCTGTTCCGCGAGGTCGGTGATCACAGGTTCTATGTGGAAGCCCTTGCCCGTCTGCGAGCGGGTAAGCCTCGGCTGCAGACCGAACAGGCGGAAACGCACGCTGCGGCTGATATCGTAGGTAGGAGAGAGCGGCGTATCGTCGTCGAACAGTTCCCTGCCCACGAGCGTGCTGATAAGACGCGCCTCGATCGCGCGCGCCTCTTTGCCGGTACACTTAAGGCGTGAATACACGACCTCGTCCGTAAAGTTTGAAAACAGCAGTCTAACGGTTGGATCCTCTCTGCGTCCTTCGGCCAACGCGCGCCATTTTTCAAGTATGCGCTCGTTTTTCTGTGAACAGGCATAGTCAAGCTGTTTTCCCGCCAGCGACCTTAACCTTTGCCTGTCTTTTTCGTCTATCAGCCGTGTCATAATCGTTCACCTTTTTATTATTTTTATCGGAATCGTGCGTCGTCAGAACGGGTCTTTTTCGATTTTCTGAAGCTTCGTTCCCCTGTCGGGTCTGTATTTCCTGAATGCGGACGTATAACCGACCGCGCAGGCGAACGTGACTATGCGCACGTTCTGCGCGCCCGCCTCCTTGAGCGCGTGCGCACAGCGCACACAGGTGGTGCCGGTCGTGCGCACGTCGTCCACGAGCAGCACGGTTTCGCCGTCCAGCGGACGCAGCGCCATAAACACGTCCTTCAGGTTTTCGCGTCTTTCGGCGGCTGAAAGCAGCGCCTGCCTGCGCGTGGCTCTCATGCGCCGGAGTACGTTTTCGCAGCGAACGCCCGTAAGCGCCGACAATTCCAGCGCCAGCTTTTCGGACTGATTGTAGCCGCGTTCGAATCTGCGCGTGAAATGCAGCGGTACGGGCGTTATCAGCGTGAAGTCGCGTATGCCGGCGTTGTCAAGCGCCCTGCGCATTTCATCGGCCATCCACGGACTCATGCGCCATACTCCGTGAAACTTGAATTCCCGCACCATGGCGCGTATCACGTCGTCGTATTCATACGGTGCGGCGGCGACGAACGTTTCGGGCTTGCGTCTGCCGCATACCCCGCAGACGCCGCCCGTATACGTCTCGCCGCATTCGGCGCAGATTTCCGCGCGCGCTGCGTTTCTCATATACAGCGGAGCGAGCCTCGCGTAGCAGTCCGCGCACAGCCAGTCCCGCTCGCAGCCCTTTACGTTTCCGCAGCCCATGCAGTTCGCGCGCGGCGCGATCAGCAATTCCTTTAAATACTCAAGCATCGTCATATCTGCGCCGTATCGTCCGGCGTCTTTTCCCTGAAGGCAAACTGCCTGAGCCTGCCGCACAGCGACGAATACCTTTCCTGAATGTGGTCGTTTGCGATCATCGCGTGTATGCAGCCCTCGCGCCCTATTATCACCACCAGCTTTTTCGCGCGCGTGACCGCGGTATACAGCAGATTTCTCGTCATGAGCATGGGCGGACCACTGACCAGCGGCAGCACCACGCACGGGAATTCGCTGCCCTGACTTTTGTGCACGCTCATGCAGTAAGCAAGCTCTATTTCCTCCAGCATCTCCCTGTCGTAAGCCGCCTCGCGCTCGTCGTCGAAGCGGATCAGCAGTGACCCCGCGCGCGCGTCGACCTCGGTCACAAAGCCAATGTCTCCGTTGAACAAGCCTTCTCCGTCCTCGCCCGCGCGCCGCCAGCAGATGCTGTAGTCGTTTTTTACCTGCATCACCTTGTCGCCCGCGCGAAAGCTCACCTCGCCGCGCTTTATCTGCGCCCGTCCGGCAAGCGGATTGAGTTTTTCCTGCAAAAGCGCGTTCAGCGCGTAAACTCCCGCGTCTCCGCGCTTCATAGGCGCCATGACCTGTATATCGCGCAGCGGATCGAGCGGCATATATCCCGGCAGCCGGCGCGTGACCATTTCGATCACAGACTGCGCCGCTCTGAGCGCGTCAGGCACGCGCTCGATGAAAAAATCCGTGTTCTTTCCGTTCATTATGGGCATTTCGCCGCGATTTATGAGATGGGCATTCGTGACGATGCGGCTTTCGGCGGACTGCCTGAATACCTCCGTGAGCCTTACCACGGGCACGCTGCCGCTGTCGATTATGTCTCTTAGTACGTTGCCCGCTCCGACGCTCGGAAGCTGGTCCTTGTCGCCGGTCAATACCAGCTTCGTGCCCGGCAAAACCGCGCGCAAAAGCGCGCGCAGCAGGAATATGTCGACCATCGACATCTCGTCTACTATAATAATATCCGCCTTTACGGGATTGTTTTCGTCTTTTTTGAATACGCCCGCGCCTTCCCCGCCTTCTGCGCCGTATTCGAGCAGGCGGTGTATCGTGGCGGCAGGCAGCCCCGCCGCCTCGCTCATGCGCTTGGCGGCTCTACCAGTGGGCGCGCACAGTACGATGCGCGCTCTGCCCTTCATTATATCTATAATGCCGCGTATCAACGTGGTTTTGCCCGTGCCCGGGCCTCCGGTTATCACGCAGACGCTGTTTGTGAGCGCGGTTTCGAGCGCCTGTATCTGCGCTTCGCTGAGCACCGTGCCGTCGGAAAGCGCAGCGCGCGCGTGCAGGTCGCGCGTTGCGGCATGCTGACGCGCAAGGCTCGAAAGCTTTATGGCCGCGTCGGTCTCGCAATCGTATACATAGCGCAGATAGATATGCGCGCCGTCAGGGGCTTGCTCGCTGACAAGCTCGCGCCTTAGCAGCATCCCAGTAAGCTCTCTGCCTATTTCTTCCTCCTGCGCGCCGAGTATGCGGTTTGCTTCCGCTTTGAATTTGTCCTCCGGCAGATAAGTATGACCTTCGTTGTTCAGGCTTTCGTTAAGCACATATTTGATGCCGCAGCGTATGCGCCGCGGATCGTTTTGCGAGTAGCCCTCCGACAGCGCGATAGTGTCGGCAGTCTTGAAGCCTATGCCCCGTATCTCGTCGGCAAGGCGGTAAGGATCAGTGCGCGTTACGAGCACCGCGTCCGCGCCGTAATGCTTATATATCCTGCCCGCAAGCGAGGGCGACAGCCCCAGCGAGAGAAAGTACATTATGGTGTTCTGCGTGCCGCGCCGCTCTGCGTAGGATTCGCTTATCATCGCGGCTTTTTTCTCGCCGATACCGGATACCTCAGTTAAGCGTTCCGGCTGAGTGTCCAGCACGTTCAGCGTCTGCGTGCCGAAATGCTTTACTATGCGCTTCGCCATGTCCGGCCCGACTCCACGTATAAGCCCGGAGGCCAGATACTTTTCAAGCTCGTTGCGGCTTTCCGGCGAGCAGAACGCGAACGAGGCGACCTTGAGCTGTGTGCCGTAGGAGGCGTGCTCCGCCCACTCGCCGTTAAGCGAGAGGTAATCGCCCTCGTCGGCAAACGGTATCACGCCCACCGCCGTGAAGGTTCGTTCGTTTTCCGGCTTGAACGACAATACAGTATAGCCGTTGTCTTCGTTACGGAATATTATGTCAGTTACCGTCCCCTTGTATTCCGGCATCCAGTCCCTCCGTCACGGCAGCCTGCGGCTGCTTCTGAGCGTTACTCTGCCTGTAATAATCCAGCAATATCACGCTCACCCAGATAAGAAATCCTATTATCAGCAGCATTATTATTGATATAATGCCCGACACCGCGTGCGACGCGGCCTCGTTTCCGCCTTCCTCGCTCTCCGAGAGCGCCAGACGGTTTTCGAGCGCGCGCGTGAAGGTGTCGTAATCCGGCGCGCCCGCGCTCTCTTTCATTTCCCGCGCGGCCATCGCCGCGAGCGTTCTGCGTTTATCGCCGCTTTTTATGCGCGCAAAAGCGCGTTTCAGCTGCATGCGCACGCGCCCGGGCTTTAGGTGCAGCGCCCGCGCGGTCTCACCCGCGCTCAGGCCGCAGCCGTGCAGAAACGCGACGCGGCGCACCTCCTCGTCCTCTTCGGACAAATATGCGTCGTCTTCAAAGCACTCGTACATGCCAGCGTCGCCCGCATGCGCGTATTCGAGCGCGGCAAGCTTCGTTTTTTCAAGCGCCCTGCGCCGGCCGGGATTTTTGCCGGTAGTAAGTATGACGTGCATGAGCGTCTCCTCTGCGGCGCGTTCGCTTCCGGTCACCGCCGCGGCGAGGGTATGCATTTCTCTGTATATTCCTTTATATGACGCCGCCAGCGCCTGCGCGTCCGGCTGCTTCTGTGTGTTCATCTGCGAGTATTGCTCCTTTTAATGCGTTTCATGTATTCGTCTCCCGCCGCTGCGCCCATAACGCTTATAAACACGTCCAGCAGCATGCTCCAGCCATTGGGAAGATACAGCCCGCGCGTAATCAGAAGATACGCAAGCACCAGCGCCGGACAGGGCAGCAGCCATGCCGCGTAAGGGTTTATATGCCTTCTTACAAGCAAAAACGCGCTCGTTCCGCCCGTCAGCGGTATAAGCACCCACGTTAACCACAGGTATATCAGCCTTACAGGCTTCAGAAGCACCGCCGCGAGCGCGACTAAGAAGCACGTCGCGCACTGCGCCAAAAGCGGAAGCAGATATTTTTTCATGCGCCGCTCCCCTCCAGCGTTTTCTTTACTGCGTCCGCAAGCGCGCGCCCCACGCTTACTGCGCCCCTGCCGGAGGAAAGCTTGGACAGGAAGCGCCGTATCTCGTCGCCGGAGGCTTCTATTTCGCGCCTGAGCTCGTCCGCACTCATGCGCAGCGCGCCGCTGCCCAGCACGCTTATCTGCTCCAGACTGTCGCCGGTAGCCACGCGCACGCGGTACGAGCTGCTTAAATCGTGCGCGAGCCTTTCTATATAGCTGTCGGCAGTCTGCGCCTGTTTGGTGTAGACCACCTCGATATTGCCGTACTGTTCGCGCGCGCCTGTATTCGGCTTCACCCGGTACGCGTCGAATACCAATACAGCCTTTATTCCCCTGTGCGCGGCGTAATTGTCCAATATATCCGCAAGCAGGATACGCGCGTTTTCTATATCCGTATGCCTGAGCTCTTCCCACGCGAATATGATATTGTAGCCGTCCACGAGCAGGTATTCGGGACGCTCCGGTATGTCGATGACCTTCACCTGCGCAGCGGGCTTTTCGGCGCGCTCGGGACGTTTGTCGAACAGCTTTCTTTCGGTTTTGCCGTAAGTGCGTTCAAATATCGCCAGCAGCTCCTTATCCATGTCGAAGCTGCCGCGCGGCGGCTTCGGCGCGGGCTCTGCGGGCTTATCGTCCCTCTGAGTCTCCCATGGCTTCAAATGCATATGCGCGGGCGCTTCGTTCCATTTGACCAGCGTGCCCGCGCCGTGCGAGCAGAATACCGAATCCGCAGGATTGTCGGTATCGCGCTCCGGGTCGTAGCCGAGCGCGGACACGATCGCGTCCTGCTCCGCGCAGGGCTCGTAGCCGTATACGTCGAGCGTCATGCGCGCGTGTCCCTTGGCGTACGCCATGAGCTCGCGCTGATAGCCGTTCGCCGTTCTGACCGGGGCATAGGCGGTAAGCTGCGTTTCACCGTTTTCCGAGACAGGCGGCTCGAACCTGCCGCCCATGCGCGTTATGTCCGTCATGGCGCGCCCAGCGCATTCGTCCGGCAGCGCCAGCGTGAGCTTGTACCACGGCTCGAGCAGCACGTTCTGCGCGCCCATCAAACCCTGCCTGACCGCGCGGTACACCGCCTGACGAAAATCGCCGCCCTCGGTATGCTTGAGGTGCGCGCGTCCCGCCGCGAGCGTGAACGTCACGTCCGTAAGCGGCGAGCCGGTGAGCACGCCCGCGAACTGGCGCTCGGTTAAATGAGTGAATATGAGTCTCTGCCAGGAAAGCTCGAGTTCGTCAGTGCTTACGGCGCTTTTTACGTGTATGCCGCTGCCGCGCGGCGCGGGCTCTATCAGCAGATGCACCTCCGCGTAATGCCTGAGCGGCTCGTAATGCCCGCAGCCGCGCGCAGGGGCGGCGACGGTCTCCCGGTAGAGTATCGTGCCCGACTCAAAGCGGACTGCAAGACCGTATCTGTCCGCGAGCACGCGGGTAAGCACCTCCAGCGACACGTCACCCATCACGCGCACGCTGATGCGCTGCGAGCCCGCCTCCCAGTGCACGTGCAAAAGCGGGTCTTCCTCCTCTAGCTCCCTGAACGCCGCAAGCGCCGTATGCGGGTCGCAGCCCTCGGGCAGACGCACGGTATAGGAAAACACCGGCTCGATGCCGGGCGGCGCGCTCAGCACCGCGTCGCCTATCGCGTCGCCCGCGAGCACGTTTTTAAGCCCCGTAAGCGCGCACACGCTGCCCGCGGGCGCGGCGTCCGCCTGAGTGTATTTCTCTCCGGAATAAAAACGTATCGAGGAGACCTTTTGTTCCTCGCCCGCGTCGCCCATGCGGGAGCGTATGCTTATCTGCGTACGCACGCGCAGCGTGCCGCCCGTTACCTTAATGAAAGCCAGCTTTTCGCCCTTCAGGTCGCGCGCGATTTTGAATACGCGCGCGGAGAGGAGCCCGCCGTCCGCGCAGGGGCGCGCGTATTCGCGCACGGCGTCCAGCAGTCTGTCCGTGTTTTCGTGGCGCAGCGCGCTGCCGAACACGCAGGGAAACGCCTTGCGGGCATTTACCGCGTCCGCTATCACGCCGTCCTGCTTTTCGCCGCTTTCGAGATACTTTTCAAGCGCAGCGTCGTTTATTAGCGCGCTCGTTTCGTACAGCTCCTCCGAATCCGCGTCGCAGATCAGCGGGCTCAGACGCACCTTGAGCTCTGTGAGCGTTTTGGTTTTGTCCGTGCCCGGCATATCCATTTTGTTCACGAACACGAACGTGGGCACGTTGTAGGTTTCAAGCAGCTTCCAGAGCGTGAGCGTATGCCCCTGCACGCCGTCCGGCGCGCTCACGAGCAGTATCGCGGCGTCCGCGGCGTTAAGCGCGCGCTCGGTCTCACCCGCAAAATCGGTGTGTCCGGGCGTGTCTATCGCCGTGAACGGCGTGCCCTTCCACGTAAACATGGCGGGCTTTGCGTATATGGTTATGCCCCTGCTTCTTTCCTGCGCGTCCGTGTCGAGAAAGGTATCGCGGTGATCCGCGCGCCCGCTTTTGCGTATTACGCCGCAGGCAAGGAGTACAGACTCCGTAAGCGTGGTCTTGCCCGCGTCCACATGGGCAAGTATTGTGATAACGATATTGCGCAGCATACAATCCTCCGATTATAAGGATTATACACTAAAAATCCGCTTTTCACAAGTACAAAAAACGCGGCGGGCTTTGGAAGAATAATCTGGGAGGTTCTGTTTTTGAAAAAACGACTGTTTGGGAATGCTCTTCGCGTTTTGCGGTATGCTTTCGCGGTTCGTGTCTGGCTTTCGCGTATGATATAGCAAGCTTCGTTATAATCGCGGGGCGGCATATTACAAATAAAGCTTGACACGCTGCGCCGCAAAGTGTATCATACCCCCATACCGTAACGGAGGCGCGTCATGACCGAAGCGATACATACCGTGCTTACTATTTTCGTACTGATGGGGCTGGGGATGCTGCTTACGCACATAGGCTGGATAGACGAAACCGTATCCAAGTTTCTGTCGAAATTCGTGATACGCGTGGCGCTGCCCGGCACGATAGTGCAGTACATGTTCGCCAATTTCACCTCGCCCTCGGCGCTCACCGGGCTCGCGGCAGGGCTGATACCGCCCGTGCTGGCGCTGCTTATTGGCATACTTCTTTCCCGCGCGCTCATAAAGCCGCTGGGGATACCCGAAAACCGCAGAGGCGGCTTCACTGTGATGTTCACGTTTTCAAACAGCGTCTTCATCGGTCTGCCCGTGTGCAACGCAATATACGGCGAAGCGAGCGCGGCGTATACGCTTACGTATTACATCGCGAACACCGTGCTGTTTTGGACGCTGGGCTACGCATTCATGCGGCGTGACGGCGGAGGACAGAGCGAAAAGCTGAGCGCACGCGATATAATAACCAAGGTTATTCCCCTGCCGCTGGTGTTTTTGGCAGCGAGCATCATACTTATACTCTGCGGCGTAAAGCTGCCCGCGTTCGTAAAATCCAGCGCAAAGTACATCGGCGGTACGGTAACGCCGCTGTCGCTTTTGTACATAGGCTGCTGCCTTATGAACATGATAAAAAAGCGGCAGTTAAGCTGGCGGCGCGGCTACGCGGCTATAATATTTGGCAAGTTCATAATCATACCGGCGCTCGTGTTTGCGTTTATAAAGCTCATGTCGCTTAATCCCGCACTTGACGCGCAGCTGCCCAAAGTCCTGCGGCAGGTGCTTATTATGGAAGCGGCGATGCCCATAATGACGCAGACCACAATAGTCGAAAGCAGCTGCGGCGGCGACGCGGAATACACCGCGGGCGCGACCGCGCTTTCGACGCTTTTAAGCTTTGCGGTAATACCGCTGTACACGTATCTTATCGATTTGTTCATATAAGGAGGGATCGTCATGCAAAATCTGAATGCGGCACAGGTGAACGTGCGCGGGCCGTTTCTGCGCGAGCTTATGGAAAGAGCCGCGGACAAGCTTATCCCATATCAGTGGCAGGCGCTTAACGACCTGATACCGGACGCGGAGCCGAGCTACTGCATACGCAACATGAAGGCCGCGGCGCATATTACTGACACGCCGCACGGAGGCTGCGTATTTCAGGACAGCGATTTATACAAATGGATAGAGGCCGCAAGCCTTTCTCTGACGTGGCGGAAAAACGCAGAGCTTGAAAAACAGCTTGACGAGACCGCGCAGCTTATCGCGAAAGCGCAGATGCCCGACGGCTATATAAACACCTATTACCAGCTTCACGACATAAAGGAGCGCTTTACTAACCTGCGCGACAACCACGAGCTTTACTGCGCGGGACATCTGATCGAGGCCGCCTGCGCGCATTACGAGGCGACCGGAAAGCGCACGCTGCTGGACACCGCCTGCAGATTCGCCGCGCTTATTGACCGCGAGTTCGGGCGCGAGGATGGCAAAAAACGCGGCTATCCCGGGCACGAGGAGATAGAGCTGGCGCTGATAAAGCTGTATTCGATAACGCACGACGAGGCGCATTTGCGTCTGGCGAAATACTTCATAGACGAGCGCGGCGCGGAAAACCAGTATTTCGACGAGGAAGCGCGCGCACGCGGCGCGTCCGGCGGCTGGAGCCGGAGCATTTATTCCCATAACCGCTATTATCAGGCGGGCGAGCCTGTGCGGCAGCAAAAGCACGCGCTGGGACACGCGGTAAGGCAATTGTACCTGCTAAGCGGCATGGCGGACGTGGCGCGTGAAACCGGCGACGAAACGCTCGCAGCTGCGTGCAAAGAAATGTGGAAGGACATAACCCGCAGGCAGATGTACATAACCGGACAGGTCGGTCAAAGCAGCTTCGGCGAGGCGTTCACATATGATTACGACTTGCCGAACGATACCGTGTACGGCGAAACCTGCGCCTCCATCGCGCTGTTTTTCTTCGCGCAGAGGATGCTTAAGCTCGAAGCCAAGGGCGAATACGGCGACATATGCGACACGCTGCTGTATAACGGCACGATCTCGGGCATGAATCTTGAGGGCAACCGCTTCTTCTACGTAAATCCGCTGGAGAACGTGCCGGAAAGAAGCCGCAAGAACCAGATATTCGCCCACATAAAGCCTGAAAGAGTAAAGTGGTTCGGCTGCGCGTGCTGTCCGCCCAATCTTGCGCGCATGCTCGCAGCGCTGCCGTCAAGCCTGTATACGTACGATAAAAACACGCTGTACGTAAACCTGTTCTCCGGCTCGGACGTCAATGCGGAGCTTGACGGCGGCCAGGTGAAGCTTATAGTAAGCACGGACTATCCCGCAAGCGGACGCGTAAGCATAAAAGTGTGCGAGGCGTTCGAGGGCTTCACGCTCGCGCTGAGGCTTCCCCGCTGGGTCAGGACGTACACGCTCACGCTGAACGGCAAAACAACGCCGACGGTGATGGACGAAGGCTATCTGTATATCGAGCGTCCGAAGGCGGGAGACGAAATAGTCTACGATATGGACATGCCCGTGCGCGTCGTGCGCGCACATCCCCGCGTAAACTCGGACGCGGGCCTTTTGGCTGTGATGCGCGGACCCGTCGTGTACTGCGCCGAGGAGGCGGACAACGGAGATATGCTCTGGAACGTAAGCATTTCCCCGGATACGGAGTTCGAAGCCGTAAAATGCGCGAAAATGGATATACCTCTCCCCGCGCTCAGAGCCAAGGCGCTGCGCACGCAGGAAGCCCCGTGGGACGAATACGAGCTGTACAGCGACGTGCATACGCCGACATACGAGGAGATCACAGCCGAATTCGTGCCGTATTACGCGTGGAACAACCGCGGCAAGGGCGAAATGCGCGTATGGCTGCGCGAATCTCCCCTGAGCGCGATCAGATAACGCCGCACAGACCCACTGCGAAAGGAGCCGCGATATGAAACAACTGCTTTCCGTTCTGCTTGCGCTTATTATGTGCGTGAGCGCATTGCCCGCGCACGCGGAGGATTTATTGGATTACACAAGCGATTTTACAAACGATACCGACGGCTGGTATCCGCGCTCGACCGGCAGCGCGCAGACAGAGGTCAAGGACGGAGCGCTGTACATAAGCGGCCGCAGCGTGGACTGGAATTCTCCCGGCCGCGGCTTCGAGCTGCTTCCGGGTACGGTGTACGACATAAGCGTCTTAGTGAAGCAGGACGAAAAAGCGAGCGCGAGCTTTATGATTTCCTGCGCGCACACGCGCGGCGGCGTCGAAAGCTATGAGAATCTGGCAAGCAAAGCCGTGCCGCAGGGCGAGTGGACGCGCCTGTCCTGCGCCTACACGCCCGGCGAATTCGAAGCCTACGTGCTGTACGTCGAAACCGCGGGCGCGGCGAGCCTGAGCTTCGGCATAAAGGAATTCAGCGTGCGCGAGAGAGCGAGCGCGTACCCGGAGAACCTGCCCTGCCTGTACGAGCTGTATGCGGATTATTTCGATTTCGGCTGCGCGGTAATGAACATAGAGGCGATAAACACAAGGCGCATGGATTTCTACGCCAGTCAGTTCAATATAATGACCCCGGGCAACGAGCTGAAGCCCGACAGCGTGCTTGACGTAAGCGAAAGCAAAAAGCTGTCCGCAAGCGACGATGCGGCGGTCGCCGTAAGCTTTGACGCCGCGAGGCCCATGCTCGACTACTGCTATGCGCATGGCGTGAAGCTGCACGGTCATACGCTCGTGTGGCACTCGCAGACACCCGAGGCGTTTTTCCACGAAAACTACGACCCATTAAAGCCCCTCGTGACCCGCGAGGTCATGCTCGCGCGGCTCGACAATTACATCCGCCAGATCATGGAATATATGCAGGAGAACTATCCGGGGCTTATAGTAAGCTGGGACGTAGTGAACGAGGCGGTCTCGGACAACAGCTCCGCCCTGCGCACGTCCAACTGGACGAAGGTAGTGGGCAGCGATTTTGTGAACCGCGCCTTCGAGATCGCGCGCAGATACGCGCCCGAGGGCACGCTTCTGTTTTACAACGATTATTCCACGCCTTACGAGCCCAAGCTGACCGGCATCTGCAATCTTCTGGACAGCCTGATCGCCGAGGGCAATATCGACGGCTACGGCTTTCAGGCGCATTACCAGCTCACCTCGCCGACTTTGGCTGAAATCGAGAAGGCGCTCGTGCGCATTTCCGCGAAGGGCCTTAAAATCCGTATCAGCGAGCTCGACATACCCGTCGCTGCGACCGGCGACAGCGTATACACGATGCAGGCGGGACGTTACAGGACGCTTATGGGACTGTTTATGAAGTATTCGGGCTGCATAATCGCCGTGCATACCTGGGGCGTGAGCGACGATCTGAGCTGGCTTACGAACAAGCATCCGCTGCTGTTCGACGGCAGCCTGCAGCCCAAAGAGGCATACTGGGCGCTGGTGGAGCTCGCGGGTAATGCTGCCTAATAAAATAAGACGGCTGCTTGCGCTGACGCTCGTTTTATGCATGCTGACAGGCGCCGTTTGCGCGGAAGGGACTTGTATAATGCTTACGGAAGAAATGTACCTTAAGGCGCTCGAATACGACTCTCCCGATCTCGGCCGCCTTAAAAGCGTGCTTGCGCGCGCGCTTGCGGGCGAGGACATAGTTATAGGCACGATAGGCGGCTCCATCACGCAGGGCAGCTCGGCAAGTGTCAGCGCCAACTGCTACGCAAGCCGCCTGCGCGACTGGTGGAAAGCCAGATTCAGCGGAAACGTCACGCTGAAAAACGCGGGCATAGGCGCGACGGATTCGTACCTCGGCGTACACAGGGTCTATAAGCAGCTGCTGCGCTATAAGCCCGACCTCGTGATAATCGAGTTCTCGGTGAACGACAGCGCCAGCGAGTTTTATAAAGCCAGCTACGATTCGCTGGTGCAGACCGTGCTGGCAGAGGAAAACATGCCCGCGGTGATGCTCGTATTCATGACGATGGAGGACGGCACCAGCGCGGTCGTCCAGCACAGCGCCGTCGGCAAAAAATACCGTCTCCCGATGATAAGCTACCGCAGCGCGGTACTTAGCGGAATGCGCGAGGGACGTTTCGCCTGGCAGGACATCTCCCCCGACAACATACATCCAAACGACGCCGGACACGCGCTGCTTGCGGATATGATAGAAAGGTACTTAGAGGACGTGATCTCGCGCTTGGGCAGCATAACGGATACCCCTGCGCCGTTCACGTTCGCAAACGCCAAATACGAAGGCGCGCGCATTCTGAACAGCGGAAATCTGACTGCGGATACGCACTCCGGCTATATGCTCACCAACTACTCCATGCTGTTCCCCGGCGACTGGCAGGGCGGCAAGGCGGGCAGCCGGCTGGTCTTCACGCTCGAAGACTGCCGGAACGTCGGCATACTGTACCAGAAGCTCGCTTCGTCTCCGGGCGGCAGCGCGGACATATATGTTGACGGAGTCAAAGCCGCCACGCTGGACGCCGATTTTTCCGGCGGCTGGGGAGATTACGTGCGCGGCGAAGAGGTGTTTTCGTCTAACGAAAGCGGAACGCATACCCTTGAAATCCTTCCGACGCCCGGACGCGAAAACACGTTTATCGTGCTTGGGCTCATGATAAGCTGATGAAGCCCTCGTTAACTGTGTTCGGTCTGCGTCTGCATTCCTACGGGCTGTGCGCGGCGGGCGGGATGCTGCTCGCGCTCGCGCTCATGCTCTTGATCTGCAAAAAGCGCAGATACGACGTGTACAGGTCGATTCTGTATTTTCTGCTCGCAGTAGTCACCGGACTGGGGAGCGCGGCGTTTACGTTTCTGCTGGTCACGTACACGCCGTCTGAGATCGTCGCAGGCATAAAGGACGGTACGCTGACGTACGGCTATGTGTATTACGGCGGCTTCGTCGGCGGGCTGCTCGCGGTCTGGCTCGTTTCTCGCTTTACCAAGACGCGCCTTGCCTATCTTGAAAACATACTGCTTCCCCCGCTCGCGCTCGCGCACGCCTGCGGACGCGTGGGCTGCTATCTGGCGGGCTGCTGCTACGGAAGAGCGTCGCACAGTCCGCTCGCGGTACGGTTTCCGTCGATGGACGAGAGCGTGCTGCCCGTGCAGCTGTTCGAATGCGCGGCGGAGGCGCTGATATGCGCATATCTCGTATACTGCGTGTTCAGGCGCAAAAAGCATATACTGCTGCGTTACGTCTTTCTGTACGCCCCGGTACGCTTCGTGCTGGAATTCTGGCGCGGCGACGAGATACGCGGACACTGGCTCGCGTTCTCTACCTCGCAGTGGATAAGCCTCGTACTGACAGGCGCGGGAATTGTTTACACCGCGTTCATTCTGAAAACACGGCGCAAGGCTTGACAGCCTTGCGCCCGCGTTTTATAATTTTACGCATTAAACACGCACAATCCACCGGATCGGAGATGAGAGTATGGCACTGTCCGAAATATTCGGCTCCATGGTATTTAACGATTCCGTCATGCAGCAAAGGCTGCCGCACGACACGTACCGTCGCCTCAGGAGCATACTCGAGGAGGGCGGCTCGCTTGACCGTTCGATCGCGGACATCGTCGCAAACGCGATGAAGGACTGGGCGCTTGAAAAGGGCGCCACGCATTTCACGCACTGGTTCCAGCCGATGACCGGCATTACCGCCGAAAAGCACGACGCGTTTATCAGGCCCATGGGCGACCGCGTGATAATGGAATTCAGCGGCAAGGAGCTGATAAAGGGCGAAAGCGACGCTTCCTCCTTCCCCTCCGGCGGACTGCGCGCCACATTCGAGGCGCGCGGCTACACGCAGTGGGACCCCACGTCCTATGCGTTCATAAAGGACAAAACGCTGTGCATACCCACCGCGTTCTGCTCCTATACCGGAGAGGCGCTGGACAAGAAAACGCCGCTTTTGCGCTCGATGGAGCTTATAAACAGACATGCGCTAAGCGTACTTGAGCTGTTAGGCGTGCAGGCGCGCAGGGTGATACCCATGGTAGGCGCGGAGCAGGAATACTTCCTTATAGACAAAGCGCTGTATGAAAAACGTCCCGATCTCATATACACCGGCCGCACGCTGATAGGCCACCGTCCCAGCAAGGGGCAGGAGCTGGACGATCACTTTTTCGGGGCGCTCAAAACGCGGGTCAGCGAATTCATGCGCGAGCTCGACGAGGAATTGTGGAAGCTCGGCATACCCGCGAAGACCTGTCACAACGAGGCCGCGCCCGCGCAGCACGAGCTCGCCTGCGTGTACGAAAGCCTGAACGTATCGGTCGACCACAACCAGCTCACGATGGAAATGATGAAGAAGGTGGCCAACCGCCACGGCATGGTGTGCCTGCTGCACGAAAAGCCCTTCGAGGGCGTAAACGGCAGCGGCAAGCACAACAACTGGTCGCTGCAGACGGATACGGGGCTGAACCTGCTCGATCCGGGCGACAAGCCCGCGGAAAATCTCGTGTTCCTGCTCATGCTGTGCGCGGTCATCCAGGCGGTGGACTTAAATCAGGATCTTCTGCGCATATCCGTCGCCAGCGCAGGCAACGATCACCGTCTGGGCGGATACGAGGCGCCGCCCGCGATCGTCTCGATGTATCTCGGCGACGATCTGACCGGCATGCTCGAGGCTATCGCAAGCGGCTCGTCCCGCGGTCCCGCGGACAGGCAGTATCTGAACAGCGGCGTATCGTCGCTTTCAAAGGTCAAAAAAGATACCACCGACCGCAACCGCACCTCCCCCTTCGCCTTCACCGGCAACAAGTTCGAATTCCGCTCGGTGGGCTCGTCCTTCTCCATATCCGACGCGAACGTAATGCTGAACACCGCCGTCGCGGACAGACTGAGCGAGTTTTCACGCACGCTTTCAGACGCGCAGGACGTAATGCAGTGCGTGCACGACATAGTCCGAAGGACCGTAAGCGAGCACGGCCGTATACTGTTTAACGGCAACAACTACTCCCCTGAATGGCTGGAAGAGGCAAAGCGGCGCGGGCTTATGATACTGAACGGTACGGTAGACGCACTGAACGAGTTTACGAGCGCAAAAAACGTTTCTCTGTTCACCCGCCACGGCATATTCTCCGAGGCGGAAATGAACTCGCGCCGCGAGGTCATGCTGGAAAACTACGCGAAGGTAGTAAACATCGAGGCGCATACGCTGACCGACATGGTCACGCGGGACGTGCTGCCCGCGATCATCAGGTACACCAACACCGTTTCGACGGCCGTATCCAAAAAGCAGGCGCTGGGCTGTAAATGCCGTGCCGAAACCGAAATACTCTCAAACCTGTGCGCGCTGTCCGATAAGATCTGGGACAGCACCAGCGCGCTCACCGAGGCGCTCGCGGCGGCGTCCGAAGGCGGCGTGAACTCCGCAAGCGCGCCCGCGTACGCACGCAAGGTCATACCCTGCATGGACGAGGTGCGCAGACAGGTGGACATGGCAGAGGCGCTTACGGACTCGCGCGAGTGGCCTTATCCGGGCTACGGAGAGCTTTTAAGCAGCGTGCGTGAATAAATATACAATCATCATCGATTTTATGCAGCTTTAACGCTAATTATACTTGACAAAAGCGCATTTTCGATTCATAATTATGCAAGCATTTAAACGGAGGCATAATCATGAAAAAGTTTAAAAAAATAGTTCTTGCATATTCGGGCGGACTCGATACCTCTATCATCATCCCCTGGCTCAAGGAAAACTACGACGATCCCGAGATCATCGCGGTCTCCGGCGACGTGGGACAGGGCACCGAGCTGGACGGGCTTGAGGAGAAGGCGCTCAAGACCGGCGCGAGCAAGCTGTATATCGAGGACCTCAAAAAGGAGTTCGTGGAGGATTACATCTTCCCCACGCTCAAGGCCGGAGCGAAGTACGAGGGCGATTATCTGCTGGGCACGTCGTTCGCCCGTCCGGTCATCGCCAAGCGCATAGTCGAGATCGCGCTCAAGGAAGGCGCGGACGCGATCTGCCACGGCTGCACAGGCAAGGGCAACGATCAGGTGCGCTTCGAGCTTACGATAAAGGCGTTCGCGCCGCAGCTGGCCGTGATCGCCCCCTGGCGCGAATGGAGCATAAAGAGCCGCGAGGAGGAAATAGACTACGCGGAAGCGCACAACATTCCCCTGCGCATAAGCCGCGAGACCAATTATTCCAAGGACAAGAACCTGTGGCATCTTTCCCACGAGGGACTCGATCTCGAAAACCCCGCCAACGAGCCTCAGTATTCAAAGCCCGGTTTTCTTGAGATGGGCGTATCGCCCGAGCAGGCGCCGGACGCGGCGGAATACGTAACGATTTCCTTTGAGAAGGGCGTGCCCACCGCGATAAACGGCGAGAAGACGGACAGCGTTTCGATAGTCGAAAAGCTGAACGCGCTGGGCGGAAAGCACGGCATAGGTCTGGTCGACCTTGTGGAAAACCGCCTTGTGGGCATGAAGAGCCGCGGCGTGTACGAGACGCCGGGCGGAGCGATACTCTACCGCGCGCACGAGGTGCTCGAGACGCTGTGTCTGGACCGCGATACCGCGCACTATAAGGCTATCGTAGCCAACCGCTTCGCGGAGCTGGTATACTTCGGTCAGTGGTTCACTCCCCTGCGCGAGGCGCTTTCGGCGTTCGTGGACAAAACGCAGGAAACCGTTAGCGGCGACGTCAGGCTTAAGCTCTACAAGGGCAACATCATAAACGCGGGCGTCACCTCACCGTATTCGCTGTACGATCCCGAGATCGCGACGTTCGACGAGGATCACGTATACAATCAGGCGGATTCGCGCGGCTTTATAAACCTGTTCGGTCTGCCAATCAAGGTAAAGGCAATGGTGGACGCCAAAAAGGACAAATAATGAACGAAAAGCTCTGGGCCGGGCGCTTTTCCAAGGCGCTGGACGAAAACGCAAACGACTACAACGCCTCTATACGCTTAGATAAGCGCATGTACAGGCAGGACATAAAGGGCAGCATCGCGCACGCCGCGATGCTGTCCCATACCGGCATCGTGAGCCCGGCTGAGGCGGACGCGATCATAAGCGGTCTAAAAAGCATATACGCCGACATGGACTCCGGCGCGCTGGCTGCCGATTTCGCGTGCGAGGATATACATACCTTTATCGAGCAGGAGCTTACGCGCCGTATAGGAGAGGCGGGCAAGCGTCTGCATACCGCGCGCAGCAGAAACGATCAGGTGGCGCTTGATATAAGGCTCACGCTGCGGGACGAAGCAAGCGAGGTCGTAAGCCTTCTTAAGGAGCTTATTAGCGTGCTCTGCACGCTTAGTGAAGCGCACGCGGAGGTAATAATGCCCGGCTACACGCACATGCAGCGCGCGCAGCCTATCACCTTCGGCCATCAGCTCATGGCGTACGCGTACATGTTCCTGCGGGACATCGGCCGCCTTAACGACGCTGCGCGGCGCATGAACGTTTGTCCGCTGGGCAGCGGCGCGCTGGCGGGCACCACCTTCCCCATAGACAGGTTTGAAACTGCGCGGGCTCTGGGCTTCGACGCGCCCTGCGAAAATTCTCTGGACGGTGTGAGCGACCGCGATTTCTGCGTGGAGCTTGCCTGCGCGCTCTCGCTCGTTATGACGCACCTTTCCCGGCTGAGCGAGGAAATCATACTCTGGTGCAGCTGGGAATTCAGGTTCATAGAGCTCGACGACGCGTATTCGACCGGATCCTCCATAATGCCGCAGAAGAAAAACCCCGATATGGCGGAGCTTACACGCGGCAAAACCGGCCGCGTAAACGGCAATCTTATAACCCTGCTCACGATGCTCAAGGGGCTGCCGCTGGCCTACAACAAGGACATGCAGGAGGATAAGGAGGCTGTATTCGATTCATTCGATACGGTAAAGCTCGCGCTCACGGTATGTACGCCCATGCTTGCGACTATGCGCATAAACAGCGACAACATGCGCGCCGCCGCGGCGAAGGGCTTTATAAACGCCACCGACTGCGCGGATTATCTGACCCGCAAGGGGCTGCCCTTCAGAAGCGCGTATAAGGCGGTGGGCGAGCTGGTTGCGTATCTAATGCGCGAGGGCAAAACGCTTGAAAGCGCGGTTATCTCCGATTACAGAAAATTCTCGGATTTGTTCGACGAAGACGTATACGAGGCGATAAACCTTGACGAATGCGTAAAAAAGCGCATATCCTTCGGAGGCACGAGCCCGGAAAGCGTAAGAAAGCAGGCTGCGGACGTACGCAGCAGGCTTAAGGAGTTATAAGCGTTATACACGTACCGCGTTCGAGGGCATACTTGAGCGTGTCTCGCGTGCCGCCGGCGGAGCCGTCGTATACGGCCAGCAGCACGTCGCACGCATCCACCATAAAACGGTTTCTTATATGCATACAGGCGGGGGTGTATTCCCTGCTTGTTTCTGTTATTATGTCCGCGCGCTCGAGCAAACGCGCGTGTACGCTTTTGTCCGCCCCGCTCCACAATTCCGCCTGCTCCGGACACGGCAGCACCATTTCGAGCGTCAGGTGCGGGTCCTTTTCGCGCTTTTCCAGTATTATGAGCGCGCACAGCGTATCTATCCCCAGCGCGCCGCCGGAGAGAAAATGCGTGCAGCCTTCGCTTATCATTTCGTCTATGCGCTCGCCGAGACGCGCCTTCAGGGCTTTATATTCCGTGCTTTCCGGCCTATTCAGGTATGCAAGTCTCTTCGGACGGTGTCCGGTAAAGGCGCATACCTTGCCGGCGGACGCCGGTCTTCTTTCTATGCGGCGCACTGCCTACAGTTCCTTAAGCTCGTAGCGCACCGTGCCGCAGTCAAGAAACACGAGCGCATATTTTCCGTTTTGCAGAGCCCCGGGATTTAAGCACAATACTCTGCCGTCGTCGAGCGCGGAGGGCACGTGCGTATGCCCGTACAGCACGACGCGCGCGCCCGCCTCCCTCGCCCGCAGCGCAAGCCGCGTAAGCCCCTGCTTTACGCCGTAGGCGTGCCCGTGGGTCATGAATATGCGCACGCCGTCAAGCTCTGTTATCCTGCTCACAGGCGAAAACGAGAGCGGATCACAGTTGCCCGGCACCGTATACAGGCGGTTTTCGGGAATATCGAATCTGGCGACGTCGCTGTCGTGATCGCCGAGATGCACTATATACGCACAGTCCTCCATATGCAAGAGCGCTTCACGCAGCTTTTCATACCTGCGGTGGCTGTCCGCGATCACGCCGATTTTCGTCATTTGCCTGCCTCAAGCGCCTTAACCAGCGCCTGTATCGCGTGCGCGCGGTGCGAGACCTTCTGCTTCTCGCCGTCCGGCGCTTCGCCGAAGGTAAGCCCGTCCAGATCATAGCAGCTGAACAGCGGATCATAGCCGAAGCCGCCGCTGCCGCGGCGCTCGAACGTTATTTCTCCCTCGCACGCGCCTTCGCAGATAAGCGCCTCGCGCCCCGGACGGCACAGGCACACCGCGCTCACGAAGCGCGCCGTGCGCGGCGCAGGCACGTTTTCCAGCGCCTTGAGCAGCTTGTCGTTATTCGCCTCGTCGTCGCCGTGCACGCCCGCGTATCTCGCGGAATGCACGCCGGGCTGACCGTTCAGCGCGTCCACCATAAGGCCGGAATCGTCCGCCAGCGCAGCGCAGCCCGTAAGACGCATGAGCGCCTCCGCCTTGATGCGCGCGTTTTCGGCGAAGGTCTCCCCTGTCTCTTCTATCTCGGCGTCCTGTCCGGCCTCGGCGGAAGAGATTATGTCGAACCTGTCTGAAAGCAGCGCCCTGATTTCCCTGAGCTTTCCGAAGTTGTGCGTGGCTACGATAAGGCGCGGCTTTTTACCGATTATGCCGCCCCTTTCGCCTAAAGCTTTGAGCTGCTTATTCATAAGCTGTTTTATTCCTCTGCCCGCGAGGTCCAATAGCTTGTCGAGCTCCCTGCGCGCGAAGGGCCTGCCCTCGCCTGTGCCCTGAACCTCCACGTACTCGGTATTGCCCGCTGCGTCGCGGGTCATCACCACGTTCATATCGACCTGCGCGCGCGAATCCTGCGCGTATTCGAGATCGAGCGTCGGCACGTCGTCTATAATTCCCACGCTTACCGCCGCGACCTGCCTGATCACGGGCGAATCCGCGATGACGCCATCCTGCATGAGCCTGCTGCAGGCGATCACGAGCGCGCAGTATGCGCCGGTTATCGACGCAGTGCGCGTGCCTCCGTCCGCCTGCAGCACGTCGCAGTCTATGTAGATCGTGCGCTCGCCGAGCCGTGTCAGGTCCACCGCCGCGCGCAGGGACCTGCCGATCAGGCGCTGTATTTCGACGCTGCGTCCGTCTTTTTTGAGGCCGTCGCGTTCTTTGCGGCGCGAGGTGGAGCCCGGCAGCATCGCGTATTCCGCGGTAAGCCAGCCCGAGCCTGTACCCTTTTTGAAGGGCGGCACTCCTTCCACCACCGACGCAGTGCATATGACGCGCGTGCGCCCGCACTCGATAAGTACGCTGCCCGCCGCCATCTCGGTATAATCCGCAGTGATCTTAACGCTGCGCAGCCTGTCTGCTTTTCTTTCCAGGTCCATGTATACGCCTCCGTAATTTGCTTATAATTCCGTTTCAGTATAGCACATTTCGCGCGTTTTCGCAACATCGGGAGTTTCCAGCGTTAAAATACGCAAAACGAATTGACTTCCTGTGCAAAACTGGTATAATAAACGCAGTTTCGTTGAAAAAGAGGAGTAAGCGGTCATATCCGTCAGAGAGGGCGGCTCACAGGCTGAAAGGCTGCCCGGGAAAACGCCGCCGAAGGTCGCTTTGGAGAAGGCGGGATGAATGGTTTGAGTTCCGTCCGGGTGCGCCCGTTAACGCGTATAAGAGAGCAAATATTGGTGGTACCGCGGTTTTCGCCCAATAGGTACCGCCATTTTGTATGTTAAAGCAATAAGGACGGTGCAGTATGGAACAGCAGAACGATTTCAGTATGGCAAAGGTGTATTCTCCAAAGGATATGGAGGATCGCATATATAAGATGTGGGAAGAATCCGGGGCGTTCAAGCCGAAGCTGATAAAGGGCAAAAAGCCGTTTACTATCGTAATGCCGCCGCCCAACATCACCGGTCAGCTTCACGTAGGCCACGCGCTGGACGAGATGCCGCAGGACGTGCTTATCCGCTATCACCGCATGAAGGGAGACCCGACGCTGTGGGTGCCCGGCACCGACCACGCCGCTATCGCGACCGAGGTCAAGGTCGTCGAGGCGCTGCGCAAGGAAGGCATTAGCAAGCAGGACATAGGGCGCGAAAGGTTCCTGGAGCGCGTATGGGACTGGAAAAAGGAATACGGCGGCAGGATAGTAAAGCAGCTCAGGAAGTTAGGCGTGTCCTGCGACTGGTCGCGCGAACGCTTCACAATGGACGAAGGGCTTTCGAACGCCGTGCGCGAGACGTTCGTCCGCCTGTACGAAAAGGGCCTGATTTATCAGGGTTGGCGCATGATAAACTGGTGCCCCTGCTGCAAAACCTCCATAAGCGACGCGGAGGTGGAATACGAGGAGCAGCAGGGCAATTTCTGGCACATACTCTATCCTGTAAAGGAAACCGGCGAGCTGCTGGAGCTTGCGACCACGCGCCCGGAGACCATGCTGGGCGACACCGCTGTGGCGATAAACGCCGAGGACGAAAGGTATCGTCATCTGCACGGCTGCCACGTGATACTTCCGCTCATAAATAAGGAAATCCCCATCGTATGCGACGAACACGCCGACATGACGAAGGGCACGGGCGTGGTCAAGATCACCCCCGCGCACGACCCCAACGACTACGAGGTCGGCAAGCGGCACGACCTGCCGATGGTGCGCGTGTTCACGTATGACGGGCATATGACCGGCAAGGCCGAGGCGGAGGAGAACGCCCGCCTGATAAAGGAGGGCCGCGCCACGAAGGACGAGCCGGCAGTGCTCGACTGCGGAGTATATGCGGGCATGACGACCGCCGAGGCGAGAAAGGCGATAGTGCGCGATCTCGACGCGCTGGGGCTGCTCAAAAAGATCGAGCCGCTCACCCACGAGGTCGGCACCTGCTATCGCTGCCACAACACGATAGAGCCCATGGTGAGCAAGCAGTGGTTCGTGAAGATGGAGCCGCTCGCAAAGCCCGCGGCGGACGCCGCCAGAAACGGCGATCTCACGTTCGTGCCGGAAAGGTTCGAAAAAACCTTCCTGAATTGGATGGACAACACGCGCGACTGGTGCATAAGCCGCCAACTCTGGTGGGGACACCGGATACCCGCGTTCTACTGCGACAGCTGCGGCGAAATCAGCGTTACCCGCAAGGATATAAGCGTGTGCCCGAAATGCGGAGGCACTGTGCGTCAGGACGAGGACGTGCTGGATACGTGGTTTTCCTCAGCGCTGTGGCCGTTCTCCACTCTGGGATGGCCGGAGGAGACCGAGGATTACAAATACTTCTATCCGAACAGCGTGCTCTCCTGCGGCTACGACATAATCTTCTTCTGGCTGGCGCGCATGGTGTTTTCCGGCATAGAGCAGACCGGCAAATGTCCTTTCCCGGTAGCGCTCATGCACGGTCTCGTGCGCGACGCGCAGGGACGCAAGATGAGCAAGTCTCTGGGCAACGGCATAGACCCGCTGGAGGTCATCGAAAAATACGGCGCGGACGCGCTCAGATTCTCGCTTGAAATCGGCGTGGCGCCCGGCGCGGACGTCAGGATGAGCCTCGAAAAGATAGAGACCTACCGAAATTTCGCAAACAAGATCTGGAACGCGAGCCGCTTCGCGCTCATGAACATGCAGGGCTTCGTGCCGGAAGGCGTGCCCGCAGCAGACAAGCTCGCGCTCTCCGACAAGTGGATACTCAAGCGCTTCAACGACATCGTGCGCACGCTTACCGACAATATGGAATCCTTCGATCTCGGCATGGGCGCGGCCAACCTGTACGACTTTATCTGGTCGTATTTCTGCGACTGGTACATCGAGATGGCCAAACACGAGCTGAACGGCGAAGACGAAGAGGCGCGGCGCGCCACGCAGGAAACGCTGAATTACGTACTTACGGGCATACTCAAGCTGCTGCATCCGTATATGCCGTTTATCACAGAGGAGCTGTACTCCTACCTGCCCGGGCACGAAGGCATGCTGATAAACGCCGCGTGGCCCGAGGCCAGGCCTGAGTTCGACTTCGAGAAAGAAGCGGCGGATATGGACGCGATCATGGAGGTAATACGTGCGGCAAGAAACGTGCGCGCGGAGATGAAGGTAAACGCGGGCAAGCGCGCGACGCTGATACTTAAGCCGACCGCCGGACTCGAGAGCGCCTTCCGTGCGTCCGAGGGATATTTCTACCGCCTCGCCGCCGCGTCCGGCGTCGAATATTTAAGCAAGGACGCGCCGAATCCCGAAGCTTCCGCCTCCGCAGTGACCGCGGGCGCGGCGCTGTTCATCCCGCTGGGCGAGCTGGTGGACGTGGAGAAGGAGCTTGCGCGCCTGAATAAAGACCTCGAAAACACCTTGGGCGAAGTGAAGCGCGCGGAAAGCAAGCTTTCGAACCCCGGCTTCCTCGCCAAGGCGCCCGCGCAGCTTATCGAACAGGAAAAAGCGAAAACGGAGAAAAACAAGGCGCTTGCCGAGTCCATCAAGGACCGGATCAAGGAGCTCGAGGCGCTCAGAGGCTGATGCAGACTGATATTTCACTATCCCTTAAGGCGCGCGTCGCGCTTGAAGCAAGCGATTTTCGCTTCAGCCATTCGCTGGGGCAGAATTTCATATTTGACGAAGAGCTGCTAAGCGAAATCGCGCGTCTTTCGGGCGCGGGCGCGGGCACTAACGTGCTTGAGATCGGCCCCGGCGCGGGACTGCTGACCGCGGAGCTCGCAAAGCGCGGCGCAAACGTGCTGGCGATAGAGCTCGACAGGAAGCTCGAGCCCGTGCTAAAGCAGACTTTGGTCGGTTTTCAGAACGTGCGGATAGTGTTTGACGACGCGCTGAAAGCCGACATCGACACGCTCGCGCGCGCTTACTTCGCAGACGCGCCTTACATAGTCGCGGCGAATCTGCCCTACTATATAAGCGCCGAATTCATACTGAAAACGCTTTCGCTCAAAAACCCGCCCCGCAGTCTCACGCTGATGCTGCAGAGCGAAGCGGCGCAGCGCGTGCTCGCCCGAACCGGCAGCGAAAACTGGTGCGCTCTCGCGGCGATAACCTCGCTGTACTGCGAGGGAGAACGGGTGCTCGACGTGCCCCGCACGGCGTTCACTCCCCCGCCCCACGTGGACAGCGCTTTGGTGCGTCTGACGAGACGCGTACAGCTTTCCGTTAAGGACGACGACGCTCGCGAATTCACGGCATTTATCAAAGCCGCGTTTGCAATGCGCCGCAAGACGCTTGCAAACAATCTGTCCTCCGCGTACGCCTGTCCGCGCGAAGCGGCCGAACGCGCGATAAGCGCGTGCGGGCTCGATACGCGCATAAGAGGCGAAAAGCTCACGCTCGACCAACTATCACAAGTGTTTTATACACTCAAGGAGAATGATGAAGGACAAAACGCAGAGTAAAGAAAAACGCAGACTCGTTTTTGATTTTCTTAAAGGCTCAAAGCTGTTTTTTGCCGTAAGCATACTTTCCGCCGCGCTCAGCGCGCTGGCTGACATGCTTACGCCTCAGATCATAAGGACTACGATAGACAACGTAATAGGCTCCGAGGAAGCAAGCCTCCCCGCGCCTGTAATGCGCCTGATCGAAAAAATCGGCGGCTTCGGCTATCTTAAAACGCACATGATCATTATGGCGCTGGCGGTGCTCGCGGTAGCGCTGATAAAGGTCGCGTCGCAGTACAGCTTCCGCGTGTACAATACCAAGGGCAGTGAGACGCTGGTCAAGACGATGCGGGACACCCTCTTTCACAGGATTGAGCGTCTGCCGTTTTCATGGCACATGAAAAACAAGACCGGCGACATTATCCAGAGGTGCACCTCAGACATCGACACGCTCAGAAACTTCGTTTCCGAGCAGATGACGGGCATATTCAGAATAGCGATAATGCTGGTTTTGTCCATAATATTCATGCTGTCCATGGATCCGCTGCTCACGCTGATCGCGATAATTCCCATGCCGCTTATAATGCTGTACTCGCTGTCCTTTCACAAAACGGTAAGGACTCAGTTTGAAAAGTGCGACGAAAACGAAGGCAAGCTCTCCGCCATGGTGCAGGAGAACCTGACCGGCGTCCGCGTCGTGCGTGCGTTCGGACGCGAGAAAACAGAGCTGGATCGCTTCAATACTCAGAACACCTATTATACCTCGCTGTGGGTGCGCGTGGCGCACAGCCTGTCCCGCTTCTGGTCTTCGTCCGACTTTTTGGCCGGCTTTCAGATTCTGATAGTCGTCGCCGTAGGCGCGGTATTCTGCGTAAAGCGCGGCACGACCGCCGGCGATTACGTGGCGTTCATATCGTATAACGGCATGCTGATCTGGCCGGTGCGCATGCTGGGCAGGATGATAAGCGAGATGAGCAAGGCGGGCGTGTCCATCGACCGCATCCATTACATTATGAAGAGCGAGCCCGAGCACGACCTGCCCGATCCCGTAAAGCCTGACATGACCGGCGACATACGTTTCGAGCACGTGACGTTCGCATACGAAAACTGCCCGGAAATCCTAACGGACGTGAGCTTTACCGCCGAAAGCGGCAAAACGCTGGGAATACTCGGAGGCACGGGCAGCGGCAAAAGCACGCTTATGTTTTTGCTGGACAAGCTCTACGACCTTCCGGAGGGGAACGGCACTATATCGATAGGCGGCACGGATATACGCCTTGCCGATACCAGATACCTGCGTGAAAACATAGGCATGGTCCTGCAGGAGCCTTACCTGTTCTCGCGCACGATTTCAGAAAACATAGGCATAACCAGCGAGCACATCACTTTGGAGGACATCCGTGAGGCGGCGCGGGACGCCTGTCTCGACGACACGGTGATGCAGTTCGCGCAGGGCTACGAAACCAAGGTAGGCGAGCGCGGCGTCACTTTGTCCGGCGGACAGAAGCAGCGCACCGCGATCGCGCGTATGCTCACGCAAAAGACCCCCGTTATGATACTTGACGATTCGCTGTCCGCCGTGGACACGGAAACCGACGCCAAAATCCGCCGCGCGCTTGAAAAGCATTTCGGCGGAGCGACGGTGATAATCATTTCTCACCGCATAACCACGCTTTCACACTGCGACCGGATAATAGTGCTGGACAAGGGGCGCATAGCCGAAAACGGCACTCACGACGAGCTTAAATGCGCGGGCGGACTGTACTCGCGCATATACGAGAGCCAGTCAGGGCTCGGAGAGGAGGTGTAAGTTTATGACGCAGACTGCACCGGTACAGAAAACACGTTTCTTCGGCATAAGCAAAATACTGCGCTTTCTGAAGCCGTTTAAGCGCGTTATGCTCAGCATGGCGGCTTTAGGATTGACCACAAGCATTATCGACGTCGCGATACCCCTGTTTCAGAGGTACTCCCTGAACCATTTCATAAAGGGAAATACGCTCGATACGCTGCCGCTGTTCCTGATCATTTACATATTGGCGCTGGCAGGTCAATCGTTTGCCACCTACGTCTCCTGCCGGAACGCGATGACGGTTGAGGTAAGCGTGAACAGAGATTTGCGTCACGCAGCCTTCGAGCACCTTCAGACCCTCTCGTTCTCCTACTTCAATCAGAACAGTGTGGGTTATATACACGCGCGCGTGTTAAGCGACACGTCGCGCATAGGCTCGCTCGCGTCGTGGTCGTTCATGGACGGCGTATGGCATACCTCGTACCTTATCTTCGCGGCGGTGGTCATGCTGGCCATAAACGCGCGTCTGGCGCTGCTGGTTTTGATAATCGTGCCGCTGGTCGCGGCGCTGTTCAGCCTGTTTCAGGGCAAGCTGATCCGCGCGAACAGGGAGATACGCGAAATAAACTCCAACATCACCTCCAATTTCAACGAAGGCATAACCGGCGCGAAAACCGTAAAGACCCTCGCGATAGAAGAGGAGATGGACAGACGCTTTACCGCCGAAACGGCGCGCATGCGCAAACGCTCGGTAGACGCGTCCCGTCTGCGCGGCGCGTTCGCCGCCACGATGAACCTCGCCTCCTCCGTCGCGCTTGCGATCGTGCTGTGGCGCGGCGGATACCTCGCCGAAAATCAGGTCGGTACATTTTCGATGTTCATGTCCTACGCGCAGGGCATGATGGAGCCGGTAAGATGGCTTATCGACGCGATCAGCGACCTGATCACCACGCAGGTAAACATCGAGCGCTTTACTAACCTGCTCGCGGTCAAATCGGACGTGGTCGACACGCCCGAGGTCGTCGAAAAATACGGCGACAGCTTCTGCCCGAAGAAGGAAGCATGGGAACCTCTCGTGGGCGATATCGAGTTTGAAGACGTTACCTTCAGATACCCCGACGGGCAGGAAACCGTGCTTGAGCACTTCAATATGAGAATCCCCTTCGGCTCGAACATCGCGATCGTCGGCGAAACCGGCGCGGGCAAAAGCACGCTCGTAAATCTCGTGTGCCGCTTTTATGAGCCAACGCAGGGACGCGTGCTTATAGACGGGCGCGACGCACGCGAGCGCTCGCAGCTCTGGCTGCACTCGTCGATAGGATACGTTCTGCAAAACCCGCATCTGTTTTCGGGCACCGTGCGCGAAAACCTGCTGTACGGAAACCCGAACGCAAGCGAGGAGCAGATACGGCGCGCGATCGAGCTGGTAAGCGCGGACGAGGTCGTCGCACGGCTTGAAAATGGGCTCGACACCGACGTAGGCGAGGGCGGAGACCTGCTCTCAACCGGCGAAAAGCAGCTTATCTCTTTCGCACGCGCGATACTCGCAGATCCCCGTATACTCATACTCGACGAGGCCACCGCGTCTGTCGATACGCTCACGGAGCAGAAGATACAAGCCGCGATAGACAAGGTGATACAGGGACGTACGTCCATAGTCATCGCGCACCGCCTGTCCACGGTCAGGCACTCCGACTGCATACTTGCGGTTAAGGACGGAAAGATCGTGGAATCCGGCACGCATAAGCAGCTTATAGCCGCCAAAGGCTATTACTACGATATGTACACGCGCCAGTACGAGGACGAGGAAGCGGCGAAGATACTCGGCTGACGACAAATCTCGGGCGGGGGGTAATACTCCCCTCCCGCATTACGATCAGGAGGAAACCGTACCATGTGCTATGACCAAAGCTGCGCATACTGCGCGGAAGGCGCGCGGCTCGACGCATTCGGCATAAAGATCGCCGAAATGCCCATGAGCAAGCTTATCCTGTTCAAGGAGCAAAGCCATCGCGGGCGCGTCATCGTCGCCTGCAAGCGTCACGTCGACGACATCACTCAGCTCTCACGCGAAGAGCGCGCCCAGTACGCCGAGGACGTAAGCCGGGCGGCGGAGATACTGCACGAGGTATTTAAGCCCGACAAAATCAACTTCGGCGCCTACGGCGACACGATGCATCACCTGCATTTCCACCTCGTGCCCAAATACGCGGGCGAATACGAATGGGGCGACGTGTTCAGCATGAATCCGCATCTGAAGGAGCTGAGCCAGGTCGAATACGACGAGCTGATCCAGTCTATACGCGTAAAGCTTTGATACATAAAAACAGACTTAAGTTTACACAAAAACAAACTTAAGTCTGTTTTTATATTTCTGGTTCTATCCTGCTTTCTTCTGTTCCGCTTTTTTGTCGATAAGCTGCCAAACGAGCAGCGAAACGCACCACGAGACGCCCGCGTCGACTGCGGCAGTCCACACGTCCGCGAATACGTGCTGGCGTATCAGCACAGTGGACGCGCATACCAGCAGCGCATACGCCGCCGCGCAGCATTTTACCCACGGCTTCGCGTTCGAAAAGCGCGAAAACAGCGGCAGCACGACCATTATACTTACGAAGCAGTGCATCGAGGGCAGCAGGTTAGTCGGCTCATCCAGCTTGTATATAAGCTTCAGCAGCCAGCTTCCGAAGCCGCTTATATCCGATATGAACGTGCTTTGATCGAGCCAGCAGGGCTTAAGCACATAAAAAAGTATGCCCACGACCTTGCTGATCGAATCCGCCGTGACGACGCGCACGACCAGCCTTCTGTCCATCGTGTATATGTAAATATACATCACTGCCCAGAAAACGAACGCGCCTACATAAATATACACGAAGCCCGGAATGTAGGGTATACGCTCGTCCACGCTTAGCAGCGTCATGCTTTCGGGACCGACGTTCGCGTTGAATATCAGCGGTATATAGTAAGATAAAAGATGCGTCGCAAGCGTGACTGCGCATGCGATCCTGCCGTATACGGGCATTTTTGCGACAAGCGCCTTTATTCTGTTCATCTTGGCGAAGCTCCTATCCTCTCCCCCGCGCGCACGTCCGTTTCTGCGTCGCCTGCGAAGCGCGCGTCGACGTAAAGCGCGTCCTTTTCGAAAAGCAGTACGATCGTCGAGCCGCCGAATTCGAAGTATCCCTTCTCTTCGCCCTTCCGGAAGGCGCCGCCCGTTTTGGCGTTCACTATTCTGCCCACGAGCGTCGCGCCGACCTCCATCTGTATCATATGCCCGAACACGGGCGTCTGAGCGTATACGTATTCGCGGGTATTGGTTTTGAACACCGGCACATTTTCAAGCGCCTCCGGACGCACGGTATGATATGCACCGTTTATGTGGCGGCTTTTTATGATCGTTCCGTCTGCGGGAAAAATATACCTGTGATAATGCGCGGGCGTCAGGCGGAACACGAGGCACGTGCCCCCGTAAAACTGCCGCGCCGCCGCGTCGTCCTCAAGCAGCGTTTTAAGCGTGTACGCCTGTCCCTTGATCGTAAGCGTGCTTTTATCGTCTATAGAATATACGCTCAGCAGTCCGTCGCACGGGCTTATCAGAGCGTTTGCTTCTGCGCACACGGGACGCGCGCCTTCCTTAAGCCTTCTTGTGAAAAAGGCATTGAAGCTAACGTACTCACTCTGCGCGGTCTGACTTAAGTCGATACCGTTTTTGCGCACGAACGGCTTTATCATAAAGCGCGACAATCGTGAATCCATAAACGCGCCCGCCGCACGCGAAATAAAAGGCTGTGCCGCCGCACAGGCAAGCACACGCCCGATTTTAGTCTTATACAGGTCTTCGAATCTCATTGTGCGAGCACACGGCTGAGCGGCTGTATTTCTCCGCCGAAAATGATCGTAAGCACAAGCACTGCGGCAAAAATCACCAGCATGCCGACAAGCCATTTAAGATCGAGCTTTTTTACCTTTATGCGCAGCACGAACGCGAGCGCCACCGCTATCAGCCCGACCGGATACAGGTAAAACCACTGTACCTTATGCAGCGCCGTACACAGCGCGAGCATAGGCATTATGACCGAGCTTGACGTGACCGGCAGACCAAGATAGTACTCACGCTTTTCGTCAGCTTCGGAACGGTTGATCTCCTGCACGTTGAAATACGCCAGCCTGATCACCGCCGCAAGCACGTACACGATAGCCGCAAGCACGGTAAAAATGCTCTGCGGGCACAGCGTAAGCCCTATCACAGCCGGAAAAGCGCCGAAGCATACCAGATCGCACAGCGAATCGATCTGCACGCCGAATTTTACAGCGTCGTCGCTCCTGCGCTTGTTCGTGCGTGCGACGGTACCGTCGAACATATCGCATACGCCGCATACAAGCAGACAAATCAGCGCGAGCCTGAAATCCTGCCGTATCGCAGCGTTCATTCCGACTATGGCAGAACCCAATCCTACATACGTAAGCCAGACAGTATAATTATAAAAGCCAACCAGCATATCTCAACACCCGATCAGCGGATACCTTTCCGAAATTAATACCTTTCGATTATATCACTTTTCCGAGCAAATGGCAACCGAATAACAAGAGTTTTTCAAACATAAAACGTCAATAAAACGTCATTTGAAGCGAATTTTTTCCGCCCGTCTTGAAAGCCGTCTCCCGGATATGGTATAATCGGATATAAACACGGAGGTAATATTATGGATACGTATTCTTTTCGCGAATCCCCGCTCAGGGTATACGGTGCGCCCTTGTTTTACGAAACCGGAAGTCTGCACAGACTGCCGCGCGAGCTGGCTCAGAAAATGCATTCAAGCGTGATTTCATGGAAGCTTGACGTGCGCTGTCCGGGCGCGCGCGTCGCGTTCAAAACCGACGCCGAGGAGTTCGAGGTGCGTGTGGAGCTCGAGCCGCTGCGCTTCGACCCGGGCATGGCGTTATGGGCAGCTCAAAGCTCTTGCGTATTCACAGGGCGCGGCGAAAGCATGCGCTACGCCGGTCTTGCTGTGCCGCCGGAGGGGTATAAGCAGCCCTGCGCGGTCGGCAAGTTCAGAAAATCAAGCGCACTTGAGGACGTGCTTATCTACCTGCCGCGCAACGAGGAGGTCAAAGAGGTTTATGTAAGCGTCCCGGACGGCGCGCGCGTCGAAGCCCCGACGCCTTATCGCTACGAAACGCCCGTTGTGTTTTACGGCTCGTCCATAACCGAAGGCGGCTGCGCTTCCAAGGTAAGCAACGCCTACAACGCACTCATGTGCAGACGGCTGGACTGCGATTTCATAAATCTCGGCTTTTCGGGCTGTGCGCTCGGCGAGCTTTGCGTGGCCGATTACATCAATTCTTTAGATAAGAGCGTATTCGTTCTGGATTACGATCACAACGCGCCCACTCCGGAGCACCTTGAACGCACGCACGAGCCGTTTTTCCTGCGTGTACGCGAGCACTCCCCTGACCTTCCGATAATCATCGTGGGCGGCCCGTATTTATATCTCGAAGACGAAAACGTGAAAAAGCGCCGCGAAATACTGCGCAGAACCTATGAAAACGCGCTTGCGCGCGGCGATAAGCACGTGTGGTACATAGACAGCGCGGAGCTGCTCGGCAGCGAGGATCGCGAGGCGTGCACGGCCGACTGCGTGCATCCGAACGATCTGGGCATGTACCGCATGTCCGAGCGGATACAGCCCGTGTTGGAAGAGGCGCTTAAGGATTTTGAAGCCCTGCGAGGCTGACCATATACGCAAAAGCCAACATAAAACCCCGTTTCACCCTAGTCACACTTTATCTACGTCGGAGGTAAGCATATGTTCAATTACGCCTATGAGGTACCCGAGCAGAAACGCATGCGGCTGATAATCCACACCGACTGCAAAAACGAAGCCGACGACCAGTTCGCCGTCGTGCATCAGCTGCTGACGCCAAAGCTCGACGTGCGCGGCATTGTCGCGGCGCATTTCGAAGCCACTACGAGACCCCACGCACCCGGCTCTACCGTGCTTGAAAGCCGCAAGGAGATAATAAAGCTGCTGGAGCTCATGGGGATACCAGAAGCGTATCCCGTAGTCGACGGCAGCGCTGTGCCGCTTAAGGACACTGTCACGCCTTCGCCGTCTCCCGCAGTCGATTTTATTATACAGGAAGCGCTGCGGGACGATCCGCGCCCGCTGTACATAGGTCTGCAGGGCGGGCTCACAGACATAGCCAGCGCGATACTGACCGAGCCGGCCATTTGCAGCCGCATGACCGCGATCTGGATAGGCGGCGGCAACTACCCCGCGGGCAATCAGGAATTCAACCTTTCTCAGGACATAAACGCCGCCAACGTGCTGTTTGCGTCGAGCATGCCCGTATGGCAGGTGCCGCAGACGGTGTACAAGCAGTTTTCGACCACGCTGGCGGAGCTTCAGCTGAAGGTCATGCCCTGCGGGAAGATCGGCCGCTATCTGTTTGAGCAGATGGTGCAGGTAAACCTCGACCGCGCGGACAATCCGCTCTGGCCGCACGGAGAGATCTGGGGTCTGGGCGATCAGGGCGTCATCGCCGCGCTGATGGAGGAGAGCAAGCGTCCCGACAACTGGGAAATGCTGCCTGCGCCCGCCGTCGATCCGGCGGATATGACGTATATTCACGACACCGGCTACCGTCCGATAAAGGTGTATCGCCGCATGGACGCGCGCACGGTGCTTGAGGATTTCTTCGCCAAAATGCAGCTCCAGTTCGGAGGAAAGGCGGACTGCTGAATGAGCGCGGCGGCGCAGTCGCCGCTTTGCCTGTAAAAATACAGTTCACCTGCGCAATAACGCGGCGGGCGTCGAATGTACGGCGCCCGCCGCGTTTTATTGTTCTGTTATTTGCTTTTATCCGTTTATTCGTACAGCCAGTCCAGCGAGGACAGGCTTTCGGCGTCCAGACCCGCGTCACGCTTAACAAGCGGAGCTTCCGCGCTTATAACGCCTATAAGCGTGAATGCGCCGGTACCGAAATCCAGCGTTATTTCGCCCGGCTCATACAAAAACGCATGCACGTTCAGCGCCTTTAAGCCCTTAAGCTTAGCGCCGTGTATCAAAAACGCCTCGTATCCGCCCCGGTCGTCCGCGTGAGTATCGGTTTCAAGGCTGGGCGGGGGCAGGTATTCCACGCCCCTGTCGTCTATATAGCCTATGAGCACACGGCAGTGCTGCCTGAGCCTGAGCTTAAGCACGATACCCTTGGTCACAGCCTCGCCCATCGAAAAGCGCGCGCCGGTCAGACCGTCAAGCTCGCTTGCGCACAGCTCGATCGGAGCGTCCTTATCGGTAAAGGCGCTTTCGCCGGGCGTGAACGTGTACTCTTCTGCGCCTGAGATTATCTCGTATTCCGCGGCGGGCAGTCTCGGCGCGCTGCCTGCGGGCGGCGGAGCAGGAAACACTCCGTCAAGCGCGAGAGCGGTGTTTTTCTCAAACGCCGCGTATTCTTTTTCAAATTCCGGCAGACACGCCGTCCAGTGCCCGTATATTCCGCCGTCCGTGAAGGGGATTTTGCGCTGGCGCGTCTGCATCGAGCATGCGTAGAGATATGTTTTTTCGTTATGCCGTGCAAGCATGCGATAGTATTCAAGCGAGGCTTTAAGCTGCGCCTGCGCATCCGTAAGCAGCGATACGTCGCCCTTAAGCTGAGGATTGCAGCTGTATTTGTATTTGAGCACGCTTAAAGCTGCTCTGAGCTTTGCGCACATGCATTTTGTAAACAGGTATATGCTTTCAAAATCCGAAACAAGCCGCGCGCACTCCGCGTTTCCGGAGCTTACGTTCTGCATTAAGGCCTTCATGTGCTCCGCGCGCCTTTCAAGCAGCTTTATGGCATAAACGGGCGTTTCACCAAAATGCGTCTCTCCCCGCGCGTCCCTTTCGGCATACTCCTCCAGCGTTTCGCCCGCGCGCGCCACGGAGGCGTACAGCTCGCCGTTTGGCCTGTAGCGCGCGGCGTTCGTGAGCTGGCTCATGGTCATGCCGAGGCTCAGCGTCTGACGGTTTCCCTCGGTTATACCGAAGCGCGCGAGCATTTTCGTCTCGCACAGCGCCGCGTCCTCTCCCGCCGAAAGCAGTTTTTGCGCGTCAGAGGCAGTCACGCCGTACATTTCGCATATTGAGTCCGTCCAATACGCTCTTTCCGCGTCCTCGTCCCTGTCTGGGTTCCACGCGTACCTGAGCCACGCGCGAAACCACAGACGGTCGCGGTCAAGCTGCTTAAGGCGCGGCTTGGTTTTATCCGGCGAATACGGCCAATCCCAGTAAAACAGCGGATACAGGTGCAGACCTCCCCCGCCCAGACGGAACGCCGCAGCCTGTACGCACTGCATTATGTATATCGGGCTTAAGAATCTGTACGGCTCGAGGTCGGCGAGTATATGCACGTTTATGATGTGCCGCTGCCCAAGCCGCGCGATATTCAGATGGTTTTTCTGCCATTTGCCGCGCGGCAGACGCGTGGTCAGTCCCTCGCCGTTATACTTCCACATGGTGTACAGGTTTTTATAGCCGCCGTTTACGCGTCCAAGCGCTTTTTCCGGGTCGCAGTCGTGTCCCCGCAGGATGAGCGGCGGTTCCTCTGAAAGATTCGCGTCGCGCGCACCAGCCTTGAGCGCAGGCACTATGGTATCTGCAAACCACTCGGCCTTATTGTCCTGACCGCGCAGCGCCTCGCCCAGACATACCATAAGCCCCACGTTCGGATATTCACTCACGAAACGTCTGACGCACTCGAATGTGTATTCCTTAACGAGCGGATTTATGCTGTCCTGAATAAGCGAAAGCCCGTGCGCCTCCGCAAACGGCAGCGGTATATGGATGTTGTAAAACTTCATCACCAGCCAGATGCCGCGCCTGTCGCATTCCTCCGCCAGCCAGAGAAACGTCTCGTGATTGAGCCTATACTCCTGCTCGCTCACCTCGAGCGCCTCGGGGTACTTTTCAAGCCTCAAAAGCGAGGAAAACGGATGCCCGCTCCATATATACAATACGTTCGCGCGCTCGAGCAGCATTTCGTCGAGCAGCTCCGTCCACATTTCCCTGTCGTAAAACCACGGGAAGCGCTCCGGGGTTATCGGATATTCGTACGTGCGGCGCGGCGGCTCGATAGTGGTTTTCTGAAGCCCGACACAGGGACCGCGCAGAGTAAACACCGGCGCGTCATACGCAAGCAGCTCGTCCGGCAGCTGCCCTTCACGCTCTATCTTCTCCGCAAGATATACGCAGCCGTACAGCGCGCCCGTTTCGCTGCCTCCCGCGACGGCTATGCCGCCTCCGGCGCAGGTCTCCGCCTGAAACGCCTCGCCCTCCGGCACGCCCTGATGGTACAGAAAGATATCAGCCGCCTCCATATCCGAAAGGCAGGCTGATTTACCGCGCACGCAGACGAATATGTCTCCGGGCGCGGGCATTTCGTCCCGCACGCATATCTGCGCGGATACGCCGACGCCTTCAAGCGCTGCGCGTATTTTCTCCGCGCCGTGGCGCAGCCGCGGGTTTTCGAAAGAAAGCGATATTTTCATCTGAATGTCCCTTCCACGTCCTTCCAATGCGTTTCGGCATGGGAAAGTATCCTGTCCGCCTCCGCCATGCTCATCGGCGGGAAGTAGAAAAACACCGCGTTTGAGCCGTAACGCGCGATAAGCCTGTCTATGCGGCTTATCCAGTCTTCGACTCCGCCCGTGTAGACCTGCACCCAGAGTCCCTTGCCCGCACGGCGCGCCGCGTCGTATATTTCGAACCACTGCTCGTGCGTGCCGTCCGGGTTATACGAGCCCGCCGTCCACTGCAGAGCGTCTATGCCCTTTATTTCCATCAGCGCCGGCAGGTGCTTTATCGCGTCGGGACCGTCGAGGTGATACAGCACGTTGTCCATGCCCGCAGTCTGCATATCGAGCGCAGGCTGGACGAACTGTCTGAATTGCTTCGGGCTCATCATCGCGGAAAAATCGCACTGCAGCTTCGCGGTTTTGCCGTAGCCCCAGATCTGAAACACCGTGTACGCGCTGGCCGCTTTACCGTCCTCCGTGCGCGCGCAGATATCGAAAAAGCTGTCGTAATACCTGTAATACAGGCTCTGTACCTGTGATATGCGCTCCTCCACCTCGTCGGGCTCGTCCACCATGTCGAATATCGTGTTCTGCGCGCCGCGCAGAGACGCAAGCACGTCGATGTTCTCCATAAGGTCGGGGATCGTCAGATAATAATCGTCGCCCGCGAGCTTTTTTACGTCTCTGAACAGCTGCAGATGTTCCTTATACCATTTGTTTTCCGGGTCGAACGCCAGCGGAGGGCAATCCTCCCATTCGTCCACGCATTCAGTAAACCAGACCGTGCCGGGGCTGAATTTGATGTCGCTGCCCAGATACGCGGCCAGCGAGCCCGGCCCGAAATCCAGCGAAACGTTCGGAAAGCTGTCGGCAAGAAACGCGTGCGTCTGCGCCCAATAGCGGTATCTTTCCGCCATGCGCGCGGCGTCGCGGTATTTGTCGTACATGTCGCGGCTCCTTAACGCTGCCTGTATTTCCTTATCCGCCGCGCCCGGTATCTCCGCGACTATATGCATAAGCGGCAGACCCTGCACGCTTCTGTTCCAGTACATCGTCCATCTGCGCTTAGTTTCGTCCCAGTTGGATTTATTGAGCATTTGTACGGTCTCCTTTGCTTTCACCATATATGCGGCAGGGCAGAACGCTGCCGTTTTCGTCGGTAAGCGAACGCGCGTGCTCGTGCCAGACGTACCTGCTTAGCGTGTATTCGCCGTTTTCGTAGGCATAGCCGTCCAGTTCGTCGCGGTACTCGCTGAATTCGCCGTCCGCGCCCGGGAACACCAGCAGCTCTCTCTTATTGGACAGCGCTTCGCATACGCTCACGCCGCCCTCGCTCAGCGGTATCACCGCGCCCGCGCGTACGAATACGGGTATGGCGTCAAGCGGCGCAGCCGCAGTATAAACGCCGCCGCCTCTCACGCGCGCGCCGGTTTCGAGCTCGTACCAGTCGCCGCGGGGCAGATACACCTTGCGCGTGCGCGCCGCGTACTCACATACCGGGCAAACAAGCATATCGTCGCCGAGCAGAAATTCGTCGTCAGTGTTTATTGCGGTCTCGTCGTCAGGATAATTGAAGCCCAGCGGCTTTATAAGCGTGCCGCCGTTCAGGCAGGTCAGCCCCGCAAGGGAATAAATATACGGCAGCAGACGGTAGCGCAGGCGGTTCGAGCGCAGCACGGCCCCGTACTCTTTTCCCTTAAGACGCGTCAGCTCGCGGCGGATGTCCGTGCCGTGACCGCGGAATACCGGCAGGAACGCGGCGTATTCGTACCAGCGCACGAACAGCTCCCTGTATTCGGGATCGTCGAAGCCCTGTTCGTATTCGCCGTCCCAATACCACGGCTTGCCCTGCTTCACGAAAAACGCGCCGGTGTCCTGTGTCCAAAACGGCATGCCGGAGGCGGCCATATCGAGCCCGATCGCTACCTGCTTTCGGAGAGTTTCCCATTTGGCGGATATGTCGCCCGACCAAAGCACCGTTCCAAAGCGCTGCTGTCCGGTCCACGCGCTTCGGGTCAGGTTCATTACGCGCTTAGAGGTGTTTTCACCTCTTAGTCCTTCCCATATGGCCCGGGCATGGAAAAACGCGTAGGCGTTGCCTCTGTCAGCCCCCACGGCGTCAGAGGCAGTTTTCAACGTTTCATAGTAGATTTCGGAATCCTCCGGCTTTTCCTCCCGCGCCCACTCACTGGTCCACGGCTCTGAGGAATCGCACCACCACGCGTCTATGCCGGCGTCAAACAAGCGCTTTGCCTGCTTCCAGTACAAAGCGCGCGCGTCCGGATCGAACGCGTCGTACAATTCTCCGCCCGGCAGCAGCAGCCCCTTTTCCTTAAATTCGGCGTTGTCGCGCGTGCGTCTGTTCATGTTCGGCCAGACGGAGATCATCATATGCACGTCCATGCCGTGCAGTGTTTGAGTAAGCTGCGCGGGCGACGGAAAGCGCACACTGTCGAAGTCCTTCTGCCCCCATTCGCCGTCCGGCCAGGAGCACCAGTCGAGCACCGCGCAGTCCAGCCCTATGCCCTTTTCACGGTACTCGCGCGCAAGCGCCGTCATCTCCTCAGATGTTTCGTACCTTTCCTGCGACTGTATATAGCCGAACGCCCACGCGGGCAGCAGAGCAGGCGTGCCGGTCAGATAGTGATATCCGCGCACGGCCTCGTCGCCCGTACCCGGGATCACGTAATAATCCAGCTCCTCCACCGCCGAAAAATACAGATATGACGCGTTTTTCGCGTCGTTAAATATAAACGGGCAGCCGCAGTCGACCAGCAGACCGCAGCCCGCGCTCGAAACCATAAACGGCAGCGCTATCGATTTGTTGGTCTGGCAGTTGTATATCGTGCGGCCGCGCAGGTTCGCGCTGCCGCCCTCCGGCTGTCCCAGACCGTACAGCGCTTCTCCCTCGCAAAAGCGCAGCGGCAGTCTTGCCCGGTACAGGCGCTTGTAGTCGATTTTTTCCGCCTCGCGTATCCGCGTCTTGACGCCGTCCGCAGTCTCGTACCTCTCGATAAGCGCGGGGCGCGAGCGGTCGATGATCCGCGCGTCGAACGCTTCGAGCGTCCTTAAGCCCCCTTCCGCGAACACGGTGCGGCCTTCAGCGTCGCATACGGTCAATACGCCGTTTGCCTTGTCGATACGCGCGCTAAGCTTTTCCGTGGCTATATACACGAAGCCGTCGTCCTCGCGGACTTCACGGGCGCGCACGCAGCTGCGGTTTATAAGATAAGCAGACGGTTTTCTTACAAAACCGGATTCTCTCGTGAACGTAACGCGCAGTATGCCGCGCCCGTACGCAAGCACGCGCAGACGGCCGTATTCGCTCGTAAGCTCGGCTCCGCAGTCCGTAAGGCTTACCGACTGCGTGCGCCGTTCAGGTCTGTGTGAAGCCTTCAGCATGACGCACCTCCGTCTACAGCCCTTCGCCGCGTATTATGATCATATTTGTAAACCGCGTGGGCAGCTTATCCGGCAGCCGCAGCGCAAGCACGCCAAGCGCGCGCCCGAATTCGATATTTCCCGCGCCCGGCATATATACGCCTGTCACATTCGCGCCCGCAAAGCTGTTAAGTGTCACTGTTCCTCCCGGCTGCGCGTTCATGAGGAACGCGTACACGTTTCCGTCCTTGCAGGTATAGCGCACGTCGCCGGGCTTCCACGCGGTGACCTCCTCCTTGCCTGAGGCCGGGCGCGTATCGCCCTCCATGCACACCCGCCACGGGCGCGTGCCGTAAATGCCTTCGCCGTTAAGGCGGAGCCATGCGCCGATCTCGCTCAGTATGTATTTTGCCTCTTCGTCTATCGTTCCGTCAGGCCTCTGAGGTATGTTTAACAGCAGGCAGCCGTTTTTCGCTACGATATCGACCAGTATCTCGATCACCAGCGCGGGCGTTTTATACTGCACGCGGCTGTCGTAGAACCAGCTGCCTATACACGTGTCGGTATTCCACGGATACGGCGAAGTCTCGTCGAGCACGCTTCTTTCCATGTCCAGTACGCCCACGCGGTAGATTTCAGGGCCTCTGTTCTTCTGCAGATACAGCGCGCGGTTTTCCCCGTGCTTTTGTATGGATTTGTTGTACAGATACGCGACAGCCTCAAGCCCCACGTCGTACGCGCGGTCGTCCTCGCATTTCTGAGGCTTGTTCGCCCAGTGCCTGCCGAAGGGCAGAGAGCCGTCCGAATACAGAAAATCAGGCTCGAATTTATCTATTATCTCGTACATCACGCGCTTCCAGTACGCGTGAAAGCGCTCGTCAGTGGTGTACCACGGCACGTTTACGCTCGGATCGTTCGTAACGTGCACGTAATTGTCGTGATAGAAGTCCCTGTACGCCGGGTCGTTGCCGTCGTACGGCACGCCCGCGTAAGGACCGTACGTATCCGCGCCCTTGTTCGTCCTCCACCAGCTGAACGAGGCACCCAGATGCTCCGTTATGCCAAAGGGCAGGTTTTTCCTGCGCGCAGCCGCCTGCCACAGTGCGCAGATGTCCTTGTGAGGCCCGACGTTTACGCTGTTCATGCGGTTAACGTCCGAAGCGTAATTAAAGAAATGATCGTGATGGGTAGCCTGCGCGGCAAAAAAACGCGCTCCGGATTTTACGTATAAATCCATAAGCGCGTCGGGATCGAAGCTTTCCGCCTTCCAGAGCGCGCAGATATCCTTATAGCCGAACACAGAGGGATGCCCGTATGTGCGCAGATGATGCTCGTACTGCGGCGTGCCCTGCACATACATGCCCTTTGCGTACCAGTCACCCTGCATCGGCACGCTCTGAGGCCCCCAGTGCGACCAGATTCCGAACTTCGCGTCCCTGTACCAGTCGGGTGCCTCAAAGCCGTAAAGCGATTCGAAGGTGGGTTCAAACACTGCCATGTCGCTGACCTCCTGTTATTGCTGTATAAGGCGTACGCTGCCGCGCTCGACTATGCTTACCGAGATGCGCACTCTCTGATGTACGCGCGCGCGTTCCTCCGCCATGCTTATAAGCCTGTCTACGGCTATCATGCCGAGCTGCTGCTTGTCCACGCGCACGGTAGTCAGCTGCGGCTCCGCTATGACGTTCATGGGCATGTCGTCCATTCCTATTATGGACACGTCCTGCGGCAGGCGCAGTCCCGCGCGCTTGAGCGCCATCGACGCGCCCAGCGCCATTATGTCGTTGCCCGCAAAAAACGCGGTCGGCAGCTCTTTGTTTACGCGCAGATACGCGTTCATATCTCTGGCCGCGCCCTCCATCGTAGGCTCAAGCGGCACTCGCGCGGCGCATTGCACGCCCGCTTCGTCGAGCGCCGCGCAGAAGCCCTGAAAGCGGTCGCGCATGTTGTTGAAGGGCAGGGACGAATCCATAAAGCCTATGCGCTTATGACCGTGGCTCAGCAGATACCTGCCCGCGATGTAGCCCGCCTCGCAGTTGTCTATGCAAACCGACGAGAACGGCTCGTATCTGAAATCGCTGTCCAGCAGCAGGACCGGCTGCTTGAGCCCCCGGTAGGGCCTTAAGTCCTGCACGTCCATTTCCGTCGCCAGCACCAATAGCGGCATATCCCTGAGGGACGAAACGTCGTCGCCCGGAGTCACTTTGTTTATTATGAGATCGCAGGAGCGCGCACGGCACCTGTCCTGCACGCCCTCTATGAGCTGTGCGAAAAACGCCGTGTCCATTACGACCTTGCCGTGCTTGCGGTAAATTATGAAGCGCATCGAGCGTCTGGATTCGTCCGGGGAATAATACCCCATTTCAGACGCAAGGCGGCGTATTTCCTCCGCCTTCGCCGGATTTACCTTGCTGCGTTTAAAATTAAGGGCGTTGGAAACCGATGCCGTCGAAACCCCCGCAGCCTTTGCGATGTCGCTCAGCTTGAGTCTTCCCACTGTAGCACCTCCCTGAGATATATGAAACGCACGCGCGCCGCTTAGCGTATCCGGGCAGACCGCCTGCGTAGTTTTTATTTTATCCCATCGAACAAAATTATGCAATATGTATAGTTAAAATTAACATAACGCTTCTAAACCGGTTTACTGTACAGTTATAACGCATCGTATTGCCCTTATCCCGATATACCGTGCTGCGGCGGCGACTGATACATTTTTCCATTTACAGCAGCGGCACAGAGCTGTATCAATTGCTCAAGTTTATGTGAAATGCACTGAACCGTAACAAAAGCCATTGTAAAATCATTCGAAATTGTTAACTATCTATTGACTTTGAATGGGTCTATGCTATAAAATAAACCTGCATACATTTTATGTTGAAAGGGGTTGCCTGCATGACGGCTGTATCGAAAAGCCCGATCCGCTTCAAGAAGGCATCACTGCTCACCCGTATACGCAAGCATGCCTGGCTGTATCTGTTAGGTTTGCCCGGCATGGCGATACTCGCGATCTTCAACTATCTGCCGATGGGCAGTCTGATAATGGCCTTCGAGGACTACAACCCGTTTATCGGACTCATACACAGCCCTTTCGCGGGGCTCAAGCACTTTGCGAGGCTGTTTAACGACGACAAGTTCTACCTGATGCTGTGGAACACGCTGAAGATAAGCTTTCTGTCGCTGATCACCTTCCCCGCGCCCATAATACTGGCGCTGCTGCTTAACGAGGTGCGTTCGAACGCCTACAAAAAGGCGATTCAAACCTCGGTATATCTGCCGCACTTCCTGTCCTGGACGATAGTGGTGTCGCTGACGTTCTTCCTTCTCTCCAGCGAGCAGGTTCTCATCAACAAGATAATCGTTTCAAGCGGCGGCGAAGCCAGACAGTTCCTGTTCGACAAGAGCATAATCTACTATATAATCGTCATCCAGTCCGTGTGGAAGGGCATAGGCTGGGGCTCCATAGTATATCTGGCGGCGATCGCGGGCATAGACATGGGTCTGTACGAGGCGGCCAAAATTGACGGAGCGAACAAGTTCCAGTCGATAATACACATAACTCTGCCCTGCATACTCCCCACCGTGGCGGTAATGCTGATACTCAAGATGGGCTCGATCATATCCGTCGATTTCGAGCAGGTGCTGCTTATGACGAACGCGCTGGTAAAGGAAAAGTTAGAGGTATTCGAGGTTTATATTTACCAAAACGGCGTTAAAAGCGGCTCCACCCAGTTCAGCTACACCACCGCGATCGGCATGTTCAAGTCTGTGGTCAGCACGATACTGGTCATCACCACGAACAAAATCGTATCCTCAAACGGCATGAGGGGCATACTGTAAGGAGGGCTTGAAATGACGCAGAAGCTTGAAACGGGCAAACTCGGCGGCGGCTTGGGCATGAAAGCCCACGAAACGATCTATCAGCTCTTCATAGGCCTGCTGCTGGCGATCATTGCATCAACGATGATACTGCCGTTTTTGTACGTTATAATCATTTCCTTCACCGACTCCTCCGTTTACGTGAGCGGCACGTTCTACCTGTGGCCGCAGAAATGGTCCACGGAGGCCTACCGCCTGATACTGCGCGGCAGCGGCTTTCTGAACGCGCTGAAGGCGAGCGTATTCATTACCTTCGTGGGCACGCCGATAAACGTGTGCGCGAACGCAGGGCTCGCTTACATGCTTTCAAAGGACGATCTGGTAGGCAGGAGCCTTATAAACAAACTGGTCATGTTCACTATGCTCTTCGGCGCGGGCATGATACCGAACTTCATAAATATCCGCAACCTGGGCCTTATAAACAACTGGTTCGCGAACATACTCCCCTCCGCGTGCGGCGCGTGGACGGTAATGGTAATGAAGAGCTTTTTCAGCGAGCTGCCCAAGGACATCGAGGAGGCGGCGGAAATAGACGGCTGCAGCACGCTCAGGATGTTCTTCCAGATAGTGCTGCCGCTCTCGCTGGCGATGCTGGCTACGTTCACGCTGTTCGCGTTCGTATCTTACTGGAACTGCTACTTCTCCGCCATACTGTATCTGACGGACACCACCAAAATGCCGCTGCAGGTCTATCTGCAGAAAATCGTACTTTCGACCGACATTTCGGAGGTCGTCGACATACAGGACGATCTCAGAAACAAGGTGCCGCAGGAGATCATGCGCATGGCGAGCCTCGTCGTGGTCGTGTTCCCGATACTGTGCATATACCCCTTCATGCAGAAATACTTCGCGAAGGGCGTCATGGTCGGCGCGGTCAAGGGCTAAGGCGCCTATGTCAGGATTACACGCTCTCGGGCGTTTGTAATTATATTATTTCAGGAGGTAAACTCGAATGAAGAAAACCTTGTCTCTTATCCTCGTGCTGATGCTCGCCCTTTCGGCGGTATGCGTACTTGGATATGCCGAGGAAGACAGAATGACCATTACCGTAATGGGCATTGACTGGGGCTACGGTCCTTCCGCCAACAGCTCAATGGAGCAGTACTGGGAAGACATGTTCGATGTCAACCTTGACATCCAGTGGGTCAACTACAACGATTACAACGAAAAAGCCAACGCTCTGATAGTGGCCGGCGAGCAGCCCGACGTTCTGCAGATCAACAAGACCGACGGCGCTTACTACTATCCGATCTTCACTCAGGCCATCGAAAACGGCCAGTTCCTCGATCTGACCCCCTATCTGTACGAGGGCGGCCTCATCGAAGGCAACGCGGTCATGAAGGGCTGGCCGCAGGCGATGTGGGATCAGTCCACCTACAAGGGCGGCATCTATATCCTGCCCCGCAGCAAGGCTGAAATTGCCCAGCAGAGCGGCATCACTGTTCGCCGTGACCTCATGAAGAAGTACGGCTTCGAGGATGAGCCCACCACGATGGAAGAGCTCAAGACCTGGCTGATCGACCTCTCCAACGCTGCCACCGAAGGCGAAGGCTACAAGATCTACGCGCTCGACTTCTACGGCAAATTCATGAACAACGCCCGTTCCACCGCTTTCGCGGTAGCCTTCACCGGCCAGATGGACTGGGGCTATGACGAAGAAGGCAATTACGAGTATATCTGCTTCGATCCCAACTACATCAACTTCCTCGACTGGATGAAGGACCTGTATGACGCCGGCGTCATCGATCCCGAATTCGCGCTCTCCAACAGCGAGACCTCCAAGTGGAAGGGCGGCCGCTCCGTGGCTTACCTGACCGCGTGGTACAACTGGAACCAGTCCGCGGACCGTGTGACCAACCGCATTTTCGACTCCGTGTGCCCCGACGATTACGAGGCGTGGTGCATACTCCCCGTGACCGGCGACAACGGCATCGTCATCGCAGCCAACTCCTCTGATATCGACTCCTGCATCGCTATCTCCTCCTCCGTCAGCGAAGAGAAGCTCCAGAAGATATTCCAGGTATTCTGCGCGACCGAGGAAGAGTATCCCGGATACGACAGCATCCTCGCTTACGGCGTTGAAGGCCTGCACTACTATCTCGACGAGAACGGCACCCGCCAGAAGACCGACGAGATGAAGGCTGAAAACACCGCCGGTTACGTCGGCGCGTGGAACCAGATCTTCATGAAGGTCGACGCGGATCAGGTCGCTTCCAAGTTCATGCGTGCCGGCGCGAGCCGCGCAAGCGACGAAGCCATCGAAAGAGCCTACGCGATCAAGGACGTGCTGGCCAACTACCTGAACGAGACCGGTCTCGGCTTCTCCAACCAGAACCTGTTCAGCACCACCTACAACGAGTCCTGGGCAACCCTGACCAGTGACGTTGACTCCATGGCGACTGAATACGTAATGGGCAAGATCAGCGCTGACGAGTGGAACGCGTTCGTAAAGGGCATCGTAGAGTCTGACGTGTATCAGGCAATCCTCACCGAGTACGCAGCCTCCGCTGAATAAGCAAACAAACCAAAACGCACGCGGGACGGCATCGCCGCCCCGCGTTTTATTGTACACGATCAGACGTTTTAGAATAGCTGTTTTTCAGATAAAGCGGATATTATTCTCCGGACTTGTCAGATGCCGTCAGCGATACCTGTCCAGCAGCTTTTGACAGTCTCCGCGGAAACGGTAGCTGTTGCCGCTTTTGTTTTCTCCTATTATTTCGAGGCCCAGGTGCTTAAGTATCGCCTGAGATTTTTGGTTTGGCTTTTGGGAATATGCTTCCACAAAGCGGATGTGCGCGGGCACGATAACGGCAAGATATTCGTACAGCTTTCTGAACAGCCCGCTTCCCCAGTAGCTGGGCTCGAACTGTATTTCCTCCATCATAAACGTGTCTGTGTTTATGTAATACTGAAAATAGCCTGCGAGCGCGTCTGCGTCTTTGATCAGTATGATTTGTCTTTCCGGTTTGTCAAGCGCCGGATAAACCGCGCTTTTCCACATGCTGAAGTCTTCCTCGTATGTATTGCCCGTAGGCGAGATCCCGCGCATGTTTCCGGCAAGCAGACGAAACAGGACAGGAAGGATGGTCTCCCTGTCCGCCTTATCCATAAGCTCGAATCGGCAGTTCATAGCAAATGCGTCTCCTTTTCAGTTGAGAATACCGTTTACGGCCAGACCGCTACCCTACAATGCCGCTGCGCTCGACTCCCTGCACGAAGCGTTTTTGTATGAGCAGGTAGAATATGATAAGCGGTATCAGCACGAACAGCGCGCAGGTTTTCATAACGGAGTTCTGATACAGTATGTTGGTGGTTATGAACGTATAGTCGCCGGGAACCTTCGAGCTAATAGAGTTCAGCGCCTCCTGCATCGAGGCGGTGCGCTTTATGTACATGAACATAAGGCTATTTGAATTGTTCGGATCGAACCACGACAAAAACGAGGTGTCGTTCCAGTTCCATACGAACGAGAGCGTGCCCACCGTTATGAGACCCGGGCCCGCGCAAGGCAGCACTATGCTCAAAAACGTACGCACGAAGCCCGCGCCGTCAACGTACGCCGCCTGCTCAAGCTCCCGCGGAAGTCCCCTGAAGGTCTGCCTGAATATGTAGATGTACAGTCCGCTTTTGAGCCCCATGCCGAGCGCGGAGAGTATGTATATTACGGCAGGCTGATTAAGCATATTCAGCCCGCTGCCGCTGTTGAACAGCGGTATAATGCCGAAGAGCGTGAAGTTTCTGAAATACAGGTACTGCGGCAGCATTATGACCTGCGAGGGCACGATGATCGTCATGATCACGCACGCGAACAGCAGCCCCTGTCCCTTGAACTTGAGCCGCGCGAACGAGTAGCCCGCAAGTATAGTGCAGATCAGCTGCAGCAGCATTATGATCAGCGTATACAGTATGGTCGACGGCAGCGTTTTGCCGAAGTTCAGGATAAGGTACGAAACGTGGATATTCTGAAAGCTTATGCGCAGCGGTATCCATATGGAGGCGCTCAGACCCAGATCCTTCGGGTGAGTGAACGCCACGACTATATTCGAGAGTATCGGCGCAAGTATCAGATACGACAGGCAGATAAGCAAAAGATACCTGAGCGCAGATACGATAACACCCTTTGCGCGTTTTTTGACGAGCGCCTCGGAGGGGCGTTTTCTTGCCGTGAGCCTTACGCCTTCAAGCTTAGTCATAATAGAACACCGCCTTTCTGAGCGGGATGATGAACATGCAGATGACAGCCAGCACCGTCAGCAGGAAAAACGTGCTCATCGCGGCGCTCCTGCCGTACTGACCCTGCGTGAACGCGACGGTTTTGAAGGTGCTTGCAAGATCGCTGCGCAAGAACAAATCGCTTATCGTGTACAGCGTACAGGTGAGCACCATCGGCGACACCATGACGACCGTGACCTTCCAGAACGTCTCGTAGCCCGTCGCGCCTTCGATCTTGGCCACCTCGTACAGCTGCGGCGGAATGCCCTGCAGCGCGGCAAGGAATATAAGTATCTGTATTCCGCTTAACGAGATCACCTCGAATATGTCGTTTACTGCGTTCGCAAGCCAACCGACCACGTTCGTGCCCACGCCGAAGGAGAACAGCAGCCGCGAGATGATCGCCGCGCCGTACACGTTTTCCTCCTGCGACTGCGCCATAAGCAGACCCGCCGTATTCGACACGCGCTCGACCATTAGCCCCGTAGCCATAACGATGGGTATAAAGAATATCGCGCGCGCGACGCTGCGGCCGAAAAACTTGCCGTTTAAGAGTATGGCGCACAGCAGCGAGAACACTATTATCAATACCGTATACAGCACGACTCTCAGTACCGTCTCGAAAAGCTCGCGCACGTATGTCGCGTTTTCAGTGAGTATGTATTTGAAATTGCCAAAGCCTAAGGGCTCCTCGGACAGGCCGCCGGATGGGAGTATTTTGACCGTCTCGAAGCTGAAGCGCACCTCCTGCAGCATAGGTATCAGGAAAAACAGCATAAAGCCGAGCAGCCACGGCAGCAGCAGTATGAACCCCCACATGCCCATCTTCTTCGAAAACGACATGCGCCCGTATAGATTTCTGAACGCGAGTATGATGCCCGCAAGCAGCAATACCCCTACCAGCACGCCCAGCATCCAGCTGCTGCTTCCCAGCGGGTAGGTGTTTTTCGCGCGGCATACTATTGCAAATACAAGCCCTGCCGCGCCTGCGGCCAGCAGCGCGAGGCCGACGATCATATCGATTTTAAGCTTTTTGCGTTCCATCAGTCTGCCTCCACAATCAGATAACCGCGGGCGGGCACCGTATAGCCGTCCGCCGCAGTGTCGCTTGCAAGATAGTTCACATACACCGTGACGCCGTTATCGTATTCGACGCGTCTAAGACCCTTCGCGGGTATCGAGTGGCTTACGGTGCGCGCGTCCTTTACCAGCTGCCAAAACGCGTTATACTCCGCATACGCGTATTCGATTTCGTCCAGCCACTGCTTATACTGCGTCATGAAGTAGTTTTGCGTTTCCATGTCCTCCGTGTGCATGAACACGGTTTCGTCCGCATATGTAAGCGCGAAACGCGGCGCGCTTTTGCTCTCTATGGCATAGTTCATTTCACGCCACACGCCCGTATACGCGCTTTCGTTCCACGCGCCCGCCGAGCACACGCAGGAGCCCTCGAGCACCAGCTGTATAAACGGTATCGACTCGTCCTCGACCTTGAAGCCGTTGTCGCTGTCCGGCAGACCGTAAACCGCTTCAGCGTTGAGCAGCGCGTAATCGCTGGGCGCGTTCATATAAACGTCGCGTCCCTCAGATATCGTGTTTATCGCGGAAACCACCGAAGGCTGCGCGTTGTGCCGGTTGATGTTCGCCTTGTTCCGGTAATCGCCGATAAGCACGCAGCCTATATCGTCCAGCGCAAGACCGCTTATACCGAGCTTTGCCTTATCGAGCCGCTTGGCGATTTCAGACGAATACTCCTGCACGTACGCCGGAGAGATATAGAAGCTGTCCACGTATTCGCGTTCGCGGGAAAGTATCGGCTCTGCGTATCTCTGCACGTTCGCGGTGAAGTTGTCCTGCCTGCGCGCCGCGTCGGAGTTCTTGCTGAAGCCGGAGGTAGAGTACACCTTTTCGAGGTTTGTCACCATATACGTGCCTCCCCCCGCTTCGACCGCCGCCTGTGTGAGCGCAGCGAGGCTCTTTTTGCTGCCCGCGGAGCTTTCCAAAGACAAATCCGTAAGCTCCTCGTGCTTTATGCCGCCCTCCCAGTAGCCCTTGAGCAGCAGCCGCGGGTTTTTGACCCCGGTGTTTCGCAGCGCGGAAAGGATTTCCTTCGCCTGATCGAGCGTGGTCGCGACGGCGGTGGATTCGTACGGAATTCCCGCGAAGAATTTGGTCTGCCTGACCGCGCCTATAATGTCGGCGAACAGCGGCGCGTCCTCAGGCATTTCCCGCTCGCGCAGGCGCCCTGCGTTTATAAGATACTCGCGGTATGCGTGAGCCATCGAAGTGTAAGTCGCTTCTTCGCACGTAAGGAACTTGTAACGGATAACTATATCGTCCGTGAATATATCGTCCGGATAGCGCGGAGAACGTCCGGATGCTGTGCCAATAACCGACACGAGCTCTATGTCTCTGAGCGTGAAATAAGAGTATACGCGGTTGAACTCGTCGCTGCGCCCCGATATGTCGGCAGTTATGCTGGCAAGCTCCGCGCCGTTTTCGATGATCGCCAATATCGCGCTGTTTTCCGTTTTAATGCCGTACACCGGCAGGCGTATGGGATCGGACGGCGCGGAATAGGTATCCACGTTCATAAGCGCGTCGCTGCCGTACACGCGGTCGGCGTACGAGAGCGCCATGGTTTTGCCATTGTTCAGGTAAATCAGACTGCCGCTGCCGTCCGGCACGAATATGTAGCCCGAATGCTCCGTATCCGCAGACAGAAAATACGGCAGCACGTCTATACGTGTGACCGGGTTGCCCTTGGTGTATTCTATGCTGCTGCAGGGCACGCTTGCAAGCAGCTCGCTGCCGTCCAGCGTCACCCTGAGCGTCAGGGTTATGCTGGGGTTTATCTTTTCGATCTCATAGCCGTAAGCGGCGTTGTCCTCCGCCAGATCTTCCTTCGTGTACGTGCTTTTGTCGTAGAACAGCGAATACAGGTTGTTCAGCTTTACCTTGCCTATGTTTCCGTCGTCAGTGCGTACCCACATGCTGTTTTTGTACACCCTGTAAAACTCGCGGAACGCTTTATCGTCCTTTTCCAGCCAGTACGGCAAAAGCTTCTCGTAATATTTGTCAAGCGGCACCATCTTGGGCAGATCGTCCACGGATATGGTTTTATCGCCTATCGTATAACGTATCTCCACGCCGTTTTCTATATACTCGAGCGTATAGTTCGAATAGGCTACGGACATCGAATAGCTGTCCATGGAGTTCGTCGTGCCGACGTCCTCGTTGACTATATAGTATACGCGCAGGTCGCTTTTTTGGTTGTTCTTGGTGGTTTTGTTGCCGTTTTTGCCGTTCATTACGTTGGTTTCCCAGCTTTGCCCGCTCGAAATATCCGTAACGCGCATAGAGAGGTCGTCGGGATTGATATACAGCTGCAGCTGTCCGTTATCCGCCGCCAGCACGTAACCTCCTTCTTCCTCCGCTATTGCGGCGCTCAGCGCGAGCAGAAAAATCAGGCTAAGTATACACAGTATCCTTTTCATACGCGCGCCTCCTAAAATTTGAGCCTCAGCTCACGCCACACCGTACGCAGGAAATCCCATACGTCCGCAACCAGCGAGAAGCCCAGCATCAGTATGAACACGATAACGAGTATCGCAAACACCGTAAGCAGCAGCATACCGACGCCCTGAAAGAACGAATAATCGTGTATCACGACGAGGCCGATAAACAGATACAGCACGAACATGGCGACGCCTATGCCGTTTATCGCGTTTACTATCGCCATTTCGTCAAGCAGCAGCACGTTCGACAGTATCAGTCCGATTATGCGCAGCACGCAGAACGGAAACAGCGCGTACATCGTTACCATGAATATCTCATGAAACTTGCCTTTGCCGTTAAGTAAAGTGGTGACAGACCAGTTGCCTGTAACAAACAAGGCGACCGGAAACGCCGTTACCAGCATGAGATACAGCGTCGAAACCTCGTAGCGGTCGTTGTAGTTTACAAGGAAGCCCTTGTATACATATTCCAGAACATTAAGCAGACAGCTGAGGAACAGCACGAACACGCAAAAGCCCATACTGCCCATATGCTCGGTTTTCATCTCCTCGAACGCCTTGAACGGATGCCCCAGTATCCTTAAGGGGAATTTGCGGCATGCATGATCGACGTTCGACAATACCGTTTTTAAATTCACGCTTTCCGTCTCCTTTGTTTTGAGCGGCGGCCGACGCTTACGAGTATTTTCAAGGCCGCGATAAGCACTATTACTCCTATCGCAACAGGTATCAGATACTGCTTGAGGGTCGCGTTTCTCACCTTTTCAAGCGCCTTTGAATAATACTTGCGGTCGTCGCCGAGCTTCAGGTATTCCAGCGCGCCTTCCGCGTCGCCTTCTCTGAGCATCACCCGTCCTATGCCCGAATACGCCAGAAACAGGTTTTGATTGTAAGCCAGCGCTTCGCGCCAGTAAACCTCCGCCGCCGCATAGTCGTATTCGTACTGCGTGCGCACTGCGTTCATAAGCGCGCGCCCGTAATCCGTCACCGCGAACACCTCTATGGATTCGGCAGTCGAGTCGATGACCATTATGCGGTCCTCGAGGAAGTCCACGTCCACCGGTCCTCTGAAATAGCCCTCGCGGTTGCCAGGGCCACCCATTATGAACAGCAGCTTGCCGTCCTCGTTATAAGCGAACACGCGGCTGCGCGTGGTATCCAGACAGATATATACGCCGAAATCGTTCACGTCCACCGCCACGAATTCGCTTGCCCCGGTCGGCGCGCCGGTAGAGGTCACCTGATTTATCCACAGATCTCCGCAGGGAAAAACGTCGTCGTCATCCACGCGCAGAATGTTCTCGCCCTTCGCGTTCAGGCGCATTACGGATTCCGCCGCGGAGGACGACTGTACGGTCGCGAATATGAAGCCATCCGAATCTATGCACAGGTTTGTAAAGTCGGTAGGCAGCCACAAGGACTGCTTCGAGCGCTGCGTGCTTGTGGCGACAGAACGCCAGAACAGGTCCCACAGGTTGAACTGTACCTCATTCACGCCGTAGAAGTTGGCGAACGTGCCGTCGGGATTAAGCTGCACTATGCCCTCGTACATGCCCTTCGCCACTACGAACAGACGCCCCGCGTCGTCCACGACAATCTGTGTCGGACGGTATTTCACGGCGGCGTCGACGCCCGTGATGCCCGGCTCGGCCAGTATGCGGATAAGCTCGTTCTCCGCTGAGAAATGCAGAATGCGGCTGCGGTTGGGCTCGCATATGTAATAGTCGCCGTCGTCTGTTACGAATATACCCTCGTTCGAGTCGAAGCTCGTCTTGCCGCCGTCAAGCCCCGTATAGTCCGCAGATACGTATAATACCTCGAACTCCTCTGTCATTATGATAAGCTGCGAAGTGCAGGAAATGTATATTTTTCCGTTTTTGGCGCACGCAGAGCGCATCGCCTTGAGGTTATTGATCTCCTCGAAGTCGCACGCCATATAGCTCCGCTCGTGTATGTACGCAGGCGGGGCCGGCACGGCCTTGCCGTTTGAGTCGTAGAGATAATTGGACGAGCCCGAATAACCGTCCTGAGCGTATGCAAGGCAGGAAAGAACAGTCAGTGCCGCGCAAATAACAGCGATTATACGTTTCATCTGACGCCCTCCTTATTCTTTTATGCCCGAGGTAGCCATGGTTTCCATGACATTCGACTGAGAGATTATAAACGCCGCGAGCGGAACGATGAACATAAACAGCGCGCTGGCTGCCACGACGCCGGTTCTCGCCACGCCGGAGCCGGAAAGGTTCTGCAGCATCGCCGCGAGAGGCTTTCTGCTCTCGGTATAAATGAAGTTGCCCGCGCTGTTGCCCCAGAGGCTCTGGAAGCATACTATGAACAGCGTTATCCACGCAGGCTTGACCGCCGGCATGATTATGCGCCACAGCATGCCGAAATAGCTGGAGCCGTCGATGGAGGCCGCGTCTATAAGCGCCGTGGGCACCTGCTCCATGAAGTTTTTCATAAGGAACAGTCCCAGCGGGAGGGAAAACGCGGGGAATATGACCGCCCAGTACGTGTCCACCAGATTCAGCTTGCTCATAATCATGTATGTGGGCACCGCGGTGACCGAGGAGGCGAACATGAGCGAGTAGACTATGATCTTGCTCATGAACGCGGAGCCCGGAAAGCGGAATTTGGAAAGCGGGAACGCCGCCATCGACGCCAGCATGATGTGCCCCACGCAGCCCATCAGCACTATGAACAAAGTGTTGAACAGGTAGCGCATGAACGGCACCAGCGAATCCTCGAGTATCGTGAACAGGTCCGAGAAGTTGTCGGTGGTGGGCTGTATGACGAACAGGCGCGGCGGATAAATAAACAGCTCGTTTATAGGCTTGAATGCGTTCGAAACCATAAACACCACCGGGAACAGCGATATAATGGCGAATACCAGCAGGCAAATAAGCAGCATTAAACTGCCCTTTACCGAGCGGTTCGAACGCTTGTTTGTAAGGAAGCGGCCTATCGCAGTATGTGAAAAGCGCAGGGAACGCACCTTTTCGGTCTTTGTGCCTGCCATATCACGTTCCCACCTTTCCTATCCATTTCTGAATAAGCACGTTGAGCCCCAGCATTATGAAGAACAGTATAACCGCTATCGAACACGCGTAACCCATCTCGAGCCTTATAATGCCGTAGTCGTTTAAATGGTTTATGATAGTGTGCGTAGCGTAGTTCGTGGAGGGGAAGCCGTTAAGCGCCACGGTTATATCCGCCACTGCGAGCGAATTCGTGATAGACATGACCGCGCCGAAGAGCAGCTGCGGCTTCATGTTCGGCAGCGTCACATACCAAAGCTCCTGCCAGCGGTTCTTGATACCGTCTACCTCTGCGGCCTCGTACTGCGCTTTCTCGACGCCCTGCAGACCCGCGATGAAGCTTAAAAAGCCGACGCCGAGGCTCATCCACAGCGATACGAGGATGACCACCGCCATCATGTAATTGGAATCCTTGAGCCAGAGTATCGGTTCGCTTATAAGCCCCCAGTTGAGCAGTCGCGAGTTTATAAAGCCGTACGGATCGCCGGAAAACAGCTGCGTGAACACCACGTATGCGTTGCCCGATATCGAGGGCGCGTAAAAGATCACGGTAAGTATCGTCCTGAGCACGCGCGGCAGCTCGTTTATGAGCCACGCCATCAGAAACGAAAATACGTAGCCGAACGGACCTATGAAAAGCGCGAGTATAAACGTGTTTTTGACCGCGGTCAGGAAAATCGCGTCGTCCAGAATAAGGTCCACGTAGTTCTTGAACCAGATGAATTTCGGCGGCTGCAGCACGTTGTAGTCCATGAAGCTCAGGTATATGCTCATTCCGACCGGCAGCACCGTGAATACCGTGAAAAACAGCATAAACGGCGTAACCATCATATACAGCTGCCTGCTCTTTTTTATTGTATGGCGGGTGTACTGCCATTTCGTCATGCCGCGAACCCCGGCGCCTGTTTCAGCCATCTTCGTCTCCTTTATTCAGCGGTATCAAGCCCGAACTCCTCGCGCTTTTTCGTAATTTCCTTGTTTATCAGCTCGTTTTCCTCATAGAGGGTATCGGCTGCGTTTTCATATTCGGTTATGACGGTGATGAACGCGTTGTAAATGTATCTGCCGGTTATATAGCCGCCCGGGACCTGCGGTATTCCGTGCAGGTCGTCTATGACCGCTTCGATCGTGGGGATCATGCTTTCCGGCCATACCGCAGCTTTATAGCTGTCGAGGTTCGCGACGAGATAGCGTCCCGCCGTTCCCAGCACCGCCTCCATTTCGCGCGCGTACGCGGTTTGCGTTTCGGCGCTCGTCCACCATTTGAGGAAATCCCAGCTTTCATTGACGGTGCAGTTTTTCTCGGCCATGTTCTTTATTATCATTGCGGAGGAGGTAACGCAGGGCACGTCGTGTCTTATACTGCCGTCCTCCATTTTGGTGCCCGGCACGCGCGCGATCGTCCAGCTTCCGCGTATCTCAGGCGCGGAAACCGCAAGGGTGTTATAATAGTTTAGGTCGACTATGCCCACCGGTACCTCGCCTATTCTGAAGCGGGTAGTGAAGTCTATATCCTGCGGCAGATTGTGCTGCGTATAGAATTTAGTCCAGAATTTGAAGGCGTAGTTCGCTTCCGCCGTGTCGAACAGCGTCCGCGTACCGTCCTGGGTATATATGTTCCCGCCGTTTTGGTAGAGTATGGCAAGGAACACGGTGTTTATCGCGCGGCTGTTGCCCATGGAAAGCGCCGCACCCAGCGTAGAAACCGGGTTCGTGTCCAGATATATCTCCATGTTGTTTTTTTCGAGTATGGGGATCATTTCGATAAGCTCCGCCCACGTTTCCGGCACGCTCAGTCCAAGCTGCTCCAGTATGTCTGTGCGCACGAACATCACCGGGTAGCTCATCTGATCCGGCAGACCGTACACGCCGTTTTCATATTCGCTCGAAAGCAGAGCGGCCTTGCTGAAGCGCGCGGCGACCTCTTCGTAGTCTTCAAACTGCGTAAGGTCGAGCGCCGCGTCGCGGAAGGCGAAATTCACGGGCGCGCTGTTTGCGATCTGTATGGCGACGTCGGGGCCGTTGCCGGTCGCGGTCGCGGGCAGCACCACGTCCGAGCCGATCAGCTTCAGGTTTACGTTTATGCCGAACTCCGGCTCGAAACTTTCGTTTATAAGACGGCGGATAACGTCGAACTGGTCGCGGCCGGTCGAAAGCCACACGTCTATGGTTTTCCGGCTGTTTTTGCCGCTCGTGCCGCTCACGTTATAGTCGTTCGTGAAGGAGCCGACGAACGCGCGTATCGTGTGCCACGAATCCTCAAAAAAGTTCGCGTCCGCGCGGATAGAGGGAGCATTCGTGCCGTAAACCACAAAATAGTCCAGCTTGAGCGGCTGGTTCGTAAGATCCAGCACCGACTTGCCCATAGAGGTTATGCATTCCTTGAATGTGCTCAGCTGCTTTATGACCTTGTTTTCGTCGTAGGCGAGCTTGTCGATAAGCGCGATAAGACGCGTCATGCCCGCCGTGCGCTCTGAATTAGAGCCTGTAAGCACGGTTATGCGCTTTAGTATTTCGTCCACGCGCGTTCTGAAGCTCAGCAGACGCTCCGGCAAATCCTTTACGCGGGTAAAAAGCTGATAATCGCGGTAAGAGTCCGGACTCGAGCCTGTTATCGCGACTATCTCGCGGTACAGCGCGTTGAGCTCGCCCGTTACTTCGTTAAGGTCCGTGATTATGCTGCCCAGCGCGCCCAGCGATACCTCGAGCTCTATGCGGTTTATTCCCTTTTCGAGATATATCCAGTAAGCGCGCACGAGCTTGCCGCCGGTTTCGTATTCGCCGAGCTCTCCGTACTGCCAGCTTCCGTCATAGTAGAAGCGCAGATCGTTCGCCTCTTCAAAAGGCACGGTGCCGTTCACAGTCAAGCGGCGCGTGGCGTACAGCCCGTGAAGGTCGCTCTGCTTGAAGCGCACGCCGATTTTGTACAGTCCGGCCTGCGGCGCGTCTATATCCCACGAGATCCATTCGCCCGGCTCGTTCCACGCGGAGCCGCCTATCATGTTAAGAACTATGTACGTATAATGATAAGGCTCCGTAAGCGGAGACGTTCTGTCGTTAAGCGGATAAAAGCTCGGCCCGCTCTTGAGCGCCGCGTCCTCCGCCTGCAGCTTTATGGCTGCTCCCGAATAGTATTCAGCCCCGGCGGCGATATGCTCCGCGAGGTAGGCTTCGTACGTGAGGGTTTCCGGCGCGGGGCACAGTGTGATCGTCCCCAGTGTCATATCCTCGCGCTTCGATACTATGCGCAGCGTGTTTTCACCCTCGCTTAGCGCAAACAATAACGGCGACAGCACGTAGCCGCTGCTGTCGCTAACGTATACCTCGCGCCATTCGGGCGTTTCGATCTGCGGAGGGAAGGGCTGGTTGCCGTTTACCTTTTTATAGTCGTCGTTTTTATTGTTCCACATGCGCGACAGGATTATGCTGCCACTCTCGGAGTAAGGAAGCTTTCCGTTAACGTATATCGCGCGCTGAATGTCCGCGCCCGTGCCCGCGCCGGGAAAATATCTGAGCTTGACCGCGTAAAGCGCGCTTTCGGGAACTGTTAGCTTATATTCGACCCAGCCTGAGGAGGCCGTATACAGACTGCCGTCTTCAGATGTATAAAACCCGTCCATCTGAATGTCTGAGTAATCGGAAGGGATTATCGATATCTCGCGCTCGGCCGAAGCGAGCTCCGTTCCGGAAATAAAGTCGCGGTAGGCATCTCCCTCCGCGGCGCACACGACAAGCGCAAGCAAAACGAGCGTCAGAAAAACACAGCGCAGTTTCATCAGCATTAACCTCGGTTTAAGTATTGTGCCCACTGCTCCGCGCCGCGTCAGGCGGCGCAGAGCACAAGGTACATTTAAAGAAAAAGGTCTCCGGACGCCGAAGAGTCAGGAGACCTTTGGAGCTATGCTTTATTTGACGCCGGCGTCGACCAGATCGGCCTCGATCTGGGGAGCGATGGCCTCGAGCACCGCACGCATGGAGAGATTGTCATACACGGCATAGCGGATTGCGTTGCCGAACCAGTTGATCTTCTCATGGTCGTTGTAGGTGCAGTCAAGCATGTCAGCATTGCCGAAGGAGACGTAGTTATTGAAGATAACACGCTCAGACAGCCAGTTGAAGATGATAGCGTCCTCTTCGTAGTTGAAGGCGCCCATATTGATCTCGCCCTCTTCCTCAGCGCCGTCCGCCTTGGCAGCGAGGCTCGCCTGAGACTCTTCGCTTACGAACAGGTCGTAGGTGAGGTTTACGAGAGCTTCTGTCAGGTAATCCTTGTCGATGCCCGGGAAGTCGTTCTCTACGCCGGACAGGATGGTGCCCATACAGCCGTAATCATAGAACGCCGCGCGGTAGTTATCGGAAAGGGTATGGTAGTCGTTGTTCTCGATGGTCACGTTGGAGCCCCACGGATATGGTGCAAAGCCCCAATCGATGCCGTTGTTGTTCAGACCGCCGAACTGCCAGCCGGCACGGTGGGTCATCGCGACCTCGACGCCCTGATCGAACGTGGCGGAGGGAGTGCCCCAGTTGTCATAGCTGCCGTTCTCGGTCACGTTGGGCATGCGGCATACGCCTGCATTAAAGAGCTTCTGGAGGAACTCCATGGTCTCGATGTAAGCGTCGCTGGTCATGGTGAGCTCGAGAGTGTCGGAAATCGGCATGGTGCCGTTTGCAGTGGAGGCGAAAATGGACCAGTAGTTGGGATCGATGAAGAACGCATAGTCGCCCTCGGGCAGCTTGCTCTGCAGCTCGACGAGATAGTTATAGAAATCGTCGTAGCTCCAGGTGCCGTTCAGGAACATCTCGGTGGGAGTGTATTCCATGCCCGCTTCCTCGATCATGGCCTTGTTGTAGACCAGACCTTCGGTTCCCGGATAACCGGTCGTGAAGCCGTATACAGCGTCGCCGGAGGTCGCAATGTGCTTGAGGCCTTCGGGGATCTTGATGGTATCGAGCGCCTTGGAGATGTCTACCAGACCGTCGTTCGCAGCCATCGTGATGATCCACATTCCGGAGAAGTTGTTGGTGATGTGCCAGGCGGGGCTGCCGGACGCGATGGACTGCAGCCACTCAGTGGTGAACTCGTCGTACTCGACAGTGGGGGAGTAGAACGCGAAATCGCAGTTGTACTTCGCCTTCGCCGCCTCAAAAATCGGCAGATACTTGTCGATGTTGACCTTATCGGTATCCTCGGAATAGGGATTCGGGAAATCCCAGAGGCGTACCTTCACGGTCATGCCCTGCAGGTCATAGGTTTTCTCTTCCTCGCCGAAGCTGACGGCCAGAGTAGCCATCATGGCAAGCACGAGAACCAGACAAAGCAGTTTCTTCATGCGTGTGTTTCCTCCTTTTATTTTGGCATGTCATGCATGCCTTGTTTTTGTATTTTAACACAAACAGAACAGCATGTCAATAGAAAAATTACGATTATTTATCAAAATGCTGTGTCCGTTAATTTATTTGATGCTTTCCAGACGATCTATTATTTCCGCTTCGTCAAAGCGCGTGTTTTTAAGTACAGCAGCTGCCTTTTCAGGCAAATCCGTATCCATGCTGTCCGTATACACGCGTACTTCCCTTATCATGCCGCTTTCGGTGCGCAGCATGATTTTCGCGTTTCCGAACGAAAAGCGGCGCTCTATCTCGGCGTCAAAACGGGGAGTCTCCCCCATTCTCCACTCCCATTTCATGCGCTCGCGTCTGAGTGCGGCAATTCTCGCCTCGTCCAAGGGAGTGAAGGCGAGGGGTTTCACTTCGCCGAATTCCGTACTGAAGACAGCCGTAAGCGCGTGCTTCATTTTTTCGACGGTCAGGGCAGGGGCGAGCTCGTTTAAGCTGCATACACGGGCGCGCACGCTTTTTATGCCCTTGGAATCGAGCTTGAGCTTTGATGGCGTTAGGTATTTTGAAAATACTGAAAGGTCAGAGGAAACAAGCAGCGTGCCGTGGTACAGCCGTTTTCCGCCGCGTACAGCGAACGCGCCGCCAGAAAACTTGAGCCCGTTCACAGTAATATCGTTTCTGCCGGTAGCCTCGGCATTTATGCCGAAAGCAGCAAGCGCGGAAAGGATGACACCGGTGAAGCGCGCCTCGCTGTAGTTTTCCTCGGAGGTTATAAAAGAAAAATTCAGATTGCCGGCGTCGTGATAAACCGCGCCGCCGCCCGATATACGGCGCACAAGCTGAACGCCGTCGGCGTTCAGCTTGTGCATATCGCATTCATTTAAGGGATTCTGGTTGCGTCCGATTATCACGGCGCGCGCGTTTACGTACAGATACAGAACCGTATCCCCCGGGGCGAGGGTATCTAAAATGTACTCGTCCCGGGCAAGGTTTTCGTACGCGTCAGTGCTTAACGACGCAAACAGATAATTCATCAGACGCCCGCCTTGAGACGGCGTTCAAGCTCCACGTCGCTGGCCGCGTTCGCAGGCACATAGCCCGGAATAGGCACGATGCGGGTATGGATCGCGTCGATTATCCACGAGGGCTGCGGGAAGAAGAATTCGTCGAACTCGAAGGGAGGCGTGATCCAGTTGCGCGCGCCGATCACTACGCAGGGCGCGTCCAGATAATCGAAGCACAATTCGGTTATGTTGGCTGCCACGTCGTTTAAGAAGGAGCCCCTCTGGCAGGCGTCGGACACCAGCACCACGCGGCCGGTCTTCTTCACGGAAGCGATTATCTTCTCATAGTTGAGCGGCACGAGCGAGTGCAGGTTGATGATCTCGGCCTCCATGCCGTACTTGTCCCTGAGCTCGTCAGCTGCGGTGACCGCGCGGTACAGCGCCGCGCCGACCGTAAGTATCGTGACGTCCTTGCCCTCACGGATGAGGTTGGTGTCGCCGATCTCGATCTCGTACTTCTCTGCGGGTACGCCGCCCTTATGGAACTGCTCGCCCATGTCGTATATACGCTGGCTTTCGAAGAATACCACAGGATCGGTGCCGTTCAGAGCGGTCTGCATAAGACCCTTGGCCTCCCACGGAGTCGCGGGGAAGCACACCTTGAGTCCGGGGATATGCGCGCACAGGCTCGTCCAGTCCTGAGAATGCTGCGCGCCGTATTTGGAGCCCACGGACACGCGCAGTATTACCGGCATCTTAAGTATGCCCGCGCTCATCGCCTGCCACTTGGACATCTGGTTGAATATCTCGTCGCCCGCGCGGCCGATGAAGTCTGCGTACATCAGCTCGACCACTGCGCGGCCGCCGCACATCGCGTAACCTACCGCGCTGCCGACTATGGCCGCTTCGGATATGGGCGCGTTGAACAGACGGCTGTGCGGGAGCACGTCGGGCAGTCCCCTGTACACCGCGAAAGCGCCGCCCCAGTCGCGTACGTCTTCGCCGTATGCGACCAGCGTGCTGTCCTCGTAAAACTTGTCGATCAGCGGCTCGAATATGGCGTCGCGGATGTTGAACACCTTCATCTTGGACACTGCCTTGCCGTCCGCGTCAAAGGCAAAGCGGGACTTGCCGGCTATCTGCTGAACGCGCGGGCAGTCTTCCTTCTTGGCAAGCACGTTGCCGGGGCCGGGCTCGAACGCGTCGACCTTCTCGTTTGAGAACATCAGACGCTCGACTACCTGCGGATCGGCCTTCATGTCCGCGTAGGGGCTGAATTCCTTGTCTGCGGCATGGCGGCAGATATTGGTCATGCGCTCTTTGGTTTCGGCGAGTATTTCCTCGAATTTGCTGTCCGGCGCGACACCGGCGTCCACGAGGTTCTTTCTGTAGGTGATGATGGGATCGACGTCCATCCAGTCCTGAATCTCACTCTTCTCGCGGTAGGCGTTCTGGTCGGACACGCTGTGGCCGCAGAAGCGGTAGGTAAGCGTATCGAGCAGCACGGGGCCTTCGCCCTTTTTGAGTATTTCGAGCTTTCTCTTCATTGCGTCGATGACCGCCAGGGGGTTAAAGCCGTCGATACGCTCTGCGTGCATCTGGCTGGGAGTGAAGCCTGCGCCCAGACGCGCCAGCATGTCGTAGGCCATGGTCTCGCCCCTGGTCTGGCCGCCCATGCCGTAGCCGTTGTTGAATATGTTGAAGAGTATCGGCATGCCAGTCGCGGGTCTGCCGTCGTCGGTCCACAGGGTGTGGAACTGATCCATGCACGCAAAGTTCAGCGCCTCGAGCACGGGGCCGCAGCCAAGCGCGCCGTCGCCTATGTTGCACACAACGAAGCCGTCCTTGCCCGTGCACTTCTTGTACAGCGCGGCGCCGGCAGCGATAGGCGCGGAGCCGCCGACTATGGCGTTGTTGGGATACACGCCGAAGGGCAGGAAGAACGCGTGCATCGAGCCGCCCAGACCCATATGGAAGCCGGTCTTGCGGGCGAATATCTCGGAAAGTGTTCCGTAAAGTATAAAGCGGATAGCGAGCTCCTTGACCGAATCAACCGGGCCCATCTTCTCTACCGCCCGCAGCGTCGCGCCGCCCAGGAAGCTTTCCATGATCTTGGTCAGCTCCTCGTCGGAGAGCTTCTGTATGGAGGAAAGCGCCTTGGCGAGTATCTCGCTATGGCTTCTGTGCGAACCGAACTGGTAGTCGTTTGGCGTCATCAGATACGCCTGACCGACGCAGGCGGCTTCCTGACCGACGGACAGGTGAGCGGGGCCGGGATAGGTGGTCTCGACGCCGTTATATACCTTCTGGGTCTTGATCGAGGTGAGCATGGACTCGAACTCGCGCAGGATGGTGATATCCCTGTAAATGCGGATAAGCTCCTCGTCCTTGAAGTTTTTGCGCTCCTGAGCGACGGTTTTGTCGTAAGCGTTTACCTTGATGTCGGTAAAGTGAATCTTGCCCTTCGCGCGGATCTCTTCCGGCCCGTAATACAATGACTTAGGCATGGTTTATCCCCTTTCTTTTTACAGCTTGAATTAAAGCTTGAACAGCGTCTCTCTGATTATCTCCGATACCGTCGGATGCGGGAATACGAACTTTTTGAGTCTTTCGAGCGGCAGCTCGGTATCCACCATCATCGCGGCGGACAGTATCATTTCGGAAGCGTAGGAGCCGATCATATGCACGCCCACCACACGGTTTCTGTCCGTGTCGTATACGATCTTGCAGAAGCCCTTGCCGCCGTCAACCTCGGCGACGTACCTGCCTGCGTACATCATGGGAACGTTCGCTTCTTTAACCTTCATGCCCGCTTTTTCGGCGGCTTCTTTGCTGAAGCCCACGCTCGCGACCTCGGGATCGGTATAGATGACCGAGGGTATGGAATCGTAGTTTATTCTGTCCTTCTTGCCGAGTATGTTGTTTACGGCGACCTCAGCCTCACGGTACGCGGTGTGCGCCAGCATTATCTTGCCGTTGCAGTCGCCTACCGCCCACACGTTCGGAACGCTCGTGGCGAGCGTATCGTCCGTAACCACCGCGCCGCGGTTCATTTCTATATTGAGAGTTTCAAGCCCGATGCCCTTTGTGGCTGGTCTGCGCCCAACAGACAAAAGCACCTTGTCGCAGGGGCATTCCTGCCGCCCTGCCGCGTCCTCGTATACGACTGCGCCCTGCTTTACCTCGAGCACCTTGGCGGAGAGCTTGAATATCATGCCGCGCTTTTCGTATTCCGCCTGCAGCACCTTGCAGATGTCCCTGTCGGTGGGGCCGGCGATTTTGTCGAGCATCTCGATAACCGTCACCTTGACCCCGACAGAGGCGAAATAGCACGCCATTTCAAGGCCTATCACGCCGCCGCCGATGACCGCCAGCTCCTTCGGGAGCTCGGTCATATCGAGTATCTCGCGGTTGGTCGTCACGAAGCCGCTTTCAAGCCCTTCCTTCACGCCGGGAATCGGCGGCACGGAGGCCTCTGAGCCGCTCGCGATTATCAGACGGTCGGAGAAGTAGTCCTTGCCGTCCGCAGTTATTTTGAATTTTCCGTCCTGCTTTCCGTCTATGACCGCGCCCGCGTTCACGACCGTGACCTTGTTCGCGCTCATGGTCATGCCTACGCCGCTGACCAGCGTCTTTACGACCTTCGCCTTGCGCTTTACGACCTGCGCGTGATCGAATTTGACGTTTTCGCTGGTTACGCCGAAGGCGGCGCTCTCGGTCGCGTGACGGTAGAGCTTCGCGGAATTCAGCATGGTCTTCGTGGGTATACAGCCCTCGTTCAGGCAGGTGCCGCCCAAGGCCCGCTTTTCGAACAGGCACACCTTGAGCCCGCCCTGCGCGGCGCGTTCCGCGGCCAGATATCCGCCCGGACCTCCGCCCAATACGATAATGTCATAAGTTTCCATGTATTTGCTCCTCAATGCGTTTTATTTTGCCAGCAGCAGGGTGAACTTTTCGAGGTTCTTTGCAAGCTCGCTTACGAACTTGCTCGCGGGCGAGCCGTCCACAGCCCTGTGATCGTAGGTGAGCGAAAGCCCCATCGCGGGATACATTTTTATCTGTCCGTCCGCGCCGGCCTTTACGCGGTTCACTATGCCGCACACGCCCAGTATCGCGGTCTGCGGGGGATTGATCACGGGGGTGAACATCTCAACGCCCGTCGAGCCTAAGTTGCTCACCGTGAAGGACGCGCCGGTCAGCAGATCGGGGCTTATCGCTCCGGAGCGCGCGGCCTCCGCCAGAGTCTTTACTTCCTTGCTTATCTCAAGCAGGCTCTTGGTGTCGGCGTTGAAGATCGTGGGCACCATAAGACCTCTGGGAGTATCCACCGCCACGCCCAGATTGACGTGCCTGAAACGGCGGATGGTGGTATCGTCTATCATATTCGCGTTTATGTCCGGCCAGGCGAGTATCGTGCGGGAAACCGCGTACAGCACCATGTCGCCCAGCGTGATTCCGCCCACGTCTCCGCCTGCGGCTTTGCATTCCTTGCGATAAGCCTGTATGGCTGTCGCGTCGAAGGAATGATGGTTCGTAAGCTGCGCGGTGTTATGCAGCGAAGACATCATGGACTTCGCGATCGCCTTGCGGATGCCGCTGAACTTGACGTCCTCGTATTCCGTTTCCGGTACGGCTGCAGGTGCGGGAGCTGCCACAGCTGTCTTCGCGCTTTCCGCCTTGACCGGCGCGCCGGTCTCCATGAGCTTGCGTACGTCGCGTTCGATGATCCTGCCGTCGGGACCGGTGGGCTCCGCGTCTGCGGCATTCACGCCCGCCTTTTCCGCGAGCGTGCGCGCTCTTGGCGACACCTTCACGCTGCCGTCCGCGCTGACCGTCTTTTCGGCAGCTGCAGCTACGGGAGCGGGTGCGGGCGCAGGCGCCGCCTCGGCGGGAGACGCTTCGGCCTTGGGAGCTTCCGCAGAAGACGCACCCTGCGGGATAAGCTCGTCGTACTTTTCGCCCTTTGCGCCTATCGCGCACACGTTCGTGAAGCAGGGCACCTCGTCGCCGTCCTTGAAGAATATGGCCAGTATCTCACCTTCCTCGGTACTTTCGCATTCGAAGGAGGCTTTATCGGTCTCGTATGTGTAGAGTATGTCGCCGACCTTGACCTGATCGCCTACGTTTTTGAGCCATTTGCCGATTATGCAGGATTCAACCGTAATGCCCGCCTTCGGCATAATAACCGCTTTTGCCATTTATTGATCCTCCTTAGCCAGAGTTTTAAGAAGATATTCCTCGGCCTCACGATTCCACAGGCCGTTGGTTTTCTGCGTAAGCTCGTGAAGACGGGCAAACATCGGATCGGTTTTGCCCTTCTCCTCAAACTCGTCTATCGCCGTCAGCGGCAGATTTATGTGCATGTAAATCAGCTTTTTGCCGCCCGGTATTTTGGGCAGATTAAGCGTAGTTTCGATAACCGCATCGATGCCGCCTATATGCGTGACGAGCGCCGCGGGCGTGAGCCTTCCCTCGCTCATCATCCTTAAGCATTCTGCCATGTCCTCGGTGTTGCCGCCGGAGGTGCCGCAGACATGCGTGGAGGAATAATGCACGTTGTAGAAATTGAGCTTCGCGTAAAAATCCTGCCGCGAAGGACCGGCGAAGAAGTTTAAGCAGCCGTCACGGCCGAGTATCGCGTCGGCCTGCTCCACGACCGCGGTGACGGGTGCGAAGCACACCACGTCGTCGTAGCCCGTGCCGCCTGTAAGTGCACGCAGCGCGCCTACGGGATCGTCGGTCTTGCCGGTGTTCACGTAATGCAGCTCGATGCCCATGCGTTTGGCTTCCTCGACGGTATAGATGGACGCCGCTCTGTCAAGCCGCGCCTGGTCGATGTCAGTTATCGTGAGCAGGCCGGGACGGCGGTCGGTGTGAATGATGTAGTCTATCGCCGCAAGGCCCATCGGCCCCACCGAGGCGAGCAGTGCCATTTTTCCGCCTTCCTTTATGCCCATGAAGTGCTCGTAGCAGCCGTTCCTGGTGTGGTACATCGCTTTGAACGTGCCCGCGACGCAGGAAAGCGGCTCGCTCAGCGACGCGCCGAAGTAGTTGTCCGCATTGTAGGGCAGCAGGCAGCCCTCTTCCATGAACTCGTGCGGTATCACGATATAAGTCGCGTCGCCGCCCATATATTTATACGAGTAGCCCGGAGCCCACATCGTGCCCTTGTAGTTGATGTTCGGCTGCACCGCGAAGCGCGTGCCGGGCTTGAATTCGTTCTCCCATTTTTTGCCGGCCTTCACTACCTCGCTGCAGAATTCGTGACCGATCAGCGTAGGATTCTCGGCGACGTCGTTCGGCACGCGCTTATGCTCCGCGCCCTGCATCGCGGCCTTGTAGCTCGACATGCAGATCGAGTCGCAGATGACCTTGGCGAGTATCTCGTCCTCGCCGATTTCGGGCAGCTCGAAGCTTTCGAGCCTCAGGTCTTCCTTTCCGTATATTCGGACAGCTTTGGTTTTCATGTTCAATCCTCCCTGATTTCCCGTCTGACGAGCCGCCACGCTGCGTCGACTAAATGTGCGAATTTGGGATCCGCAAGCTCCTTGCAGATGAACGACTGACGCGAAGAATTTATGTCCTCGCCGGATATCTGGGTGAAGCCCAGACGGTCGCTGAGCGCCATAAGCCGGTCAAGCTGCGCAGCGGTATTGCGGCTGGGCATGAAGGTAAGCCCCTCGACGCCCGCGTTCCTCAGATATGTAAGCAGCTCCTCAAGATAATCGTCCTCGAATTTCTGCGCCTTTTTGTCTCCGGTGACGCTGTCGCCGATGTCGCCGAGATAGGCGTAGCAGAGTATCGCGCCGATTTCCTTCGCAAACGCCACCGCTTCGGAGAGCGTAAGCATCTCGTCGTCTGCGGGTATGTACGTGCGCGCGTTCAGCTCGCTCTTCATAACGCCCAGCAGGTCGTATGCGAAATGCTCGCTTTCGGTGTCCGAAAGCCATGCGCGCACCTTAGCGGAGGGATGGATGCCGAGCTCGTTTTCAAGGAAAGCGGGCACGTTCGCGCAGCCCACCTTGTCGATTATCCTGAGACTCAGAGCGTACAGAAGATGCCTTTCGGTTATGCTGCCGCCGTTTTTGAATTCTGACAGCGGCACGACGTCCTTTTCGAAATCGAGGCGTATGCCGTATTTTTCCATGATGCCGTTTATCACGGCGACCATTTTTTTGTTGCGCTCGTTGCGCCTGAGTATCATGCGCGAAAGCCGCGCCTGAGCTGTGTCGAATTTCTCGCAGGGCACGGAATGAAACGTCATGTACGCCGCGCCGGCCTGATCCGGGTGGTTCGTGCGGCGGGTCTCAAACGGCGTGCCCTTGAGCGATACGCGCGTTTCAAAGCCGCAGGTCGTGCCCATGCCCGCGATTTTGCCCGCCTCGCGGAATTCACGCGCGCCGGCTATGGTGTCGTGATCCATTATACCGCAAGTCAAAAGGCCCTCCGCGCGCGCGAAATACACGGCCGCGGTCGGCGAATAGGGCGAGAACGAAAACGTGGTGTGGATATGGTTGTTGGCGTATTCGGGTCTTGCAGCCGGCCTTTGGGTTTCGCGGGCGATAAGCTCCGAAAGATGCGCCAGGCGCTCCTTGGCGGTGCCCGCGTTCAGATACGCGAGGATTTGCTTTTTGTCCATAACAGCTCCTTACGAAAGCATAACCTGCCCGCCTGTTACGGGTATGGCCTGTCCGGTCTCGTATTTCTGCTCCACGCAGTACATGAGCGCCAGCGCGACGTCTTCGGGCAGGCAGCCGCGCTTTATGAGGCTTTTGGACAGATAGTACGCCCGCACGTCCTCCACGCTCTTGGCTCCGGGCACCTTGCCCGCGTGCAGATACTGCACGAACAGTCCCTTTTCGGGATCGCTCCACAGCGGACCGTCGTAATAGTTTCCGGGGCAGATGGAGTTGACTTTAATATTGTACGGCGCGAGCTCCATGGCGAAGGACTGCGTAAGTCCGATCCCGCCGAATTTGCCGCCCGCGTAAGCGAAGTTGTTCTTGCTGCCCTCCAGACCGCTCTTGGAGTTGATCTGCACGATGTCAAAAAACAGACTTTGGTCTGCTTCGAACTGTGCTTTCATTATCGCGGAAGCGTATTTCGCGCACAGGAAGTAGCCGTTATAGTTTATTTTGGTCACCAGATCGAATTTTGCGGGCACCATTTCGTCAAGGCTGCCCGCTATCGCGATACCGGCGTTCGACACGAATATGTCGAGTCCTCCGAAGCGCTCTACGGTCTGAACGACCATCTGCTCCACGGATTCCGCGCTCGAAACGTCCGCCTTTACACCAATGGCGCGCTCGCCGAATTCCGCAGCCGCCTTTACCGCGCCTTCCTCGTTAAGGTCGGCTATCGCTATCGACGCGCCCTCGGCGTACATCGCCTTCGCGATGCCGTAGCCGAAGCCCTGCGCCGCGCCCGTGACTATGGCGATCTTGCCCGCGAGCCGCCCGTGCGTCGCGGGGCGCTTGTGCACGTTTTTCGCCGCCAGAACCTTTGCTTCTTCGAGTGTCATAGCTTTATCCTCCGTTATTTGTTTACGCTCTTTCTGTAGCTCTCGACTTCCCAGTTCACTATAAAATCCACAAGCTCGTCCGCCATGGGCTGCGCTCCGCCGAAGGCCTGCGCGTAGGTGGCTATCTTGAGCGCGTCCTTGACGAGCATCATGCAGTTGTCCGCGGCCTTTTCAGTGTCGCCGACGGCGTATATGCCTTCGCCCTTCATTACGATCACGTTCGCGTCTATCTCGTTTAAGCAGTTGTCGCAGGCGGCGAATTTGATCCTCGGGCCGCAGTACACGATCTGATCGGGATTGAACGGCTTCATTATCGGCTGCGCGGCTTCCCGCGAGGCAGCGAATTTGAGCGCGGCCGGACTTGCGTTGAATCGGATAAAGCGCTTGCCGGTAACAGCCTTTATTTTGTCAGTGCGCTGCGTGGGCTCCGCCGTGCTCTCCACATCCGGAAACTCGCTTACGCAGGATCTGAGCGCGTTCATCATGCCGTTCAGATGCGTCGCCAGATCCTCTACCGTATCCGCCGCGAAGAACACGCCGTGATTTTCAAGCAGCACGGTTTTTATCTGACGCTCAGAAGCGTCGAACACGGCTTTCATTTGCTTTGCAAGCGTATAACCCGGTTTGCACGCGGGCACCCACACGACGCTCGAGCCGAACAGCCGTCTGCATTCCGCTTCGCCGTTAAGCGAACACGTAAGCCCGTTGATCAGCGCGGGATGCAGATGCAGCACGAATTTCTGCGGGAACAGCGCGTGCAGGAGCGCTTCAACGCTCGGTCGCTTGTTCTCCTCGCCCGGGAGCTTCGCCGCGGCACAGTCCCTTACGAACTTGGCTTCGCGCGCGGTATCCTCGGTCGGATATTCCTCATCCAGTATATGCAGCAGCCTGTCGAGCTTCATGCCGACGAAAGTATCGGTTACGGCATCCTTAAGCGCCGTGCCGCTGCCCTTAACGTACATTATCCCGTCTTCCTTCATGGAGGTGTTGCCGCCTCCGCAGGTCACAAGCTCCGGGTCTGCGCCGTACAGGCGCGAAAAGTAAATCAGCGGTGAAAGATTCATGTCAGTTCCTCCCCTGAGAGTAAAGCAGCTTTATGCCGCATTTGTCGAAAGCCTCGCGGAAGCGCGCGTCCGGCTCTACGTCCGTCACCACGCAGTCCACGCTGCTTAAGTCGCCTATCCCCGCAAACGCGACGCGTCCGAACTTGCCGTGGTCTACCGCAAGTATGACCTGCTTCGCCGAGGCCATCATCGCGCGCTTTATCAGCGCGGTGTCCTCGTGCCGGTCGGTGAAGCCGGCGTCGATGTCCAGACTGTCGCAGGAGATTATCGCCTTGTCCACATGGTACCTGCTCACCATGCTCTCCGCCAGATGGCCGGCAAACGAGGGCGCGCTCGCGCGCTTCTGCCCGCCGGTGCACAGGATAGTCCAGCCCTGCACGGGCGCGATTTCGCCGATTATCTCCATCGAATTGGTTATTACCGTCAGATCACGCTTGGCTTTGAGCTCCGAGGCAATATAAAACGAGGTCGAGCTTTCGTCCAGCATGATATACTCTCCGTCGGATATAAGGTTCGCCGTAAGCCGCGCGATGGCGGATTTGGCTTCCACGTCCGAACGTTTTCTGATATCGTAGGGCGTCTCTCTGCGCTCGTCCTCGTTATACAGTGCCCCGCCGTAGGTGCGGCGGGCGATCCCGTCGGTTTCCAGTTTTTCGAGATCGCGGCGTATGGTTTCTTCAGATACGCCGAAGGTGCGGCTCAAGTCGCTCACGGAAACGCGCCTGTCGCTTTTTAGCGCCAGCGTTATCCGCTGTCTGCGTTCCTCCGCAAGCATATGCCGCACCCCTCGTTATATAAATGATACGCTATGACCGAACGTATATACTCCGATCATACACGCGTATTGTATCACAGCTTTTGTCAAAAAACCATATCAAAGGTATATGAAATGTGTTATTTTTGTGTGACTTTGTGGATTTATGTGAGTTTTTAGGTAAACAGTCTCAAAAACGCAGGACGATTCGGTCTTTCGCATACGCGGAATGAACCTGAATCGCGTAAACCGTAAACGTTATCATGCATGCTTACTGTTATTTACAGCATGATGCAAAATACGGGAACGCGGCTTTCGCGTTCCCGTACAGTCATCGTGCTTATGAGATCTTGAGTCCGTTTTCGTGCGCGTCTATCACGACCGAAGCGCCCGGCAATATTTCGCCCTTCACCATCGCCTTCGCAAGCAGGGTCTCCACGTTTCTCTGGATGTACCTGCGCAGAGGCCTCGCGCCGAATTCCGGCGAATAAGCGTCTGTGATTATCCTCTGCGTGGCCGCGTCAGTCAGGCTCACGCGCACGTCCTTTTCCGTCAGGCGTTTGTTCAGATCGTCTATCATCAGATCGACTATGCCGCTTATCTGCTCGCGGGTAAGCCCCTTGAAGTAGATTATCTCGTCCAGACGGTTCAAAAATTCCGGCCTGAATTCGCTGTGCAAAAGCGCGTCCACCTCGTCTCTGGCATGCTGCGAGAGCTCTCCGCTCGCGTCAAGACCGTTCAGGATGATGTCGCTGCCGAGGTTCGAGGTCATTATGACGATCGCGTTTGAGAAATTGACCGTCCTGCCCTGCGAATCCGTCAGTCTGCCGTCGTCGAGCAGCTGCAAAAGCACGTTGAACACGTCCGGATGCGCCTTTTCGATTTCGTCGAACAGCACCACGGAATAAGGCTTCCTGCGCACGGCCTCGGTAAGCTGGCCGCCCTCGTCGTAGCCGACGTAGCCGGGAGGCGCTCCGATAAGGCGCGACACCGAGAACTTCTCCATATACTCGCTCATATCGATACGCACTATCGCCTTTTCGTCGTCAAACAGTGCCTGCGCGAGCGCCTTGGCAAGCTCGGTTTTGCCTACGCCCGTCGGCCCGAGGAACATAAAGGAGCCTATAGGCCGTCCCGGAGCCTGAATGCCGGCGCGGGAGCGCAGCACGGCCTCGCTCACGAGCGTAACCGCCTCGTCCTGTCCGATGACGCGCCTGTGCAGCTCGCCGTCAAGATGCAGAAGCTTTTCCCGCTCGCTTTCCTTGAGCTTTGCCACCGGAATGCCCGTCCAGCGCGCCACGATACGCGCGATTTCGTCCTCCGTCACCCTGTCTCTGAGCAGAGTGCGCGCGGATTTGTTTTTCTCCGCCAGCTCCTCCGCGTCCGCAAGCTGCTTCTGAAGGCCGGGCAACCTGCCGTATTTAAGCTCCGCCGCCTTGTTTAAGTCGTATGCGCGTTCGGCCACCTGTATCTCTCCGTTGACCTGCTCTATCTGCTCGCGCAGCGTACGCACGCGGTGAATGCCTTCTTTTTCGTTTTCCCATCTGGCCTTCATCTCGTTGAATTCGTCGCGCTTTTCGGAGAGCTCTTTTCTGAGCTTGGCAAGCTTCTCGATGCTCGCCTTTTCGTCCGGCTCGTTAGAGAGCGCCACCTCTTCTATCTCCAAGCGCATTATCTGGCGGCGTATCTCGTCCAGCTCCTGCGGCATGGAATCC
>JAFYFC010000021.1 GCA_017543905.1 Clostridia bacterium
GGCGCTTTGTCTCAAATTCTATTTGAGCCAAAGCGTCCCGCATAGCGGGATCAACTTGCCAGCAGGCACGTTGACCTCGTACGGTGCGAGGACGCGATTGTTGCGAAGTCGAGCGAAGCGCAGCGAAGACGACCGGAGCAAATAATCGCTTCATTACAATTTGAGGTTGATTTGCCGTTGGCAAATCAATCCCGCCTTCGGCGGGACGCATCGGCTCAAATCTGCGATTTGAGGCGGTGCGCCTTGCGCCCGGAAATCTCCGCAGAGATTTCAGCAAAAAATGCAAAACCCGCTTCAACCCTTCCAGAAGCCGAACGTTTTATCCAAGCACCTTATTCCGCTGCAGAAAACCAATCCGATCGAAATGAAGCGCAGCTTCATTTCGATCGAGCTGCTGTGCTTAGTATGGATACGAGCGGTAAAAATCCTTGAACCAGGGGGAGTAATAGTTCGCGAAGGAGGCGGCAAGGCTGGCTATGCGCCTGTCCGCGTCACACAAAAGCTGCGCGCCTACGTGTCCGAAATGGTAATAATCGAAGTGGAGCGATGTAAGCTTTTTGAGGCTTTCTTTCCATATGCCGATATCAGAGCCTATAGCCTCGTGACAGCCGCCGTGCAGCGTGTCGCCCGCGATCAAAAGACGCGTGCCGTTCACGTGCTCCAGCACGAAACAGCAGCTGCCCGGGCTGTGTCCCGGCGTGTGCAGCACCGTCCATCTGCCCGCGTCCGTAGTGAACGTATCGCCCTCAGATATGCGGCCGTCGGTTTTTATCGGCTCTGCCTCCACGCCGTAAAGCAGCGCGGCGGTGGTCTTGACGCTGTCGCCGTTTTCTACCTGAGGCGCGTCCAGCGCGTGCAGAAACAGGCCACTTGCGTATTGGCGCCTGAACAGCGCCGCGCCGCCTACGTGGTCATAATGCCCGTGCGTCGCATAAATGCGAGTGACGCGCCCGGGATTAAAGCCCAGAGCTTCTATATTGCGGACGATCAGCTCAAAGCCTTCCCGCGTGCCGCAGTCGATCAGATACGCTTCGTCTCCGCAGGGCAAAAGGTACGCGGACGCGTCGAACGAGTGGGAAAGGCTCGGTCCGGCGACCTGATATAGGTCCGGTAAAAGCAGCATACTCATACCTCGCTTCCGGTTTTGGTTAAAAACAAACGGGAAACGGGCTTTCGTCCGTCTCCCGTTTGTTATATGCTTAGTTTATCACTTTACCTGGCTGTAGTCAAGCTCGGGATAAGTATCCTGAATGTCGGCGAGGAAGTCGGCGATGATTTCTTCGTTGGTCTTGCCTTCCTTGATGCCGGCCTGGGCGTACTTGGAGAACTTGTTCTGAAGGCCTCTGGTGTACTCGTCGGGAGTGATGTCCGCGATGGTGGAGCATACCACGTCATAAGTCGCAAGAATGTTCTGGCCGCCGAAATTGGCGTTGGTGTAATCCTCGCCCAGCGCGTCCTTCACGTTCTTGTTTGCGGGCATCTGGTTGTTGGTCTCCAGATTCTGGATCTGGTATTCGGTGGTGGTGATGAACTCGATGAAGGTAGCGCACAGGTCGATTTTCTCGGAGCCGGTGTAGATCGCTCTGTAGGTGCCGCCTTCGTAGGAGGCCTTGAAGGGAGCGGCTACGCCGACGTTGCCGGTGTTCTTGCTCCAGTCAGTGAAGAAGTCCCAGGAGGGCATGGTGCGGATAAGCAGAGTGCCGGCGTTCCACGCGGAAGCCCACTCGCCGCCCCAGGAGCCCAGATCGGCTACGATGCCGGACTCGTAGAATTCGCGCATGGTGTCAAGCAGATCGTACCAGCCCTGCTCGATCTCGACCACGCCGCCGCGGGCGAGAGGAGTCAGGCTGTAGCCTTCTACCTTGACCATCTCGGCAAGGTTGGGCCAGAGGTATACGGTTCCGTCGGAAGCGTCGAGGATCTCCTGACCCTTTTCCATGATGGCGTCCCAGGAGCTGAGGATCGCGCTGATCTCAGCGTCGTCGCTGGTGCCCAGCCACTGCTCCATCGCGTCGCGCAGATACCAGAAGGCGACGGGAGAAACGTTGTCGCAAATGCCCTTGAGCACGCCGTTGCCGTCGCGGCCCATGGCGATCGCCCAGTCATAGTAGCTGCCCAGCGCGTCCTCAAGACCCAGCTCCTCCAGGTTTACGAAGGCGTCGCTGTTAAGGAACTTGTAAACGTAGCCTTCTTCGAGGTCCATCATGTCCGGGATGCCCTGACCGGAAGAAAGCACGTTCATGATTTTGGTCTGGTATTCGTCTCCGCCGAATACCTGCAGGTCGATAGTTACGTTCGGGTATTTGAGCTCGAACTGCTCCTTGATGAAGGGAGCCTGATCAAAAAACGTCCACCAGGTAAAGGTGCCGGTTACAGACTCATCCACTTCGTAGGGATTGGATTTGTCTTCCGCAAGGGCGAACAGGCAGCTATATGCCAGCGCCAGTGCGAGGATGAGGGATAACGTGCGTTTCATAGTATTTCCTCCTTATATTATTACGGGTTGCCGGCCCGCAGGAAGCATATGTTATCAGCCCTTCACGGCTGCGCCGATAGATATTTTCTCCATTATGACCTTGTTTGCGAAGCTGAAAAGGATCACCAGCGGGAACACGGAAATGAGTATTCCCACGTACTGTGCGCCGTAGTCGGAGGCTCCGTTGCCGCTTTTTATAGAGGCCAGCAGCACGGGCAGGGTAAGCTTTTTCTGTTCGTTCAAAACGAGCAGCGGATTAAGGTAGCTGTTCCAGCTGCCTATAAAGCTCATAACGCCCTGCGTGACCAGCGCTGCGCCCATGCAGGGCAGCACTATCCTGTGGTATATCATTATCTCGCCGCAGCCGTCTATCAGCGCGGCCTCTATCATCTCGTTGGGCAGACCGCCGTCCAGATACTGCTTGAAAAAGAATACCGCGAAGCAGTTGGATACCGTGGGCAGTATCAGCGGCCAGTACGTGTTAAGCAGGCGCAGGTTCGATATCTCGCGGTAAAAGCCTATCACGCCCAGCTGACCGGGCAGCATCATCACCACGAGTATGAACGCGAACAGAGGTCCTCTGCCCCGGAAGTTGAACTTTGAGAACGCGTAGCCGGTGAGCGCCGAAAAATACAGACAGATGCAGGTGTTCAGTACCGCCAGCCACAGGGAGTTGAAAAAGCCGCGCCAGATGTCCTTGTTTTGCATCATGCGCTCGTAATTGGCGCTGAATTTCGTGCCGGGTATCAGCGAAAATTTCGTGGTGATCGTAAGATTGTCCTGAGTCGAGCCTATAAGCATCGCAAGGAACGGGAAAAAGCAGGTGGCTGCCACGCAGATCAGCACCAGATACAGCAGCATATGCGACAGCGTGCGCTTGGTGCGCGCCGCGGTGTTCATTCGCAGGCTTTGTCTGTCAGTCATGCGCGTATCCTCCTTACTTCTTGCCCTTGGTCGCGTTGTATACGATGGTCACCAGCGAGAACGCGCCGATTATCATGGCGATCGTATACGCGGTAGCGGCGCCGTAGCCGAACTGCCAGTTGTCGAACGCGGCCTGATACATGTAAAGCACCATCGTGCGGGTAGAGTAGCCCAGAGAATTTCCGCCGAAGAGCATCTTGGGTATGTCGAATATCTGCAGACCGCCGATAATGGAGGTTATCATGATATAGAGCATGATGGGTCTGAGCAGCGGCAGGGTGATCTTCGTGGTGCGCTGAAACGCGTTCGCGCCGTCCACCTCGGCAGCCTCGTACACGTCCTCGGACACGGAATGGAGCCCGGCGGTTATGAATATGATGTTGTAGTCGAAATTCTGCCAGCAGATGGCGATGCCGCCCACAGCCTTCGCAAGCCACGGGGTGTCCTGAAAGTTGACCGGCTCGCTCATAAGCCCCAGACCGGTAAACAGGTTGTTGATCGCTCCGCCCGGATGGCCGAATATCAGGGTGAACAGCATGCCGATGGTGATGGGGGTTATGAGGTTAGGAAAGTAGTAAATGGATCTGAGCGCGTTTTTGCCCTTGACCCAGCGCTCGTTAAGTATCAGCGAGAGTATCAGCGCGATCGTCAGCTGCGGCACGATGGACATGATCCATATTTCTATCGTGTTCAGCACGCTCTCCCAGAAGAAATCGGAGCTTATAAGCCTTGAGTAGTTGCTGAAGCCTACCCATGTGGATATCTGGGACAGGGGCGCGTAGTCGTTGAACGAAATGGCGAGCGAATAGAATATCGGGTATATGCCAAAGGTGAAGAACGACGCGAAGAAAGGGAGTATAAACAGATACGCCCACTTTTGCCTCCGGCGAATATTCATGTCTTCACCTCCCGACTGTCGTGTAAACGAGTGTAGAGTGATAATACCATAAGAGACGTGTAGTGTCAAGCACTTTATGTCAAAAAGTTTCAGAAAATTTCAAATTTTATCGAAAGACAGAAGAAAATTTTCATCCGTATTCATGAATTTTCATCACGTCCGCACACGGCGTCAAGTGCGTGCTGCAAAAACTCCGGCGAACCGAAGCTGCCTGACTTAAAAACCAGCGCGTATTCTTCGCCCCGGGGCCCCGGCGCGCTCATCAGCGGCACGCCCGGCTCGATTTCCTGATATATGCGCATTTCTCGTAGGCCGAGGCCGAGACTTACTGCGTCCGAGGTCTCGCCGCCCGCGACCACGAAGCGTTCAGCGCCCGCCTCCCGGCTGAATTTTTCCGCGAGCGTGCGGAAAGCCAGCGATACGCAGCGGCCCGCGTCTATGTCGCTTAGTCCTGCCGCGCGCCGCTCTGCGCTTTCGCCGTCACGGTCCGGCGATGTGTAGACAAGCGCCGCTTCGCCGCGCTCGGTATACGCACGGCAAGCCTCGAACACTCTTTGTGTCTCCGCGAGGCGGCTGCTTTCGCTAAAGAGCCTGTCAGACAGGAGCCTTTCTGCGTATATTCCATGTTTTATCAGATACTGTACCTGCAGTGCGGTCTGCGGGGTCAGGCTGCCGGAGAGCACCACGGCGCCGCGGCCGGTTTCGTGTTTTGGATAGTATTTGAGCGCCGCGTCCGCTTCGCCCCAGACTCCCGGCAGCTCCTCGCAGACAGCGCTGCTGCCGCAAATCAGCGTTTCATCTGCAATCAGGCGCGCCGCGTGTCTGAGCTCCTGCTGATCGCGCGCGTCGAATATCACGTAAGCCGCGTTTTGCTTAAGCGCTTCAAGCTGCTTTTTTTCGTTTTCGCCGTACATATCGTATGTGAAGCACTCACAGCGCCGCGGGGACTGTACGCCGATCAGCTCCGCCAAATTCGAATATTTGAGCGGAGTGACCGGGTCGTTTGCAAAGTGGGTATTTGCCACGGGCACGCCGTTCAGCAGATGTACGCCCCGCTCGGTGGTGCGTCCGTTCGCGGGATACGCGGCGATCACCGCCGTCGCGCTTTGACAAAGCGCGTCCTGCGCAGCGTCGAACATCGCCCCTATGTTGCCGCGAAACACGCTGCAGGTCTTTATGTATAAAAGCCGGCAGCGCATCTGTTTAAGAAAGCTTACCGCTTCGAGCGTAAGACGGCGGGCCTCCTGCGCGCTGCACAGGCGGCACGACGTATTTATGACGAGCACGTCGGTTTCGTCGAAATCCGCAGACGCAGGCTTTGCGCTTAGCGACATCACCTTTACCCTGTATCCGTTTTTGGAGAACATCACGCCCACGTCGTTCGCGCCGGTTATATCGTCCGCGGCGACTCCTATTCTGCGCTTCGCCGTGCTCATACCCCGAACACTTCCTTTAACTGCGCTACTCCGCTTTCGGGGCTGGTCAGCAGCTTTTCCCTAAGCGTAAGCGGCAGACGCTGCGCCGCCTGCGCCATGGAAGCCTGCGCGAGCACTACCGTGTCGAATTTTAAAACTGCGTCTTCAAGCGCCGAGGCGATCGTGCTCAGATACCTTTCGCGGTCTGCAGACATGTAGCGCGCGGCCTCGCTTATAAAAAGCGCTTCGGGCTTTTGCGCATCCGGTGCATAGCGGGCGATTATTTCGAGCGTGGGGTTAAGAGTAGAGGCGAGGGTCGCGCACACGACCGTGCGGCCGCGTCTTTCGGCTGCCGCACGCGCCATCGGCTCGTCTATCCGGAAGAGTGGCACGCTTACGAAGCTTCTGGCTTCTTCAAGCATACCGCCTACAGAGGAACACGCGCAGAGTATCGCGTCCGGCTTTGCGGCCGCAGCAAGGCTTACTATTTCATAAAAGCGATACCGTGCGCCGCAGCTGATCTCGCCTTCTGCGTTTATTTGCCTTAGCACGCTTTCGTCCAGATAATTGTCTACCCTTACCCCGGGCAGCAGATTTTGGCATATTTCGCTTATAGAAGAGATTGTCGAAGGCGTGGTATGCAGTACGGCCAGCGTTCCCATATGGAAGCATCCTCCCGAAACTCAAAATGAAGTAAAACAGTATTCGCCGCGCGTTGAAATGTTCCTGCAAATAGTTTCATAATTATTCAGAAATAAACTTGTCGCCTGAATGAAAAGTGACAGAATATGAAAAAATTTGACGTAAACCCATTGACAAATCCGTCGTTTCATTTTATATTATATATATAATGGACAGACGAGGCAAGGAGTGAGCATTAATGGATAGAACGCAGATCGTTTCGCTGTGGCGCAAGGCGCAGAGCGGAAGCTATGCTCTGGGCAGCTTTTCGCCCAGAAATACTTTTCTCATAGACGCCATCGTAAGCGCTGCGGAAAACGTTCACAGCCCTGTTATGGTGCAGATCTCGTCAAATGAAATGCGCTGGTTCGACATAAAGCCCGGAGAGTTCGCTGAAGCGTTTTTCAAACGCGCTTCTGCGTGCAGCGTGCCGGTCGTGCTGCACCTCGATCACACATACGACTTTGATACCGTGAAGGCAGCGATCGACGCGGGCTTCGAGTCTGTAATGATAGACGGCAGCAAGCTGCCGTTTGACGAAAACGCGGCGCTCACACGCGAGGTGTGCGAGTATGCGCACGCGCGGGGCAGGGCAGTGGAGGGCGAGCTCGGGAATATCGGGGGAGCGGATAAGCTTGAAACCGGCGGCGACGAGCGCCTTTACACCGTGCCGGAGCAGGCGCGCGAATTCGTGCGCATTACGGGCGTAGACGCGCTGGCGGTAAGCGTGGGCACGGCGCACGGAGTCTATCCGACCGCCGACCCTAAAATAGACTTCGACCGCCTAAACAGCATCAGATCGATCATACCGCAGACGCCCCTCGTCCTGCACGGGGGTTCGGGGCTTCCGCAGCAGACGGTGCGCCGCGCGATAAAGCTGTGCGGAGCCGGCGGGATAGCGAAGCTTAATATCGCCACCGATCTCGAGCTTATATTCCAGAGAGTTCTGGGCATAGGGCGGATTCCGAACAGCGAGATTCAAAAGCTCGATCCCGCGCTTTTGGAGGCGGCGAAGGCAGAGGTGCGCAGCTTTGTCGAGGGGCGTATGCGCGAATATCTTATGTCGGCAGGCAAAGCCTGACAGGAGGCAGACGTGAAGCTTATATCAAACGATCCAATCAGCATACAGGCGGAAAAGTACTCCGCGAAGCTTATCGAAAAGCGGCCTGCGCTGCTTTTGACCGCTGCGGACGGCACGGTGATGGGCGAGCTCGCGTTGGTGTTTTCCGCGCACACGCTTAACGGCAGGGACGTATCCTCTGAGATGACGCCGTGGCGGATAAGCGAACGCGGAAGCGAAATAACGCTGACGTGCCGTTTGGATTCCTGCGTCTGGGACGAAAAAATCGTAGATATACGTTTCTGCGAGGACCGGATAGTATATACCGCTTCGGTAGAGGGGCGGGGAGATTTGACCGACCTTGAGCTGCTCGGCGGCTTTTATACCGGCAGCAACCGCGCCGTGAGCAACGCCCGCCTGTATTCGGGCTTCAGGGGCGACTGGCTGTTCAACCCGGAGCCTGACTGCGCGGAGGTTTACAGACGCGGCGTATACGAGCGTTCGCTTATCGACCTTACCGGCGTGCCTATTCCCGGACGGGACGGCTGGTTTTTTACGCCGCCGGTGTTCTGCTACGTGCTTAAGCACGGAGAAGCCTGCATGACGCTGGGCATAAGCGCAGAGCCGGGCACGAACGATTATACTGAATTTGAATATACGGGCGGCAGCGGACAGGAGCTGATACTGCGCTACGAGGGGTATACACATGTGGACGGCTTTTACCGCCTGCCCTCGCTGCATATGATTTTCGGACGGGACGAATACGAGCTGATATCGGAATTCAGTGCGCGCAAGGCCGAAGACGGCGCACGTCCCGACTGGTGGACGCGCCCGATCTTCTGCGGCTGGGGCGCGCAGAGCGCACTGTCCGGGGAAATGCACTGTCCTGCCCCGCAGCTTTCGAACCAGATTTTCTACGAGCGCTTTACCGCCTCGCTGGACGAAAAGCGCATAGAGCCCGGTACTGTGGTGATCGACGACAAATGGCAGAGATCCTACGGTCTTAACGACGTGGACACAGATAAATGGCCAGACATGAAGCGCTTCATCGCCGATATGCATTCGAAGGGACGCAAGGTGCTTTTGTGGCTGAAGGCCTGGGACCCGGAGGGCGTATCGCCCCGCCTGTGCATACGCGACTTCAGGGGCAAGCCTCAGTCCATAGATCCGGAAAACCCCGAATATATTGCGCTGTTTGACGCAGCCTGCCGCGAGATGCTTTCCCCCGAGGGGCTGGACGCGGACGGCTTCAAGATAGACTTTACCGCCCGCATACCGACTTGCCCGGGCTGCCAAAGATACGGCAGACACTGGGGGCTCGAGCTTATGCGCGCGTATCTGGCCATGGTACACGACAGCGCCAAGCGTGTAAAGCCGGACGCGCTCATAATGTGCCACTGCCCGCATCCGTATCTGGCGGACAAGCTGGACATGATACGCCTGAACGACATAAATATCGCCCGCCCCGTATGCCCGCAGATGATACACAGAGCGAAGCTTGTAAAAGCTGTGCTGCCGGATAAGCTGATAGATACGGATAACTGGCCGATGCCTGACAAGCGCTCGCTTCTGGAATACGTGTCGCTGCAGCCGGAGCTCGGCGTGCCCTCGCTGTATTACCTCTGGCATATGGACAACAGCCCGGAGGACATAAGCGACGCAGACCTCGACACCGTGCGCGCCGCCTGGGCTGTGTGGAACGAAAAAAGGAAAGCGCTCTGACAAGCGACTGAAGTACAAAAGCCCGCAGGGAGGCTTGGAGGGGCTTACACTTGCCTTCTCGCCTGCGGGCTCGGTCACGGTTCGGCTCTGACAGTCCACTGGACTGTCATTCACCAACGAACCGTGCTGCGCGCCCCTTGAGGGGAAGCCTTTTGGGCGGGCTTCAGCGAAGCGCACAAGCCCGCAGGGGTAGCTTGGAGGGGCTTGCCCCTCCAACTTCAATCCGCAGCGGCGGCAAGGCGCTTTGTCTCAAATTCTATTTGAGCCAAAGCGTCCCGCATAGCGGGATCAACTTGCCAGCAGGCAAGTTGACCTCGTACGGCGCGAGTACGCGATTTTTGCGAAGTCGAGCGCAGCGCAGCGAAGACGACCGGAGCAAATAATCGCTTCCGCTCAATTTGAGGTTGATTTGCCATCGGCAAATCAATCCCGCCTTTGGCGGGACGCATCGGCTCAAATCTGCGATTTGAGGCGGTGCGCCTTGCGCCCGGAAAATCCCGCAGGATTTTCAGCAAAAACTGCAAAACCTGCCTCAGCCCTTCCAAAAGCCGCACGTTTTATCCAAGAGCCTTAATCAGCTGCAGCAACCCACCCGATCGAAATGAAGCAAAGCTTCATTTCGATCGAAGGGCGACAGCCCTTTTTTTTATCCTTGCAGATTGTTTGACTGCCGTATCATGTCCTCGACCACTATGTCGTAGATTTCACCGACGCCGGCACAGTATTCAAGCACCTTCCATGGCTCGTTCGTGTGAAAATGGATTTTCACAGTCTCCTCGTCACCTATCGCGAGCAGCTCGTTGCCCTCTATATTTTCAGTGATATAGCGCGCGATTTCGCTTTCGTCAAGGTTTTTGTCCCTGCGGTCAAGCAGCAGCTGCGTATCGTAACGATACGCGAAAGCGTCGTCTTCTGCGTCTATCGAAACTAAACTCATCTTTTTTATGGCTCCTTATGTTATTCTGATCGGCAGGGCGCGCTTCAGCCAAGCTTTACGCTGTCTGCGTCCGCGCCTACTATCGCGGCGCTGCGCTTTGAGGTAATCAGCTGCGCCGCAAGCTCGTTTACCTGCTCGTACTTTATCGCGTTTATGCGTGAAATTAGCTCGTCCTGCGTTACGGTGTCGCCGCGCATAAGCAGGCGGCGTCCGGCGGACTTCATGCGGTTGGAGGTGGATTCCATCGCCATTATCAGGCTGGAAAGCGTCTGCTCTCTCGCCTGCCCGAACTCCTTGCGCGAGATGCCGTCGCGTCCGAGCTTTTCTATTTCTTTAAGAGTGAGCTCGACTACCTGATTTGCGTTTTCGGGACTCATGCCTGCGTATACGCTGAAAAGACCGCTTGTAAGCGTGGTCGACAGCGACGTGAACACGTTGTACGCGAGCCCGCGTTCTTCGCGTATGGACTGAAACAGCCGTGACGACATCGAGCCGCCCAGCACCGTGTTCACCACGCTGAAGGCATAATAGTCGTCGCTCAGCTGGCTGGGCCCGTCGAAGCCTATGCACACGTGCGTCTGCTCCATATCCTTTTCGCGGCGGATCACACACGGTTCGTGGGGCGCGAGCGCGATTTCAGGCCGCTTTATGCCGGAGGGCTGCCAGCAGGAATATAAATCCTCGGCCTGCGCAAGCAGCGCATCCCAGTCGTACGAGCCCGCCACAGCAAGCACGGCGCCGTCCGGACGGTAACGCGCGTCCATATACGCCCTTATATCCTCGCGCGTAAAGCGGCTTACGTTTTCCGCCTTGCCCAGCACCGGGCGCGATATCGGCTGCACACCGAAGTGCGCCGTGTTAAGCAGCTCGAACACCAGATCGTCCGGCGTGTCCTCGGCCATGTTTATCTCCTCGAGCACCACGCCCTTCTCCCGTTCGACGTCCGCGGGATCGAGCCTTGAATTAAGCACGAGATCGCTTATCATATCCATCGCCAGGGGAAGATGCGCGCCGAGCACGCTGGTGTAAAAGCAGGTGTTTTCGACGTCTGTGAATGCGTTCAGCATGCCGCCTACGGCGTCCATCTCTTCTGCGATCTGCCGCGCGGAACGCTTTTTTGTGCCTTTGAACAGCATATGCTCGATGAAGTGGCTTATGCCGTTTGTATCGTCGTTTTCGTATACGCTGCCGCTGTCCACCCATAAGCCCAGCGACACGCTTCTGAACGTAGGCATGGGCACGCCGATCACGCGCAGCTTGTCAGAAAGTACGGCTGTCTGAAATTCCATTTGTCCTCCGAAGCCAGTCGGCGAAAAAACAGCCGCGCGGCGCGCGGCTGTAAATTCGGGTCTGCTTATTCTTTGTGTCCGCCATTGCCTCTGTGGAAGCCGTTTCCGGCTGCGCGCGGGGGCCTGCGCACGGGCATCGCGTCGTTGTCGTATACTATATCGTTGCGAACCAGATTGATGCGGCCCTGAGAGTCTATCTCGGCTACGCGGCATTCGAGCGTGTCGCCGATATTCACCACGTCTTCGACCTTCTCCACACGCTTGTTGGCGAGCTTGGAGATGTGGATCATGCCGTCCTTGCCGGGCGCGTATTCCACGAAGGCGCCGAAGGACATGATCCTCGCGACCGTTCCGGTAAACACGTCGCCAACCTGCAGCTCGCGCGTTATGCCTTCGATTATGCTCTTGGCCTTCTGCGCCGCCTGCGCGTTTTCGGTTGCGATATACACGGTGCCGTCGTCCTCGATGTCGATCTTTACGCCGGTCTGCTCGATTATCTTGTTGATCATCTTGCCCTTGGGGCCTACGACCTCGCCGATCTTCTCGGGATTGATCTTGAACTGGATGATCTTGGGCGCGTATTTTGAAAGCTCGGGTCTGGGCGCGGGCAGAGTTTCGAGCATTTTTCCGAGTATATGCATGCGGCCGTCGTACGCCTGTGCGAGCGCCTGACGCAGTATGGGCTCGTCGATGCCCTTGATCTTGATGTCCATCTGTATGGCGGTGATGCCCTGAGCCGTGCCGGCTACCTTGAAGTCCATGTCGCCGAGGAAGTCCTCAAGACCCTGTATGTCGGTAAGCACCGCTACCTTGCCGGTATTTTCGACGTCCTTTATAAGGCCCATCGCCACGCCGGCGACGGGGCGCTTGATCGGCACGCCTGCGTCCATAAGCGAAAGCGTGGAACCGCATACGGAAGCCTGTGAGGTGGAACCGTTGGAGGACATTACCTCGCTGACCAGCCTCAGGCAGTAGGGGAATTCCTCGACGGAAGGTATCATCGGGCGCAGAGCGCGCTCGGCCAGCGCGCCGTGACCTATCTCGCGGCGGCCGGGGCTGCGCAGCGCCTTGGCTTCACCGGTGGAATAGCCCGGGAAATTGTAATGATGTATGTATCTCTTGGTGGTTTCGGGGGTGATGCCGTCAAGTATCTGCACCTCGCTCATGGGCGCGAGCGTGCACACGGTCATTACCTGCGTCTGGCCGCGGGTGAACACCGCGGAGCCGTGCGGACGGGGCAGCACGCCGGTCTCACACCAAATCGGACGCACCTCGGTAAGCTTTCTGCCGTCGGGACGCACGCCCTCGTCGATTATGCGGCGGCGCATGACTTCCTTCTGGGTATTGTAAAGCGCGTCGGCAACCTCCTGCATACGCTCGGGATAAATCTCGGCGAAATGCGCGTTGACCTCTTCCTTTATCTGGCTTTCGCGAATCTGACGCTCGCCTCTGTCGAAGGTGTCGAACATCCAGCGGACCTTGTCTATCGCGTACTCGCGCACGGCCGCCTTAACGTCGTCGCCGGGCACCTCAAGCGGGAATTCGCGCTTTTCCTTGCCGATTTCGCGCACTATGTTTTCCTGGAATTCGACTATGCGCTTTACCTGCTCGTGCGCGAAGAGTATGGCCTTGAGCATGACCTCCTCGCTCACTTCGTTCGCGCCTGCCTCGACCATGAGCACGGCTTCCTTCGTGCCGGCTACGGTCAGATCGAGCGCGGAGACCTCTCTCTGCGCCTGAGTGGGGTTTACGACGAATTCGTCGTCCACCAGACCGATGTTTACCGCGCCCACAGGGCCGGCAAACGGGATCTCGCTGATCGAGAGCGCGGCGGACGCGCCTATCATCGCGGGCGTCTCGGGACTGCAGTCGAAGTCCACGCTCATTACGGTCGCGGCGACGGCTACGTCGTTTCTCATTCCCTTGGGGAAGAGGGGACGCAGCGGCCTGTCGATCAGACGGGAGGTAAGTATGGCCTTCTCGCCCGGACGGCCCTCGCGCCTGTTCCAGGAACCGGGAATATGGCCTACGGAATACAGCTTCTCCTCATAGTCCACGTTCAGGGGAAAGAAATCCATGCCCGGACGCACGGACTCGGATACGGTAGCGTTGACAAGCACGGCGGTATCGCCGTAGCGCACGAATGTGGAGCCGGCCGCCTGCTCGGCATATTTGCCGAATTCCAGCGTGAGCGTACGTCCGCCCAGCTCCAGTGAGTAGCTCTTGAACATTGTTTATCCTCCTAAGCTTGTGTATCCGGAGATAAGCAGCGCCGAAGACTTGTCCCCGCAGGGACGTCAGGGCGCTGAAAACGTGCCCTGACGTCCCGGCGGCGAAACTGCTCATCATAATCCGGTATGCGCCGCCCAAGCGGGCGGCGCGTGCTGCAAACGCGGGTCTTACTTGCGCAGGCCCAGCTTTGCGATGATGGAACGATAGCTCTCGATGTCGGTTTTCTTCAGATAGTCCAGCAGACCTCTGCGCTGACCGACCATCAGCAGCAGACCGCGGCGGGAGTGGTGATCCTTCTTGTTGAGCTTTAAGTGCTCGTTCAGGTGGTTGATGCGCGCGGTGAGCAGCGCGATCTGCACCTCGGGTGAACCGGTGTCGCCCTCGTGACGGCCGTACTCGGCGATGATGGAGCTCTTGTCGATAGTCATGGTTTATCCTCCCATTTATATGTATTCCCGCACACGAAGCATACCGTCGGGACGTCGGAAAGCTGCGCATGCGGATCTACGGTCATATAACCGCACTCTTTATTATATCGCAAAGCGGCTGCCTTGTAAATGAGCTTTTGCGTTATATATGTGTTGTACGCTTTATTTTTGCGTGAAGAAAAGGGGGCATGCAGCCCCCTTCGGCATATTATTCGCCTATCTCAGATATCCTCGTCGGTTTCTTCGGTCTCAGTAGGCTCCGGATCGGCATCGAGTCTGTCGAGGAGCTTGTCGAGCGCGTCGGGCGACGTGCCGTTTACCGAGGGCTCTGCAGCGTCTTCTTCGGCTTCGGCGGTATCGGCTGCGTCAAGCGGCGCTTCCTCCTCCTTCGCCGAGGGAGCGGCGCTTACGATGCGGCTGTCTCCGACCTTCATAAGCCGTACGCCCTGCGTGGAACGCCCCTGCACGGAGATCGAGGACACGGGTATGCGGATTATCGTGCCGTCCACGGTGATGAGCATTATGTCTTCGTTCTCGCTTACCAGCAGCTGCGCGGCGAGCTTGCCTGTCTTTTCGGTTATGTTCATGGCCTTTACGCCTTTGCCGGCGCGGCTCTGCAGGCGGAACTCGTCTAAAGGCGTACGCTTGCCGTATCCGTTTTCGGTTATGGCGAGCACGGTCTTGCTCTCGTCCACTATTGTGATATCGACGACCTCGTCGTCCTCGCCCAGATCCATACTGCGCACGCCGACCGCGCTTCTGCCTATCGCGCGCAGCTCGCCCTCGTCGAAGCGGATGGAGTATCCGTTGCGGGAGCCCAGCATGAGCTGGCTGTTTCCGTGCGTAAGGCGCACGGCTATCAGCGAATCGTCGTCGCGCAGCGTGACCGCGATCATGCCCGCCTTGCGTATGTTAGCAAACGCGGCGAGGCTTATACGCTTGATTATGCCCTTGCGCGTGGCCATTATGAGGTAATACTCCTCGCGGTTCTCCTCCGGTACCGGCAGCACCGCTGTTACCTTCTCACCGGGCTCGAGCTGCAGCATGTTTATTATCGCCGTGCCGCGCGACATGCGCCCCGCTTCGGGTATCTCGTAGCACATCTTTTTGTACACGCGCCCGCGGTCGGTAAAGAACATCACGGCGTCGTGCGTGCTGGTCACGTACAATTGCTCTATGAAATCCTCCTCGCGCGCGGTGGCCCCGATTATGCCCTTGCCGCCGCGTCTCTGCGCGCGGTAGGTGGAGGACGGCAGGCGCTTGACATAGCCGTTGTGGGTTATGGTCACCACCATGTCCTCCTCCTGTATGAGGTCGAGCATGTCGATCTCGCCCTCGAGGGCGCTGATCTCAGTGCGGCGGGGGTCTGCGTATTTGGCCCTGATTTCGCTTATCTCGTCCTTGATTATGCCCATCAGCAGGACCTCGTTTGCAAGCACCTCTTTGAAATACGCTATCTGCTTTTCGAGCTCCGCGTATTCCGCCTGCAGACGGTCGCGTTCAAGCCCGGTCAGGCGCTGCAGACGCATGTCGAGTATAGCCTGCGCCTGCTTGTCGTCAAGCCCCAGCGCGTCAATAAGGCCCTGCTTGGCGATAGGCGGAGTCGCGGAGGAACGTATGATCGTTATTACCTCGTCTATACGGTCGAGCGCGATAAGCAGCCCCTCGAGTATGTGAGCGCGCGCCTCGGCCTTGTTCAGCTCGTATTTGGTGCGTCTGGTGATTACGTCCTTCTGATGGTCTATATAGTGCTTTATTATGCTCTTTAACGAGAGCACCTTGGGCTCGCCGTTGACCAGCGCGAGCATTATCGCGCCGAAGGTATCCTGAAGCTGCGTGTGCTTATACAGGAAGTTGAGCACCACCTGCGCGGATACGTCGCGCTTGAGCTCTATTACCACGCGCATGCCGTTTCTGTCGGATTCGTCGCGGATGTCGCTGATGCCCTCTATGCGCTTGTCGTGCACGAGCTCGGCGATTTTTGCCACCAGTGCGGCTTTGTTCACCATATACGGTATCTCGGTGACCACTATGCGCTGGCGGCTCTGTCCCATGTCCTCGATTTCGTGCTTCGCGCGCACGACTATCCTGCCGCGTCCGGTATGATATGCGTCGTATATGCCGCGTCTGCCGAGTATCACGCCGCCGGTCGGGAAATCCGGCCCCTGCACGAAGGCCATCAGATCGTCGACCTCGCAGTCGGGATGATCTATGTAGTAGACGCACGCGTCGATCACCTCGCCCAGATTGTGCGGGGGGATATTCGTGGCCATGCCTACCGCTATGCCCGCCGAGCCGTTTACCAGCAGGTTAGGGAAGCGCGCGGGCATTACCTCGGGCTGCATCAGCGTTTCGTCGAAGTTCGGGTAAAAATCGACCGTTTCCTTGTCGAGATCGCGCACCATTTCCAGCGCGAGCTTGTCCAGACGCACCTCGGTGTATCGCATCGCGGCGGCGCCGTCTCCGTCCACGGAGCCGAAGTTGCCCTGCCCGTCCACGAGGGTATAGCGCGTGTTGAAGGGCTGCGCGAGGCGTACAGTGGCGTCGTATACCGCGCTGTCGCCGTGGGGATGGTATTTGCCCAGTACGTCGCCGACTATACGCGCGCTTTTGCGGTAAGGCTTGTCGGGCGTGTTGCCGAGCTCCATCATGGAGTAAAGTATCCTTCTGTGCACGGGCTTGAGACCGTCGCGCACGTCCGGCAGCGCGCGGGACACTATAACCGCCATAGCGTATGAGATAAACGATTTTTTGAGCTCGTCCTCGACGTCCAGCGGGGTAAGGTTGCCGATATTGTACTGATCGTTCATATTCTGTCACTCGCCTTTCGTCAAACGTCGAGGTCAGCTACGAGCTTGGCGTTTTTCTCTATGAAATTCCGCCTCGGCTCGACCTGATCGCCCATCAGCAGCGTGAACAGCTGGTCGGCGGCCAGCGCGTCCTTGAGCGTCACGCGGTACATGCTGCGCACGGAGGGATCCATAGTGGTCTCCCAGAGCTGGTGCGCGCTCATTTCGCCCAGTCCCTTGTATCTTTGCACGTCGGGCTTGGAATCGCGGCCGATTTCGTCCAGATAGCTTTGCAGCTGCTCGTCGGAATACACGTATTTTTCGGTCTTGCCCTTGGTGATCTTGTACAGCGGAGGCTGCGCGATATATACGTAGCCGTTTTCGATAAGTCCGGGGAAATGACGGAAGAAGAAAGTAAGCAGCAGTATCCTGATATGGCTTCCGTCCACGTCCGCGTCGGTCATGCACACTATGCGGTGATAGCGCAGCTTGTTTGCGTCGAACTCGCTGTCGAAGCCGCCGCCGAAGGCGGTGATCATGGCTTTTATTTCTTCGTTTGCGAGCATGCGGTCCATGCGGCATTTTTCGACGTTCAGTATTTTGCCGCGCAGGGGCAGTATGGCCTGAAAATGACGGTCGCGTCCTTCCTTCGCGCTGCCGCCTGCGGAGTCGCCCTCAACTAAGAATATCTCGCATTTGGCGGGATCGCGCTCCGAGCAGTCCGCAAGCTTTCCGGGCAGCGACGCGCTTTCGAGCGGGCTTTTGCGGCGCGCGTTTTCACGCGCCTTGCGCGCAGCCTCGCGCGCCCTTGCCGCGCTCAGGCACTTGTCCAGCACCGAGCGCGCGATGTAGGGATTTTCCTCGAATATCTGCGACAGCTTGTCGGACACCAGCGCGTCAACTATGGGGCGTATCTCGCTGTTGCCAAGCTTCGCCTTGGTCTGTCCCTCGAACTGCGGCTCCTCGAGCTTTACGCTCACTACTGCCGCCAGCCCCTCGCGCACGTCCTCGCCGGTCAGGTTCTGGTCGGCGTCCTTTATCATTTTGTTCTTGCGTCCGTAGTCGTTTATTATGCGCGTGAGCGCGCTTCTGAAGCCCATCAGGTGCGTGCCGCCCTCGGGCGTGTGGATGTTGTTTGCAAACGCGAGCACGTTTTCGGTGTAGCCGTCGTTCCACTGCAGCGCGACCTCTACGGCGGAGCCGTTTTTGACGCCCTCGATATATATGGGCTCGGGGAACAGACAGGTTTTGTTCGTATTCAGGTACTCTACGAAGGACTTTATGCCGCCCTCGTAATAGTACTCCTCGTATCTGCCGTTTTCGCTGCGCGCGTCCCTGAGCGTTATGCGTATGCCCTTGTTCAGAAACGCCATTTCGCGGAAGCGCACGTGCAGCGTCTCGAATTCGAATTTGCCGGTTTCGAATATGCCGGGCTCGGGCTCCTCGAACGTCTTTACGTCCGGCAGGAAGCGTACGGTCGTGCCGGTGCGGTCGGTGTCGCCGACGGTTTTTAAATCGTAGAGGATTTTGCCGCGCTCGTATTCCTGCTCGTATACCTTGCCATTTTGATATACCGTGACCTTAAGATGGCTCGACAGAGCGTTTACCACGCTCGCGCCGACGCCGTGCAGACCGCCGGAAACCTTATAACCGCCGCCGCCGAATTTGCCGCCCGCGTGCAGCATCGTGAGGCAGACCTCGACCGCGGGACGGCCGACCTTCGGGTGAATGCCTACAGGAAAACCGCGCCCGTCGTCGGCAACCTCTACAGAGCCGTCCGGAAACAGCGTGACGTTTATGTTTTTGCAGTAGCCTGCCAAAGCCTCGTCGATCGCGTTGTCGACGATCTCGTATACGAGGTGATGCAGACCGCGCTCGTCGGTCGAGCCTATGTACATGCCGGGACGGCGCCTGACCGCCTCCAGCCCCTCGAGGACCTGTATATTACTTTCGTCGTAATGCGTATTTTCTGTCATCTGAGAACCTCTCAAGCGATTTTTTCTACATTAATATTATATCACAAATTGAGCGTATTTTCCGTTTAGCTGATGTTATTATTTATACCTGTTTTTACGCTTGATTGACGCGCGTAAAAATGCTATACTGTAATGGAAAGGAAGGAGTCGCTCATGAGGCTGGACAAGGCGGTAACCTATGCGCGTCTGAGCCGTTCGGAGGCCGGAAAGGCGATCCGGCAGGGACGCGTGCGCGTGAACGGAAGCGCTGTCACGAACGCTGGACGCGCGGTCGCGCCGGAAGACGAGATAACGCTGGACGGCGCGCGCGTGGCGATTAAGCTGCATACGCATTATATGCTCAATAAGCCTGCGGGCGTGATAACCGCTACGCAGGACGCGCGCGGCGAGCGCACGGTGCTCGATCTGATAGCTCCCGCCGACCGCATAAAGGGGCTGGGCCCCGCGGGCAGGCTGGACAAGGACGTGACCGGGCTTGTGATACTCACGAGCGACGGTCAGCTCGCGCACAGACTCATATCGCCCGCGCGCGGCATAAGCAAGGAGTATACCGCATACGTCGCGGGCGTGCCGGACGAAAGCGACATAAACGCGTTCGGAGAGGGGCTTGAGCTGGGAGATTTCAGGGCCAGGCCGGCTCATCTGCGCCTGATAAGCGCGGGAGGCGGGAACGCGCTGTGCCGTATCGAGGTGACGGAGGGCAAATACCACGAGGTCAAGCGCATGTTTGAAAAGACGGGGCATCCTGTGCTTGCGCTTTCAAGGCGGCGGATAGCGGGACTCACGCTGGACGAAACGCTGCCGCAGGGCGCGTACAGGCAGCTTACCGACGACGAGGAGGCGCTGCTCTACGCAGCGGCGGGGATGGAAACGCCATGAACGAGCATTATTATACGTCTGCGCCGGAAAGCCAGTCGCGCCGCAGGAGCTTTACGGCAGATTTCCGGGGCGAAGCATACACCTTCATCTACGACAACGGCGTGTTTTCGAAGGGCGAAATAGACGAAGGAACGGCGCTGCTCATAAGCTCGGCGCAGGATATACACGGCAGGGTGCTGGACCTCGGCTGCGGCTGGGGCCCCGTGGGGGTGATACTCGCGCGGACGAACCCGCAGGCGTCGGTGCTTATGACCGACATAAACGAACGCGCCGTCGCGCTTGCCGAGGAAAACGCGCGCATAAACGGCGCGGAAAACGCTCGCGCGCTGCTCTCGGACGGCTTTCAGAATATAAGCGGAGAGTTCGACGCGATACTCACCAACCCGCCCATACGCGCCGGAAAGCAGGTAATATACCGCCTGTTCGACGAAGCGCTCGCGCATCTCGCGCCCGAAGGAAGGCTGTATATAGTCATCCGCAGGCAGCAGGGCGCCGAGAGCGCGCTTAAGTATCTGCAGAAGGCGAACGCGCGGGTAGTAAATAAAAAGAAGGGCTTTATGATTATTGTGTGCGGAGGACAGAAAGATGATTAAGCCGCATCTTGAAAAGGTTCTGAAAAATATGAATTCGGCGGGACTTGCGCAGCTTTTGGTGTGCGCGCCGATGAGCGTTATGTACCTGACGGGCTGCCGCGTATCGCCCGGCGAAAGGCTGCTCGCGCTGATAATCGAAGCAAGCGGCGAAGTTAAGCTCGTTTCGAACAAGCTCTTCGCGCTTACGCAGACGGAGGGCTGCGAGCTTATAGAATACGCGGATACCGACGATACCGCGCAGGTGCTGTCGGAATGCGTAAAAGACGGCGTTCTGGGCGTGGATAAGGAGTTTAAATGCGGCTTCGCTCTGCCGCTGCTTGAAAAACGCAGGGGACTTCGGCTGACTGTCGGCTCGCTGTGCGTGGACAGAGCGCGCATGATAAAAAGCCCCGAGGAAATAGACAAAATGCGCCTGAGCTCCCGCAAAAACGATTTTGTGCTCAGGCAGACCTATTCCGCCGTAAAGACGGGCGTTACGGAGCGCGAGGTCGCGGACGCTTACAGGGCGAACCTGAAAACTGCGGGCGCGCAGTGCGAAAGCTTTGAATCGCTCATCTGCTTCGGCGCGAACTGCGCCGAGCCGCACCATGAGACCGACGATACAGTGCTTGCTCCCGGCGACAGCGTGATACTGGACGTGGGGCTGCTGCTGGACGGCTACTGCTCCGATATGACGCGCACGCTGTTTTTCGGTACGCCGACAGACGAGCAGAAGCGTATATACGAGCTCGTGCGGCGCGCGAACGCGGCCGGCCGCGCGGCGGTGCGCCCGGGCGTGCCGCTTAAAGAGGTGGACGCGGCGGCGCGCAGGGTGATAGAGGAGGCCGGCTACGGCAAATACTTCATTCACCGCACGGGCCACAACATAGGCACGGAGGTGCACGAATATCCCGACGTTTCCGCGTCGAGCACGGAGGTATGCACGCCGGGCATGGTGTTCTCGGTAGAGCCGGGCATATACCTGCCCGGGAAAACCGGCGTAAGGACAGAGGACTTGGTCGCGGTGACCGAGGACGGCAGCGAAACGCTGAACACTCTGCCGCGTGAGCTTATATGTTTGCAGGCAGACTGAGTGACCGGGGAGAGTATATACACTGAGATGGCGAGGGAAAGCTTTACATACGAATCGATCCGCCGTCTGGCGGGGGACGACGCCTACGTGCGCGGTATCGAAATGTATTTGCGCGGTCAGGTCGGAACGGTCAGCGCAAGGCACGTGAACTTTTACGAAAGGCGTCTGAAGGGAACGGTGACGGACGGCGCCGTTTACACCGTACAGGCAGCGCTCAGACCGCACGACGACGAAACTGACTACATGCTGTGCAGCTGCTGCGGCTGCACAGGCGGCAGGCTCTGTGCGCACGCGGTTGCGCTGGCGGTAAAGTATATCGATACCGAGCTTGGCATACCGCTGCAGGACGGGGGCACGATACGGCTTCTTAAAAGCTACGACGCCGAACAGCCGCGCCGTGAGAGCGCGCCGGTTACGCTTACGCCCCTGCTTTCCATGGAGGGCGGCGCGCCGTCCGCCGCGTTCAAGATAGGACGCGAGCGGGGATATATAATAAAAGGGGTGCTTACGTTCGCCGAGAATATGAGACGGGGCATTCCGCAGCGTTACGGCGACAAATTCAGCTTCAGTCACGACATCGACGCCTTCGACGAGCGCAGCCGCCGTATCTGCGTAATGATAATGCGTTACGCGGACGGCATGAAGGCGCTTATAGGCAGCAAGAGGTGGAGCATACAGGAAACCTTCGGCGACGTGCGCGATATGCCGCTGAGCGGAGAGAGCTTCGATTTGCTGTTCGAGCTGTACAAAGGCGAGCGTCTGCCCAGACGCGAGGGCTCGTTTTGGACGCTCACAGACAGAGACCCGACCCTTGAGCTTAACGCGAAGGGCACCGCGGGCAGGCTGATTTTGACCGGCGGAAGCACCGGCTACAGTCTGTACGAAACCGGCGCGCATCATTACGCTTACGACGAAAATACGATATACAGGCTCACAGAGAGCTTTGCGCGGGATACCTCAGGGCTGCTGAGTTCGGGTATAAACGGCAAGGGGCTGGTGCTGTCGGGCGCGGAGGCGAAGCGCTTTTGCATGACTGTGCTGCCCCGCGTGTACGGGTATCTGGACGGGGACGCCTCATACGGGCTGCAGGAGCTTAAGCCGTTCATGCCGGAGGAGCTCGAGGTAAGGTATCTGCTGGATATGCCGGAGCGGGGCAGACTGACCGCGCAGCCGAACTTCACCTACGGCGAAAGCTACGTGGAGCCCGGCTCCGGAGAGGAAATGTACCCGGACATACGCAGAAATTTCATACAGGAAAAGCAGGCGCTAAAAGCGCTCGAGGAGTATTTCGAGCCCCCGCGGGCGGGAGACATTGTTTATACACTCACGGACGAAAACAGAATGTTCGACCTGCTCACAAGCGGCACCGAGAAGCTTGCGAAATACGGCGGCGTATTCGTAAGCAACCGCCTCAAAAGCCTTACGAGCCGCCGCGCGCCGCGTCCGACCGTAAGGGCGGGCGTATCGAACGGAATGCTGGAATTAAAGCTCGACACGGACGAGTTCCCGCGCGAGGAGCTGGAAGCGCTTATGCGCTGCGTGCGCGAAAAGCGCAGGTACTACCGCCTGAAGGACGGCAGCTTTCTCGACATCGCGGACGGCAGATTTTCGGATTTCACGCGCACGCTGGACAGCCTGAACATAGACGTGCGCAGCATGGCGGAAAAAGGCGCGGTCGTGCCGCTGTACAAGGCGCTGTTCACGGACGAGGCGCTCCGAAGCGACAGAGGCGTACAGCTTGAGAAGGACGCGGAATACAAGCGTCTCCTGCGCGATTTCAAAACCGTGGAGGACGGGGATTTTCCCGTGCCGGAGCCGCTGGACAAGGTGCTGCGCGAATACCAGAAAACAGGCTATATGTGGCTGAGGACCATAGACAAATACGCCTTCGGCGGCATACTCGCAGACGATATGGGCCTTGGAAAGACGCTGCAGGTGCTGGCGCTGCTGCTTGCGATACGTCGCGAAGGCGCCGCCGGACCCGCGCTCATCGTCTGTCCCGCGAGCGTGATTATCTCCTGGGGAGACGAGATACAAAAATGGACGCCGGATCTGAAAAGCTGCCTGCTTGCGGGCGGCGCGTCCGAACGCGCGCTGACAATAAAAAAAGCGGAGGAATTCGACATACTGGTCACCTCCTACGATTCGTTCCGCAACGACGCGGAGCTGCACGCGGAAAACTATTACCGCGTCTGCGTGCTGGACGAGGCGCAGTACATAAAAAACCGCGACACCAAGATAAACCGCTGCGTGCGCCGCATACGCGCCCGAACGCGCCTCGCGCTCACGGGCACGCCGATAGAAAACCGGCTGAGCGAGCTGTGGAGCATATTCGAGTTCCTCATGCCCGGCTATCTAGGCTCTTACGCCGCCTTCAGGGAAAAATACGAATCGCCTATCGCCGAAAACGAAGACAAAACGGCCAAATCCACGCTTTCGAAGCTCGTGCGCCCGTTTATACTAAGGCGCATGAAAACGGACGTTCTGTCCGAGCTTCCGCCCAAAACAGAGACGAACTGCTACATACAGATGGACAGCGAGCAGCGCAGGCTGTATCTCGCCTACGCAAACGAGGTCAGGCAGCGCATGGAGTCGAGCGCGCCGCAGGACAAGCTGCTGATACTCTCCATGCTCACGCGCTTAAGGCAGATCTGCTGTGATCCCGCGCTGGTGTACGAGGGCTACGAGGACGCGAGCTGCAAGACGGACGAGTGCGTGCGCATGGTGCAGGAATTGATCGAGAACGGGCACAGGGTGCTGCTGTTTTCGCAGTTCACCACTATGCTGTCGCGTCTGGAGGCGCGCCTGAGCGCGCTGGGCATAGCTTCCTTCACGCTGCGCGGAGATACGCCGCTGGACGAGCGCGCGCGGCTGGTAAAGGCGTTTAACGCCGGCCAGGGCAGCGTATTTCTGATCTCGCTCAAGGCGGGCGGAACCGGACTTAACCTTATCGGCGCCGACACGGTCATACACTACGACCCGTGGTGGAACATCGCCGCCCAGAATCAGGCTACCGACCGCTGCTACCGCATAGGGCAGATGCGCGCCGTGCAGGTGTATAAGCTGATCGCCTCCGACACCATAGAGGAAAACATAGTAAGGCTGCAGTATAAAAAGCTGGAGCTTGCCAGCGTAGTAAGCGAAAACGCGGACGGCAGCCTTATGAACATGACGAAGGAAGAACTGATGGAGCTGCTCAGATAAGCTGAGCAGAATATGTGTATGGAGCCCGCGTGCGGGCTCCATATTAATTATGCGTAAAAACCGCAAATATTCCTTTCCGGCTGTATCAATATGTGCGGGAGGTGAGAAAGTGGAGGATTGTTGCGAAAACTCCATACAAAACGAAAGTGAGCGCGCGCTGAAACGCATGGCGGAAATGTATCGAACGCCTCTTACGCGCATGTGCTGCGTATGGCTGAAGGATGCGGATCTGGCGGAGGACGCTGCGCAGGAAACGTTTCTGCGCGCTTACAGAGCGTACGCTTCTTTTCGTGGCGAGTGCAGCGAAAAAACATGGCTTATGAAAATTGCCGTGAACGTATGCCGCAATATGAAGCGCTCATTCTGGGCGCGGCATGTGGACAACAGCGTCGAAATTGAAAAGCTGCCGCTTGCGTCTGCTCCGCCGGAGCCCCGGGACGGTATGCTGCTGCGCTCTGTATTAAGGCTCGGTACGCATGAAAGGGAAGTGATACTGCTGTACTATTATCAGGACATGAAGCTTGAGGAAATAGCAGCGTCGCTTGACGCGTCTGTTTCCGCGGTTTCAAGACGGCTGAAGAAAGCGCGCGCAAAGCTGCTTGACGCGCTTGAAGAGGAGGAGAGGGTATGAAAGAGGCGGAACTCAGAAGCAGAATACATCATGCGCTCGATTCAGCTTTGTCGGCCATCGGTACGTCGTCTGATAAGCCGTTTGAAATGAACGAGGGCAAAGACAAGGAGGAAATGGTTATGAACAAAAAGAAAACGCTGCTTGTGCTTGTCGCGGCGATTATAGCCGTATTGATTGCCGCGGTAGCCTTCGCGTCGGTTATAAGCGGCCGTAAACTTACGGATTTGTTTACACGCGCGACCGATCTGATACCTGAACAGGAGGCGGAAACTGCAGTGAGCGCAAACCTTGGCAGCGTGCAGTCGGAAACTGTACGTCTGACGGTGCTTGAGGCGGCATGGGACGGCCGGACTGTGCGCGCGCTTGTGCAGCTGGAGGCACTGGACAGCGAGCATTGTCTGGTTACGGTGGAGAACGAAGGAGAACCAGAGTACGAGTATATGAACGCTTCGGAGGGCGAGACTGTGGCGGAATATGCCGCGCGCACCGGAAAACAGCTTGTGAGCGCGGGCTTTGTCGGGCTTGAGTTTCCGTATATGACGGGAAGCTCGGGCACATACGCGTCAGTGCGGGACGGAGAAAAGCTGCTGATTTACTGCGAAGAAACGCCGTCGGAGGATGAGCTTGCTCAAGACGATGCGGGCATCGGGCTGTCAGCGTATATGGATGACTCCGTCGCCGCTTACTCAGTAAGCTTCACGCTTGAGAGGACGCAAACGCTTGAAATCAGTTACGCAATCGATATGCCGCAGGACGCTTACTTAACCGTTGCGGGCGTAACGGCCATGCACACGCCGTTTGCGGACTATCTGACAATTCAGTACTCAGATGCTGAGATACTGCGCCGGGAGCTTGAAGCGCTCTTTGAGGCGGACGTGACGTATTACGCTACGGAACACGGCGTCTGGGCGCACACGGCGCCGGACTGCAGCGGTATGGCAGGAGCGAAGCGCCTAAGCGCGGAGGAAGCGGTTGCGGCGGGCAAAAAGCTGTGTCCGGTCTGCGGCGGAAAGGCCGGTTCAGATACAATACTCTGCGGTTTCTGTGTGAAAAGCACTGAAAGCGGCAAATTCTCTCTGGTTTTTGACGGTACGTTTGCGGCAGCGAACGGCAAAGACGTAATAGTGCGCGCAGCGTCAAACGACCGATCGGCTTACGCAGTGAAAGCGGTTACATTTATTCTCCAGAGCGGCACGCTTCCGGAAGGCGAGCTGCTGTTCAGCGCGCAGCTGCCCGTGGGATATGAGCAGGGGACAGTAAAGCTGATTCCGCAGATTCCGCAATCAGCAACCACCCCGTAATCGGCATACGTTTATTTCCAGAATAAACACCGCCGCGGCGTCCTGACACCGCGGCGGGATTTGTATACGGGGCCTGAGTTATGTCATCGGAATTATGCTGTCCCAGTCCGATATGCTGTTTACCGTAAGCAGCCAGTTGAGCGCGTAATGGCGTTCGTACACTATATCCGGGTCCAGACCGGTTTCCGCGAGCTCCTTGAGCGTCGAGCGCACACAGAACGAATGCAGCCGCGCGGTCAGGTCGTACGCGTCGGCAAGCTCGGCGGCGCTGCGCGGCCGCGCGGCGAGCTCAAGCGAGCGCAGCGTCGAATCGCGCATGATCTCGTTAAGTCTCGCAAGCTCCGCGGGCTTGTCGGGCCAGGGCAGCTCGTACAGTCCCAGCGCCCACAACAGCACCGCGCAGGATTCGCTCCTCATCAAAAACACCGCGTGCTTTTCGCGTACCGGATCGTCCGCGTAGGCCTTTTCCTTCGGCGTAAACGCGTTTGAAACGGCGTAACGCTCGTTAAAGCGCTTTAGGAGCGCCAGCGACCACGTGCGCGGGGAAGCGGTTTCGCGCGGGGAGGTATACGCCTTCGCGGTAAGCGCTGTGTACAAAAGCGCGGCCGCGCGGGAGATCACGTCCTCGCTGCGGCGGGGAACCAGCAGGCTTTCGTTTATCTCGTCGCTGATGGCGCAGCTTGCGCTTATGCCGTGCGCGCGCATAAGCTCCTCGCTGCGGCGTCTGCGCGCGGAGAAGGCGTCGCTTCCGTCTTCCTCGGCTGCCTGCTTGGTCTGCTCCGCGTGTCCGGCGGGCACGAATTCGGCGCATTCGCTTTCTCCCGCAGACGACATGAGCAGCTTTGCGTCCTGTGTATACAAACGGTAGCCGCCGGAGGTATAAAAACCGTTTACCGCGCCTGCCAGCTTAGACATGATTTCGCCGAAGGCTGCGTTCGCCGCGCCCTCCGGCGCGCTTAAATTTATTTCGAGGCATACGTTGAATAAGGATATCTGCGTGAGCACCGCCTTGAGCAGCTCGCCCTTCGGACACGGAGCGCCCGAAAACACGCGCTGTATATCGCTTTTAAGCGCGTCGACGGCGTCTTGCTCGTATGCGCACGCGATCTCCGCGCTGACTTCGCCGTCAGCTGTGCAGCTGAAGCTGAGACCGTCCTCGCAGACGCTTCTGAAATGGCCGATAAGCACGGGACGTATGTACTCGTTAAGCCTGTCCGGATATTCGAGGCACGCAAACAGCCGCCCGTTCAGGGTCTCCCGCGCCGCCTCGGGCTCTGCCGGAACATCTGCGGGTTCGTCCGCGGGTCCAGCAGAAGCGTCCTCACAGGCGTCCGCCTCTGCGCTTTCGTCTGCCGCGTCTGCCGTTTCGAAGGGTTCCGCAGGCGGCTCGGACGCTGCCTGCACGCTCTCATCTGCAGGCGCTTCGGGCGCGGCGGCTTCGGCCTCAGCCACTGCTTCAGGCTCTGCTGCCGCGTTTTCTTCCTCGGCGATGGGCGCGTAGGCCTCCTCGGGAGTCATGTGTATCGTATTTTTCCTGCGTCTGAACAGCTTTTTGAATATTCCCATACGTTTCTCCGCAATATGCTTATATTTGCTCAATTTGCTTGAATTGTATCATATTTCGGCGTGGATTGCAATACCGCGGCAAAGCTTTGCCGGAAAAGACGGCGCGCGTGTGTGAATTTTTGTTAAACCTTCCGCGCGCTATTGACAAAGCCGCCCCGCAGTGGTATCATTTCACAGTCAAAGCAGAAGTTACCGCTTCTCACCGCGAGGTCAAGCCGAACGCGGTCAATACAGTCCCGTGAGACAGGACTATCAGGGGAGCGGTGCCGTGCGCCGGTCTTTTTTTGTGCCGTGCGCTTAGCCATGAAATTCGGAGGTGTGTCCCTATCAACGATCTGATAATCAATGAGGATATCCGCGAACGCGAGGTACGCGTAGTGAACGAGCAGGGTGAGCAGCTGGGCATAATGCCTACGGTGCAGGCGCTGAAGCTTGCCGACGAAAAGCAGCTCGATCTTGTGAACATCGCTCCCAACGCAAAGCCCCCGGTATGCAAGCTGATGGATTACGGCAAGTACCGTTTCGATCAGAACAAAAAGGAGCGGGAAATCAAGAAGAATCAGAAGGTCATAGAGACAAAGGAAGTACGCCTTTCCGCGACCATCGAGGATCATGACATTGACGTAAGATACCGCCAGGCAGTCAAGTTCCTGCAGGACGGCAACAAGGTCAAGGTATCCATCCGCTTCCGCGGCCGCCAGATCGCGCACAGCGAGATCGGCTCGGAGCAGATGCTTTCATTCGCCGAGCGCATTAAGGACTACGGCGTAATGGAGAAAAGGCCCGTTATCGAAGGGCGCAACATGACGATGATACTCGTCCCCAGAAAAGATATTCCAAAGGAACAACCAACAAAGGAGGATAAATCCAATGCCCAAACAGAAAACGCATAAGGGCGCAGCAAAGCGCTTTGATGTTACAAAGTCCGGAAAAGTCAAGCGCGCCCAGGCCTTCAAGCGTCACATTCTGACCAAGAAGCCCACCAAGCGCACACGTAACCTTCGCAAGGCCGCGTATCTCACGCCCGTCGAAGGCCGCACTATGAAGAAGCTTATTCCGTACAAGTAAGGAGGCACACATTAATGGCAAGAGTTAAGCGTGCAGTCAACGCGTTAAAAAAGCGCCGCAAGGTATTTAAACTTTCCAAGGGTTATTTCGGAGCCAAGAGCAAGCAGTACCGCGCTGCCAGCGAACAGGTTCGCCGCTCGCTGCGTTACGCCTATATCGGCCGCAAGCTCAGAAAGCGCGACTTCCGCCGTCTGTGGATCGCCCGCATCAACGCCGGCGCGCGCGCAAACGGCCTGAGCTATTCCAAGCTCATGAACGGCCTGAAGAAATCCGGCATCGACATGAACCGCAAGATGCTCTCCGAGCTCGCGATCAACGACGCCGCCGCCTTTACCGCTCTGTGCGAGAAGGCGAAATCCGCAGTCTGACATAAACGTCGGAAATGCAAAACGCTCCCCGTGCTTTGGCGCATGGGGAGCGTTTTGCTTTGGCGTTTTATTTCGCCTGAGCGCCGTTTACGCTCACGTTTCCGCTTCTGTCCACCCAGAAGGGCTGGACGCGGCTCAGAAACGCGCTTACGATCGAGCTGCGTATGACACGTCTGAGCTTTGCGATAAGGCTTTTCTTCATAAAACCACCTCCGTTACCTGAACGCGACTATCAGACCGCCGCGTTCGGCGTAGTAGCTGTTCAGGCCGCGGGTGTTCAGCACCGTTATCTTCGCGTCGTGCCATTTTTCGCTGATCCGCGCGCAGAGCTTCTGCGCGGCGGGCAGGTTGTGGCAGTGGCTTATGATCACCTCGCGCCCCTCGAAGCCGCGCTCCAGCATGTCGTCGACGATAGTTTTAAGCGCGGAGGAAACGCCGCGCACCTTGGCCTTGATCGCGATCATTCCGTCGTTTCCGATGCCGATGCCCCACATGCCCAGCTTCTTAGCGATGAAGCCCGCGATCTTGCTCATGCGCCCGTTTTTGACGAGATTGTCGTACGAGGACAGAGCGAACACTGTTTTGGTTTCGTCTATAAGCTCGTGCGCCCTTGCGGACACGTAGTCGAAGGGGCGGCCTTCCCTGATCCACGCGAGGATATGGCGTATGCAGAGCGCCTCGGCGGGTCCTGTGGACTTTGAATCCAGCACCGTGATGTTTTTGCTGCCGAGCATATGGCTGGCGGCGGAGGCGCTGTTGTAGCTGCCGGAAAGGCGGCCGGATATCGTGAGCGCAAGCACGTTTTCCTCTCCCTCAAACGCGTCTTTCCATTCGCCGGGCGAGGGGCACGCTGTTTTGGTAGCCTGCGTACAGGCCTCCATATCGTCGATAAGGCTCAAGGTGTCGAGCTGCTCGCGGTCTGTATATTCGTGCTCTCCCACCGATATGTGGAACGGTACGGTGGAGAAGCCGACCTGTCCGCACCCGGCGCTGAGGGCGTCGAGGTCGCACGACGAGTCCGCTACGATTTTCCATTTCATAAACACACCCCCTTTGAAAGGACTGTGAGATTGACGCTCGTCCCCGTTCATGCTATAATAATATCAACACGGTGTCTTAAATACAATCATCAGTATGATTAAGTACGTGCTGATATTAACATTTTTGCGGATTGTGTCTGTTATCAGACACACACGCGGACAATTTAACATATCAGGGGTGCTGTTATGGAAAAGGAATCACGCAGGGTAAGGATGACGAAAAAGCTGCTTAAGGACGCGCTGATGGAGCTGCTGGAGGAAAGGCCACTTGCGAAAATAAAAATCAAGGAGATCTGCGACAGGGCGGACGTGAACCGCACTACGTTCTACGCGTATTACGAAAGCGCCGAGACGCTGCTGCGCGATATTGAAAACGAGGCGCTAGAGCAGATACCGATACCGGACAGAGTGCCTACGCCCTCGGGGGACGACGAGTATATCGGAATGATGGAAGCGTTCCTTGAATACGTAAAGTACAACAAGCGGCTGTTCACGATACTGATACTAAAGTCCGAAAGCTCGCGCTTCAGCGAGCGTCTTATACAGCTGCTGCAGGATAAATTCCGCAGCCGCATGTTCATGAAGGAGGGGCTCATAGCCGAATACAAGTACCTGTTTTGCCTTACGGGCTTTTTAGGCGTGTTCAGACACTGGATCGAGCAGGACTTTCCGCTCCCCAGCCGCGATTTCGCTTTGTTCGTTATACGCATGGCGATAAGCGGTGCGCAGAACTGAAATCATGAACAAACACAGGAAGGAATACGTCAGACAACTGCGCGGAAAAAACCGTGCGGAAGGAGTATTATTATGAAAAAGCTGTTATGCATCGCGCTTATGCTGGCGCTGCTTTGTACGCCTGTCAGTGCGGAAACCGTGTCTGACGCGCTCGCGCGCGTGACGCTCAGCGTAGTCAACATGCTGGAGATTTCCGACGATTACGCCGAGTTCGAAGGACAATACGAGGACGGGCATTGGTATCTGAACTGGACGGGCGACGAAAGGTACGTAAACGCCGTCTGCGGCGAGGACGGCACGCTGTTCAGCTACTGGTCCTACGACTCAGACGATTACGACTACGAGACCGGCGCGGCGTTTGGCGCGTTTCCGAAGCTGGACGAGGAAAAGCTTCTAAACTGCGCGGGCGCGTTTATGGATAAGACGACTGCGGAAGAGGATTGGGGCTACGAGTTATATCCCGTGAAGCTGTCGCTTTCGCGCTATTCGAACAACGTATCCGTTTCCGGTCGGCTTACATACCGTTCGAAGCCCACGGATATCAGCTTCTACCTGCAAATAAATCAGTCGAACGGCAGGGTCGTTTCGTACAATCGCCTTGACGAATACAGGAGGTACGCGCCGTCTGCCGCAGAAGAAACGGTCTTGGTAAGCTCCGAGGAGGCGGAAGCGCTGCTTGCGGACTGTTATGCCATGAAGCTTGTGTACTTCGTGACCGACGCGAAGGACATGGCGCGGCTCGTGTATAAACGCGCGGACGGTACTGACAAGGCCGTGCGCGCTTCTGACGGCGCGCTGGTCGACCGATACGCGGACGGAATATTTGCCGAGGAGAGCATGGCGAGCGCCAAGGGCATGGACGATTCCGGAGATGCTGAGTATGGCAGACAGCTTAGCGAAGCCGAATTAAAGGGCGCGGCGAAGTACGAAGGCGCGCTGAGCGGCGCTGAGCTGGACGTGCTCGCGCGCGGGATAAGCGAGATAAAGCTGACTGAGGATTACGTAAACACAGGCATAACTTACTATCTGAGCCAGGACAAGCCGCAGGCGGTGCTCTCCTATGAAAAGCGGCTTGAGGACGACGCCGTTTTATACCGCACGCTCGTCATGGACGCGCAGAGCGGCGCGCCGGTCCGCCTGAGCGGCTATTACTCTGACTTAAGCGTGAAGGCTGGCGACGACACGGACGTGAGTGCGGCAAGAGCTGCGGCGGACGCATTTGCCGAAAAGTACTTACCGTACATATATTCACACATGGAATATTCATCAGGCAGCGTGATAGACGGCAGGAAGAGCGCTTCGCCGTATGCGCGCTTTGCGTATATACGCATGCAGGACGGCTACGCGTTTGAGGCAAATTCGCTGAGCATAACCGTCGACACGGAAGACGCCAGCGTGTGGGCGTTCGACTACGCGTGGGACGGCGGACAGGAATTCTATTACCCCGAGCCCGACAAATTCATAGGCGAGGACGCCGCGCGCGCAGCGTGGCTAAAGGGCAGCGAGCTTAAGCTTATGTATATTTCCCAGAGAAACGGGGACGGGAAGTACGAGCTCACGCTGTGCTACGCATATGACGGAACGGACAGCGTATACGCAATCGACGCGATAAACGGCAAACGCTACGGCGAAATAAACGCTCAAGCTGGCACCTACGAGTACGCTGACGGCGACGGCATGCTGTACGAAGGCGAAATAAGGCTGCTGGGCGAGTACGGCATAGGGCTTAAGGACTGCAGATTTACGGCGGATGAATACCTTACGCCGGTACAGCTTATGCATCTCGTCATGCAGGCCGCCGGCAACGAGGGCGGCGAAAGCATAGAGGAGGAGCAGTTAAACCGCATGTTCAGGCAGCTGTACAAGACGCTGCCGCAGGCGGACGAAAGCGGCTGTCTCACGCGCGGCGAGCTTGTGCGGGTGATGACGTGCGTGGCGGGTTACGCGAACGCTGCGGCGCTTGATGGAATTTACAGTCTGAACGTGCCCGACTGGCAGGAGGTGCCTGACGAGCTTAAGGGCGCGTGCGCGATCGCTTACGCGCTGGGCATCATAGACGCAGACGAAGAGGGCAATCTTGCGCCCGGCGCATACGCGACGACTGCCGCCGCAGCGCACGCGGTGTACGTGCTGCTTAATACCCGATCGAAATGAAGCTGCGCTTCATTCCGATCGGCTGGGGGGCTGCTTGCGCAGCCCCTCGTTCAAAATGAATCTTTGATTCATTTTGAACGGCTTGGCTTTCTGTAGCTGAATAAGGTTCTTGGATAAAACGTTCGGCTTTTGGATGGGCTGAGGCAGGTTTGCATTTTTTGCTGAAAATCCTGCGGGATTTTCCGGGCGCAAAAATTGTAATGTAGCGATTATTTGCTCCGGTCGTCTTCGCTGCGCTGCGCTCCCTGCGCAAAAATCGCTCCTCGGGACGGCAAAGCCGCCCCTGCGGATTGAAGTTGGAGGGGTTCGCCCCTCCAAGTCTCCCCGTGGCTTTTGTACTTCTGTAGCAGCTCCTTTTATTTATTGAGCGTTGCGTCTTTGCTGCGGGGCGGGAATTGCGCCTCTTGGCGATAAACGCGAAAACAACTTGACATACCGCCGCTTTTCCGTTATCATTATCGCATAAACGCGGGCGCACACAACGCTCGTTAAAGGGAGGAAACATATCATGAAGAAGTATGAATGCCCCTGCGGTTACGTGTATGATCCCGAGATCGGCGATCCGGACGGCGGAATAGCGCCCGGCACGGCGTTCGAGGATATACCCGAGGATTGGGTATGCCCGGTATGCGGTTTGGGCAAGGACGCCTTCACCGAAGCATAATTGCATAATGAAACGAGCGAGCCGCCCTGACGGACGGCTCGGCTGTTATTTCTTAGCCAGCGCTTCGCTCAGCGCGGTGCTTATCTCTTCGTTCGGATTGAACAGTATGCGGTGATATGCGCCGCTTCTTTTGTACACCAGCGCGCGGACAGGGTAGGGTGAGCGCGCGGTGGTAAAGCGTTTTGTGCTTTCGCAGGCGTATTTCTGCGCGGCTTCTTCGGGCTCTGAGAGCATTACCGCTTCACGCAGGAGTATTTGCTCCATCAGGCGCGGTTTTTTGACGTAAATGCGGCTGAACGTGATTTTCACGCCATCGACTTCGTATACGCTTACGAGCGCGTAGCGCGTGAACACAAATACGAGCAGCGCTCCCGCGCATGCGAGCAGGATAACCGTGCGCAGTGTGTCGCCGATCATGTGCCTAAGCATAAGATAGGTAAGCAGGAAGTCCAGCGCGAACAAAGCGGCCACGATCAAAACCACTAACAGGATACCAAACAGCGGGCTCATCCTGTCCGCGCGCGTAGACTGCGTGTGATATTTGGCTTCCATGCTATTCCTTCTCGGGAGTGAACATATCGAACATATCGCACAGCGTGTACAGCGCGTCGTTCGGGTTTTTGGAGCTGACTACGATGACGGCGTATTTGCCGTTTACATTGAATATGTTTTTATCTATAAGGCTACTCAGCGGCGATACGTCCACGGCATAGTAGTGCTGGACTGCGGGGGCCGTCTCGGCTTCCTCGTCGGTTTCGTCCTGCTGCGCGTTTTCGCTCGGCTCGTCGTATGCGATAAACAGCGCTTCCGGATGCCGCGCGCGGAAGGTCTCATAGTAGTCGAGCCGCTCGAGCGGTACGCAGTAGCCAGCCTGAATCAGCTCCTCCGCCATGCTTACCGGCATCATGTATATGTCGTTTGAGCCGGCCTGCAGCTGCACGGTGTACGTCTGCGCGCCGTAATAGCTGTCGGAGTTCGGATTTTCGGCGTTGTAGGCGATATTCATGAACGAGACCTGTTCCGCGTCGGGATTTAGCTTAAGCAGAGAATCGAGCAGCTTTTGCTTGTATTCGTCAAGCAGCGTCACGTCCGCGAAATTGTCTACCAGCGCGATCTCGACCGAATGCGCGTTGTCGGGCGTGTGGCGCGTCATCGTAAACAGCAGCGCAGCCAGCGCGATAACTGCGATCGTTCCGAAAATATACAGGTTCTTTGAATATGCCCAGTGGTTTATGAGCCTTGCTTTGGTTATTTTCGTATTCGGCATAAATTACTCTCCTGTCGTTGCTGCGCACATTATACCGCATTAATCGCGCCCGCGCAAGCGCAATATGCAACAAAATGGGAAGATATGATGAAATTACGGTCATATCGCCGCACAAGCATTTAAAAACGGGAGACGTGCGCGTCTCCCGCAGTAAATAAGCGTGAACAGCTCTTCAGCCCTTGATACCGCCGCGGGCTACGCCGCGTACGATCTGCTTGCGCGCGAACAGGAACAAAAGCAGCATGGGCATGACGACCATCGTCGCGCCGGCCATTATGAGCTCGTACTTTATGCCCACCTCTGTCGTGAACGTGACCAGCGCCCACGGGAGAGTGCGCACCTCGTCGCGCGAAATGACCAGCTGCGGCCACATGAAGGAGTTCCAGCTCGCCATGGCGTTCAGCAGTATGATAGTGACCAGCGAGGGCGAGGCTATCGGCACCATGACCTTCCACAGATACTGCCAGTTGCCCGCGCCGTCCACCTGCGATGAGTAATACAGACTGTCAGGCACACTGTCGAAGAAGTTCCTGAGTATGTACGTATAGAATATGGAGCTGGTGAACGGCAGAATGAGCGCCGCGAGCGTATCGCGCATTCCGAGCCTCGTAATGGTCTGGTAGTTCGTGATGACCAACAGCTCGAAGGGCACCATCATCATGCTCAGAAGCAGCGTGAACAGCAGATTGCGCCCGGGAAATCTGAGCCGCGAGAACGCAAACGCCGCGAGCACCGTGGTGAACATGACCACCGCGACGGAGCATACGCACACGAATATGCTGTTGAAGAAGTATTTCCCGAAGGGCGCGGTATGCCACGCTTCGGTATAGTTGGAGAAATTCGTCCAGCTCTCGGGCAGCATGTTGGGCGGGAAACGGTTCATTTCCGGCGCTGTCTTGAAGGATGAGGAAATCATCCAGTAGAACGGGAATACCATGAATATCGCGCCCAGCGTGAGCAGAAGATAGGTGGTCTTCTTAAGCAGCACGACCGCGGCCACAAATATTACCAGTCCTGCGCAGAACACGACGAGCCGCGTTTTGTACGCGCCCGCGTCGGCGGAGCTTGCATTTGCGGCTATGCCGAGCAGCTTGGCGCCTTCGTCGCTGGTGCTGTTTACGTTCCACTCGGTCATTTTCGCTTCGGCGCTGTCGAGCGCCTGCATCGCTTCAAAAAGCGTCAGATCCTCGCCGTGTATTTTTGCGATCTTCTGGTACGTGCTCGCGTAGGAGCCTACGGGCATGGAGAAGGGGTAGGCAAATATCATGATAAGCAGACCCGCAAGCAGTAACGCGAGATATATTATGGTTTTCATGTCAGGCTTTCTCATGCTTACGCCTCCTTTATCATTGATATACCCATTTGCGCTGCAGGAACTTCTGCAGCATGGTGAACACGAAGATTATCACGAACAGCACCATCGCCGCCGCTGCGGCTATGCCCAGGCTGTGCGTGCCGTCCGCAGTCTGTATGTTGTTGAATATGTACCATGCCACGGTTTCCATCTGATAGTCCTGCGGGCTGCCGTTCCACAGCACGAACACGTCGGTGTATACCTTGAACGCGGATATGCTGTTTATTATGAGCACGAGGCCTATCGTGGGGGAGAGCAGCGGCACCGTTATCCTGAAGAATATGCGCGCGGGCTTGCTGCCGTCCACCTTCGCGACGGTATACAAACTGTCGTCTATGTTCTGCAGACCGCTCAGCAGCAGTATTATCGTGAAGGGCAGACTGCTCCATACGCCGTAGATTATGAGCACAGCCATCGAGATCGCGTGGTCGGCGGCGCCGGACTGCAGCCAGTTGATGTTGTTAGGCGCTCCGAAAAACTGCGTAAAGAAGTTGATGAGCGCGTTTATAAGGCCGTTTTGCGTGTTGAACATCCATCTCCATACCAGACCTACCGCAGTCGCGGTGGTGACCATCGGCATGAAGTACGCGGTCTGAAACAGCGAGTTAAGCTTTGACTTGCGGTTCAGAAGGTGCGCAACGACTATCGCGATCGCGGCTGTTATCGGTACGGTGAACAGCACGAACAGCGCGGTGTTTCTGAGCGCGCGCATGAACTGGGTTTTGCCCATTCCGTTCAGTATAAAGTTGTAATTGCCCAGTCCCCAGCCGGTAGCGGTGCCTAAATTGTTGCCTGTGAGCTTGTAATTCTCCTGAAAGCTCATTATAAGCACTCGGATCATCGGGTACAGCGTGAACACGCCGACGCCCACGAGGAAGGGCAGCAGATAGTCGAACGGTTCGATAGCCTGTCCCACGCGCGCCCGGCCCTCGGAATCCTTCGTGAACCACAGCGCGCACAATACTCCCGCCAGCAGCAGGCACGCTATGCCGATTATAAGTATCGCCGTGCCGTAATAGATTATTACGTAATGCTGCGTGTTGCGGGCGTTCATGGTGCCGCGGACGTCTTTGGAGGTGATGCTTTCGGCGCTTGCGCGCGCTTCGGCGGTAAGCTCCTGTATCAGCTGCAGCTGCGCGCCTGCGACTTTCTGCTTAAGCTTCGTACCGGTTGCCTCGTCACTGTCTGAGCTGATCACGTCGAAGGCGCGGTCGGTGTAGGTCGCGATCGCTTTTAAAAGCGCGTCTTCGTCGGGCAGGCCGGAGGCGATGTCCGCGTCGAGCGCTTCGTTCACGCTCTTGCGCTTGTTGTTCATCACCTTGTTCTTAATGGAGTTTTTGCTTACCTCAAACTCCTCGAACAAGGCGCTGAGACGCGGCTCGAGCCCGCTGGCTTTATCCTTGTAGACCTTGAGACGCGCGGTATCGGAATAGCTGTCGGTCGCCTTTGCGAGCTTTGAGTTGCCGATGACGCCCGTGACGATCAGCGCGATGCCCAGTACAGCAAACAGCGCGATATGCACGAGCACGCGCATGTTGCCGCGGCGCATGTGCCGCCTTTTGACGGCTATGTTTGGTGTGCTCATATCTTACGCCTCCGGGTCCAGACGCTCGCCGGTGTTCGCGTCGAACAGGAATACGCCGCGCTTTTTGAGCCCGAGTCTGGTTTTGACGCCGGGCTTGAAGCCGTATTCCGAGGACAGGAAGGCGCGCACCACCGTATCGCCGATTTTGAGCTGCGCCATCTCGTCCTTGCCCAGCTCGTACAGGTTCAGTATCTCGCAGTCTATCGTATCCAGACCGTTCGTTTCGGAGGTGAAGCTTTCGCTGCGCACGGACAGGTTGACAGAGCCGCTAAAGTCTATGCTTTCGAAGCGCGCGAGCTTTATGCGCTCGCCCGAGCCGTCCGGCGTAAACCAGCCCTTGTCGAACGTACCGGGTATGTTGTTTATGGGAGGCGTGCCGAGGAAGGAGGCCACGAATTGGTTGGCGGGCTGGTCGTACAGACGCTGCGGCGCGTCGTACTGCTGCTTTACGCCGAGCTTCATCAGCACTATATGGTCGCTTATGGACATGGCCTCTTCCTGGTCGTGGGTTACGAATATCGTGGTGACCTTGGTCTCCTGCTGTATGCGGCGGATCTCCTCGCGCAGCTCGAGGCGCAGTCTCGCGTCAAGGTTTGAAAGCGGCTCGTCAAGCAGCAAAAGACGCGGCTTTTTTACCAGCGCGCGCGCGATGGCGACGCGCTGCTGCTGGCCGCCGCTCATCTGCTTGGGCTTGCGGGCGAGCATGTTGTCCACGTGCACCAGACGCGCCATTTCCATCGCGCGCTCTATGCGCTCTTCCTTCGGCACCTTCTGTATTTCAAGCGGGAAACAGATGTTCTTGAGCACAGACATGTGCGGATACAGCGCGTAATTCTGGAACACCAGTCCTATGCCGCGCTCCTCGGGCGGCAGTCTGGTCACGTCGTCGTCGTCGAACCAGATATGGCCGTCCGTTACCGGCAGTATGCCTGCCAGCATGTTCAGGATCGTGGATTTGCCGCAGCCGGAGGGACCCAGCAGGGCAATCAGTTCACCGTCGTTAAGCTCCACGTTGAAGTGGTCAACCGCGTGTTTGTTGCCGAAGGTCTTTGTCAGGTTTTCGAGTCTGACGCGCATACGAATCTCTCCTTGCTAATAAATTGTGCCTGTTGCAAGACCTCGCTTTCATAAGCGGGGCGTTGCGACAGGCGCAGAACTAAAACGGGCTTACGCGCCTGTACGCGTAAGCCCGCGGGTATAGTTTATTCTGCGCCCTTCAGAGCGGCGTTGCAGTTCTCTACGCAGGCATCCCAGGCATCGCTGACGCTGATGTCGTTGATGGCGGCGTTGTTGACTGCGGCCACGATCTCGTTGCGCACGGTGGAGGCGCCGGTGACGGCGGGCAGGCTGCCCGCGATGTCGAGGTGAGCGCCTACTGCGTTCAGAGCCTGTATCGCGGCGGAGTCGCCGGAAATGTACTCTTCGTACGCGGGCAGAGCCTTGGTCCAGCTGTAGGGAGCCAGCGCGTTCACGGCCTGCACCCAGCCGATGTTGACTTCGGCGGAGATGAAGTACTTCACGAACTCGTAGGCGCCCTGAGCGCGGGCGTCGTCGTCATAGTAGAATACGATGGGGCCGCGGTTCCAGGAAGGATACCAGGTCTCGGCGGGCATGGGAGCCATGGCGAACTCGAATCCGTCGGGAGTGATGTAGGGATAGCCGGCGCAGGAGCCGATATAGGCGGCGGTGGCACCGGAGTTGAAGTCGGTGGAGAAATAGTCGGCGGACGCCTTGAGCTGGAACAGGCCTTCCTTCGCGCAGTCGACCAGCCACTGGATCTTCGCCTTCATGGAGTCGGTGCCGAAGGTGACGCACTTGTTCTCTACGTCGATATAGCCGCAGCCGTCTTCCATTATGAACATCTGGATGCAGTCGGTGAGGGAGTCAAAGCCCAGACCGGGGATGCCCTTCTGAGTCAGGATGACGCGGCAGTTCTCTTCCATCTCGGCCCAGGTGGTGGGAACGGAGAGACCCAGCTCGTCGTATATGGTCTTGTTGTAGTAAAGGATGGGGCCGGTGGTGTAGGCGGGCAGATAGTGGATTATGCCGTCGGAGAAGCCGTTGACTTCGCCGTCCATAACGCCCTGCGCGAGGCTGTCGTCAAAGCCTTCGATGCCGATTTCGTCGTCGTAAATGTACTGGCTGAGGTCCGCTACCAGACCGAGATCGACGTACTCGGCCGCTTCGGACGCATAGTTGAATATGATGTCGGGGCCGTCGCCGCTCTTGACAGCGGTCTTAACGGTGTTGGTGAAGCCGGAGTATGCCTGAGACAGCACCTCGACGGTGTACTTGTCGCTCGTGGCATTGAAGTCCTCAGCGGCTTTTACCAGATAAGCTTCCTGATCCTTGGTGAAGGTGTGCCAGATGGTGACTGTGGTCTTGCCTTCCTCGGCAAAGCCTGCCATGGAGAGCACGAACACCAGCGCGAGCACTACTGCAAGCAGTTTCTTCATTTAAAGATTCCTCCTGACGAATTTTACGGATGTTCTCACCCGTGTACAGACATTTTAGAACATTTGCGGAAAAAACACAAGGGATATTCGGTTTTTTTGCGTTAATTTAATCAACGCCCGCACTTGACAGTGGGAGAATATACATATAAAATCTGAATAAATTACAAGACCCTGCCGAATGTGCGCGCGGCCCGGCGGGACAAGGCGTGAACGAACGGAGGACGTATGCTGCCCGATGGATTTTTGCGCGGTATCCGGGAATTGATCCCGGACGAATACGGGGAGTTTCTCGCCTCGCAGGACAGGCCGCCCGTACGCGCGCTCAGGATAAACACGCTTAAGCGCGGCAGCGCGGCAGCGTCTGCGCCGTTCGTGCGCGAGGATAAGCCGGAGGTGCCGTGGGAGATGTACGGCAGGTACATAAAGGCAGATGCGCGTCCGGGCGCGTCTGCGGCGCACGCTGCGGGTGCGTTCTATATACAGGACGCCTCCGCTATGGCGCCGGTCGCCGTGCTCGACCCAAAGCCGGGCGAGGCGGTGCTGGATATGTGCGCCGCGCCGGGCGGCAAGGCGTCCCAGATCGCCGCGCGTCTGCAGGGCGAGGGCGTGCTGTTTGCAAACGAATATGTCAGAAGCCGCGTGTCCGTGCTCAGAAGCAATCTCGAGCGGCTGGGCGTCGTCAACGCCTGCGTCACAAATTCGGACACCGGGGCGTACAGGAAAAACCTGCCTGAGTTTTTCGACGCGGTGCTTGCGGACGCGCCCTGCTCCGGAGAGGGCATGTTCCGCCGCGACGCAAACGCCGTAAGCGAATGGACACCGGATGCGCCTGATGTCTGCGCGCGCAGACAGGCGGAGATACTCGACTGCGCCGCGGCGTGCGTAAGGCCCGGCGGACGGCTCGTATACTCCACCTGCACGTTCAACCGCACCGAAAACGAGACGACGGTGCAGGCCTTCCTTAAAAGACATCCCGAATTCGAGCCGGGTGATTACTTTCTCGAGGGAATAGGCGCTTCCCGGGACGGCTGCCTGCGCCTGTGGCCGCACAGGATAGAGGGCGAGGGACATTTCGTGTGCAGGCTCGAAAAGCGCGGGAGGAGTGAAGCGCGTGATGGCAAGCGCGCGCCGCGCCGCAAAAAAGCGCCGGCGGAGCTCGACTTACTGTACAGAGACTGCGTGTGCGCGCTTCCGCGCGGCATAGCGGAATGCAGAGGCGGCGAGCTTATGCTTTTGCCCGAAGGCATGCCGGACGTTTCGGGAATATACGCTGTTTCGGCGGGACTGCCGCTTGCCCGCGTCGGCAGAAGCCATATAGAGCCCTCTCATGCGCTCGCGATGGCGCTTGCGCCTGAAAACGCGTTAAGGTGCGTGCAGCTGGACAGCGTACAGGCGGGCAGGTTTCTTCAGGGCGAAGAGCTCGCCTGCGACGCCACGCCCGGCTGGACGCTGATGTGCTTTAACGGTCTGCCTCTCGGCTGGGGCAAGGCGTCCGGCGGCGTCATAAAAAACCATCTGCCGAAGGGACTGCGGCTGCGCGGCGGGCACAGCGTGGATACGCCTTATACGGATACGGAAGCGCAGTAACCTGCCGTCCGGATTTTACGGTTGAAAAAGCGCGGGCTTTGCGCTATAATTGCAGCAAACTTATTCGGAGGAACGTGTGTCTCATACTTATCAGGTCTGGGCGCTGGTGCTCAGATACGTTCTGGCGGCGCTGGGGCTCGCGGTTGCGCTGCGCGCCCTGTACATGACGGTGCGCGACGGCCGCAGCGCCGCGCGCATACGCGCCACGCATAACTCCTACGGCGCGGTGGGCGTGCTTAGCGTGCTGCCGGCGGGCAAGCTCGGCAAAGCGCAGAAATACAGCCTCGCACGCAGCGGGAGCGTAGGCGGAGGAAGCAAGTGCGACGTCAGAATAAAGGGCATGGGACTCAAAAACCCGCATTTCGAATATGAGATAACGCGTAGGACATTGCAAATAACTCCTGCAAGCGGCGGCGACGTGCGTATGCCGGGCGACAAAAGCGCCCGCGCCGGCACGTTTTCAGTCGCACAGGGACAGCACATACTCGCGGGCCGCGCGGAAATGTGCTTTCAGCTGTCTAAGCCCCGAGCGGCGGCGCGCAGCCCGCTGAACAAACGCGTTTACAGGGAGAAATAAGCCTGCATGAGCCGTCTGCGTCTTAAAAAGCAAAACGCGCAAGCCGAAAGCTTCAAAAAACTGCTGTACAGAACCAACGAGCAGCCGCTTTTATTTCTCGTGTGCGCGTTTCAGATAATCTGCATGGCGCTATTGACGTTCAAGACCGCGGACGGGAAAGCGGACATATTTTCGCTCAGGATGCTGTTTTTGCTGCCGTTTGGCACGTATGCGGCTCTTAAGCTGGTTTCGCGTATGTGGCCGATAGACAGGGCGCTGTTTCTGCTGACCGCGTTTTTGTGTTCGCTGAGCGTAATCACGCTGCGTGCGGTTTTCACCACCACGTCTAAGGCGGAGACACAGGCGCTTTATCTGCCGATCGGCTTTGCGGCAATGCTGATCGGAATCTGCGTTTCGCGGACGTTTATGTCCTGCAGCGGATTCCTGCGGGCGGCTATGCTGCCCTGCCTTGCGCTGATGGCGCTCCCGCTCGCGTTTACGACCGCGTCCGCCGCGCGCAGCTGGGTAAAGCTCGGCACGTTCCAGTTTCAGCCCTCCGAGCTTCTGAAGCCCGCGACGGCGCTTATACTTGCCTCGGAGTTTTCTCGGCCCGCAAAAAACGTTAAAGCGTGGCTGCCCGGCGCGCTGTTCGGCGCGGCGCTGTGCGCGGTGCTGCTCGTGCAGCGGGATTTAGGCGCGCTGTTTTTGTTTTTCATACTTACCATAGCGATGTTCACCGCGGGCACCGGTCACCGCAAAACCGCGCTGTGCGTGATACTGCTTGCGGGCATCCTGAGCGCCGTGTTCGTGACGTACGCCGACAGGATACAGGGCTTTTCGTATCTGTCGGCGCGCATGGCGATCTGGCGCGACCCCTGGAATACCGACATAGAAAGCGCCAGACAGATACGGCAGGGGCTGATTTCAATAGCCAGCGGCGGACTGTTCGGTTCGGGTCTGGGGCTCTCGAGCGCGCGCAAGGTCGCGGTCGTGGGCTCGGATTACATATTCGCGGCGGTGTCTGAGGAATTCGGAATGATATTTGCCCTCGGCGTGATAGCCGTATATTTCGTGATACTCCTGCGCGGCAGGATGACAGCGTTAAGCTGCCGCAACCGCTTTCAGGCGCTGCTCGCCTTCGGCTGCGCGTTCGAGCTTACCTCGCAGATGCTGCTGATAGTCATGGGCAATCTGCACATAATCCCGCTGACGGGCGTAACGCTGCCTTTCGTTTCGGAGGGCGGCAGCTCGCTTGCGGGCAGCATGCTGCTTATGGGCATGCTGCTGGGAGTCGGCTCCATTAACGCGCAGGACGAATACGACGATCTGATGCGCGTAAGCGCGGGGCGGAGGGCGAAAACGTGAAGCAGACGCGCTCCGGCATCCGCCTTATATCCCTGATACTTGCATTCGGCGTGCTGATAACCGCCGTCACATACGCGGGCAGCATATACGTGAGCGGACGCAAATGGCTTAACAACGAGCAGAACACGCGCATCAGCGCCGCGCGCAAAACCACGCTGCAGGGAACCATATACGACAGCGCGGGCACTGCGCTGGCGGAAAGCTATACCGCGGGCGAAAGGCATTATATTTCGGACGACGCCGCGCGCCTCGCGCTCGCGCATACGATAGGCGACCAGTACGGTCAGAGCGCGGGCGGAGCGGAGAGCCGCTTCGCAACGACGCTGCTCGGCATGACGGATCTGACCCGCACGGAGCTTACCATTTCCGCGATAACGGGCTCTGATCCCGTGGGCTACGATATAGTGCTCACCGTAAACGCGGAGCTCTGCAAATACGCCGCGAGTCTGTTTCCGAAGGGAAAAACCGGCGCGCTCGTGCTCATCAACTACAAAACCGGCGCGATACTCGCCAAGGTCTCGCTGCCTGCGTTCGATCCGGCGAACATAGAGGCGAGCGTCGCGGATACCGCGTATTACGACAGGGTGCTTCAGTACCGTTACGCCCCGGGCTCGACTTTCAAGACCGTGACGCTGATTTCAGCGCTCCAAAACCTGCCCGGCGTAGAAAACGAGACGTTCGACTGCGAAGGAACGTGGCAGTTTGCGGACTATACGCTGAAATGCGCCGGCTCTCAAGCGCACGGCGAAATGAATCTGGTACGGGCGTTTGCCGAATCGTGCAACATAACCTTCGCGCGCCTCGCCTACAGGATGGGCGCGGAGAAGCTCAAGGCGACCGCGGAGAGCTTCGGCTTCAACCGTACTTTTTCCTTCGACGACGTGAGGCTGAATCCCTCGTATTGCTTAAACGGCGCTTCTACCGCGGGCGAGGTACTGCAGGCGGGCTTCGGTCAGGGCACCACGCAGGCGACGCCTCTGCACATGGCGATGATATCCGGCGCGATCGCGAACGGCGGCGAAATGATGGAGCCGAAGATAATACGCGAAATCAGAAGGCACCAGTCCGGGGCGATAAGCACGATGCAGAGCGAGGTCTTCCTGCGCGCGGCGGACGAAGACACCTGTCTCAAGGCCGCGAAATACATGTACGAGGCGGTCAGGAGCGGCACCGGCACCCGCGCTAAAATAAGCGGTTACACCGACGGCTACGTCTGCGGCAAGACGGGCTCGGCGGAATCCACAAACGACAAAAGCGCCGAAACAGACGCATGGTACACAGGCTTCATATACGGTGACGAAGCTCATCCCTACGCAATTGCGGTAGTGATTGAAAAAGGCGGCTCGGGCGGCCAGACGGCGGCTCCGATCGCCGCGGCGGTAATGAAAAAAGCGATGGAACTCTCAGTTTATTGACAAAGGAGAAGCATATGGACATCAAGGCGTTCGCGGATGGGGTCAGGGAAAACATTTCACGGGTCATAGTAGGAAAGGACAAAGAAATCAAGCTTTTGCTGACGTGCGTGCTGGCGGGCGGACACGTGCTCATGGAGGACGTTCCGGGCACGGGCAAAACGGTTATGGCGAAGTCGCTGGCGGCGTCTATCGACTGCACGTTTTCGCGCATACAGTTTACGCCCGACCTTTTGCCGGGAGACGTGACGGGACTGAGCGTGTTCGATATGAAGCAGTCGGAGTTCGTGTTCAAGCCCGGCCCCGTGTTTACGAACGTGCTGCTGGCGGACGAGATCAACCGCGCCACGCCGCGCACCCAGAGCGCGCTGCTCGAATGCATGGAGGAAAAGCAGGTGACCGTCGACGGCGTCACCCGCGCACTGCCGCGCCCGTTTCTGGTGATCGCCACGCAGAACCCCATCGAGACGCAGGGCACGTTCCCGCTGCCGGAGGCGCAGCTCGACCGTTTCCTTATGAAGCTCGCGATAGGACGCCTGTCGCATACTGACGCGGTCAAGGTGCTCGAAAGGTTCCTGTCTAACAATCCGCTCGAGGAGCTCAAAAGCGTGTGCTCCGCGGAGGATATCGTGCAGGCGCGGCAGGCGTGCGAAGCGTGCGAGGTGTCCGAGCCGGTCATGAGCTATATCGCCTCGGTGTGCGAAAACACGCACGCGGCGGCAGACGTGGTGCTGGGTGTGAGCCCGCGCGGAATGCTGGCGCTGATGCGCGCCTGCCGCGCGCTCGCGCTGATCGAGGGCAGAAGCTTCGTAACGCCGGACGACGTAAAGGAGCTGGCGGTGCCGGTGCTCGCGCACAGACTCAGCATGCGCGGCATATACGGCCGCACGGACGCGTCGCGCAAGGCGGTGCGCGAGGCGCTCGAAAAGACCGAAGTGCCCACCGAGGAGATCAAAAAAGCGGAGAGCCTGTAATGAATACGCTATGGCTTCTGATAGTGACGTTCGCCTTCGCGCTGGGGCAGGCGCTGCTGTTTCGCGCCTTCGACCTCAAGCATCTGAAATACGAACGCCGCTTTTCACAGAAAACCGCATACGAAGGGCAGAATATCGAGCTGCTTGAGCTTATCGAGAACAAAAAGGTGCTGCCGGTGCCGTGGCTGAGAGCCGAAAGCCGCATACCGCGCGAGATTTCGTTCGATAAGGAAAAGCTGGATTCGACGCATCTGGTGAGCGGCGGGATGTACCACAAGAGCCTGTTTTTTATCGCGCCGATGAGCGCGGTCAGGCGTCATCACGCGATCACCCTCAAAAAGCGCGGTCTGTATTCGGCAGGCAGCGTGGCGCTCAGCGCGGGAGATTTGTTTTCCATGGCGCGCAGCGAGCGGCAGCTCGATCTGGACTGCGGCATCACGGTGTACCCCGCGCTGCTCAGCGACGACGAGCTGCCCGACCCTGCCAACCGCTGGATAGGCGAGGCGAGCGTGAAGCGTTGGATCATGCCGGACCCCTTCCTCGTAAACGGCATACGCGCCTACGCCGAGGGCGATTCGCTCAAGGACATACACTGGAAGGCGAGCGCGCGCACGGGCGAGCTGAGCGTGAAGGTGCGCGACTATACCGCCGATCCGAAGGCGCTCGTGGTGCTCAACGTACAGACGAGCGAGCTGCAGTGGGCGGACGTCGCGCCGGACGAGGCGGAAACGATAGAGTACGGCATACGCGTCGCCGCTACTATGTGCGTAAGGGCGATCAGGTACGGCCTGAGCGCGGGCTTTGCGTCCAACGCGTGCTTCGAAAACACCAAAGGCAGAGGAAAAGGCATCTACATACCGCCTTCCTTCGAGGGAGCGCAGTCGGAGAAGATACTTGACGCGATGGCGAAGATGATACTGCACAGAGAGGTCAATTTCCACACGTTCCTGGGCGACCTCGCGGACGTGACCGGAGAGGATATACTTATAATAAGCTGTTACAAAGACGGTGAGACCGCGGAGGCGATCGACAGGCTGCGCAGCCAGGGCAACAGCGTCGCGGTTCTGCAGCTCGAAAGGAGGCGGATGCGCGCGTGAGACGGCTGATATTCAGACTTGAACGCGGGGCCATGTTCGCGCTGGCGTTTATGCCGCTGTGCGCCGTGGGCACGCGCATGCTGACGAACGCGGAGTTTTTCGGCTGCGTGTGGTTTTCCGCGCAGACGCTGCTTATCGCGCTTATAAGCCTGCTGCCGCTGTATGTGGGCAGCTATCTTGAAACCGAGCAGATAGTGCTCGAGGGAGGCGCGAACAGAGGAAACGATCCGAATCCCGACCGTGAATCCCGCCACGAAACCGTGAGGACGGGCCGAAGGTTTGCGCTGAGGGTGCCCGTATACGTGCTGTTTGCGCTTGCGCACATCGCGCTGCTCACGTTTGCGCCGGACAGCATATTCGTAAACGAACGTTTCCTGTTCCGCTTCGTATTCATAGTCGTCCTGCTTATACCGCAGATAATCATCATGGCTACGGTACCCAGCGACGACTGCGTGTGGACGAGCATACCCGGCATAGCGCTGGGCTTTGCCGTGTATCTCGGCTCCGCTATATACGTGCAGGCGTCAAAGGCCGACAACGCGCGCCTTGGCACGCTGCTTGGCATCTGCGCGATAGCGTTTCTGTTTATAAGCGGCATCTGCTTAAACAGGCAGTCCATACGCTTCGCGAGGGACGATTTCGATCACCGCCCGCCGCGCGCGGTAACGCGCCGCAGCAGGAACATCGTGCTTATATTCATGACGGCCATAACGCTCATATCGTTCATCGGCCCGATACGCGAGGGCGTGTATTATATCGTAAAACAGCTGCTTGCGTTTCTTAAGTCGCTTTCAGGCAAGCGCAGCGAGCCGGAAACATATGGCGGGGGCCTGATGCAGATGCTGGAATATGCGACGAACGGCGAAGCGCCCGTTCAGGTGACGCCCGAGACGCCCTCGAACGACACTGCTGAAAAGGTGCTCGTGTACGTGTTTTTCGGCATGCTCGCTTTAATGTTTATATGGACGATAATCTCGCTCGAAAAGCGCCTGAACGAATTCATATCCCGCGAAAGGACGGACAGCGACGGCTATTACGACGAGAAGGAGGACCTGAAAAAGAAAGGCGAATCCCGCGTCAGCCGCAAGGACCTCGCGCAGCGCCTTAAGCAGCTTCTGTCCCGCGAAACTCCGTGGGAGAAGCTGAGCGGCCGCGAAAAGGCACGCCGCCTCGTGCGCGATATTTATAAAAAACAGTACCGGCGGGTCAGGAACGTGCGCTCCCGCACGGTAAACGAGGCGCTGCCGCAGATGGGCGTATCGAACGAGCAGGCGAAGCAGACAGGCGAAGCGTACGACGCCGCGAGATATTCTTCGCAGGAGGTAGATACCGACAAGATGGACGAGCTCAGGAAGGGAATAAAGCCTTGAACGCAGAGCTTGAATGGAAGATAAAAAACCTGCCGGATTCCCCGGGCTGCTACCTTATGAAAAGCGCGGGCGAGATAATCTACGTCGGCAAGGCGAAAAACCTTAAAAACCGGGTACGTCAGTATTTTCACGCGTCGAGCGCGCATACTCCCAAGGTGCGCGCGATGGTCGAGAGAGTAGACGATTTCGACATAGTGCTGGTGGACGGCGAGCTCGAGGCGTTGATGCTGGAATGCAACCTGATCAAAAAGCATCATCCGCATTACAACATACTGCTCAAGGACGACAAGCATTATCCTTACATCAGAATCGACCTAAGCGTGCCGTTTCCGGCGATAGAAATAAAACGCGAGCAGCTCAAGGACGGCGCGCGCTGGTTCGGCCCCTATATAGGCGCGGCGGCGGTGCGCGAGGTGCTGGATACCGTGCGCGCGGTTTTTCCGGTGCGCCACTGTACGCGTCCGCTTCGTGAGGACGTGCGCGAGCGTCCGTGTCTGCATTATCAGACGGGCGAATGCCGCGCGCCCTGCGCGCAGCTTATAGACAGGGAAGAATACGCCGCTTACATACAGGCGGTCATACGCTTTCTGAGCGGCCAGACCGACGAGGTAATAGCGGAGCTCGACAGACGCATGCGGGACGCGAGCGCGAAAATGAACTTTGAGCGCGCGGCGGTGTTCCGCGACCGCATAAACGCCGTGAACGACATAATGCAGCACCAGAAAACGCTCTCCGTGCGCGGCGACGACAGGGACGTGATCGCGTTCATGCCGAGCATGGGCGACATGCTCGTGCAGGTGATGGTATCGCGTGAGGGCAAGCTGATCTCCTCGGAGCTGCATACGCTCGAGGGCGCGGCGGAGGAGAGCGGCTCCGAGGTGCTCATACGCTTCATGACCCAGTACTATTCCATCGCCAATCCTCCCGCGCGCGAGGTCGCGGTGAGCTGCGAGATCGAGGACGCCGACGTATTGGAGGAGCTGCTCAGCGAGACCGCAGGCAGGCGCGTACACGTGCTGGTGCCGCAGAGGGGGGACAAAGCCGCGCTGGTGCGCATGGCTGAAAAGAACCTCGAGGACGAAAGGCTCAAGCTTGAAACCAGACGCGAAAAGCAGCTCGAGCGCACGCTGGGGGCGCTTAACGAGCTGGCGTGGGAATTGGGGCTCGAAAAGGCGCCGCGCAGGATCGAGGGCTACGATATATCCAATACGCAGGGCGCTCAGTCCGTAGCGAGCGAGGTCGTTATGATAAACGGCGAATGCGCGCATAAGCAGTACAGGCATTACCGTATAAAAACCGTGCAGGGCGCGAACGATTTCGCCTCCATGCACGAGGTCATAACGCGCCGCTTTACACACGGGCTTAAGGAGCTTGAGGAATGCCGGGCAAGCGGCAAAAATCCGCTGGAGGGCAGCTTTTCGGACCTGCCGGATCTGCTGCTTATCGACGGCGGACGCGTGCAGCTGAACATGGCGTTAAAGGCGATGAGCGAGGTCGGCGTGAGCATACCCGCCTTCGGGCTCGCGGAGCGCGTGGACGAGATCGTGCTGCCGAATGAGGAGGACAGCATATTCCTCGACAGGCATTCGCCCGCGCTGCATCTGATAGAGAGGCTCAGAGACGAGGCGCACCGCTTCGCGATAACCAACCACAGAAAGCTCAGGCACAAGCATTCCATAGCGTCGCGGCTCGAGGAGATTCCGGGCATAGGCCCGGCGCGGCGCAAAGCGGTTTTGACGCATTTCAGAACGTTCGAGGAGCTTGACCGCGCGAGCCTTATCGAGATCGCCCGCTGCGACGGGATAGGGGAAAAATACGCAAGCCGTATATATTCTTTTCTGCATCCGCAGGAACGCATGGATCAATAATCATAAGAAAGCCGCGCGCTTCCCGGCTGATTCTGCAAGGGAAGCGCGCGGCGCGTTTTTACTTGATACGGCTCTGCAAATCAGGCCGCTCCGCCGGTGCTTATCTCCTGCTCGGCCTTTTCGAGTATTCCGTTCAGCCAGTTTATAGTGGCGTCTGAATAGAACCACAGCATTATCGCAAGACCTGCGAGCAGTATGAGCGTAAGTACGAGCGCGGCGGTCGCGTACCTGCGCTTCGAAGACGTACGCGCGCATGTAAGCGTTATTATGAAGAAAACTATGTTTGCGCCCGGGATTATCGAAAGCAGGAGCGTGAGAAACCAGTTAAGAAACGAGATCGGCTTCTCTCCATCGTACTCGGGATTATATTTCTTTTTCTTTTTGCTCATTTTACACCTCTTAAGCCGCGTATGCGCGCGATTTGCTTAAGTATACACTAATTGTTGCAGAATGTCAAATATTTTCGTAACAATTGTGAAATAATTTACCTTGCGTCCGCGCCGTTCAGACCTTTACGGACGAGGCTTATGCTGCGGTTAAGTTTATTTATATCCACGAAGCCGTCCGTGCGCACGCTCGTGCTCTCTACCGTGGCGCTGCCCGAATATCCGCAATCGTGCGTCAGGCGGAAAAACGAGTCAAAATCCACTTTTCCGTCGCCTATGTGCATTATGGGCAGGCGGTCGGCGGCGGGATCGGGCAGGGTATCGTTTACGTGCAGGTGCGTTATCCAGCCCTCCGAGAGCAGATGCCGCCAGTTCTCCTCGGCGAGCAGCTCGTTTTCGTGATGCAGGTACGCCATTTTGGTGTCGTACGTGAAGCGCGCGAACGGATACGCGTTTTTAAGCGCCTCGAGGTGCTCAAGACACACGTTGCGCACGCAGGTGACGTTTTCAACAGTGAGCAGCAGACCGCGCTTGTCTGCGCGTTCGTACATGTCCCCGTACAGCCTGAGCGCTTCGTCAAAGCGCGTATCGGAATACTTGCCGTTCCAGAGATGCATCACGAGCTTCTGCGCTCCGATCTCGCAGGCCGTGCCGATGTCGCGTTCGAGCAGCGCAAGCGCTTCATCGCGGCCCTCAAGCCCGCGCGCTGCCAGCGTTTCGCCTATCTCCTTGTCGATATGCATTACCGGGAACGTCAGACGGGTCGACAGCAGAAAGCGGCGCAGCTCAGGGATTTCGTCCTTCCATACGCAGTACATCAGAAACTCGACGCCGTCAGCTTCGATCTCGGGAGCGTAGCGCGCTATGTGGCGATAATCACGGCCGTTATAGCGGGTGACGAAGGTGCCGTTTGACACATATACGGGTATCATCACATGCCCCCGCCCAGCTTCCTCAGCGCGAGGAACACTATATCGTTCGTTTTGTCAGACTGTCCGGCGACCGAGGAAACGGCCTTTGCGGCGTCCGAGGAATTGTAGCCCAGCGCCATCAGCGCCTGGATCGCCTCGGCCTCCGCGCTTTGAGCGGAGGGCACGAACGGCGCGCCGGTCACGCCTGTAAGCTCCTGCGTTTCGACCTTGTCCTTAAGCTCCAGCACGAGCCTTTGAGCGGTTTTTTTGCCTATGCCGGGCGCGCGCGCCAGCGCGTTTGCGTCTCCCGCGACCAGCGCGACCGACAGATTGTGTACGCTTAACGCGCCCAGCACGCCCAGCGCCGTGCGCGGGCCGATCCCGCTTACCCCGATAAGGCGCAGGAACATTTTCTTTTCTTCTTTTGATATAAAGCCGAACAGCTCCATCGCGTCCTCGCGCACCGCGAGGTAGGAATACAGCTTTACGCTTTTGCCCTGCGCGGGACACGCGGAGAGCGTTTGCGCGCTGACGTTAAGCTCGTACCCTACGCCCGCGCAGTCCACTACTACGCTGTCCGCGTTTTTTTCGCTTATAATGCCTTCGATATGTGCTATCATATTATTCCGCCTGTTCGTTAAGCCTGCCCGCGTATGCGTGCGTATTATTTGATCCGGTACAGCTCCTTCGCGTGCAGACAGTTCGCGTGCGTTATCGCGACCGCCAGCGCGTCCGCGGCGTCGTCGGGCTTTGCGGGCGCGTCCATGTTTAGCAGCAGCTTTACCATATTCTGCATCTGCTGCTTTTCGGCGCGGCCGTAACCGGTTATGGCCTGCTTGATCTGCAGCGGCGTGTATTCGTACAGGTTTTCGGTGTGCTGCGCCGCTGCGACGAGCGCCGCTCCGCGCGCCTGCGCGACCGCGATGCCCGTAGTTACATTCTGTGCGAAAAACAGCTCTTCGAATGCTATGTCGTCAGGCATGTACATTCCGATAAGCTGTGACAGACCGGTATAAATGCTTCTGAGCCGCGCCGGCATGGGGGAACGCGCTGCGGTGGATATGCAGCCGTACGTGACCAGCTGCTGACGGCCTCCCGCGCTGTCTATTATCCCGTAGCCCAACAGCGCGAGCCCCGGGTCTATGCCGAGTATCCTCATCTGGGGCCTCCGCGCCGCTCGCTGCCCAGATATATGGTTTCGCCGTAATCGAGCAGCGCGGGCAGATTGTCGCGTATCACGCGCGGAAACAGGCTCGCCCTGACCGCGTCGTCCACGCTGACCCATTCCATGCCTACCTGATACGGGTCGCGTTCCACCGGCTCCCGCGCGGCGACGTCCGGCAGATACCTGCACAGAAACACGAAATACATTTTGTGAGCGTTGACGCTGCCTATACGGTCGTCGGAGACGCGCTCGAATACCGCGCTCAGCCGCATCGGCTCCACGCTCAGTCCCGTCTCCTCCATCACCTCGCGGCGCACCGCCTCGGTGAGCAGCTCTCCGTCGTGCTGCCCGCCTCCGGGCAGCGCGTAATACATGCCCAGACGCGACACGCACTTGTTGAGCAGCAGCTTTCCGTCATGCAATATAAGCGCCTTCGCGGAATTGCGAATCGCCAAAGTAAAAACATCCCTTTCCCGGCTATCGGCTCAAAGTATATATGTGCGAATTATACTCCCGCGCGCGTGATTTGGCAAGCAAAAAATGTTTGAAAATGTTTGAACGAAATGAATTTTCAATGCATTTAAACGGCTATTGACGAAAGACGCCTGTTTGCGGGCATGAAAAAAGCGGTAGACGAGACTCGGACTCGCGACCTCCACCTTGGCAAGGTGGCGCTCTACCAACTGAGCTACTACCGCAGGAGTATTTTACTGTAAGCGGGTGATGGGAATCGAACCCACGTATCCAGCTTGGAAGGCTGGCGCTCTACCATTGAGTTACACCCGCATAAGCGGTAGACGAGACTCGGACTCGCGACCTCCACCTTGGCAAGGTGGCGCTCTACCAACTGAGCTACTACCGCAGGA
>JAFYFC010000022.1 GCA_017543905.1 Clostridia bacterium
CGTTCAGTGAAGCCTTTATAACACTGTCAGCCACTATTTCGGCAAGATTGTCGCCCTGGCGTATAATAGGGCATCTGATGCCTCTGGATACTGCACCGGTATAACGCTCTGCTGTGTTCATGGTATTCCTTCCTTCGTTTGCTTATAATAGTGATTGAGGCTTTGGTTCGATCCTGTCAAAATTATAGTCTTAGGATTCTGTACTGTCAATATTCGACCCGTAATCGCTGTGTTTATTTTTAATATGTTTTGCTTGACAACAACGCAGTTTGGTCGCATAATATAATGTACATAACGTGGGGAACTTTTTTGTGCCTCACGCGCCGAATGTATAACGACGGATGGTGAGAATATGTATACAGAACAGGATTTTATTGACGCGGCCAGACAAACAAAACTGCGTGTGGCGCTGGGTATAGCGCTGATTTGCATATTCGTTATCCTGACGGTAACGTTCAGAATAATGGATATAGAAGCGCTCGTGCTTATAAGCGCAGGGCTTGGCTTTGCGCTTGTATGCTTCGTATGGTCGATGAAAATCTCTCCATGGGTCAAATACAACCGCTTTCTTAAGGAAATGCGTAATGGGCGCAGCCGAACCTGCGAATGCAGCTTCATTTCGTTTGCAAACGAAACGCGCTTTTACGACGGAGTGGAAATTTACGATATGAACGTTACGGTCGGCGACCGGGAAGAGGATGAAAGACTGTATCTCTTCGACGCGGACAAACCGCTGCCCGCACTCAAGGCAGGGGAAAAGCTGACCGTCAAATCCTTCGGCAATTTCGTAAAGGAAATAATACAGGAAGATTATTAAGGAGAGATTCGGGATGAAACGTCTATTGTCAATACTGCTCATACTGTGCTTGACGTTTAGTGTAAGCGGCGTATCCGAAGGGCGCGGAACGCCGGAGCTTAACGAAAACACGGACGAGCTGGATGCGCTTATCGAGGAAGAGCAGTTTCTAACAGACGAAGACAGCGTGGTGTTCGACCCGGAGGAGGAGCTGATGCTTGATGAGTTCACTCTGAATACCGCGTTCGATACGCTGGACAACACCAGAAATATCCTGCTATTGGGGCTCGATTCACGTTCAAGCTCGATCTCCGGCCGCACGGATACGATAATTCTGCTCAATATCGATATCGAGAATCGCAAGATAAAGATGGTTTCGTTCCTGCGCGACACTTATGTCGAAATACCCGGAAAAAAGAATAACCGCCTCAATTCAGCATACGTGTTCGGAGGCTTTGATCTGCTTGCGGATACGCTGTACAAGAATTTCGGCGTACGCGCCGACGCGTACGTGGCAGTAAACCTTGCGGGGCTTGTGGATGTAATAGATCAATTGGGCGGAATAGACGTAGATATACCCGAAAACAAGATCGCGCGCGTGAACGCGGTTATCTACTGGTACAACATACAGGTGCTCAAGCTTAAAAACGAGCGCGACGGCTTTCTTACAAAAGGCGGTTACCAGCATCTGAACGGCAAACAGGCTGAATCGTGGGCAAGATACCGTTACAGTGAAAGCGATTTTGAAAGGTCCGCCAGACAAAGACAGCTTATGGAGCTGCTGTACAAAAAGATTTGCCAGATGTCGGCCGGCGAGATGATATCCTTCGCTTTGAACAATATAGGTTTAGTCAAAACGAATATCTCTATTTCGGATCTGAAAAATCTTGTTCCTGCGGTGCTTGCGCTCAAGGACAGCGAGATCTCGGGCATACAGATACCTCTGCGCGGAAAATACAAGAGCGAGAAGATTTCCGGCATGAACGTGCTTGTGCCCGACAGACAGGCAAATGTATCCGAGCTCAGGAAATTCTTGGCGGAATAGCATGGATTTATATGCAAGGCGCGCTGTGAGGCGTGCCTTTTTATGAGGAAATATGACCAATACGCAACGCTTTAAGGCCGCGCTTGAAGGTAAGCTCACAGGCTTGGACAGGCTTCCGCTGATCGAATGGGCAACGTGGTGGCAATTGACAGTAGAGCGCTGGAAGAGCGAAGGGTTTTCTCTTGTTCCGTATACGGACGAAATGTATTCGGGACTCGGGCTCGACGTACACAGGCAGTACTGGCTAAGGCACACCGCCCCGGACTGTCCGAAACCTTCCGCGCAGGGCAAGGGCATAATTGAAGACGAAGACGATTACGAGCGCATAAGGCAGTATCTGTATCCTGCAGACGAGCCGGAAAGAGCGCGCAGACGCATGCTCGAATGGAAAGCCTCTCACGACGCAGGGGAAACGGTTCTGTGGTATACGATCGACGGGGGCTTTTGGTTTCCGCGAACGCTGTTCGGCATCGAAGGGCATCTTTATTCGTTTTATGACGAACCGGAGCTTTACAGACGCATACTTGACGAGCTTGCGGACTATCAGTTAAGCGTGCTCGAACAAATATATTCCGTGTGCGTGCCGGAGTTCATGACTATTGCCGAAGACATGAGCTACAACAAGGGCCCTATGCTGTCGGAAAAGCTGTTCAAAGAATTCCTTCTGCCGTATTATAAAAGGATCGTACCATATATAAAAAAGCACAGCACGCGGGTCATAGTAGACTCGGACGGAGATATCAGCGAAATGGTTCCGTGGCTGATTGACGCCGGAATAGAGGGCGCTTTGCCGCTTGAGTATCAGGCGGGCGTGGACGTATACAAAATAAGGCAATCTTTTCCGAAATTCATAATGATAGGCGGCTACAACAAGCGTATTATGAAGGACGGGGAAGCCGCAATGAAACGTGAATTTGAAAGGCTGCTGCCGATTATGCGTTCTGGTTCCTATATTCCGAGCGTAGACCATCAGACGCCGCCGGACGTGCCGCTTGATAATTACAGGATATACGTTAAGCTGCTGAACGAATATTGCACAAAAGCTGTTATAATGAAAGGATGACCATGAAATTTCTGCTTGATACGTTTTCGCCGGAAGCTGTCAGGAACACGCTTGAGTACTTTCCGATAGAAGGCGTTACCACAAATCCCGCGATAATCTGCCGGGAGCATGCGCCGCTTAAGCCTGTGCTGCTTGAACTGCGCGAGCTGCTCGCAGGCAAAATGCTCCATGTACAGACGCTCCAGACTACGGCTGACGACATGATCAAAGAAGCGATCGCGCTTAAAAACCTGCTGAGCAGGACGGAAGGGGATTTCTTCGTAAAGCTGCCGGCAGTCAAGGAAGGACTGAAGGCGTGCAGGGAGCTTAAACAGCTGGGCGTAGGAGTAACGATGACGGCTGTGTTCTCGCCTGCGCAGGCTCTGATCTGCGCAAGAGCGGGGGCGGATTTCGTGGCTCCGTATGTAAATAAGCTTGACGACGCGGGAGACGGCGAAAACTGCGTATCTGAAACCGTGAAGCTCTTTGGTATATTCGGCCTTAAAACAAAGGTACTCTCCGCAAGCTTCAGAAACGTGTCGCAGGTTAGGAGAATAGCCTTGTCCGGCAGCCATTATATTACGCTGCCTGCTGCGTTTTACGAAAAGCTGATATCACATCCTATGACGGAGATGGCGATCGAGGGCTTCAAAAACGACTGGAATACCGAATACGGAAACAAACTTCCGCTCGATATGCTTTGATTCAGGCTTCTATTATAACTGTCTCGCCTCTTGAGCATGCAGAGGCGAGTTTTTCGATGTCCGCATTTTTAACAGCGATGCAGCCTTGCGTCCAATCGCCTGTCTTTCCGTCAGGGCTTTCTCCGTGCAGCATTATAAACCCGCCCAGAGAAGTATGCCAGAGCGGGCGCAGGTGAAGAAAATCGGCGGCTATGATCAGACCGGCTCTGAAAATATCAATGCGTTTATTCTTAAATCCAAGAACTGCATCGGTACTGTTCGGGAAATTTATGCCGAGCGATATATGGAATTTGCTTGAGCGGTTTATACTGCATATACGATATTTGCCTTCGGGCGTCCGGCCGTCGCCTTCCTGCACTTTGTGTCCCGTTGGATGTGAGCCCAGCATAACGGGACAAGTGAATATGGTCTTGCCGTGTTTTGCGTATTCGAGAAGGCGTTTGGATTTATACACGTATATCATCGCTTCGTGCTGAAAAGGCCCTCGGTCATTCCTGTGTAGTCTATCAGCTCGCTCACCGTAAGGAAGCTGCAGCCTCTTTCCAATAGCTCAGGAATAAGTATATCAAGCGCCGCTGCGGTATTTTTGCCGCAGTCGTGAAATGTGAGTATACAGCTGTCGTATATCTCAGACAGCATCGCGCCCGCTATTTCGGATGCGGTTAGAGACCCGTCTGTGTCGTTTGCGTTTATGCCGCGGTATATGAAGCGGCGCGTGTCGAGCAGGGACGTAAACAAAGCGCTGGGCAGAAGCGCGTCGGGCGCGCGCAGTACCGTAGGCGTTCTGCCGCAGGCCTTCAGTACAGCGCTGTCGGTCCTTTCGAGGTATTCTGCCGTGAGCGCGAGCGAATCGGAAGCGACCGACGAATTGTTGTAGGTATGGTTGCCGAGCTCGTGCTCGGTATCGGAATACAAAGCTGCTGTTTCAGAATGCGCTTTGACGTTTTCGCCGAGCAGGAAGAAGGTAGCCTTTACGCCGTATTTGCCCAGCACGCGCAGTATGTCGGCAGTATATGCGTCCGGACCGTTGTCGAACGTGAGAGCGATATGCATTTTTGCGTTGAAGCCTTGACTTTCCGTCACCGTGACGTTTATCTTGGTCGTCAAGGATGTTCCCGGGCTTGAAATGGTTATTTCAGCTCTGCCCGGCGCGCGTGCATACAGACTGCTTCCGGTATAAACGCACACGTTTTCGTCGTCTATACTCACTGCAAGCTCTGAAAGATACGGCTTGCCGCTTTCCGAAAATATTTCAAGCTCCTTAAACGAATACTGCGGCAGTATTAATGACGATTCAGCTGCGTACAGCGCACGTGCGTTCTCATATACGCGCACGTCAGCGCTGCACTCAAGTCCGTTTGAGGTTTTCAGCGTAACGGTGCACGAACCGTACGAAACCGGCTTCAGCACCCCGTTTTCGTCGATCGTGGCCACGGAAGCGTCGCTGGTTGAATATACAAGCACCTCGGCCATACTGTTTTCGGGGCTGAATACGGGCTGCACGCTTACCTGACCGCCGTCAGACGGTACAAGATATACAGACGACGAAAAACGCACAGACTCAGGCGCTTCGCATACATAAACTGTAAGCTCTGCGCTTATGCCGTTAAGAGAAGTGGCTTTGACGTATGCGACTCCGTAGCCCTTTGCATTGAGCATACCGTCCTGAACGGCAACTACGGAAATATCGCTGCTTTCCCAGGTGAGCACGCAATCAGACGCCGTTTCAGGGCTTATGACGGTTTCGATCTGAAAGGTACGTTTTTCCTTTGAAAGCACGACTGTGTTTTTGCTGAAATCGATGCTCACGGGAAGCGCGCTGACGTGAAGGGTAGACAACGCGTATTTGCCGTTTGCCGTCATGGCTCTGACATAGCACGTTCCGGAGCCGGTTCCGGTAACTACGCCGTCACTGTCGACTGTAGCTACGCTCTGATCGTTGGTTTCCCAGATGATCTCGCGGTCCCTCGCGTTGCCCGGAAATACATAAGCGTCCATAACGGCGCTCGCTCCGATCCCGAGATAGAGCTCCTCCGGATACAATTCGACTCTTTTGACGTCGCTCGGCACATATATGACAGCAGTATCCGTCATGCCGTTTACGGCTGTGAGGGTAATGACGGCGATGCCGCCGCCGACTGCCTTGACCGTGCCGCTGCTGTTTACGGTGGCGACTGCTGTATCGCTGCTCGACCATTTTACGCGTTTGTCGTCGGCTGAGTCGTTGGTTTTGTATGTAAGCGTTACGCTTTGGCCTGCCTCGAGCTGGATTTCTTCATCGGAAAGCTCGAGCATCGTTACGGGATTGCCTTTGACGCGTATGCTTACGCGGCAGGAGGCGCCGGTTTCTATAGTTGCGGTAATAATTGTGCTGCCGGCGGCATGCGCGGTTATCTCACCCTTTTTACTGACTGACGCGACATAAGGGTTTTCGCTTTCCCAGGTCACCGCATGATCCATAAGGTTTACCGGAGTTATAATAACTGTGACGGTTCTGCTTTCTCCGGGCGACATGGTTATGCTGCTCACGGAAGGGGATACCTTATATGACGAAGCCGCGTATGCGCTGGCGAATACGAGCGCCGTCAAGAACACTGATATATAAAAGAGCTTTTTGAACATCTTATACTCCGGGCTTTAAATGATATATATGCAGATTGATTATAATTCGCAGCTCGATTTTTGTCAATATAAATGAAACAGAAATTACAAAAATGTACACAAAAACGAAACATAAATAAGGTATTGTCAAAAGACTTCATATATAGTAAAATATGGCCACAGGGAGACGATATTATGCGCCTGAAGCTTGACGTGAACAAACTCAAACACTATCTCGACACGAGTCCCGACAGCGAAATGATCGCGCGGGACGAATATGTCGCGGACATATTTTCCGCCGAAAGACCGCTTACGCTGAATATCAGGATCTGCGACGCATACGCCGACGTGATCGCAGCCGCGTATCTTTTGTACGACGCGGAGCTTGACGGCTGGTATATGGGGGAGAGAACTGAAAACGAACAGGAAATCGCCTCCGCGCTTGAAGCGGTGATGGCAGATGACTGAGACCGAGTCACGCGCAAGGCTGGCGCTTGAAAGCCTTATCGCGTACGCCCAGCCGGACGCGGACGCGAAAACAGCCGTAGCCGCGCTTTATCCGGAGGGTTCAAAGCTTTCGCGCGCGTTCGAGCTTGACGCGCAGGACATAATGGCGGAGAGCGGGCTTTCAAAAACGGCGGCTGAGGCGATCGACCTTACGGACGAGCTTGCGCGTTATGTATACACGATGCGTCAAGGTAAAAGGCCGCGACTCTCGGATGCCGAAAGCGCTGGAGAGTACTTTTCAGCGCTGCTTCGCGGCAGGCATATAGAATACTGTTACGCAGCGTGTCTTGATTCGGAGAAGCGCCTGATAAGAACCGTACAGGTGGCGAAGGGCACATTCGACGCAACGGATGTCTACATACGCGATGTCGTCAAGGCGGCGCTCAGCTGCGGCGCAAGATATGCGATACTTGCGCATAATCATCCGGGCGGCACAGCTAAGCCTTCGCAGGAGGATAAGGAAATCACGCTCCGTACCGCTGAGGCGCTGCCTCTGATCGGGTGCGAGCTGCTCGAGCATATAATAGTCACAAATAACGAATATGTCGGCATTTTAAAAACGGACCGATAAAAGAACACGAGGTTTTGCAATGGATTGTCCTCACTGCAAAAACAGCATAAATATAAATGAAGGCTTGCCCTTATACTGTCCATGGTGCGGAGGGAAGCTGAATCCGGACACAGACGAAGCAGGTCTTGCCTCAATGCTGCTGCAGGCTAAAAGCGAAACCGACAGCGTAAAGAAACACGATATACTGATTAAAGCAAAAGAAATCTACGGCGTAAGGCGTGAAATAGAAAAAGAGCTGCTTCTGCTGGGCAGATTATATGAAAGAGGCGGCAAGCCTGACTTTTACCGTATACCGTACTGGCCGCTTAACGCGATCGAAAAACCGCGGGAGTTTTCTAAGCGCGATAGGCAAAAAATGCTTGACAGCTTCTTTTCAAATCCGCAGCTTATGCGTGTCGCCGAAATGTATGAGGACAGGATGGCTTTTATAAATGAATATCTGACGAGCATGTCCGAGGAATACGTGCGCACGTTTATGCAGAACTCAAATACAAACCTTTATTTTCTTGGCTTCAGACGCAAAGCCGATGACGTTAGAAGCAGGTGCGAGAGCTGTATGATCAGAATGCTAAATAACCTGAAAGACATGAAAGAAATACCGGACGATATGAAAACGCCCATGCGTGACGCGCTTATAGAGGGCTTCGGCAGAGTTTTCGGGGAAGCTTCTGCCGCAGAATTAATAAACATTTAACGTACTAAAAGACATAAAAGGAACATCGACTGAAAACAAAACGTCTCAATAACGGAGGTAGATGCTTATGAGAAAACTTGCAAAACTCCTGTGCTTTACGCTTATATGCGCACTGCTCGTACCCGAGCTTGCATTGGCTGCGGGCTATACGGCAGGCAGCGGAGCGTACGGCGTGTATCTGGCCGAAGGTACGATACGCCAGGCCTGGTACGAAGAAACGGTAGTACCGGAAGGCGCTGCACGAATAGTAGGCGTATACGACACATGGGTCTACTATCAAACCGATGCGGAAAACGGCGTCAGCAGCCTGATAAGACATCCGCTGTATCTGGTCAGCGACGAGTATACCGCTGCTGCGGATACGCTTGAAAACGTAGTGGTCGCCACTTCGAGTATAAGCGGGATGCCGCGTGAAGCTGAGCTTATAAGCGACAGAGTTATCGGAAACGCGGTGCTGGACGAAAGCGCCGGATACGTGTACTATGTCAACTATGACCAGCCTTATACGGTAAACGTTATGGCTGAGTACGCGTATATAGGCGTACAGAACATACCGCTGTACGCAGCCGACAGCCAGATACTTGAGCTAAGGCTTACCGCAAGCGGACTCGCTTTCAGAACTGAGACAGGCGCATATCTGTATCTGCCCATGCTTAACCGCGCGCTTGCGATCTCGCCGGAGGTATTCTCCGAGTACAGGCAGGCGGAAATGCTGAGCGGCAGCGAAGTATTGCTTACTGCCGACAATACGCTTATAGTAAGGGTAGATGCCGCACAGAACACGACGCTTACCGTTAACGATTCCGTACAGGAATTCTGTATATATGACGGCTTCGTCTACTATCTGCGCCGCACCCGCTGGCTTACGGAGATCAACAAATACGACCCTGTAACCAGATCCTCAAAGCTCCTTGCGCGTCTGACACCCACCAAGGAATTTATGGGGCAGATCGTGTGCGCGGGTGAGTATCTGTACATAATGGATACCGACTATACGGTATACAGGGTAAGTCCCTCTACCGGCAAATATGCCTCGTATATGAAGCTGGCTTCGAATTACGAGGGATACGACGAATTCGAGCCGCGTATACTCGGAGCCGGCGAAGAGCTGTTGGTTTACGACAGACGCAAGGACGGCAGCTCCGACGAACTAAATTACTTCTACAGTGTATTCGTAGGAACTACAGAGCATCCTACTCTGCCGCCGACCGCGACGCCTACTCCCACGCCCACACCCACGCCGACCCCGACTCCCACTCCCGTACCCACTGTATATCCCACAATGCAGCGCGGCAGCGCCGGACAGAACGTAAGGCAGCTTCAGCAAATACTGATAGCGCTGGGATACCTCGATGATGTCGCTGACGGCGTATTCGGTACGAAAACTCAGACTGCCGTCAAGGACCTGCAGTCGGACAACAACATGGAAGCTACGGGTCAGGTAACCAACGAGCTTATGCATATGCTCGTCGAAGGCAAGATAAACGCTTACGATCCGTATCTTGGAATATCGAGAGGCGCAAGCGGCAAGCGCGTTACCAATCTGCAGAACAGGCTGAAGGAGCTTGGCTATATGGCCGGTAAGGCCGATGGGGTTTACGGCACGGGCACATACAACGCCGTGAAGCTCTTCCAACAGCAAACAGGGCTTCCGCAGACCGGCAATGCCGACAGCGAAACGCTCAAGCTGCTGTTCGCCGAAGATGCTCCGAAATGCTTAAGCTACATCGAACTTGAATACGGCGACGAGGGCTACCGCGTCGCCGAACTTGTAACGCGTCTGATACAGCTTTATTATTTGCCCTCGAACACGAACAGACAGAGATACGGAACTACCGTACAAAACGCTGTAAAGAATTTCCAGGCGGAGATGGGTTATTGGAAAAACGGAAAAGCCAGCCGTTCGCTTCAGGAAAGCCTGCACAGCGATTCCGCCAGAGAATATAACGGTCTTATGACGCTCCTGCGCGGAGACGTAAACAGCCGTGTATATGACCTGCAATACCGCCTGAGCCAGCTTAAGTATCCGGTTGGATATATCGACGGCAATTACGGAACGCGTACATATAACGCGATAATGCTGTTTCAGCAGCAGGCGGGGCTCGAACCGACCGGAACGGCAGATATAAAAACGCAGGAACTTTTGTATTCCTACAAAGCTCCCGTTTATGTCGAACCCACGCCGACACCTGATCCGTTTATCGATTACGGTGATGGCCTTACGGCGAGAATCATCGTATCAAGCGCCATACTTTATACAGAGCCAAATACGTCCAGCACGCAAATCGGCACCGTGGCGTACGGCAACTACGTAACGCTGCTTGCAAGCAACAGCACATGGGCGAGAGTGCGCAATCAGTTTGGACAGGTTGGTTATACGCTTTTGTCGGGCTTGAGCGTAAATCTTCCCACCCCGACGCCTACGCCTACTCCGACTCCCACACCTTCTCCGACTTATGAGCCGATTTGGGATTATGATGAGCCGGTGTCCTACAGGATAAAGGCTAACTATGCTGATATCTATCAGAATCCGTCCACAAGCTCACAGGTCGTGGTAAGGCTCTACAAGGATCGTATAGTTACTGCGGACGGAGCAGGCCTTAACTGGGCAAGAGTAAAGGATTCAAGCGGCAATCGAGGTTATGTACTGCTTTCAGCGCTTGAAATGGTGAATCCTACGCCTACCCCGACACCCACCCCGACGCCTACGCCTACCCCGACGCCGACTCCCACACCGGAGCCCGTTGAATTTATCGATGTGGTCGGAGACTGGCGCGTGCGTGCGACGAATTCGAGCGGAACTGTATATCGCAGCACGAGCAAGAGCGACGTATGGACAAAGGTAAGCAGCGACGACGAATTCATACTGCTTGCTACCGGCGGTGAATGGTATAAGATCAAGAACAGCACAAACGGCGCGATCGGATATGTGCTCGTTTCGGAGTTTACGGCTTATGAATACATAGAGCCTACGCCTACTCCCGAGCCGACTCCCACACGTACTCCTGACCCTACACCCGAACCGACACCCGAACCGACACCAGAACCGACGCCTGAACCTACGCCCGAACCGACACCCGAACCAACGCCTACACCTACTCCCGAACCAACCCCTGAGCCGATAGAATTTATAGATGTTGTAGGCTATTGGAGAGTTCGTGCGCTTGAGGACGTCGTGCAGCTGTACTTTACTCCCGACGAGCTGGACGAGCTGACGACAGCTGCATTAAACGATGAGTTCGTGCTGCTCGCAGAAGGCGGAGACTGGTACAAGATCGTATATGACGGGGAAGCCAAAACTCCTTATGGTGAAACAGTGGAAGAAGCATATGTGCTTATGAGCGAGTTCGAGGCTTTCAAGATAATCGAACCGCTCTATCCCACGCCCGAACCGACTCCGGAACCGACTCCCGAGCCCACTCCGGAACCGACTCCCGAGCCCACTCCGGAACCGACTCCCGAGCCTACTCCGGAACCGACTCCCGAGCCTACTCCGGAACCGACGCCCGAGCCCACTCCGGAACCGACTCCCGAGCCTACTCCGGAACCGACGCCAGAGCCTACGCCGGAACCGAC